>CAYMIU010000044.1:29519-35801 GCA_964390515.1 uncultured Stakelama sp.
CGCCTCGGCGAGCCGCGCCTCCGTCTGCATGTGGATGTCTTCGAGCGCGAGATCCTCGGCGACGCCGTTCGCCTCGTAATGAGCGGCGACCTTGCCCAGGCCGGCGCTGATCGCGTCGGCGTCCTCGCCCGACACGATGCCCTGCTTCGCGAGCATTGCGACATGCGCCTGGCTGCCGCGGATATCCTGCCGCCACATCCGCTTGTCGAAGGGGATGGAGGCATTTATCTCACGCATCACCGCGGCGGGCCCTTCGGCGAAACGACCGCCCCACATCTGGTTGGAACCGCTCATGTCATCGCGCTCGGGAACCGTCTTTCTCCTCATGGCCGCGCTCGCGGCAGCGGCTTGCGATAGGCAAACGCCGGCGCCGGAGCAAGCGAACGTCGCGGTGACGCCCGACGAAGTGTCACCGGACGAGGTCGCGCCCGGCACGGGCACCCCGGCGGTGAAGTCGGGCGAGGTCGACCGGTCGCACAAGGGCGAGCCGGCGCCGGCGGTGTCGTTCGTGGATCCGGCGGGGAAGAAGGTGACCCTGGCCGACTTCCGCGGCAAGCCGGTGCTGCTGAACCTGTGGGCGACGTGGTGCGCGCCGTGCATCAAGGAGATGCCGAGCCTGGACGCGGCGGCGGCGGACCCGCGCATCCAGGTGCTGGCGGTGAGCCAGGACATGCAGCCCGAGAAGGTGGCGCCGTTCTTCACCGAGCGGAAACTGGCGCGGCTGAAGCCCTATACCGATCCCGACATGGGGCTGAGCCTGCATTACCGGGTGAATCTGCCGACGACGATCATGTTCGATGCCGAAGGGCGCGAACTGTGGCGCGTCGCCGGTGCGCTCGACTGGACCGGGGACAAGGCCAAGGCGCTGCTCGCCGAGTGACGGCGGGGCGCGCGCGACAAAGCTTGCGGCGGGAAGGGTGACGATTTCGCTGCGCCGCACTAGATGGCGACAATGAACCTCAACGGACTCGACATTGCAGTGCTGACCCTAGTTGGGGGGAGCGCGCTGCTGGGGCTGAAACGGGGGTTCGTTACCGAGGTTCTGGCGCTGTTCGCCTGGGTGGCGGTGATCTTCGCGGTGAAGATCTTCCACTTGCCGACGGCGCAGTTCCTGGCCGGGCCGGTCGGCACGCCATCGGGCGGCGCGGCGCTGGCGTTCGTGCTGCTGGCGGGCGTCACCTATTTCCTGGGACGGATGGTGGCCCGCGCGCTGGGCGAGCGGGTGAAGAAATCGGTGCTCGGGCCGGTCGACCGCGCGCTCGGCTTCGGTTTCGGTGCGCTGAAGGGGCTGATCCTGGCGAGCCTTGCCTTCCTGCTCGTCTTCCTGGTGCTCGACACGATCAGCGGCGGCCCGCGGCAGCGGCCGGCCTGGACGCGCGAGGCGCGCACCTACCCGCTGCTGAGCGCGACGAGTGCCGCCATGGCCGATTTCGTCGACCGCCGCCGCCGCGGCCAGCCGGTGTTCGGCCCGCGCACCCCGGCATCGTCCCCCGCCAATGCGAGTAGCCCGTCATGAGCGGCACGCTGTACAATGATGCGATCCTGAAGCTCGCCACTGACAATCCGATCGACGAGCGGCTAGCCGAGCCGCAGGGGACGAGCGAGAAACGATCACCGATCTGCGGCAGCCGGGTGACGGTGGACGTGAACATCGGGGCCGATGGCCGCGTCAGCGAAGCGGGGATGCTGGTGCGCGCCTGCGCGCTTGGCCAGGCGAGCTCGTCGCTGCTGGCGGCCAACATCCTCGGCCGTTCCCCCGACGAGCTTGCTGCGGCCCGCGATGCGCTGACGGCGTGGCTGGCGCGGGACGGCGAGGTGCCAGACTGGCCGGGGCTGGACGTGCTGACGCCGGCGCTGGATTATCACGCCCGGCACGCCTCGATCCGCCTCGCATTCGAAGCGGCGGCGGAAGCGGCGGCGCAGGCGGCGGATCAAGGGGCTGCGACGGAGGCGAAAGAGGCCTGATGGAAGACGCAGCAGGATCCCTGCTCCGCGACGGGTTCATCCTGTTGGGGGCGGGGCTTGGCTTCGTCCTGCTGTTCCGAAGACTGGGCCTTGGTGCGACGCTGGGATACCTCGTCGCCGGCGCCGTCGTCGGCCCGCAGATCCTGGGGCTGGTGGGGGATGCCGAATCGAAGCTTGGCATTGCCGAGCTTGGCATCACGCTGCTGCTGTTCGTCGTCGGGCTCGAGCTGAATCCGACGCGACTGTGGAAGCTGAAGGAAGACATCTTCGGCTTGGGGCTGCTGCAGGTGACGCTGTGCGGCCTGGTGATTGCCGCGATCGTAGCGGTATTCGTCAAATTCTCGATTCCGGCCGCGCTTGCCCTTGGCCTGCCGCTGGCGCTGTCGTCGACCGCGCAGGTGCTGCCGATGCTGCAATCGTCGGGCCGGTTGCGCACCCCGTTCGGCGAGCGGGCCTTCTCGATCCTCTTGTTCCAGGATCTGTCGATCATCCCGCTGATCACGATCATTGCCGCGCTGAGCCGCAACCCGGCCGATGCCGGCGGGCCGCCGGGATGGCTGCTGATCCTCTACACGATCGGGGCGGTCGCCGGCCTGATCGCGGCCGGGCGTTTCCTGCTGCGCCCGCTGTTTCGCTGGATCGGCAACATGGGCGAGCGCGAGATGTTCGTGTTCGCCGCATTGTTCACCGTGATCGCGAGCGCCGCGCTGATGGAAGCGCTTGGCCTGTCCACGGCGCTGGGCGCGTTCGTCGCCGGCGTGATGCTGGCGGACAGCCCGTACCGGCACGAGCTGGAGGCGGATGTCGATCCGTTCCGCTCCATCCTGCTTGGCCTGTTCTTCCTGACGATCGGCATGATGCTGGACTTGAGCGCGATCGCCGAACGGCCGTTCTTCGTGCTCTCCATGGCGATCGCGCTGATCGCGACCAAAACACTGGTGATCTTCGGCCTTGGCCTTGCCTTCAAGATGACGTGGCGATCCGCGCTGGCGCTGGGATTGCTGCTGAGCCAGGGCGGCGAATTCGGCTTCGTACTGTTCGCGCAGGCGACCCATGCGTACCTCATCGCGCCGGAAGCTGCCTCGCTGTTTGGCGCGATCATCACCCTTTCCATGGCGACGACGCCGTTCCTGATGTCCGCCACGCGCCGGTTCCGCGAGGAGCCGATCGTGAAGCAAGAGAGGGACGGGCCAAAGGCGGACGGCGCGAATGCGCTGATCGTGGGCTATGGCCGGTTCGGGCAGACGGTGGGCCAGATGCTGCTGGCGCAGGACATCCCCGTCACGCTGATCGACACCGACATCGAGATGATCGACATCGCCGGAGAGTTCGGCGCAAAGGTCTATTACGGCGACGGCACGCGGCTGGACCTGTTGCGGCAGGCTGGCGCGGCGGAGGCGGAGCTGATCCTGTTCTGCATCGACGGCGAACAAGTGACGCCCGAGGTGGTGGAGGCGGTGCACGAGGCATTCCCGAACGCGGCGATCTATGTGCGTGCCTTCGACCGCCGCGCGCTGATCAAGCTGAAGAACGGCCCGGCGAAGCTGGTGGTGCGCGAGGTGATGGAATCGGCAGTGAAGATGGCCCGGGCCGCGATGGAGGGGCTGGGCATCGAGCGCGGTGACATCGACCGGGCCGAGGACATGTATCGTGCGCGCGACAAGGAGCGGCTGCGCATCCAGATCGAGGCGGGCGACCTGCGCGCGGCACGGGCGCTGGTGGCGGAGCAACAGCCCTGGGGGAACGGCAAATGAACTGGCTGATGGTGTTGGCGGGATTGTCGGGCGCCCTGGCGGTGGGCGCAGGCGCGTTCGGCGCGCATGGGGCGAGCGGGCAGGCGGCGGAATGGCTGCGCACCGGCGGGCAGTATCAGCTGATCCATGCGGTGGCGGCGCTGGTCGCGCTTCGGCTGGAGGTGCGCGGGCCGGGCTGGTTGTTCATCGCCGGCGGCGCGCTGTTCGCGGGCACGCTGTACCTGATGGCGATGGGCGCGCCGCGCTGGCTGGGGGCGATCACGCCGATCGGCGGCACCTTGCTGATCGCGGGGTGGCTGTGGCTGGCGTGGGCCGGGATGCGATCCTAGCCCGATCAGTGCGTCAGCGCTTCTTGCGGCAGGCGTCCGAGCAATAGACGACGCTGTCCCAGTCGCGGGCCCATTTCTTGCGCCACGTGAAGGGGCGGTTGCAGGCGGGGCAAATCTTCGTCGGCAAATCGCGCTTGGCGACGCCGTTCGGCATCAGCGCGCGATTGCCAGATAATCGCGCACGTCGTCGAGCGAGACGTTCTTGTCGAGATAGGTCTGGCCGATGCCATGGGCGAGGAGGAAGGGGATGCGCCCTCCGCTCGCCTTCTTGTCGTGCCGCATGTGATCGACAAGGCGTTCTGCCGGGGCATTGATGCCGGCGGCGGCGAGGCCATCGGGAAGGCCGGCGTCCTGCCAATGCGCCGACACGCGGATCGCGTCCTCGGCCGAGCAAAGCCCCTGCGCAGCCGAATAACCGAAGGCGAGCGCGCAGCCGGCCGCCACTGCTTCGCCATGGAGCAGGCGATCGGAGAAGCCGGCTTCCGCCTCCAGCGCGTGGCCGAAGGTGTGGCCGAGATTGAGCAGCGCGCGTCGGCCGAGCGTCTCGAATTCATCCTCGCCCACGATGCGCGCCTTGGCGGCCACAGAATGGGCGATGGCATATTCGCGCGCGTCGCTGTCGCCGGCGAGGAGCTTCGCGCCATTCGCCTCGCACCAGGCGAAGAAATTCACGTCGTCGATCAGGCCGTATTTCACGACTTCGGCATAGCCGGCGCGAAGCTCGCGCGGCGGGAGCGTATCGAGGACGTCGGGATCGATCAGCACCACCTTGGGCTGATGGAAGGCGCCGATCAGGTTCTTGCCGGCGCGGGCGTTGATCCCCGTCTTGCCGCCGACGGACGAATCGACCTGAGCGAGCAAGGTGGTGGGGATCTGCACGAAGCCGCAGCCGCGCTTCAGGATCGCGGTGGCGAAGCCGACGAGATCGCCGATCACGCCGCCACCGAGCGCAATGACGTGATCGCCGCGTTCCACGCCGAGATCGAGCAGGCGATCCGTGAGCGTTTCCAGCGTTGCCCAGCTCTTCGACTTCTCGCCCGCCGGAAGCACGATCGGCTCGCTGGCGATGCCGGCCGCATCGAGCGAGCCGCGCAGCGTTTCGAGATGCGGCGCGACATTTTCGTCGGCGACGATCGGCACGCGCCGGCCGCGCGCGAGGTGGGCGATATGCTCGCCTGCGCGGGCCAGCAGCCCCGTCTCGATCACTACATCATAGCTGCGCGCGCCGAGCGCCACCCGAACCGTCGTCATGCCGCCCCGTAACCGATCGCATCGAGGATGGCACGTACCGTCGCCTCGTGCGGGACATTGTTGCTGGGCACGCGGATATGGGCCTGGGCGTAGAGCGGATTGCGCACCTCGGCGAGTTCGCGCAGCACCTTCGCGGGATCCTTGCCGCGCAGCAGCGGGCGCGTATCCCGCTTGCGCACGCGTTCGACCAGCACGTCGATATCGGCATCGAGCCAGATCGCGAGGGCCTCGGACAGGATCAGCGCGCGCGTCGCATCGTTGATGAAGGCGCCGCCGCCGGTAGCGATCACCTTGGGCCGGCCGTCGATCAGCCGCTGGATCACGCGCCGCTCGCCGTCCCGGAAATAATCCTCCCCGAACTGGGCGAAGATTTCCGGGATCGACATGCCGGCGGCATCCTCGATCTCGTTATCGGCGTCGACGAACGGCAGGCCGAGCCGGTGCGCCAGGCGTCGGCCGACCGTCGACTTGCCGGCGCCCATCAGGCCGACGAGCACGATCGGGCCGCGTGGGCGGCGGGCGTTGTTGACAGGTTCGGCAGGGGCGGGGCTTTGCATCATCGGCTGGCGGGCTATACAGCGCGTCGGCGCCCCGGGCACAAGGTTCGTGCGTGGGGAACTGGGCTGCGGGTGTACTCGCGTCGTACAGGGTAGAAACATGTCGCGGTTGATCGTCTCGCTGGTGGTGCTGTTGGTCGTGGTGGTCGGCGGGTTGTTCTTCCTCGCGGGCAGCGCGACCGAGCGGCCGACGACGCGTGTCGAAAAGGCGGTCGAGCTTGGCAATCTCGCGAGCTAAGGCGCTGGCGGCGCTCGCCGCCGCTGCCTCCTTGGCTGCCGCGGCGGTCGCGCAGAACGCCCAGGCACCCGAATCACTGCTGCCGCCCGGGTTTGGCGAGCCCGTGGCGCCCGCTCCGCCCGTGCAGACGCCCGATGGGGCAACGGTGCAGCCGCTGCCGGCCCCGCTCGACCTGTCGCTTCCCGAGG
>CAYMIU010000045.1:0-33964 GCA_964390515.1 uncultured Stakelama sp.
CGCGTGCTGGGTCGCTGGATGCGGATGGTGACGATCCCGAACCAGTCGAGCGTCGACAAGGCGTTCAATGAGTTCGATGACGACGGACGGATGAAGCCATCGAGCTACTATGACCGGATCGTCGATGTGATGGAGGAGCTGGTGCGGTTCACGGTGCTGCTGCGCGCGCATACTGTGCAACTGGTCGATCGCTATTCAGAGCGAAAGGAAGCCGGGGTGCCGATCAATACTGCGATGGACCTGTCCAGCATCGCGATTGCGCCGTAGGTCTCACAACTGAACTGCCTAAAAGAATTGACTATTTCCGATGCTTGCGAAGTGATGAAGCTCTCGCCGCGCTGGCTCACTCGACCCAGCTCGAAGCCAAGCGAGGCCAATTAACAGCGTAAACCACGACCAGATTTTACATAATCAATGTTATCGGACTGACGGATTTGCTTTACGGTCGAAGCACTTAGACCGCTCTGGCGGCCATCATCCGATCAGCGACACCCGCTGGCGTTGCTCTTGCTCCGCGAGCCACACATGAAACTGCGCCAAAATGTCGGCAACGTCCAGCCCAGTTCGACTATGGTGCAGGCCAACCCGAACGCGCAGCGGTGCCGGCCAATCTTTGCAGTTCTGGATCAACATCGCTTGTACCCATTTGGGCGTGCTGGCGAGCAGCCATTCGAGCGAATGCCATTCGTAAGCGGGCCTCACGCCCGACATCAGGCGGCTGACCGGCTCGTCCGACAGCAGTGCGATGACAGCGCATGAGACGTGAGCACGATACGCAGGCGAGAGTTCGTGAAAGGGCTGCTCTTCCCAGGTTTGCGGGTCGTGATCGGGCATGTTTGACAGCAACGGGCTGTTGAACAGATTTATGCGGCTGGTGCGATTGATGTCGGGCGCCAGCAAGGCTCGCGTGAGCCCGTGCAACACGGCGAGGAATTGCCGAGCCGAGACCTGCCCTACCCCGGTCAGCGACGCAGATCTGCCGAGCAGCGCCTTCCGCAACTCGCCATCGAATGCGAACAGGAGGTTCAAAGCGCGGGGCACATCCTCCGACGGACATTCTGACGCGGGTTTCGGGCCGCTCCAATGGTTTGTTCTGAGAGGTACGCCGCAGTCGGTGCAGGTGAACTCGATCCGGCTCCGCCAGCTGAAGCGGGGCTCATGGTGGGGCTGACAGCGGCGGCAGAAGTCCTGCCGCCAAGTGCCGTGCCGGCGACAGAAGACGAGCGGGAGCGCCGCTTCGGCATCGAGGTAGGCGCCACCTGTGGCGTGGCCTTCGGCAAGGCAGACATGGCACCAGGCGAGATCGAGCTCGCCTCGCGCTCGCCCTTTTCCGTCGGTTCGTGGCAACCAGGCGGCCACCAGCCACGGCCAGCGGCGCTTCAGGGCGAGGCGCATGATCGCCTCCTGATCGACGCGGAGCCGTTGCGCCGCGGATTTCGCCTCCGACCCTTTCCATTCTACGTCCGCTCTGACCTTGGTGCCCGAACTGCCCGGGGATAGCTCCTGCCGCAAATCAGTGATGGACACCTCATAACAAGCGGCGATGCGCGCCAGCCAGGAGGAGATGAGCTCGTCAGGATGAGGCCGTGCCGCGATCGGCAGCGCGCCCGACACGGCTCACACTCTTCCCCTGGCCCGCGTTCGCGCTCGGCGCTGGGCAATCACCTTCATGCTGACCGAAGGCATCAAGAGGTCGTCGGCATCGAGGTCGCTGGCCTCGATGCATTCGCTGCCGTTCTCGATCGCACGAATAGCCAACGTCTCGACGAGGCGGAAGATGCGCCCGGTATTGCCGTCGGAGAGATCGAGTACCGACGTGCGGCAACGCTCCTCTTCCAGCTGTGAAGATCTCCGAAGCGGCAAGATCGCAGCTAGCGTGACCATCAACAGGCGGAACGCTTCGTCGTTCTGCCACCGAACCAGTTCGACCGCGTCGAACCGCTCGGCGAGCGCCGCGTCTGTGAGCAGCGCCGCCTGCGCCTCGTGGTTGCCGGTGCAGACGAGTGGGATCTGCAGGTCGTTCGCGAGATAGCGGAGCGTGTTGAGGAAGATGCGCTGCTGGCGCGGCGTGCAGGCCAGCATATGGTTGATCTCATCCAGAATCAGCATGCGAGCACCCACCTGCCCCATCAGCCGGCGAGTCAGGAGGCGCGCGCGCTGCGTGTCCCCCCGCGCAGCGAAGCCGGCGCGGAGCTTCTCGAGGACCTCGCCGTAGAACTCGCCGTCGGTCGGCTGCGGTGGCAGCTGGACGGCGACAACCGGTATCGTCGCCACACCGGTCGCCTCGTTGAACCCGCGCGGGTTCTCTGCCTCAAAGCGCTCCACGATGCGCGACTTGCCCATGCCGGTTTGGCCGTAGATCAGCAGGCACGGCATGCGCGTGCGCGGCGGATAGCGCAGCATCGCGTCCAGCGTCTTGCGCACCGCTTCCGCCTTCGGGAAGCCGAGCCACCGATCCTTGCGGATCCAGGCGATCCGGTCGGCGTCGGGCCAACGCGCGCGCGCGCGATAACTATCGGCGAGATGGAAGAGGTCGCTCATCGGGGCATCTCCTCGACAAGATACGGAAGCACCTTCTGATCGCCGTCCGTCCTCTCCTCTACCGCAGATGCGCCTACGGCAGGGGTTACCTGCTCAAGCCGGCGCTTGCTGCCACCCCTTGCCCGACGGGCGTCGCGCAGTGCCGCTTTGGTCCGCTGAAGCGCGAGCCGCGCGGCCTTGGTCTTGTGCGCCGCTTCCGCGACGATCAATCGCTGGGTCTCGACAGCCTGGAAGATCAGCGTCTCGTCGACAGCCTGCTGGCCGCGCTCCCGCAAAGTGCGAACCGCCTCCCTCTGCTCCCAGCGGGTGATCGCGGGACGCCGCAGATCGCGATAGGGCACCTCGAGGTGCTCGCCATGTGGTAGCTCGAGCCAGACGCGCGAAAGGTCGCGGGGATCCCACCGCACCGGCATCGTCTGCCCCGGCCGCGTGTACCAGCAGGATAGCGCATCATCCCAATAATGAGTGCGGAACAGCTCGATGCCGTGTGGTGTTACGGCGCGCAGCTCGCAGGGTAGAAAGTCGAACAGAAACGCGGCATCGTCGGCCGGAAGGCGGACCAGCTCCGGGCGTCGTTCCACCCCCTCGGCCCAAGCAAGGGCGGGCGGAATGCCGATCCCACGGTGCCGCTCCGCATGATATGGGCCGATGATCTGCGCGGCGAGCCAGACTTCCAGCTCGCTCAGCGTCATGCACGCCTCACCTTCCGCATCGTAGTCGCCACGCTCGGCGACGTTAGAGAATGTAGTTCCGGGTAGGAGGTGGACGGCCCCCATCATCGTGCCAATCAGCCGCTCGATGTGACCGCCAAAGTGCGGCCGACGCACCGGCCGATATTCGACCGCAATCGAGTGAGCTCGGCAGCCGCGCTTCAGCGCGTCTGAGCGGTGCTCGCGCGCGTTGTCGAGGTGCAGCCGATCCATGAGCCCCTGGCTGTCCCACGGTGCCTTCATGCTCCGCTCAGCCAACCAGTCCCGCTTGGGGAGAACGGCGTGCCGCATGCACATACCGACTGAAACAGCGGACGGCGCGAGCATGTGGAGGTGGAAGCCGGGCACGGTTCGGCTCGCCACGTCGATCATCAGCGTGAGCCAAGGCCGGCCGATAGGCTTGCGGTACAGGTCGTCGACAACGATCACGTCGACCAGCGTGTGGTCCGACTGCACGAGCTCAAGCGCGTAGTCCGCCTCGAGCACGCCTCGCGTTGGCTCCCACTTGTCAGCCGCTGACTTGGCACCCTGTCTGCGGGCCGTAACGATCTGAGGAGCGAGCCGAGCCAACCGGGCCTGGATCGCCTTAGTGCTGGGCACCTTGACCCCGATCTTCGTTCCTTCGTGTCGCAGCCAGCGGCGGAGCGCCTGAACGCTGGGCTTCTCGAGTGTGAGGTAGAACTCAGCGATGCCGCGAGCGATAAGATGCTCAGCCGCGGCCGAGAGCCGCTGCTCCCCCTTCTCCCTTCCTCGCGGTCGCGGCAGCAGTGACGCCGCAGCGGGCGAGGCTCGGTAGAGTTGCAGGAGCTTGTGGAAGCGAGCGCGGCCGAGTTCTAGCTGGACCATCGCCTGGGCGGCCACATCGCCGGGCACGCGCGTCATCGAGGCGAGCGGGCGAATGATCTTCTCGCGGCGATGCGCCTCCGCCCAGTCGGCGTCGCTCGCCGTCCTCAGGTCCGCGGTTCGCATGGCACGACGCCTCGGCTAGTCCCAGCTGGGCGATCGTCCGCTGTTTCGGGAACAATGTCCACTGTTTCAGGTGCAGGTCGTCGCTCAGCGGCAATCTAGCCGCGAGTCCACCCTTTCAGGAGAACCGACACCACCCCTGCCCGGCAAGCTCAAGTCTGTCCGATAAGAAAGATTATCGGACAGACTTCTGAGGTGGTGCCGTTGCGGCTGAGCGATCAGAATCCGATCGTCCAGCCGCCATGCTGAAGGTCGATCGCCTGACCGATGGAGCGGCCGTAGACCGCCGGACTCACCAAACAGAACAGCGCCTGCCGTCCACGACGGCGGCGCTGCCGAGCCTTCCGGCCCAACGTTTCAGAGCCGGATTATTCCTCCCGCTGCCCGAACAGGCTGAGCAGCAGCTGGAAGAGGTTCACCAGGTTCAGGTAAAGCGAAAGCGCGCCCATCACGGCCAGCTTTTCGGCTCGCTCCGACCCGGCATAAGCCAGATATTCGCTCTTCAGGCGCTGCGTGTCCCAGGCCGTCAGGCCGGTGAACACGAGCACGCCGACAATCGAGAAGACGAGCTGCAGCGTCGAGGAGCCGACGAACAGGTTGACGATGCTCGCGATCACGACGCCGATCAGGCCAACCATCAGGAAGGTGGACCAGCGCGACAGGTCGACGTTGGTCGTATAGCCCCACAGGCTCATGGCGGCGAACACGGCCGCGGCGCTGAAGAAGGCCAGCGCGATGCTGGTGCCCGTGAACACCAGGAAGATACTGGCCATCGATACGCCCATGACCGCAGCAAAGGCGAAGAACGCCGTTCGCGCCTGTCCTGTCGTCATGCGCTCGACCCTGAACGAGAAGAACATGGCAAGTGCCAGCGGCGCGAAGATCGCGACCCACTTAAGCGGCGTGCCGAAGATTGGCTGGTACAGCGCCGGCACGCTGGCGACGAGGAATGCCACCAGCGCCGTAATGCCGAGGCCAAGCGCCATGTTGCGATAGACGCCGAGCATGTGCCGGCGTAGGCCTTCATCATAGACGGCCGTGCTTGTGGCCCGGGCCGACGGGAAAGGCCGATAGGTATTCGGTTCGAAAATTCTGTTCATGCCTCACTCCATTGCTCCAATGTCAATGAGGCACTCGGCCGGCTCCACCTGGGAGCCCGCGAGCCTGCACCGAGCGCACTCGATGCGGTCCGACATGACGATGGCGTAACGCCGTCGACAGAGGGGCCCGGTCCGCAGGCTTAATGTTGTATTCGCCCGCACCCGTTTCAAGGGCGGAGATGCTTGCGAAGTGCTTTGCTGACTTCGCTAAATTCCACTTGAAACCTCTTGAGCCGTTCCTAGTTTTTCGATTGCCGGACGCCGTTCGGGTCCGGTGGACATAGAGGGCGTCGGCTCTCCGTTTCCGACGCTTCTCATGCCCAGATTGCTCACAGGAGGATTTGGAGATGAGAACCAACTTCGACTTTGCGCCGTATCGGCGATCGACGGTCGGCTTCGACCGTCTGTTCAACCTGCTCGAGGCAGGTGCCCGCGACGACGATGGCTACCCGCCCTTCGATATCGTCAAGGAAGGCGAGGACAGTTACCGCATCACGCTTGCGGTGGCCGGCTTCCGCCCGGAGGACATCGAGATCGTCGCTCAGCAGAATCTGCTCAGCGTCACCGGCAAGCGCGCCGAGGATGACGGGAAGGGCGAGTATCTGCACCGCGGCATCGCTGCCCGCTCGTTCGAGCGGCGCTTCCAGTTGGCTGATTTCATCGAGGCCGGCGACGCCCGGTTCGAGAATGGCCTTCTGTCGATCGCGCTGAAGCGCGTCGTCCCCGAGGCCATGAAGCCGCGCAAGATCGAAATCGCCGGCGGGACCGGCGACAGCGATCGGCTCGAAGCGCCCAAAGGCGAGAACAGCGCAGCGGCCTGATCGCGCGATAGATGTGGCTCCGCCGGCGCGCCGCTTCGGCGGCGCGGCCGATGGACCATGTCCAACGCCTGCCAGGAAAGGAGGATAATCATCATGGCAATTCGTGATCTCATTCCCTGGGGCCGGCAGGAGAGCCGCGCTCCAGAACGGACCGACGACAGGTCCGACCAGCAGCACCCGCTTGTGTCCCTGCACCGCGACGTGAACCGCCTGTTCGACGACGTCTTCCGGGGCTTCGGCGTACCGGCTTTGAGCGGCTGGGGGCGCAGCCTCGAGTGGCCGACGATTGAGCTTTCGGAGACCGACAAGGAGATCCGCGTCACCGCGGAGCTGCCCGGGATGGATGAGAAGGACGTCGACATCAGCGTCGACGACAATGTCTTGTCGATCCGCGGCGAGAAGCGCTCCGAAACCGAGGACAAGGAGCGCGGCTATTCGGAGCGGAGCTATGGTCGCTTCGAGCGGCATATCGGGCTGCCGCGTGGGGTCGAGCAGGACCGGGCAAGCGCGACGTTCAACAAGGGCGTGCTGACGATCGTCCTGCCCAAGTCTGCGGAGGCGATTGAGAGCCGGCGCAGCATTCCGATCAACGCAGGCTGATGAGACGTCGGGCTGCCCGTTTCGGAGGCGCAAATGGCAACACGAGCTGATTCTCTTCCACCGTACATTGCGACGCCGCGTGTGCTGGCTCCGCGCCTTGCGGAGTTTGCCAACGATAACGTCGCGACCGAGGTGTCTTCGCCGTTTGATACGGCGTGGCGACGCTACGCAAGCGCGCTGCCGACGGACGCATTCGCCATCATCGAACCCGATCCGCTCGCCGGTCGGTCCGGCGGCCGCGCCCGTGAGGGTCGATGGCGGCTCCGTTTCCGCCCGCGGTCGCGCCCGTTCGTCGATCCGCTCACCGGCTGGACGGGAGGAAGCGACCCCCTCGCCCATCTGGAGCTCGGCTTCCCTTCGCGTGAAGCCGCCGAGGCTTATTGCCGGCGGTACGGCCTCTCCTACGAGAGCCGGGGCGCACCGCGAGGGTCGGGACCTCGGCCACGGGAGGAGATGGCTTTCATCCCGGTCGGCGTGCCTACCTGCTGCATGCCTGCGGGTCCTCATCCCGTGTGCTGCGGCAACGCAACGTCGGAGCCGATCGAGGCTGCCCATGCGGACACCTGAACAAGGCTTGCCGTCGCGCAGGTAACAGGGACCCAACGCTTGGCATTCCCCTGCCCCAACTGCCGCCACCAGCTTCACTTGGAGGAAAGCGCCTGCCCGAGCTGCGCACACGCCGTTGGCTATGACTGGCGCATAGACGCCTTTCGTCATCTCGATCCTAGGTCGCGCGAGTGGCGCGATGCAGAGGGATCACCCGCCGCGGCAAAGCCTTGCGCCAATGTTCGTTACGGCGCGTGCAACTGGCTGGCAGATGAGAAGGGCGCTGAAGTGCTCGGTCCGACCGGATCAATGTGCCGCGCCTGCCGGCACAATCGCATGATCCCCGATCTCGCGGTGCGCGGTGTCCTTCAACGCTGGCGGCGGATCGAAGAGGCCAAGCGGCGCATGATCCGCGGTGCGATCAAGCTCGGCCTGCCCCTCGAGACCAAGGCCGAGCGCAGCGACGGGCTCGCCTTCGATTTCTTGTACGATGCCGCCGCCGAAAACGGCTATGTCCCTCAACTTCTCACCGGCCATGCCGGCGGTGTCATCACGCTAAACGTGATCGAAGCGGACGACGCGGCGCGGGAGCGCATACGCCAGCAAATGGGCGAGCCCTACCGCACCCTTCTAGGTCATTTTCGACACGAGATCGGCCACTATTATTGGTACCGGCTCGTCGCCGGCACCGACATGCACGATCCCTTCCGCGCACTGTTCGGTGACGAGCGCATCGATTATGC
Organism: uncultured Stakelama sp.; assembly: GCA_964390515.1. Taxonomy (GTDB): domain Bacteria; phylum Pseudomonadota; class Alphaproteobacteria; order Sphingomonadales; family Sphingomonadaceae; genus Sphingomonas. The sequence continues at coordinate 8,028 of CAYMIU010000045.1, forward strand.
TGCAGCGGTCCAGCGCTACTATGCCGGCCGTCCGGCACTCGGCTGGGCTGATGAGCATGTCAGCGCGTATGCAACTGCGCATCCCTGGGAAGATTTTGCCGAGACGTTCGCTCATTACCTGCACATCGTCGACACGCTCGGAGCGATGGCGGAGTTCGGTGTGGGGCTGGAAGGCAATCGCGCACCGCGCCCGGACATCGATGCGTATCGTGTCGCAACGGCGACGCTCGTTGAACGGTGGATACCAATATCTTTCGCGCTCAACGCGGTAAACCGGGCAATGGGGCAACCGGATCTCTATCCCTTTCGTCTCAGTCCCGGCATCATGCTCAAGCTCGATTTCGTGAACCGTCTGATTGTGCGGGCCGCGGGCCGCGAGGAAATCCCGGAAGGGTCTGAGCTGGCCGCGATGATCGCAAGCCTCGGGCACGGCGTGTGAAACCTGCGGGACGCCGGATCGCGGAGCGGAGAGACGTCCGTTCAGCTCGCAATGTCCGTTGGAGAACCCCTTGCCCACGCTCGTGCTGATCCGCCACGGCCAGTCGGTCTGGAACCTTGAGAACCGCTTCACGGGCTGGTGGGACGTGGACCTGACGCGGCAGGGCGAGATTGAGGCGAAAGCGGCCGGCGAGCTGATGGCGGCAAAGGGGCTGGACTTCGACCTCTGCTTCACGAGCCTCCAGACGCGTGCGATCAAGACGCTCAACCTGGCGCTCGAGGCGATGGGGCGGTTGTGGTTGCCCGTCGAAAAGGACTGGCGTCTGAACGAGCGCCATTATGGCGGGCTCACCGGCCTCGACAAGGCAGCGACCGCAGCCAGGCACGGAGCGGAGCAAGTGAAGATCTGGCGCCGATCGTTTGACATCCCGCCGCCGCCGCAGCAGCCAGGGGGACCCTATGATGTCACCGGCGATCGCCGCTACGCCGGCATCGCAATTCCGAACGCCGAGAGCCTGAAGGAGACGATAGGGCGCGTGCTGCCCTATTGGGAGGCAAGGATCGCGCCGGAGCTCAAGGCCGGCAGAAGAGTCGTGATCTCGGCGCACGGCAATTCGCTGCGCGCGCTGGTGAAGCATCTGTCTGGCATCCCCGACGATGAGATCCCCACGATCGAGATCCCGACTGGTGAGCCGATCGTGTATGAGCTCGCGCACGATCTTACGGCAACAGACCGCTATTATCTGTACGAGCGGTAGGGCGACTACTGAAATGCCACTCGGAGCCCGCCTGTCGCGTGGAGTCCAGCGCGGTAGCCGATCCAGCGTCAGCGCGGCTTGGGGCGATCCGAACCTTCGCGGAAAAAGGTGCCGGCCTTGTCCTGCCTCCCTTTCTGACCGGAGTTCGTTCGGTTCCATTTATCGACCCAATGCGTGCCATTGCCGGCCATCGCGGGCGATCAGTGCGTCGGCGGCGCGAGGTCCGGAAGTGCCTGGCGTATATTCCTCCAGCACTCCCTCGCCACGAGCCCAGGCGTCCAGGATCGGCTGCACAACGGCCCATCCCGCCTCGATCTGGTCGGCACGCTGGAATAGCGTCTGATCGCCCATCATCATGTCATACAGGAGGGTTTCGTACCCTGTCCGGTGCGCGACGGCGAACTTCTCTGCATAAGCAAAGTCGAGCGCTACGGGGACCGCCTCCACTTGCGGACCCGGCCGTTTGACCAGGAAACCAAGGTCGATCCCTTCGTGCGGCTGGATCTGGAACACGAGCTGATTGGCCGGGAGATGAGCGACCGGAGTCTCCCGAAACGTCGCATAGGGCACCGGGTTGAAGGTCACCACGATTTCGGTGTCCCGTGCGGCGAGCGCCTTTCCCGTGCGCAGATAGAAGGGCACGCCTGTCCAGCGCCAGGTGTCGACCATGAGCTTGAGCGCCACATAAGTTTCGGTGGCGGTGTTCGGGTCCACGTGCGGCGTCTCGCGATAGGCGGGGATCATCTGGCCGTTGACCTGGCCGGCTGCGTACATGCCCCGCACCGCGTCGCTCCGCGCCTCATCCGGGGTAATGCGACGGACGGCCCGAAGCAGCTTTGCCTTTTCGTCGCGGATGACCTCGGCGTCGAAGCTGTTTGGCGGCTCCATGGCGATCATCGACAAAAGCTGCATCAGGTGGTTGGGAACCATGTCCCGGAGCGCACCGGTTGTGTCGTAGAACGCCCCGCGGGTGCCGATGCCGATCGCTTCGGCGGCTGAAATCTGGATGTGGTCGACATACCGGTGGTTCCATACCGCCTCCAGCCAGGCGTTGCCGAACCGGGCGACCAGGATGTTCTGGACGGTTTCCTTCCCCAGGAAATGATCGATCCGGTAAACTTGGCTCTCGTTTACCCGCGACAAGATCCGCTGGTTGAGAGCCCGTGCGGACTCGAGGTCGTGACCGAAGGGCTTCTCGATCACCACCCGCCGAAAGCCGCCGTCATGTTCCTCGGTGAGGCCGGCGTCGGCGAGCCTGTCCACGATGACCCCGAAGAACTGCGGCGGCGTGGCCAGATAGAATGCGGCGTCGCCTTCGCCCAGCCGCTGCTTGAGCCTGTCGTAGACAGTCTCAAGCGTGAAGTCGCCGGGGAGGTAGCTGGTCCGCTGGCGCAATCGTTGCCAGCACTGTGTCTGCGGCGCGAACTCATCGAGGCTCACGCGCAGACTTTCATCATCGCCATCCCGAAGGGCTATGCCGATGACGTTGAGCTCTTCGCTCAAGAGTCCGTCGAAGCAGAGGTTGGCCAGCGCCGGAACCAGCAGCCTGCGGGTGAGGTCTCCTGTCGCGCCGAAGATGACGATCGTCGCCGGGCGCCCCGGCACGGTCACTCCATTCACTGCGGTATCTCGACATGCCCGCCGAACCCGAAGCGCATCGCCGAAAGCACCTGGTCGGCGAATGTGTGCTCGACCCGGCTCCGATATCGGGCGAACAGCGCAGCCGTAAGGACCACAGCGGGAACCGCCTCTTCCATGGCCGCCTCGACGGTCCAGCGCCCCTCGCCCGAATCCGCAACCCGCCCCGAGAACTGCGAGAGCATCTGATCCTTGGCGAGCGCCGCGGCGGTGAGGTCCAGAAGCCAGGAGGATATGACAGACCCTCGCCGCCACACCTCGGCGATGTCGGTGAGATTGAGAACGTAGCGCTCTTCCTCGGGGAGCTTGCTGGACTGCTTCGACTTCAAGATGTCGAAGCCTTCGGCATATGCCTGCATCAGGCCGTATTCGATGCCGTTGTGCACCATCTTGACGAAGTGACCGGCGCCGGCAGGTCCGGCGTGGATATAGCCCTTCTCCGCGCGCGCATCCTCTCCCTCATGCTCCATCCGGTTCGGCGTCCGCGGAATGGTACCGATGCCCGGCGCGAGCGCGTCGAAAATTGGATCGAGATGGTCGACGGCCTCCTTCGGTCCGCCGATCATCATGCAATAGCCGCGCTCGAGGCCCCACACGCCTCCCGAGGTGCCGACATCGATATAGTGGATGCCCTTGTCGGCCAGCAGCTTCGCCCGGCGGATATCGTCCTTGTAGAAACTGTTGCCGCCATCGATGACGACGTCGCCAGGTTCGGCGATCGTGCGGAGGATCTGGATCGTATTCTCGGTCGGCTCGCCCGCGGGCAGCATGACCCAGAAGACTGCCTCCGCGCCCAGCTTCTTCTTGATTTCCTCAAGCGAGCCAGCCGGCTCGAATCCTTCAAGCTCGAGTTCCGCCACCGCGTCGGGATTGCGGTCGAAGACCACTGGCTGATGTCCGGAGCGTTGAAGCCGACGGGCGATGTTGCCTCCCATGCGGCCGAGGCCGATCATTCCGATCCGCATATTTCCAGGCTCCCGCTCAATTCCGGAGTGCTTCGTCGAGCAATTCTTCAAGGTCGCTCAGACTGGCGCTTTGGAGGTGGACCCGCAGGACGCGCTGGCCCCGGCTGGCGAGCACGTCGAGATCGCCTCGCGCTTGGGCGAGCTGGACCGTGCCGAAGCTGGCTTTGCGTCCTGGGATCGGGACGTCGGTATCGGGCGTGCGGGTGATCTCGAGAAACACTCCCGAGCGCGGCCCTCCCTTGTACGCCTGACCAGTCGAGTGGAGGAAACGCGGCCCGAAGCCCGCGACGGTGGCGACGTGTCGCGCCTTCACGACCCGTTCGCGCATGCATGCAACGAGAGCCTCGTTCGCCGGGTTGCGTTCGACGTAGAGAAGGAACCCTACATAATCGCCGGGGCCGGGACGCGCTAAATGGGTGCGCAGGATCTGGACCGCGTTGTCGCCGTAATGGCCTCGGTCGGCGGGCCCGAAGAAAGCCACCCTGCCATCCTCGAAAAATGGTGTCTCGGGCGCCAGGCTCCCGGTGGCTTCGTAGGCGTCGATCAGCACCCGCGTCCTGATCTTGGCATCCTCGACGTCGGGCTGATCGAAAGGGTCGATCCCGATCACCGCGCCGGCGACCGCGGTAGCGATCTCCCAACGAAAGAACTCCTGCCCGATCATTTCCTTTGACGAGAGCGCGATCCGCACGACCGGTTGGCCTGAGGTAACGAGCGCATCGGCATGGGCGTCGAGCCTGGTGTCATCGTCGCCCGTGAGCGACAGCAGCACGAAGAGGCGGTCTGATCCATAGTGCGCCGGCGGTACCGGCGGTTCCAGGTCGACGGGAACGATGCCCCTGCCCTGCTTTCCGGTGGACTCGGCCAACAGCTGTTCGAGCCACGCTCCGAATGCCCGAAGCGCGGGCGAGGTCAGCACCGTCACCTTGTCGCGCCCGCGGTTCGCCGCTTCCCCCAGGATCGCACCGAGCCGCACGCCAGGATTGAAGGCGGGCGGCGCGTCGGGCGCGCAGCTCTGCACCATCGGCGCAACCCTGGCGAGGAACTCGGCCACGTCCATGCCCATCACGGCTGCGGGCACCATTCCGAAGACGCTCAGAACCGAATAGCGGCCGCCAATCGCTGGATCGCCCAGGAAGACGCCCGCGTAGCCATGATCGTGCGCGATCTTTGCCAGGCGCGATCCCGGGTCGGTAATGGCGATGAAGCGACTGCCGTCCTGGCCCGCCAGATTCCAGAAATAGGCGCGCAGCAGTTCCGGCTCCATCGTCGAGCCCGACTTGGAGGCAACGATGAACAGCGTGTGCTCGGGGTCGATCGCCGCCGCCACTGCGGCGATTTGCTTCGGATCGGTGGAATCGAGCACATGCATCATCGGGCTGCCGCTCCGTGGCCCCACGATCTCGGCCAAGACCTCCGGGCCGAGGCTCGACCCGCCCATGCCGAGGAGCACCGCGGACCGATACTGGGCTGCCTGAGCGCCGAGAGCCTTCAATGCCTCGGGGTCGATCTGCTCGCCCTTGCCTGCGGCAAGCCACCCGAGCCACTTGGCTTCCTCGCCGCCGGTCCATAGCGTGGCATCGCCTGCCCATAGCCGTCTGGACCAGCTTTCCTGACGCATACGCTCGAGCCGCGCCTCTACCGCCTCGTCGAGCTCCGGCGGCAGTGCCTCATGCATGCTGTTCAGCCCGTCTCCGACAATGGCGGAGCGCTTTGCAGCAACGGCACCAAGGAGCGCATCGGCTGCGTCGGCGAACTGCTTCACGCCGTCTCGCACGAGCTCGTCCGCGACGGCCGGCAAGTCGAGCCCGAGACGGTCTACCTCGCGGAGAGTCCGACGCGCGCTTTCCACTTCGGCGGTCAGGGACGGCGCGAGCGTACCATGATCACGGAAGGCGTCCATCGTCTTGGGCGGCAACGTGTTGACGGTTTCCGGCCCGATCAGGTTGTCTACGTAAAGGGTGTCGGGGTAGCTCGGATCCTTGGTGCCGGTGGAGGCCCAGAGGAGCCTCTGCGGCATCGCCCCGCGCTCCGCGAGCGCCTGCCAGCGTTCCGAAGCTACGAAGCCGAGATACCATTGATAGGCGAGCTTGGCGTTGGCGATGGCGACCTGTCCGCGCAGTCCCCTCAGCGCCTCGGCCTCCGCGTCAGCGCTTTTCAGGCGTTCGGCAATTTTCCTGTCGATCGCGGCATCGATCCGACTGACGAAGAAGCTCGCCACGCTTGCGATACGGTCGATCGGCTGGCCTTGGGCGAGCCGTGCTTCCAACCCCTCCACGAAGGCCATCGCAACCGCGGCATAGCTCTGCTGGCCGAACAGCAGCGTCACGTTGATGTTAATGCCATCTTCGATCAGCTGGCGGATGGCAGGGACACCCGCCTGGATACCGGGCACTTTGATCATCAGGTTGGGACGGTCGATCTGTCGCCACAGCCGCTGTGCTTCCGCGACCGTCTCCTCAGTGCTCTCAGCGAGATAGGGGGAGACCTCGAGACTGACGTAGCCGTCCCTCCCGTTCAGCCGGTCATAGACCGGCTGCAGCGTGTCGGCCGCGTCTTGGATGTCCTGAACCGCGAGCGCCTCATAGGCTTGGGTGATGCTCGTGCCGGGCCGGCTCTGGAGAAGAGCCAGGAGTTGCGCGTCGTAGGCATCGCCATGCGCGATCGCCTTCTCGAAGATGGATGGATTGGAGGTCACGCCGGTGACGCCGTCTTCCTCGACGAGCCTTTGCAGCCCACCTTCCTTGAGGAAGCGGCGGTCGACAAAGTCCAACCAGGGCGCCTGGCCAAAATCGTGCAGCTTCCTGACCCGGCTCGCCATCGTCACGCCTCCTGCAAGATCATCGAGCGCGCTGCCTCGACCACATGGTCGACGGTGAAGCCGAACTTCTCCTGGAGTTTGGCAAGCGGGGCAGACGCCCCGAACGTCGACATCGTGATTGTTCGACCGCGAGCACCGACATAGCGGTCCCACCCGATCGCGCCGCCCTGCTCCACCGCCAGGCGCGCCTCTATGCCGGGGGTTAGGACCGACTCCTTGTAGGCGTCGTCCTGCTCCTCGAAGCGGGACCAGCTCGGCATCGACACGACGCGTGCCCGTACGCCCTCCGCTGCCAGCTTCTCATAGGCGCTGACCACAAGGCTCAGCTCGCTCCCGGTGCCGATCAGGATGAGCTCCGGATCATCGGCGCCGGCAAGGATGTACGCGCCCCTCGCGACCCCGGCGGCGGCGGCATAGCGGCTCCGGTCGAGGGTCGGCAGCGCTTGGCGCGAGAGGATCAGCGCGCTCGGCCGACGGGTCTGGCGGACGGCAAGTTTCCACGCCTCGGCCGCCTCGTTCGCATCGCCCGGGCGGATGGTGTCGAGCCCGGGCATCGCGCGCAGTGTCGCCAGATGCTCGATCGGCTGGTGGGTCGGGCCGTCCTCGCCGACCCCGATGGAATCGTGCGTAAAGACAAAGGTGACGGGCAGCTCCATGATCGCCGCAAGCCGGACCGGCGCTCGCATATAGTCGGCGAAGACGAGGAACGTGGCGGCAAAGGGCTTGATGTAGGACAGCGCCATTCCGTTGGCGATCGCGCCCATCGCATGCTCGCGCACGCCGAAGTGTATCGTGCGCCCGCCAGGATTGTCCGCCTGGAACGAGCCGAATTTCTTTAGGTCGGTCTTGGTGGACGGCGACAGGTCGGCCGATCCGCCCACCAGCCAGGGCACGTTGCCGGCGAGCGCATTCAGCACTTTGCCGGCGGAATCGCGCGAGGCGACGCCCTTGGGATCCGGGTCGAAGCTCGGCAGGCCCGTCTCCCAGCCCGGCGGCAGCGCGCCCTTGCGCATCGCGTCCAGCTCGGCCGCCATGCCGGGATAGGTCTCACGATAGCCGGCGAAGGTCTCCTCCCACTCCTCGCGCAGCGGGCGCCCGCGCGAAGCGATCGCCTCGTTGAAGCGCTGGGCGACGCCGTCGGGCACGTAGAAGGTCTTGTCCTCCGGCCAGCCATACGCCTTCTTGGTGGCGACGATCGCGTCGGCACCAAGCGGTTCGCCGTGAGCCTTCTCGCTGTCCGCCTTGGGGCTGCCCCAGCCGATGATCGAGTGGACGACGACGAAGGTGGGTCGGTCGTCGGTCGCCTTGAAGCTTTCGATTGCCTGCGCGAACGCCTCAGTATCGTTGGCGTCGTCGACGTGGAGCACGTTCCAGCCATAGGACTGGAAGCGCTTGCCCACATCCTCGGTGAAGGCGAGGTCGGTATGGCCCTCGATGCTGATACGGTTCGAATCGTAAATCCAGCAGAGGTTGGAAAGCTTGAGATGTCCGGCGAGACTTGCCGCCTCGCCCGACACGCCCTCCATCATGTCGCCGTCGCCACACAGCACGTAGACGTCATGGTCAAAGAGGGTGAAGCCATCGCGATTGAAGTGCTGGGCGAGCCAGCGTTCGGCGACCGCCATTCCGACGGAATTGCCGCAGCCCTGGCCGAGTGGGCCAGTCGTGGTCTCGACGCCGGTCGTCACCCGGTACTCGGGGTGGCCCGGCGTCCTTGAGCCCAACTGGCGAAAGTTCTTGATGTCGTCGAGGCTCACCGCAGGCAGGCCAGTAGCCCTGCCTTCCGCATCGACCTCCTTGATGCCGGCGAGGTGGATAAGCGCGTAGAGAAGCATGGAGGCATGCCCAACCGAGAGCACGAAACGGTCTCGATTGGGCCAGTCCGGCACGTCGGGATCGATCCGCAGGAACTGCGCCCACAGCGTGTGGCCCACTGGCGCCAGCGCCATCGGGGTGCCGGGATGGCCGGACTGCGCCTTCTCGACGGCATCCATGGCGAGCGTACGGATCGTGTTGATGGCTAGACGATCGAGGGCCTCGAACGCGCCGCGTGCGCTGGCGGGCTGGCGCAACATGTTACCTCCCGTGGGGCGTTCGCCAAGTTGAACGCCCCCTTGTGCTTGTGGTGACCAGCCCGCCGCGCGGGAGACGATCGAATGCTGAGCGCTGCCTAGCGCGGGCGCTGGCTCGACCGCCTGGCCTCGTCGAACTTGGGACCAAAGGGATCGAGCAACCCCTTGGCGTATTGCGAGCCGGCGGTCTTACGCTCGAGATCGTCGACCGAGGCGATCAGGTCGGTCATCTCGCTGTCAGTGGCATAGCCCAGCGCCTTGCCGAGCTGGAGCTGCGTGCGGGCCGTTCCCAACAGCTGGCGCATGCGGGCGCTTTCCGCATCGGTCCGCTTCCTTTTCTCGAGCAGGCTGCGCGCGTCCTCGAGCGCGAGCTGCGCGCGAACGAGAGGGAGCGGGATCACGATCTGGTCGATCACGATCGTGCCCAGTGCGGTCTGAAGGACCGCCTTGGCCTCCTGCGGCTTGCCCTGGTGCAGCAGCGCGGCCGCCTGCTTGAGTGCGGCGGGGTAGGTGCCGAGCGGGAGCTTGCTGATGTTCACGACCGTTTCGGAACCCAGGTCGGAGATGAGCTTGCGCGCCAGCTGCAGGCGACCTTGGGCGATCGCGGCGCCCACCTCTCCGCGGATTTTCTCGACGTCGGCCGGGGTTCCGATCACGTCGTGCGTCACGACGCTCACATCGACCGGAGCGAGCGCAAGCGTCGGTGTGCGGGCGAGGACGATCTCGAGCTTGCCGGTCGCGCGCTCCAGCGCCGCGATCGCGTCGTCGTTCTTGTTCTGGTCGATTGCGGTCAACGCGTTCTGCGTCTCGCGCACCGCGGCGACCGCCTCGTCGACGAGCTTGTCCCGCTGCGCCTCGGGTGGATTGGTGGGATTCGACTGCGCTTGGGCTCCGCCCGGCGGAGCCGCTTGAGTCGAAGTCTGCGGCTGCGTTTGCTGACTGGCTGCAGAAGCCTGGGCCGCCGCGGCGCTCGACCACGCCGAAATGGCGAGGGCGCCGAGGGCTGTCGAGATGATTAGGTGTTTCCGCATCGTCCATCCTCCGTTTGTGAGTTAAAGTTCGGATTTCACAACGCGTGCTGCCGAGTACGGCGAAGTGCTTTCGGACGGGACGGCAGTGCTTCGCTGCCCCTTCGAACCGGCAAGTTGTTGCGGCCTATCGTCGTCACTCGGCACCTGCTCTTGTTTGCAAAGCATCGCGCGAGCATTGCTATGGAGACGCCGTCTGCTAGCTGCGCTGACATATCTCAGCCCGGTTTCGGCAATCTCGCCGTGGTCAGGAAGCCGGCGCGCGCCTTGTTTTCGGCGCTGCGAGCTCCCGGGTTCAGCCGGCGACCCGGCCGATTTGCCGCACGGCGTAGATCGCGATCGCACCCGTCAGAGGGATGGAGTCCACGACAGTGTTCGAAATGGCTTAGGCGATGAGAGCGACGCCTGGGCCGGGTCTTTTCCGCGTGGTCAGCGCGCGCTCTCGCCGTGGCAGGAGAGTTTCAATGCCTGATCTTGAACGCGCGATCGAAGCGGCGGCTCGTGCCCTTTGCCGTCTTGATGGGCATCCCGAGAATATCAAGTTCGAGGGTAAGCCGATGTGGAGGAGCTATCTCAGCGGCGCCAGAACAGCGGTTGAGGCGGCGCTACCGCACATCCGGTCTGCGGATGATCAAAGCCCATGATCACCGCGGCCCTGGCAGGGTGCGGTCCTGTCAGTGGAAGTCATGGCTGCGGATGGGCAGAACCTCGGCTTCGTCGATCGCGGTTCCGAACGGCGCCGAGGCGAGCGTGCGGGCGCGCGCAAAATGCGGGTCACGCGGATCGGGGCCACCACCGTTCTTCGCCCCGTCGGCATGGCCGGCCGGAAAACGGAAGTCCATGCGGCCAACGGACCTCAGCAACTCGTCGTGGTCCGTGATGCGGTCGCAGATGATGTGGATGACCTCGCCCTCCTTCTGCAGCCGACCGCGCATCGCGATCATCGATGCGGACATCACCGGACGCCGGTAGATGTCGAACCGGTCAGGCCACAGGATGCCGTTGGCGATGCCGGTCTCGTCCTCGATCGTCACGAACAGCACGCCCTTGGCCGAGCCGGGGCGCTGGCGCACGAGGATGACGCCGGCGACCTCGACATTGCGCCCGTCGCGGATAGCGGCGAGATCGGCGCACCGCACGACCTTCATCCTATCGAGCTGGTCGCGCAGGAAGCTGACGGGATGCCCCCGCAACGAAAGCTGGGTTGAGCGATAGTCCTCGACCACCTCGCGGCCGTCGGTCATCGGTCGGAGAGCGACCACGGGCTCCAAGCCCTCCGGCGAGAATTTCGCTTCCCGCTCGTCAGCCGCGGCGAACAACGGTAGCGGTGCCTCGCCGAGACCCTTTACCTTCCATAATCCCTGGCGCCGGTTATGCGCGATGCAGTGGAACGCGTCGGCCTCTGCGAGCCGCTCGATCGCGGCGCGGGGCACACCGGCCCGGCGCCACACCTCCTCGACGCTCTCGAATGGCGCCGGCCCGCGCGCGCCGACGATCGCCGCGCCATGGACATTGGCGAGCCCGCGCACCTGCCGGAACCCGAGCCGCACCGCCCCGTAGTCGCCGCTGCCGTGCTCGAGCGTGCAGTCCCAATGACTAGCGTTGATGGACACCGGCCGGACCTCGACACCATGCTTACGCGCGTCGGCGACGATCTGCGCGGGCGCATAGAACCCCATCGGCTGAGCGTTGAGCAGCGCCGCGCAAAAGACGTCCGGATGATGGTGCTTCATCCAGCAGCTCGCATAGACGATCTTGGCGAAAGAGGCGGCGTGGCTTTCGGGGAAACCGTAGCTGCCGAACCCCTCGATCTGCTTGAATGTCCGCTCGGCGAAGTCCCTGGGATAGCCGCGCTCGACCATTCCGCCGACCAGCTTGTCATAGAAGTGGCTGACGCCACCGGTCAGCTTGAAGGTCGCCATCGCACGGCGTAGTTGATCGGCTTCGGCCGGGGTAAAGCCCGCTCCTACGATGGCGACCTTCATCGCCTGCTCCTGAAACAACGGCACGCCCAGGGTTTTCTCGAGCACGGCGCGCAGTTCGGGCTTCGGATATTCAGGCTTTTCCTTGCCCTCGCGGCGCCGAAGATAGGGATGGACCATGTCGCCCTGGATCGGGCCAGGCCGGACGATGGCGACCTCAATCACGAGATCGTAGAACTCCTTGGGCTTGATCCGCGGCAGCATCGACATTTGCGCACGGCTCTCGATCTGGAAGACGCCGAGCGTGTCCGCCTTCTGAATCATCGCATAGACGTCGGGGTCGTCATCCTGCAGGTCGGCCATACCAATCTCGATGCCCTTGCAGTCCCGCAGCAGATTGAAGGCGCGATTCATGCAACCCAGCATGCCGAGACCCAGCACGTCGACTTTCATGAACTTCAGCTCGTCGATGTCGTCCTTGTCCCATTCGATGATCTGCCGGTCCTCCATCCGCGCCGGTTCAATCGGCACGAGATCGTCCAGCCGGTCCTGCGTGAGTACGAAGCCGCCTGGATGCTGCGACAGGTGCCGCGGCGTACCGATGAGCTGGCGGGCGAGGAGCAGGGTGAGCTTCAGCCGATGGTCCTCGGCGTTGAGGTTGAGGCTGGCGATCTGCTCGTCGGTGATGCCGTCGACCGACCAGCCCCAGACGAGGCCGGTCAGCAACTTGGTAAGATCGCGAGGGAGCCCCAGTGCCTTGCCGACTTCTGCCACCGCGCCGCGCGTTCGAAAGCGGGTCACGACGGCAGTCAGCGCCGAGCGGTCGCGGCCGTAGGTCTCATAAATCCATTGGATGATCTCTTCGCGGCGCTCGTGCTCGAAATCGACGTCTATATCGGGTGGTTCCTTGCGCTCGCCCGACACGAAACGCTCGAACAGCAGCTCATGCTTGATCGGATCGATCGACGTGATGCCGAGCAGGTAGCAGACACAGCTATTGGCGGCCGACCCGCGACCCTGGCACAGAATGCCGCGGCGGCGGCTTTCCGCAACGATCGAGTTGACGGTCAAGAAATAGGGCGCGTAACCGAGCTGATCGATCAATCGCAGCTCATGGGTAATCTGATCGCGATAACGTTGCGGCAGGCCCTCGGGAAATGCGCGGGCGGCCGCCTCCTCGGTCAGAAAGGTCAGCGCCTCCTGAGCGCTACGGCCGGCCATGGCTTGCTCATAAGGATATTGATACTGGATTTCGCCGAGGTCGAATGTGCATTGCGCGGCGATGTCGGCGCTTGCCCGAATGGCATCGGGAAATGCGGCAAACCGCCGTTCCATTTCCTGGGGCGACTTTAGGTCACGATCCATGAACCGCTCGCGGCGGAAGCCGAGCGCGTCGATCGTGGTCTTCTCACGGATCGCGGTCATCACGTCCTGCAGCGGCCGCGCCGCCGGTGTGTGGTACAGCACGTCGCCGGTCGCGACGCTGCGCGTGCCGGTGCGCCGGGCCAGCTTATCCAGTTCGAACAGGCGCTGGGCATCATCGGGGCGGCGACGCAGTGACAGGGCTAAATAGCCACGCGGCCCGAACGTCTCGTGCAGCTCGGCGAGTTGCCCGGCGGTGGTGTCGTCGGGCACGTCCGGCACAAGGACCGCGATCAGTCCCTCGGCATGCGCGACGACATCGCTCCAGTCGAGAATGCAGCAGCCCTTGCCGCCGCGCGCCTTGCCGACCGAAAGCAGCCGCGTGAGCCGCGGCCACGCCGCCCGATCTGTCGGATAGACCAGCAACGCGCGGCCATCGGTCAGATCGAGCCGCGCTCCGGCAATCATCCGGACGCCGGTCGCTTTCTGGCCGCGCCAGCCGCGCACGACGCCGGGCACGCCGCCCCAATCGGTCAGGCCCAGCGCCTTGTAACCTAGCAGCGCGGCGGCCGAGAACAGCTCCTCCGGCGAAGACGCGCCGCGCAGGAACGAGAAATGGCTCGTGACCTGAAGTTCGACGTAGGTCGCCATCAGCCGAACAGCCCGTGCATGTACCAGCTCAGATCGCCGGTGCTGCCTTCGACGCCATCGCCGCGACGGAACAGCCAAAAGCGTTCGCCGCCCTCAACCTCGACCCGGAAATAGTCGCGGACCGCCCACATTTCGCGCTCGGTTCGCCACCATTCGCCGTGGATGCGCTCGGGGCCATCGCCGGCGACCACGCGATAGGGCTGGCCGCGCCAGACGAACCGGCGCGGCGGATGATCAGGGAGCAGCGCCACGACGCTGGACAGCAGCTCAGGGCGGCGCAGCAGTCGCGCCGGCCGCTTCCACTTTGGCCAGCCCGCCGGGCACGCCAGCGCGGCGGCGCGCAGCGTGGCGCGCTCGGGTACGTCGCTTTCCTGCGCCCCGATGCGGAACAGCGCTCCATCACCAGCGCGGACGGTGAGCTGGTCGACCAGCGGCGCCAGATCGGGAACGCGGGGCTCGGCAAGCCCAGCGCCGAGCGACACGGGCATCAAATCCTCGACCCGCGGTGCCGAGAGCGACATCACCTCGATACCGAGATCGGGTTCGATCCGCTCGACCCGCATGGCGAGCATCCGCTTGAGATGCTTGGCCTCCCGCGTCGCCTTGGCGGCGCCGAGCCCGATCCGCTGTTCGACTCCATCGACGCCAACGCAGGTGAGAACCGCAGCCCTCAGACCGAGCCCCCGCGCCTGCAGCACGCAGACCAGATCGTCGACGAGGTCACCGATGACCTGCGTGAGCGTTTCGGCCGTGCCGATCGGTTCGAGTAAGCGGCGCTCGACGCGCGGCACCTCAAACGGCATCACCGGCACGATCGGCTCGGCCACCAGCCCGCGGGCTTGGTCGAGTCGGGCGACGGTCTTCATGCCCAGCCGCCGGGCAAGTGGTCCGCGCGCGATCGGATAGAGATCGGCCACCCGCTCCAGCCCGAAGCGTGCCGCAGAAGCCAGGGTGTCGGGCTCAAGCCGCAGCGCCGCCAGCGGCAGGTCGGCAATCGCCTGGGTCTCGGTGCTGGGCGGGAGGATAGTGACGCGTTCGCCGCCGTAGCGTGCGAGCGCATGCGCCGCGCCAGGCGAGCCGGCGATTGCGATGGTCGCTGTAAATCCGAGCCGGTGCAGGAAGCGGAGCAGCCGTCGGCAGAAGCGCTGCTCACCACCGAACAGGTGGGTCGTGCCCGTGAGGTCGAGCCACAGGCCATCGGCTCCGGCGACACTGGCGGTCGGTGTCCAGTGCCCGACCGCATGCAGCGCGAGGCGGTCGAGCACGCCGCGATCGTTCTTGGGCTCAGCGTCGCGCACATCGAGCTCGGCGACGAGCGCGCGGGCGTGCGCGGCTGCCATGCCGGGGCGTAAGCCGAGGTCCAGCGCTTGCGGACAGGCGGCGGTGACGACATCGCGCTGGGCGACACGTTCGACCAGGATGGTCGGCCGCGCCCATGTCCCGATGAGGGCGGCAGCGACGGGCGCATCGCCGCGCGCGCCTTCGTCGGGCGGCATTGCCTTGAACGGATTGTCGGCGGCCTCGCTGCGTCGTCCCATCTCGCGCATGGTCGGCCGCTTGTGCGCCGGGAGTGCACCGCTCTCGCCCTGGCTAGGCTTGTCAGGCAGCGCGCCAACGCGCGGCCAGGTTGCGCCGCCGTGACTGGCGAGCGCCCATCGCGCGCCCGCCCGCCAGCCGCCGCCGCGCGGCACCGAGCAGGCGCCGGGATCGTCGTCGACCGGCGCTCGAGGTATGGGCTTTGATGGAGCCGGCAGCGCCTCAGGCGGCTTGGCTGGCCGCTCCAGCCGTCGCAGTCGCTCTATGGGCAGTTGCGGCAGGTAGAGCGAGGCGACCCTGATCATCACATGCGTCGAGTTCGAGGGAAAAAGGATTGCCGTTCCGCTGGCGGACCAGCTCGACGAACCAGCGGGCGCGGCCGACACCGGGATAGGGCAGCCGCGCCGACGACGCACAGCCGATCCGCCAGCGCGTCATCGCCGACGAGGGCTGATCGAGCGGGCATCGGTCGCGAGTGCGGTGTCGGCGGTAGAGCAGCATCGGCGTCTTGCCGTCCGATGCCGCAAGCTGGAGGCGGCGTGTGGCGGTCTGATCCGCCGCCCTGACTTCGGCGATCACGCAGGCGACCGAGCCATCGCGCAGAGCGTCCTCTGCCATCGCCAGCACCTCGGCATCCTTGCGGCCTTGGGCATAGAGGATGCGATCGGGGCCGAGCCCGACCTGTTCGAGGCCGGGCGCGTACAAGTCAAATTTCGAGAGCGCCCACAGCACGGTGAAGCCGGATTGCGATGCGAAGCGGGCGGCGATACCCGCTGCGAACAGCGTCGCGGCAGCGTCGTCACTCAGCGACGGCCGCGCCGGCGCGATCTCGTGGAGGCCTGCACCATCGAGGCCGTGATCGGCTAATCGGTCGTCGAGCGCCGCCAGCCCGAACGCCAGCGCCGGCCCGTGCCGGCTCTGGGCGTGCGCAAGCTGTGCGCGAAGCGCAGCGATTTGATCGGCGCGCGGCCGATCGAGAGGTGGCGGTTGGGCAAACATCGGGCAAGCTAACGACTCATTTGTTCGCCCTATGTTCCCCCTCTATCCGATCTTCGTCAAGCAGAGTCAGACGCCGCCAAGCAGCCGTAGCGTCATCTCGTCACGCTTGCCGCCGAACCAGCGGTCGAGTGCCGCCGCCAGCAATGCCGCCGGCCGGGCTGCCTCGAACAAGGTCAGCGACGAGCGCAGCTTCATCGCGTCGACTTCGCCGAACACCGCTACGGGGTCACTGGTCGGCAAATCCTGTAGCGCGGCCACGCAGTCGAGATAGCGCGCTCCGAGCACCGGATGATCGAGATATGCCGCCGCTTCATCGGCCGAGCGGATGCCGAAATGCTTTGCTGTTGAGCTTCGACCGAGGTCGGCGAGCTGCGGGAAGATGTACCAGATCCAATGCGAACGCTTGGCGCCGCGACGGATCTCGGCAAGCGCGCCGGCATAGGCCAGTGTCTGTGCTTCGACGAAACGGTCGAGGGAGGTCGCGTCGGGCATCGTTAGAGCAGTGCCGGCTCGCTGGGCGGGAATACGCGCGTGACCGTCAGGGTGCCTTTCGGAAGCGCGGTCAGCACATCCGATGCCGGCACCGACGGGTCCAACCAATCCGCCCATTGATCGCGCTTCAACGGGATGATCTGGCGATGATGATACGGCCTCACGTCCTCGCCCGGCTCCATCGTCAGCATGGTGAAGGCTTCGCCGGCCTGAGGGTGCGAGCGCCAGATGCCGGCTATGCAGAACCAGTCATGATCGTTCATCGTGAATAGCCACTTGGTTTTCCGCTTCTGGCCCGGCTGGGGATCGGTGAATTCATAAAAGCCATCGGCCAATATGAGGCAGCGACCGCTGGTGAACTCGCGGCCCTCCGAGCGGAAATTATAAACCGGCCTGCCGCCTTGGCCTGGCCAGCTCCACTTGCGGTTGACCAGTTCGCCAGCGCCGCGCTCGTCTTCGACGCTGCGCACAATCGGCGCGGTATCGCTGATCTTGATATCCTCGCGTGCCGGCACGTTCGGCGTGCCTTCGGGCATACTGATCTTGATCTTCAGATTGTCGAAATCCTCGGCGATCGAGGCGATATCCACCTCCAGGCGATAATCGTTGCACACCGTTCGTCAGCCTTCCTTGCGACGCTTTATCGTTCCCATTATGTTCTTTGGCATGGAACCGCCAATACCTTTCGATTCGGACGCGCCGCTGGGCGCTCGCCGCGCCATCATCCGGCGAAATCCGAACGATGCCAGCGAAATCGAGATGGTCGAGGCGACCTGGGGATCAAACCCGCGGTTCAGCGACGGCGACAGCTACCGCTTCGTGCGGGCGGAAGGGCGGACGTTTCCGGCCCATCGCTGTCTGATTCCGGCAAGCGAGTTCCATATGACCGTCGGACGGAAGCGCTATCGCGTCATGCTCGACGGCGGCAACCACTTCTATCTCGCTGCGGTTTGGGAGCCGCCGATGGGTGATTGGCCGCTCTGCTATCGTGTCGTGACCGTCGCCGCGAACCCTGAGGTAGCGCGCTACCAGGAACGGCACGGCGCGATCATCCATCGCCGCCAGGTGATGCAGTGGCTCGACCATAGCGTGCCGGAGATCGATCTGCTTGAGACGCCCGCGGCGCGGACGTTCCTCATCGAAGAGATCGGAGCGGGACCGGTCCAGGAGATGCTGGCGCTGTAAGCGTGGTTGATCGGCTGCGCGCGGCTCCCATCCCGAGGCATCGGTTCAGCGTTCAAGGCAGCGGCGTTACAAGCGCCTGCGCCGAGAGGATCGCAGCCGTGTCTTTCCCCTGCCCTCGCCTCTTGATCTGGTTCAAATCGCTTCCAAATCTCGGCGATAAGCTGAGCCTGAAGCTAGCCGCGACGAAGCGAAAGGAGGTATTCATGTCGCAGCCTGTTTCCCGATATCTCCATCCGTTCGAGGTTGCGGGGCACCCGACGCTCGAACCGGAGGTGAAGCGCGCCATCCTCGCGTCCTGGGCATCCGATCGCGTCGCGGTCGAGGGCCAGCCGGCGCTCCGCCGGCCGCCAGGGGCCCGACAGCCCGTGTCCGTCGACGAGATACTGGCGGCCCTACGATCGTTGGACGGTGAGGATGCAAGGCCGACCTTGCAGTGAAGCGCGGTCCGCTTAGGCGCTGGCGCGAGCGGGGCGGACGGGTCGTACGCCTCCTGCTGCCCTTCGAAGATATCATGGATGTCGCGCTCGCGCTCCTCGCACTCACGCCGGATGAGCTTGCCGCGCTGGGCTGGAGCTTCGCCGCCCGCAAGCGTCTGCTCGAGCACTTTCTCGTAGCCGGCAAAGAGGCGGATGCGATTGATCCGTCCGCGCTGGACCGGACGATCCTGACGTTGCGCCTGCCAGTGCGGGATGTGCGGCGGCTCCAGGATTTTGCGCGCCGCGAACTCCCCAAAATGGCGAGCCGGGCCGCAGTGATCGATCGACTTGAAGCGGCGCTCGATGCCGCCATCGGTGGGGAGCGCTGAACCGCGCCGGCTCGGCGGGTCACCTCCCCTTCCCCTCGGCGGCAAGCAAAGGCGGCGGGTCGCCTATCTTGACCCGGGTCTTCAACGTTCCATCGGGGCGTCGATGCAGGTCTATCCCTCCGAAATGCCGTCGGGTGAATGTCATGAGCTTCACGACGCTTTCATAAGTCGTCGATGGTCCGAAGAACTTCACGGGCCCATGCCATTTGTCGCCCTCGATGACACGCATCCGATAGGTGCCAGGCGGAACCGGGACAGTGACGTCATCGTCGCCATGAACGTAGACTGAGATGACGTGGTGGTCGGATCCGGGGTCGAACAGTTGGACGACAGCATTGGCCGATGCCGTCACCACCCGCATGCGCGATGTGGCATCGTGCGGGTCTATGGCCGCGTTCACCGTGACGCTTCCAGAGGGCGGAAAAGGCAAGGCTGCTTCCCGATCGGGGAGCCAGCCACTGCGCCTCGCTTCCCGGTACATCGGATAAAGGAAGGAGGCGGCGGAGAGCAGAATGATCCACTTCTGCATGGGGTGGGGACCGAACCGCACCTTGCGGCCCTTCTGATAGTCGAACCCCCGGTTCTTCGCATCGAACCAGAGCCCGCCGTTCGCGCCCCTCCCCTTGGCGTCGATCCACGAGGCGCTCCCTAGGGGTACGGCCTGTTCCTTTCGAGCCCTCTCCGCTCGAGCCTCGCGCGCAGCTTTGCCGAAGCCCCAAAAGCGCCTCCCCGGCGCAAGACCTTGGCGCTGCCGATAGCGTTCCTTCATGTAGTCACGATCATCGATGCCCATGACGTAGGTCTCCCCCTTCACCGGCGCGGCCCACGTGGCGGATCGCGCCGGCATGATTTCATCAGCTCCAGCCGTCTCGGCGGCCCTCGCCGCTGTCCTTGAGCCCGCGCCGATCGAGGCTCGAGCGCCGGATCTCCAGTTCGACACCGTCCCGGGTGTCGCGCGTCCGGATGTCCCGCGGATCGACATCGTTGCGCTTGGCAAAATCCTCGGCGGCCTTGGCGCTGCCGAACTTGCCCACCTCGTCGAAATCCCATCCACTCATCGTCGTCTCCATCATCAAGCTCCGGCGTCCGGCCGGCCGGTCTTCACAGGTCGAGCCCCAGGCTCCGTTCCGGCAGCGGCGGCAGAGCGTCGCCACGGTCCGGCTTGAGGTCGGGCGGTGACTTGGAAGCGCCGGCAGCGGCGGCGGCGCCTTGCGTGTGGGCCGGGGACGGCAGCTCACCCGGCAACGGCGGCAGGTCCGCCAGGTCGACCGGGCCGACATGAAGCTTCTCGCGGGGTCCGCTGCTCTTGCCGCGTGTGCGTTCGTGATCAACGTCGAGGCGACCGACGGTTTCGAGTGCCGACGTCTTGTTGCCCGGATTGTTGTCGAGCTGGCGCTCGAGCTTCTCCTTGTCGTCGACCACCATCGTGAGCTCATCGCGCACGCGCGTGACTCCGACATTGAACAGGCGCTGGTTGGAGAGATTGCGCTCCTGGCTCGACATGACGGTGATCGCCTTGTCGGTCGTGATGCCCTGCGCCATGTGCATGTTGAGCGAGTAGGCAAGGTCGAGCCGCGACAGCATCGGGTCGCCGAGATCGAGCGTCAGCCGCTCCTTGCCGGCGGTCTCGACGGTCACGCCGCCGGGGTCGACCGCGAGCACCCGCGCCAGCGCCGAGTTGTGGAGCCCGCGTTCCTTGTCGTTGGCGGTCCAGCGGATGCGGTCGCCCTCACGCAGGTGGAGATCCTTTTTCTCGCTGAGCTGCAGCCGGTCGCGCTTTTCGGTCGGCGACAGCTTCTGCGGATCAAAGCGTATGGAGCGGTTGCCGAGCTTCAGGTCGACCTTGCCGTTCGGGTGGACCTTGGCGACGTCATAGCGGCCAGCGGCCAGGCCGACGTCCTGGCCGCCGCCGCGGCCGACCTCGAGCGTCTGCCCGGCCTGATAGGTGGCCGCATAGCGCAGCTCCTCGCGCGTGGTGTTGACGCGCTCGTACACCGTGAGGTGGATGCCCTCCCCTCGCACGCTGCCTTCGGTGGCGAGGCCGTCCTGGATCCGCTGGTTGATGACCGCTCGCGCCGCGCGCCCCGACGCGAACACGGCCGTCGCCTCGCGATCGGCGGCGGAAAGGCCGAGCCACATCTCGGCCGCATGGAGCGCCAGACTCTGATGCTCGACGACGCTTTCGCCCAGCACCTTCATCGCTTTGGACGCTTCGCCGAGGTTGGCGAGCGCCGCGACGGTGCGGAGCTGATCCGTGCGCTGCCGGATATTCTCGTCCATTCGCGCCATCGTGCCTCCACCCGCCTGGATGAGCGCGAACGACTTGCCGGCGTCGATTGAAGAGAGCTGCTGGCGGTCGCCCACGAGGACGAGCTTGTCGACGCCGAGCGCGGCGGCGATCTGGTGGAGCTTGAGCATGTCGTCGGACGAGACCATCGAGGTTTCGTCGACGATGAGCATCGAGCCGGCGAGCGCGGCGCGGGCTTCGTCGTATGCGGGGGCCCCGGCCTGAACGTGGCACTCGTTGGCGAGGATGAACGAGGCGATCGTCTGGGATCTGATCCCTGCCCCTTCCGCGAGATCGGCGACCATCTTGTTCTGGAAGGCCAGGCCCATGACGGCGCGGCCCTCGGCTTCCGCGACACGCGCAACCGCCTGCAGCATGGTCGACTTGCCGGCGCCGGCGATGCCCTGGATCGCGACGGTCCTGTCCTCAGAGGAAAGGATCAGCGCGGCCGCGCCGAGCTGGCCGGCGTTGAGCTCCCTGTCTGCGACCGCCTGGAGCCGCCCTGGAGCGTCCTGCGCGGCGAGGATGGGCGAGGCGAGCCCCCTGCCCTCCTCGACTGCCCCGAGGATCCGTTCCTCGGTCAGAAGGGCTTCCCGGGTCGTGACCATCCGCGGGTGCGTGTCGCCGATCCGCGCCTCGCCCGCGATGAGCTGGCCACGCCCGACAAGCTGCTCGATCCGCCGCTCGACATGGTCGACTGTCACTCCCTTCAGCCCGAGGTCGAGCGCGGTCTTGCCAAGCTGGTGGACACTGAAGGCGGCTTCGCGTTCGGACAGCATCCGGACGGCGGAGGCGACCGCCAGTTGCGCGCGTGCTTCGGCCGGCGAGGTGGTCACTCGCGCAAGGCCGCGATCGACGAGAGGATCGTGCGCGCGCAAGGCCGACCCGAGCTTGTCCCATGCCGTCGACACCGCTTCCGATACGGCGCGGTAGCCGCGCTCGAGCGCGCTGCCGGGATCGCGTTGCGCCGCCCGGGCGAGGGCTGCGTGGAGGAGCGACTTGCCGTCGAAACCGAGCGCTGCCGCCTTGTCGATCCATGCCTGCCGCAGCGCCTCGCGATCCTCGACGTTGAGCTTGGGATCGCGCGTGTTGGTGGTGACGCCGTCCCGCCCCTTGGCCGATACAATGCCGAGCTCGGCCGCCTTTTCGAGTATCGCCTCGCGGCGCTGACTGAACGCGTCGAGCACCGGCTTGGGCACGCCGGCGATCTCGAACGTGCCGTGCTTGCCCTTGAGCTCCACCTGGTAGCCGAGCTTCTCGAGCTCCTCGCGCAGGAAGGCATGGTAGATCGAGCCGATCACGGAGTTATTAGACCAGATCTTGTCTGCGTGGAGCGCCTGCCACTTGCCGTCGGGCATTTTGGTCAGGTTGGCGATGACGGCGTGGACATGGGCCTGCGGGTCGAGGGCGCGGCTCGTGTCGTGTTGGAAGAGCGCGTAAACGAGGTTCCCGCTCCGCATCGGAACCTTGCGGCCTTCGATGTCCTTGCGCCCCTCGGCGAGGTTGCTCTCTACCCAGGCCATTGCGCGGGTCACGGCTTTCATGTTGGCGCCGTCGGGACCGAGGATGCGCTTGTCGCCGGCGACATAGGCGAGCACCGAAACGGATTTCGGGGCCGAAAAGGTGAGATCGACTCCGGCCCGCCGGTTCTCGACCTGGGCGACGGCCTCGCCGCCCGGCAAGATGCCGTTGAGAACGCCCTCGAATGCCTCCTTCGACACCTCGCCCGAAAGGCCGAGCGCGGCGGAACCTTCCCCGCCCCAGGCGCTGATCTCCGACGAGCCTTCGACCGTGTAATAGTCGTCCTTCGCGAAGTAGCTGGCAGCGCCGGACGCGGAACGGACCGATGCGACCGAGAGCATGGGTCAGATCCCCATGTCTGCGCCGTCATGATCGCGGCTCGCGGAGAAGTCCTGCCGCAATTCGGCGAGCGTCTGATCCTCGGGCGTGGGCGCCGTTCGGGCCGCGCGACTCTCGCGGCGATCGTCACGGCCTTCCGTTGGCGCCTGCGCCTGATCGGGCGCATTGCGGACCGCCTGCGCCCGATCGGCGGCGTGCGCGCGCGGAGCTTGCTCCTCGCCGCGATCCTCGGTGCGCTCGGCTGGCGGGCGGCTCACTTGGTTGTGCTCCTCCGTTGCCTCCGCGGAAAGGATCCGCGCGGCCATTTCCTTGGCGATGTTGACCGGCTCGACGGCCTCTTCCACGACCTGGCCGGCGCCATCCCGCCCGCCCGCGTCGCCCTCCGCGCCATCGTCGAACACCTCCTCTCCGCGCCTTGACCGGACCGGCTGAAGGTCGGGTCGCGGCAGGAAGCCCTCGGCGACCTGCGGATAATCCTTCCAGAGGAGTTGGATGCGCGCGGCGGGGAAGCCGTCGGGGAACTTCACGAAGCCGTGCATCGACGGCAGGTTCGTGATGTCGTCCGCGATCACGAGCGGCTCGACCTGTTTCCTGGGAGTCAGTGTCGAGGCGTCGCGGGTGTTGTTGTAGCCATAGCTATAGGCTTCATCCATCTGCCGCACTTCGCGATTGCCGATGTAACGCGCGCACTGCTCGGCGGTGTCGAGATCGGCCGTCGCAAGGATCAGCTTGGAACGCGCAAGCGAGGCGAGGTTGCGGGCGCCTTGCTCGCCATAAACCTCGATCAGTTTCTCGAAGCTGTGGATGCCGAGGATCATGGCGCCGCCGAACGCGCGCGCGGTCTGGAGGCCGTTCTCGATTGCCGGCAGCTTGTGCAGCGCGCCGAGCTCGTCGAACATGAACCAGGTCCGCAACTCGCGCGTGCGCGGCATTGTCATGAGGCGGTTGATCGCGAGGTCCATCCAAAGCGTCAGCAGCGCCCGGTTCATCGGCAGATCGACGTAGTTAGAGGTGATGAAGAGGATCGACCCGGGCTGCTTCTCGCCGGTGATCCAGTCCCGGATCGAGAACGGCTCGCCCGTGTCGGGAAGGAAGCGCAGGACCTGCGCATTGGTGTTGAAGACGGCGCGGATCGACTCCGCCATGCGCGCCGCTTCGGGCGCGGTCAGCGGGTCGGCGATCGTGTTCTGGAGGAAGCGATGGACCCGCTTCAGATCGGCGGTCATCAGGTTCTCGGAGAGCGCCAGGTTGGTCGTCTGGCCCCGCTCGACCAGGCGGATGCACATCTCGATGAACAGGGTCCGCGCTGCGAGCGCCCAGAACGGCTCGGACGAGCCGCCATCGGCAGGGATGAGAGCGGCGGCGGCGGCGGTGAACTCGCTGTGCGTGCGGCAGTCCGAGAAGATCGACCATGCAGGGCAGCGACGGTCCATCGGATTGAGGATCGTGTCACGCGCCGGGTCGTAGAAGGCCTCCACATAGGCACCGGTCAGGTCGAAGATCACGGCGCTGTCCTGACGCTCGCGCATCTGCCGGACGAGGCTCCGGAGCTCGGTGGTCTTGCCCGAGCCGGTCGTACCGATCAGCATGGTGTGCGACTGCTCCATCCGGTGCGGAAAGGGGATGCCGGCGAGCGTGTAGGGATGGTGGATTCCGGCACGCTTGCGCGCCGTGAAGGGAAGCGCGAGCACCTGCTTGGGCGACTGGCCCGGGAAGCATTTGCGCACGTCCGTCGCGAAGGCGGCCGCGTTATGCTGCGAGACCTCGGCAACGAGGACCTCGCGATCGACCAGCATAGCGCCGCGCTCGTGCCGCTCCTGCAGGATCGTCTTGCCACGGCGACGCGAGAGATCGACGAACCAGATCGACAGGGGAATGGTGAGGAACACCGAGAAAAGCAGTGCGCCGAGAAGGCCGCGCATGGCGATGCTCCAGGCCCGCTGGACCTCGGGCATCAACGGGACCACGGCCATGATCGTGCGGTGGAGTTCGCCGCTCGGAAGCCTGACGTTGACGCGCTTCGTCGGGTCGAAGCCGACCCAGTCCCAGAGCATGGCGTAGAGCTTCATGCAGACGAGTTGGAAGCCGTGCTCGTCCAGTTTGAGCGACATGATCACGAACCAGGCCGCGAGGAACACAAAGAACCAGACGACGAAGGGAAGTTTTGCGCCGGCGAACCACATCAGCAGCTCGTGGGTCAGGAGCTGGCTGCCGCGGGTGAAATTGCCCGAGTTGCGTTGGACTTTTCCGCGTGCGGAATGGTGGGTGAGCGGGATCGGCCGGCCGTCGGTGCGGATGTCGTTACGCGCCATGGTATTGCTCCAGGCGCTTGTCGGCGTTGGCGATGATCCGGTCGCGGAACTCGGGATATTGCTCGCTGATGATGACGTCGAGCGCGAGCTGCATGAACTCGCTGATGCGCGCGAGCCGGCGATGGCTTGACGTAAGGAGCGTGGCCGTGCCGAGATAGGCATCAACGGCCGCCCGGATCACCTCCGACGGATTGCAATTCTGCTCGGTAGCGAGCGCGAGGATGCGATCGTGCTGCTGGCGGTTCAGCCGAACCGTGCAATGCCTGGTAGTGGACAAACCAGCCTCCTAGCAGAGAGGCTGGTGGGGATCGAAAGAGGCGACGGGCCTTATAGTCGATCGCCGCACTCGGTGCAAAGGGTATTGCCGTCGCACGGACTGCGTGTGACCGCGTGGGACGCCTAAGCCATTGGAATAGCTGGGATCGGCCCTAAGCGCCG
The DNA here is from genome assembly GCA_964390515.1 of uncultured Stakelama sp. Taxonomy (GTDB): domain Bacteria; phylum Pseudomonadota; class Alphaproteobacteria; order Sphingomonadales; family Sphingomonadaceae; genus Sphingomonas. The sequence continues at coordinate 33,597 of CAYMIU010000045.1, forward strand.
AACTGTCCCACGGCGTGGCACTCACCAGTTTGCTCGTAAGCCATTGACATACCCAGGAAACTTGCACCGCCAGGTGCGTAGGGTGTGCTAGAATCTATCAGGATTGCTCCAGGTCCCGGGCGGTCCTGGTGATCGTCGTTCAGGAGTGGGTCCCGGCTCCGGCCGGGAATGGAGCCGCGCGTCGCGCGGAACCGGCGCCGCCGGGAACGGCTGGCGCGAAAGGGGGAACCTGCGGCCTGCGTCGCCAGCTGTCCGGAACGTCCGCGGCTCGGATGCGAAGGCCGAACCCGATCGGCAGGGATCGTCACCCGAATGGGCGTGCGCCGTTGTGGCGCGAAGAAGAAAGGAGAGTTCGAATGAACTGAGCT
>CAYMIU010000046.1:0-32338 GCA_964390515.1 uncultured Stakelama sp.
GCGACAGCCCTGATCCGCATCCACAACCGACTTCTTCAACACAATCGGGTGGAAAGCCGACGTTCTTTAGGTCAGCAGTCCGATTGCGAACATCAAACACCCCATCCCTAAGGTGGTCCACAGCGCCCATTTCGGAACAAGCCCAGCGGGCTTTAGCCAACGGAGCGCCGCGCTTGCAAATGCCGCTAAGACTATGCCGGTCACAAGCGCCGCGCGAGGCTGCAGAGGACCGGCAGGAGTTTGGGGAAGTGCCTGAATAATGAAGATTATCGGGAGCATCGCGAGCATCATGCCGCCCGACCGCTTCAAATGCTGGGCGTACACATAGCCGACGTAACGAGCGCCCGTGCCTCCCCGTGCGACACGTTCGCGCTCTTCGTGCAGCCATTCATATCGATCGGGCTTCATCTGGTGATCATGCCATGGAAGACGATTGTCTGCTATTGGGGCGTCAGCAGGTAGGCTGCTTTTGCGTACTCGAGCCGCTATCGGCGTGGCGATTACGATGAGGGCCATGATGACGCTTACCATGTACGGCATTCCCAATTGCGACACCGTGAAGAAGGCGCGGGTGTGGCTGGATGAGCATGGCGTTCCGTTCCGCTTTCACGATTACAAGAAGGCGGGCGTCGACGTGGCGGTGCTGACGCAGGCGGTCGAGGCGCTTGGCTGGGAGACGGTGCTGAACCGGCAAGGCACCACGTTCCGCAAGCTGCCCGAGGGGGAGCGGGCGGATCTGGATGCGGCGCGCGCGATGGCGATCATGGAAGCCCACTCGTCGACCATCAAGCGGCCGTTGCTGGTGGGCGACGGGGTGATGGAGGCCGGGTTCAAGCCGGATCGCTACGCCGCGCTGTTCGCCAAGGGCTGACCTATTCGCGGAAGAGCGCGAGACTCGGCGCGTTGCGCGTGCCCCGGTGAGACGCCGCCCGCGCTGCCGGCCATTGCGCGTGCGCAACGATAGGCGCAGCATCCTGCCGACAATCAGGGGAGGATGAGGGATGGCATTGGCTCGCCGTGCGCCGCCGTGGTTCTGGGTCGTCACGTTGCCGCTGCTTCTGTGGCAAGCGATGGGGCTGCTGTCCTTCTACGAGCATGTGACGAACGGGGCCGAGGCGATGGGTGCGGTGCCGAGCGACTATGACCGGCAGTTGATCGCATCGCTGCCGCGCTGGTACGACTGGGTTTATGCAGTGGCGACCTGGGGCGGGCTGGCGGCGGGGATCGCGCTGTTGCTTCGGCGTGCGATTGCAGTGCCGCTGGCGATCGTCTCGCTGATCGCGATCGTGGTGATGTTCGGCTGGATGTTCCTGGCGACGGACATCATCGCCGTGAAGGGCGGCTGGACGACCTATTTCCCGGCGGCGATCTTCGCGATGGGGGCGTTCACCTTGTGGTTCGCAATGACCGCCAAGGCACGCGGCTGGATCGTGTGAAGCGAACCGGCTAAGCGCCCCCCATGTCCACGACTTTCACGATCGACAGTTCCACCAGCCGTGCGACGCCCGTTTCGGCGCCGATGAAGCGGGTGACCGTTCCTGCCGTGCGCCAGCGCAAGGGCAAGGAACCGCTGGTGATGCTGACCGCCTATACCGTGCGTACGGCGCAGCTGCTGGATCCGCATTGCGACATGCTGCTGGTGGGCGACAGCCTGGGGCAGGTGATCTACGGCCTGCCTTCGACGGTTCCGGTGACGCTGGAGATGATGGCGGCACATGGAGCGGCGGTGGTGCGCGGCAGCTATCACGCGATGGTGATCGTCGACATGCCGTTCGGCAGCTACGAAGCGAGCCCGGAGAAGGCGTTCGAAAGCGCATCCTGGCTGCTGAAGCAGACGGGCGCGGCAGCGGTGAAGCTGGAAGGCGGGACGGCGATGGCGTCGACGGTCGCGTTCCTTTCCGAGCGTGGCATTCCCGTAATGGGGCATGTTGGCCTGACGCCGCAGGCGGTGAATGCGCTGGGCGGCTATGGCGCGCGCGGCCGATCGGAGGCCGAGGCGCGCAAGATCGTCGGCGATGCGGTGGCGGTGGCGGAGGCCGGCGCCTTTTCGGTGGTCATCGAAGGGGTGGTGGAGCCGATCGCGATCGAGATCACGCGATCGATCAGCGTGCCGACGATCGGCATCGGCGCGTCGGCGGAATGCGACGGCCAGGTGCTGGTGACCGAGGACATGCTTGGCCTGTTCGAGCGGGTGCCGCGGTTCGTGAAGCGTTACGGCGACATGGCGAGCTTCATCGGCGATCACGCCGCGGCCTATGCCGAGGAAGTGAAAACGCGCGCGTTTCCGGGCGCAGAGCAGACTTACGCCCCCAAAACCTGAGCCGCTTTCGTTTTCCGTCGGCAGGCCGTAAAGCTCGCCGCCGATTTCCTTTAGTATCGGAGTAAGTCGTGGCGCTCACGCCGCAGAACAACCAAGCATTCCTGCGCGAAGTCGACGAGGAACTGCGCAAGGAACAGGCTGCGGCGCTGGCAAAGCGCTGGGGCCTCATCATCGCTGCCGTGATCGTCGTGACGCTCGCGGCCTTCGGCGGATACCTCTTCTGGCAGCATCAGAAGCGCGAGGAAGCCGGGCGCGAGGGTGAGAAGCTGCAGCTGGTGTGGGACGATCTGGCCGCCAGCCGGCTGGACAAGACCACCGCGCCGCTGGCCGAGCTCGCCCAATCGAAGTCCGACGGATATCGCGCGGTGGCGCTGTTCACCCAGGCCGACCTGCTGCTGCAGAAGGACGATCTGAAGGGTGCGGCGGCGAAGTTCGGCCAGATCGCGGCCGACGAGTCGCTGGACGCGCCGTTCCGCCAGCTGGCGCTGGTTCGCCAGACGATGGCCGAGTTCGACACGATCAAGCCGGACCAGGTCGTCACGCGGCTGCGCGGCCTCGCGGTGCCGGAGAACCCCTATTTCGGCAGCGCCGGTGAATTGGTGGCGCTGGCCTATCTGAAGCAGGGCCGCCGCGATCTTGCCGGCAAGCTGTTCGGGCAGATCGCGCAGGACGAGAAGGTGCCGGCAACGATCCGTCAACGCGCGGTTCAGATGGCGGGCGTACTTGGTGTCGACGCCGTGCCGGCAGACGCAGGCACGAAGAGTGATGGCGGCACCGGCCCGGCTGAGGGCGGGGCAAAGAGCAAGGCACAGTAATGAAAAAGTCGATTGCCGCCCCGATCGCAGTGGCGAGCCTGATGGCTCTGAGCGCCTGCGGCATCTTCAAGGGCCAGGAAAAGAAGACGCCGACGGTCGGCAATCGCGTGCCGATTCTGGTATCGGAAAATGAGGCGGAGGTGGATCCGTCGCTGTCGGGCGTGCAGGTGCTGCTGCCGCCGGCCGAGGTGAACGCCGAGTGGAGCCAGCCGGGCGGCAATGCCGCGAAGGACATGGGCCATCTGGCGCTTGGCGGATCGCCGGCGCGGATCTGGGGCGCGTCGATCAACGGCGGCTCCAATCGCCAGCAGCTGGGCGGCACGCCGGTGATCGCGGACGGCAAGCTCTTCGTCGTCGATGTCGAGGCGAAGGTGCATGCGTTCAACGCGGAGACCGGCAGTGCGCTGTGGTCGACCGCATTGGCCAAGGACGATTCGAACAAGTCGGCGCTCTTCGGCGGCGCCGCAAGCGTCGATGGTGGCCGCGTCTATGCGACGAGCGGCCTTGGCGACGTGGTGGCGCTGAACGCCGCTGACGGCAGCGAGGTATGGCGTTCGAAGCCAGGCGGGCCGCTGCGCGGCGCGCCGACCATCGCGAACGGCCAGATCTATGTGCTGAGCCAGGACAACCAGCTCTATGCGATGGGCGAGGCTGACGGGAAGGTGCAGTGGACCGCGTCCGCCAGCGTCGAGACGCAGGGCGTGTTCGGCGTTGCGGCACCGGCTGCCGCGGCGGGCACGATCGTCGCCGGCTTCTCCTCGGGCGAGCTCAACGCCTATCGCTACGAGAATGGCCGCACGCTGTGGCAGGACGCACTGTCGCGCACCAGCATCTCCACCTCGGTATCGAGCCTGGCGGATATCGACGCGGATCCGGTGATCGCTGACGGGCGGGTTTATGCCGTCGGGCAGGGCGGGCGCATGGTGGCGATCGAGATCGCGACCGGGCAACGCCTGTGGGAGCAGAATTTCGCCAGCATCACGACGCCGTGGATCGCGGGCGAGTGGCTGTTCGTCGTGACCGACGATGCGCGGCTGGTGTGCCTGTCGCGCGCCAACGGCAAGGTCCGCTGGATCGGCCAGCTGCGCGCGTACAAGAACGAGAAGAAGAAATCGAACCCCTATACCTGGTTCGGCCCGGTGCTGGCCGGTGACCGGCTCTGGCTGACCAATTCGCGCGGCGAACTGGTCGGCGTATCGCCGGCCGATGGCAGCGTACAGGTGACGATCGAAGCGTCCGACAGCTTCACCTTGCCGCCGATCGTGGCGAACCAGATCCTGTACACGCTGGATCATAAGGGACGCATGTCCGCGTACAGGTGACGCGGGCGTGGCGAGCGGGTAGGGGGGCGCGATGGCACGTCTCCCCACCGTCGCGATCGTCGGCCGCCCTAATGTCGGCAAGTCCACGTTGTTCAACCGCCTCGTCGGCAAGAAGCTGGCGCTGGTCGATGATCGCCCCGGCGTGACCCGCGACCGGCGCGAGGGCGATGCGCACCTCCTGGGCCTGGATTTCCGGGTCGTCGACACCGCGGGCTACGAAGACCACGACGCGCACTCGCTGCCGGGGCGGATGCGGCTGCAGACCGAGGCGGCGGTGGCGGCGGCGGATGTCGCGCTGTTCATGATCGACGCGCGCGCCGGGATCGTGCCGCTGGACGAGGAGATCGCCCGCTGGCTGCGGGGATCGACCACGCCGATCGTGCTGGTCGCGAACAAGGCTGAAGGCCGCTCCGGCGAACAAGGCATCCTGGAATCGCTGGCGCTGGGCTTTGGCGATCCCGTGCAGCTGTCGGCCGAACATGGCGAAGGCGTGGCGGACCTGTTCGAGGCGCTGCTTCCCCACCTCGAGAAGGAGGATGAGGAAGAGGCCGGGGAGGACGACGAGGGCGAGAACCCCGACGCGCCGCTGAAGCTGGCGATTGTCGGGCGGCCGAACGCTGGCAAATCGACGCTGGTCAACCGGATGCTGGGCGAGGATCGCATGATCACCGGGCCCGAGGCCGGGATCACGCGCGATTCGATCGCGATCGACTGGGAGTGGCGCGGGCGGCCGGTGCGGCTGATCGACACTGCCGGCATGCGCAAGCGCGCCAAGGTGCAGGACAAGCTGGAGAAGCTGTCGGTCGCGGATGCGCTGCACGCGGTGGACTTCGCGGAAGTCGTCGTGCTGCTGCTCGATGCGACGCTTGGCCTCGAATCGCAGGACTTGCGCATTGCGGACCGCGTGCTGGAGGAAGGGCGCGCGCTGATCATCGCGCTGAACAAATGGGACGTCGCCGAGGACCCCTCGTCTCTGTTCAACGGCGTGAAGGCAGCGCTTGGCGACGGCCTGAGCCAGGTGAAGGGCGTGCCGCTGATCACCGTCTCCGCGATGACCGGCAAGGGCATCGACCAGCTGATCGGCGCGGCATTCGAGACGCGCGAGGCATGGTCGCGCCGCGTGCCGACGGGCGAGCTCAACCGCTGGTTCGAAAAGGCGATCGAAGCCAATCCGCCGCCTGCGCCCGGCGGCAAGCGGATCAAGATGCGCTACGTAACGCAGGTCAAGTCGCGGCCGCCGAGCTTCGTGATCTTCGGCACGCGCGTCGACCAGTTGCCGGCCAGCTACGAACGCTATCTGGTCAATTCGATGCGCAAAGATCTTGGATTTGGTGCCGTTCCGGTCCGTCTGACGTTGCGAGCACCGAAAAACCCTTATAGCAGCTGACGGTTACCCGCTATTTACTTCGCGGCGATAGATGATCTTACTTGCGCGGCCGTCATTCACAGCGCGCAGGGGGATAAGATCGTGTCGTTCGAAGGCAGCGCGTTGGTCGACTGGGCAGCCTTTGCAAAGGCGCGGGCGGAGCTTGGCGCCGACTTCGTGCGGATCCTGGGCTATTTCCGTGAGGACGGGGTGAAGTCGGTCGCGGCGATCGAGGCGGGCATGCGCGCGCTCAATGCCGCGGCGATTGTGATCCCGGCGCATACGCTAAAGGGCGAGGCGAGCCAGTTCGGCGCGACCCCGCTGGCAGATCTGGCCGAGGCGATCGAGGTGATTGCCCGCGACTGTGTCGAGGCGCGCGAGACGCCCGAGGCGGCGGTGGAGGACATCGCCCGGCTGCGGCCGATGTTCAACGACACGCTGGCGCTGCTTGAGCGGGAAGCCGGGCCGATGGCTGCACGCCGGCCGGTGACGGGATTCGGCCGACGCCCGGCTGGCGGGACGTTCGGCCGATCCTGATATTGCGCGGGGCAAAGGCGCCGGCCGTGGCCGGCGCGCGGACGATCAGCCGTCCGCCTGCTCCGGCTGGGCATTGAGCTGGATATAGTTCTGCAGACCCATGCGCTCGATCATCTCGAACTGGCGCTCGAGCGTGTCGACATGCTCTTCCTCGCTCAGCAGGATCTTGGTGAAGAGATCGCGGCTGACGAAATCCTTCACTTCCTCGCAATAGGCGATGGCAGCCTTGAGCTGGGCCACGGCCTCGATCTCCATCGCGAGATCGGCCTTCAGCACTTCCTCGACGGTCTCGCCGATGCGCAGGCGGCCGAGCAGCTGGAAGTTGGGGAGGCCATCGAGGAACAGGATGCGCTCCGCCAGCCAATCGGCGTGCTTCATCTCGTCGATCGATTCGTGCCGCTCGAATTCGGCGAGCTTGCGCACGCCCCAATGCTCAAGCAGGCGATAGTGCAACCAATATTGGTTGATCGCGGTAAGTTCGTTCTTGAGCGTCTCGTTCAAGAACTCGATGACGCGTGCGTCGCCCTTCATTGCAGTGCCTCCGTTACGGGGCCGGCTTGTATCGTCGGTCGGGCGTGAGCGCCATCTAAAAAGTGGCGGATTTCTGCGGATTTCTGGCGTTGCGAACGCTACGCAGCAGCGCGCTCTTCATCGATAATGGCTCGCGCGAAGGTGACGCACTGGCCGCACTTGGGCTGGCGGCCGAGCGAGCGATAGGCCTGGCATGCCGTTTTCGATCCGGAACGTGCAGCGTTGCGGACGTCGCTCTCGCGGATGGCATTACAGACGCAAACGACCATGTGATCTCCCCTCACGGCTGAGCATGGGAGTAGGGCTAATGCGAATGTGTCGCAAGTCCTTTTGCGTCTTATTCGCAAATCAGCCGCGTGTGAGGGGCTGGAGCTTGAAGCGGGCCATGCTGCGCCAGAGCCACTCGAACGGCCCATAGGCGAATCGGTCGAGCCATGGCTTCGACCAGAGCAGCATCGCAGCGCAGACCACGGCGACGATAGGATAGAGCTGCCAGCGCTCCAGGTGGCCGAACCAGCCGAGGCCATAGCCGTAGAAGACGAAGGTGCAGAGAAGGCTGGTGGCGAGATAGTTGCTGAAGGCCATCCGCCCGACGGCAGCGAGCCGGCGGGTCAGCGCGCCAGCCGGCCGGCTCTGCATCAGAAGGATGATCGTCGCGGCATAGGCGAGCGCGAGGCCCGGGCGCAGCAGGACGAGGTGAAGCGGATCGGCCAGCAGCAAGGTGAGCGGATCGAAGTTGGTGGCGGAGATCCACCAGACGAGCGGGAGGTACAGCGGCAGGCAGATGCCGTAGCCGAACAGCATCAGCTGCCGGTAACGCCGGCGCGGCCATTCGCCGGCGAAGAAGCCGCTGCGGAACAATGCCATGCCGAGCAGCATCAGCGCGATCGACTCGGGCAGCAGCGACGGCATGACCTCAGTTTGCGCCTCGAAGGTACGGGCGATGCGGGCGGGCGACACGTCCGACCACCCGCCACGGAAGGCGGCGATCTCGCGCGGGATCTCAGCGCGTATTTCGGCGATGCCGCCGGTGTAGCGGGCCCATTTGTCCTGCAGTGCGATGGGGGCGTCGGCAGCGGTGGCGCGCGCCTCGAAGTGCCGCGCCGCGGCGTAACCGGCGATGCCGGTGACGAGCTGGAGCAGCATGAGGATGGTGGCGAGGCCAAGCAGCGCCTCCGTTCGCCAGCGCCAGGCGGCAAAAATGATCGCGCCGCCGATCGCGTAAGGAACGAGGATGTCGCCCGACCAGATCAGATAGGCGTGCGCCATGCCGATCAGGAACAGGGTGATCATGCGGGCGTAATGGACGCGCGCCGGGCTTTCACCGGTGGCGAGCGCACGCTCCGCGATCAGCATCGTGGAGGCGCCGAACAGGATCGTGAACAGCCCGCGCATCTTGCCGTCGGCCAGAACGAAGACGACCGCCCAGGCCCACCAGTTCGCCCCGGTCGCCCCGCCGTAGAAGGTGGGATCGACATAAGCGTAACTCGGCATCGCGAAATCGACGATGTTGAGCAGCAGGATGCCCATCACCGCCACGCCGCGGATCACGTCGAGCGTGACGATCCGGGCGGGCGATCCGGTTGGAGCGGCGCGCATTGGGGGTGGGCGGGGCGCCGGCGGGCGGATCAGCCCTCCAGCGACACCTCGCCGCCCATCAGCGTCGGGAAGAAGCCCTCGTGCGCGTCGCGCAGCGTGTCGAGCGTGACGACATCGTCACGGTCGGGCCGCTCGAAGATCAGGCGCTTGCCGCCGGTGCGGCCCAGCGGCTCCGCCTCGACGCTGGCTTCGAGCGCGGCCTGGAGGAAATCGGCCAGCGCGTGATCGTGGACGGTGACGATGTAGACGCCCTGATCCTCGCCGAAGAAGGAATGCGCGCAGTCGAACGGCTGCTTGCGGTCGATGATCGCGCCGATGTTGCCGGCGAGCGCCATTTCGGCGAGCGTGACGGCGATGCCGCCATCGGAGACGTCGTGGACGGCGGAGAGCTGACCCAGGTCAATCGCGTGTCGGATGAGATCGCCGGTGGCCTTCTCCTGCGCGAGATCGACGCGGGGCGGGGGGCCTTCCTCGCGGCCGTGGACTTCGCGCAGCCAGAGCGACTGGCCGAGATCGCCGCGGCGGGTGCCGACCGCGAGGATGACGTCGCCCGCGCCCTTGAAGGCGATGGTGGCGCTCTTGGTCCAGTCCGCCATCAGGCCGACGCCGCCGATCGCGGGGGTGGGGAGGATCGCGCTGCCGCCGCCGGTCGCCTTCGATTCATTGTAGAGCGAGACGTTGCCGGAGACGATCGGATAGTCGAGCGCGCGGCACGCCTGTGCCATGCCATCGAGGCAGCCGACGATCTGGCCCATGATCTCGGGGCGCTGCGGGTTGGCGAAGTTGAGGCAGTTGGTGATCGCGAGCGGCTTTGCGCCGACCGCGGTCAGATTGCGCCAGGTCTCGGCGACGGCCTGCTTCCCGCCCTCTACCGGATCGGCGTAGCAATAGCGCGGGGTGCAATCGGTGGTGATCGCCAGCGCCTTGTCGGTGCCGTGAACGCGGACCACCGCGGCGTCGCCGCCCGGGCGCTGCACCGTGTCGGCGCCGACCATGTGGTCATACTGCTCCCAGATCCATCGGCGCGACGCGATGTCGGGCGAGCCCATCAGGGTGACGAGATCGGCAGCGATGTCCTTGCACTCGGGCACGTCGACCAGCGCCTTGGCGGGCGGGGTGGGGACGTGCGGGCGATCGTAGAGCGGGGCCTCGTCGGCGAGCGGGGCGAGCGGGATGTCGCAGACCGTGTCGCCCTTCCACTTCAGCACCATGCGGCCGGTGTCGGTGACATGGCCGATGACGGCGAAGTCGAGTTCCCACTTGCGGAAGATCGCCTCGGCAAAGGCCTCGCGGCCCGGCTTCAGCACCATCAGCATGCGCTCCTGCGATTCGGAGAGCATCATTTCATAGGGCGTCATGCCCTCTTCACGCTGCGGCACATCGTCCATGATCAGTTCGATGCCGACGCCGCCCTTGGACGCCATCTCGACGCTGGAGGAGGTGAGGCCGGCGGCGCCCATGTCCTGGATCGCGACGATCGCGTCGGAGGCCATCAGCTCGAGGCATGCCTCGATCAGCAGCTTTTCGGTGAAGGGATCGCCGACCTGAACGGTGGGGCGCTTTTCCTCGGCATCCTCGCCGAAATCGGCCGAGGCCATGGTGGCGCCGTGGATGCCGTCGCGGCCGGTCTTTGAACCGACATAGACGATAGGATTGCCGATGCCGCTGGCGGCGGAATAGAAGATCTTGTCCTGATCGGCGACGCCGACCGTCATCGCATTGACGAGGATGTTGCCATCATAGGCTGGATGGAAGTTCACCTCGCCGCCAACGGTCGGCACGCCGACGCAATTGCCATAGCCGCCGATGCCATGGACGACGCCGGAAATCAGGTGGCGCATCTTGGGATGATCGGGGCGGCCGAAGCGAAGCGCGTTCATGTTCGCCACCGGCCGCGCGCCCATGGTGAACACGTCGCGCAGGATGCCGCCCACGCCCGTCGCCGCACCCTGATACGGTTCGATGTACGAGGGGTGGTTGTGCGACTCCATCTTGAAGATAGCGGCCTCACCATCCCCGATGTCGATCACGCCGGCATTCTCACCCGGGCCGCAGATCACCCAGGGAGCTTCGGTGGGCAGCTTCTTCAGGTGGATTCGCGACGACTTGTAGGAGCAATGCTCCGACCACATCACCGAGAAGATGCCCAGTTCCACCATGTTCGGCTCACGGCCGAGCGCGTGGAGGACGCGATCATATTCCTCGGGGGACAGGCCGTGTTCGGCGACGACTTCGGGCGTGATGGCGGTCATGCCCGCGCCGATAGCGTTGGTGGCCGCCGGTGTCACCACATCGGCGGCCTACAGTGCATCGATCAGTGCCGCCGCGCGAGGCGGCGCCGCTTGATCCGCGCGACGAGCCCCTCGCGCTGTGCCAGCGGCTCGAACATCCCCTCCGGCCCCTCGGGATCGAGGATCTCGTTGTCGGCGAGCCATTTCTCGACGTCGGAGAGATCCGGCACCTCAAAGGGGACGAGCGTCTTGCCGTGGCCGCGCAGCCGCTCTATGGCGCCGATGAGGCCGTGCGCGGCGATCTGCTCGGTCACCTCGGCGGGCTCGACGCCGAGATGCTCGGCGATCAGATCGTCGCGGATGGCCGAAATGCAGTCGCCGTCATGCTCGATCGTGACGTCGCATTCGGTATCGAGCCGGAGCGAGCGATTGTTGAAGTTCGACGATCCGACTCGGATCAGGTCGTCATCGATCGCGAGCACCTTGGCGTGGACGTAGATCGGGACGCCGCCGGCGGTGTGCGGGTGATACATGCGTAGGCGATCGTGACGGTCGCGCTGCTTCAATGCCTGGAACAGGCGCGCGCGGGCGGTATCCATCGCGATGGGCTCCAGCGAGCCCTGCGCGGTCACCGGATTGATGATGACGATCTCGGGGCCGTCCGGCTCCTCGAGGCGCTTTGCCATCGCCTCGGCGACGCGGCGCGAGGCGAAATACTGGCTTTCGGCATAGATGCGCCGCTTCGCCCGGGCGATGAGGGCGAGATAGAGTTCCTCGATCTCCAGCACGGCCTCCTGGGCGCCGTGTTCGGGCTGGGAGCGCGAGATGGCGACGTCGACATCGCGGAAGTGCGGCTCCAGGCTCTCGGGCCAGCAGGTGGTGGAAGGGGGCGGGGGCTCGATCGGGCGGCCGCCGGCGATTTCCCACCGCGTGCGGCAGAGTTCCCCGAGCGCGGCTGCGACCGGGCCTTCGAGCGCGGTGGTGGCGTCATGCCATGGCTTGAACGGCGTGCCGCGGGGCGAGCGGCGATGCTCGTCGTCATCGCTGTGGGCGCGCGTGTCCCAGCGCTCGTCCGTCATGTCGATGCCGCCGCAGAAGGCGAGGCAATCATCGATCACGACGATCTTCTGATGCTGCGAGGCGCCGATCGGATGATGGCCGTCGAGCTTCAGGTGGATCCGCTTGCGCAGGAAGCGCCACTTCGTGAGCGTCCACAGCGTCTTGCCGCGGAACAGCGTCTTCATCGCCCCCTTGTCCCAGCGCAGGATGTGGACGCTGAGGCCGGGCTTGCGATGGACGAGCCAGCTGATGAACTCGCCAACGGTGGTGGGGACGCCCGGCGGCTCATTGTCCCAGGCGAGCTTGATCCGTGCGTCGAAATCCCAGCCGACCAGCAGGATCTGATGTTCCGCGTTCATCATCGCTTCGCGGGCGACGCGGAAATAGGGATCGGCATCCACGATGACCGCGGCACGGCTCGCTCGCTCGACGCGCCAGCGGGCCTTCTCGGGCAAGCTCACAGGATGTCGCGCACGCGTTCTGGCGGGCGGCCGAGGACGACGCCCTTTTCGGTTTCCACCAGCGGCCGCTCGATCAGCGCGGGATCGGCGGCCATCGCATCGAGCGCAGCTTCGTCATTCGCCACCTTGGGCGCGTCCTTTCGCATCGCATCGCGCGGGGCAATGCCGGCTCGAGCATAGAGGCGGGCGAGTTCAGCGCGGCTGGGCGGATCCTTGAGATATTCGACGATGGTCGGCTCAATCCCCGCCTCGCGGAGCAAAGCCAGGGCTTCCCGCGACTTCGAGCAGCGGGGGTTATGCCAGATCGTCGCGTTCATGGCGTCATCGTCTATAGCGTCCGCAGCCGGGGTCCAAGCCTCGGCATGCGGCTGCGCCCCGTCCACGCCGCGAGCAGAGCTAGAACGGTGAAGACCGCGAGCGCCAGCAGGGATTGCGGGAGCGGCGCCGGATCGATCACGCGATCGGGCTGTGGCTCGGCCCAGTTGATTGCCTGGACGAGCGCCAGCGCGGCGGCGAGGATCGAGGGCGCGATAATGCCCGCGCGGCCGCGCGGCCTGGTTCTCACGAGATAGAAGGCCAGCGCGGCGGCGGTGAGGGTGATTTCCAGCGGCATCTCGATCCTGGGATAGTTCCAGAGCGCGAGGCCGTAGCGCTCTCCGGAGCCGGCGATCGTCAGATCCGGTGCGTGGACGAGGAGATCGAGGAACCAGTGCGACGCAACGACCGCGGCACCGATCATCGCCGTCACCCAAGCGCTGCCGGCGAGCCGCGCGACGACGAGCCAGGCCAGCGCGAACAGGAGCGTGCCGGCGAGGCTGTGGGTGTAGCGCATGTCGTACAGATCGAGCGCGTTCATGACGGTGAAGCCTGGCACCAGGCGGACGTGCTCGATGCCGAGCGCGACGAAGCCGAAGAACGCGAAATCGACGAGTTGCGCCGCGACGAACAGCGCGCCGAGGCGCGGGGCCCTGGGAAAGGCCGCGGCAATCAATGCCGGTGCGTAATGCCCGATGAACATGAAGCCCCTCCCGCGAGGGGAGAGGCTTAGGTTAAGTGAAGAGCGCCGTCACGCCTGGCGTGCGAGCCACTCCTCCAGCCACTTGATGGTGTAATCGCCTTCCTGGAACTCGGGATCGTCGAGCAAGGCCTGATGCAAGGGGATGGTGGTCGTGATCCCCTCGATCACGAACTCCTCCAGCGCGCGGCGCAGACGCCGGAGCGCCCCCTGGCGCGTGGTGCCGTAGACGATCAGCTTGGCGACCATGCTGTCGTAGTAAGGCGGCACGCGATAGCCCGCGTAGAGGCCCGAATCGACGCGCACGTTCATGCCGCCGGGGGCATGGTACAGCGAGACGAGGCCGGGAGAGGGCGCGAAGGTGCGCGGATCCTCGGCATTGATGCGGCATTCGATCGCGTGGCCGCGGAAGATGACATCCTCTTGGCGCAGCGTCAGCGGATGGCCTTCAGCGACGCGGATCTGCTCACGGACCAGATCGAGGCCAGTGATCGCCTCGGTCACCGGATGTTCCACCTGCAGGCGGGTGTTCATCTCGATGAAGTAGAATTCGCCGTTTTCCCACAGGAACTCGATGGTGCCGGCGCCGCGATAACCCATGTCGGCCATCGCCTTGGCGACGATGCCGCCCATCCGCTCGCGCTCTTCCGCCGTGATGACGGGCGAGGGCGCTTCCTCCAGCACCTTCTGGTGGCGGCGCTGCAGCGAGCAATCACGCTCGCCGAGGTGGATGGCGTTGCCCTTGCCGTCGCCGAACACCTGGAATTCGATGTGCCGAGGATTGCCGAGGTACTTTTCCATGTAGACGGTGGCGTCGCCGAATGCGGACTTCGCCTCGTTGCCGGCCTGCGCCATCAACGTGTCCATCTGATCCTCGGACGGCACGACCTTCATGCCGCGCCCGCCGCCGCCCGACGCCGCCTTGATCAGTACCGGATAGCCGATGTCGCGCGCGAGGCGCTTGGCCTCCGCCGAATCGGTCAGCGCGCCGTCGGAGCCGGGGACGAGCGGCAGGCCGAGCGCGCCGGCGGTGCGCTTCGCCTGCACCTTGTCGCCCATGGTGCGGATATGTTCGGGCTTGGGCCCAACGAAGATCAGCCCGTGCGCCTCGACGATCTCGGCGAACTTCGCGTTCTCGCTGAGGAAGCCGTAGCCCGGGTGGATCGCATCCGCGCCGGAGATTTCGGCGGCGGAAATGATGTTGGCTATGTTGAGGTAGCTATCCGTCGCGGCCGGCGGCCCGATGCAGATCGCCTCGTCCGCGAGGCGGACGTGCATCGCATCGGCATCGGCAGTGGAATGCACCGCGACGGTCTTGATCCCCATTTCATGGCAGGCGCGGTGGATTCGCAGCGCGATCTCACCACGATTGGCAATGAGGAGCTTCTTGATTTCGGGCATATTACTCGACGACCACCAGCGGCTGGTCGAACTCGACCGGCTGGCCATTGTCGACCAGGATCGCCGTTACCGTGCCGGCGCTGGGCGCGGTGATCGGGTTCATGACCTTCATCGCCTCGACAATCAGCAGCGTATCGCCGGCCTGGACCTGACGCCCGATCGTCACGAACGGCGAAGCGCCCGGCTCGGCGGCGAGATAGGCGGTGCCGACCATCGGCGATCGAACCGCATTGGCGTTGCTCGGCGCGGGGGCGGCAGCCTCCGTCGTCGGCAGCGCGGCGACAACGCTGGGCGCCGGCGCGGCGGGCGGCGCATGATAGACGGCGGGCGCAGCGGCCTGCATCACTTCACGCGCGACGCGGATACGACGATCCCCGTCTTCCACTTCGATTTCCGTGAGCTGCGTCGCATCGAGCAGCTCGGCAAGCTGGCGAACGAGATCGACGTCGACCTTCATCACCCCATTATCCTTATCGGCCATGTTCGACCCCTTCCCTGAACAGGGCGCGCGCTCTGTCAGATGCGCGCGGCAGCTTCAAGCGCGAGCATGTATGACATCGCACCGAAGCCGGCGATAGTTCCGCGTGCGGCACGACCGACGAATGAGACATGGCGGAATTCTTCGCGGGCGTGCGGGTTCGACAAATGAACTTCGATCACCGGTGTGCGAATCGACTTGATCGCGTCGTGAACGGCGATCGACGTGTGCGTGAAGGCGCCCGCGTTGAGGATCACTGCCCTGGCATTGCGCGCCTGCGCCTCGTGCAGCCAGTCGACCAGATGGCCCTCATGATTGGACTGGCGCATGTCGATTTCGAGATCGAGTGCCTGCGCGCGATCCTCCAGCTGGCCGGCGATATCGTCCAGCGTTTCATGGCCGTAGATTTCTGGCTCCCGCGTGCCGAGCAGGTTCAGGTTCGGGCCGTTCAGGACGAAGACGAGGGACAAGGCGCTTCCTTTCTTGAACGCTGTCTGCGTCAGCCCTAGTTGGAACGCAAATCTCCGATCCCTTGGGCCCTGCCGATCGCCGGGCTGCCGCTTCCTCCTCGAACGGGCGAGGGAAGGGGCAGGGTTCAGACAGCGCAGCCCGCAAAGAGGGGGCGGTTTGCCGCCCGCAAAAGGATCCCATGCCGCATTCTGACGGAACCATCTCCATCACCGTGAACGGCGAGCACCGCCGCGTCATTGCCGGGATCACGCTGGCCCAGCTGGCGACCGAGCTCGGGCTGGTGCCGGAGAAGGTGGCGGTGGAGCGCAACCTCGAGGTTGTGCCGCGCTCCACGCTGAAGGACGTGTTGGTCGAGGACGGAGACGATCTGGAGATCGTGCATTTCGTCGGCGGCGGCGATCATGCCGCGCGGGTCGACAGCGACACCTGGACGGTTGCTGGCAAGACCTTCCGTTCAAGGCTGATCGTCGGCACCGGCAAGTACAAGGATTTCGCGCAGAACGCCGCGGCGCTCGAGGCGTCGGGGGCGGAGATCGTGACGGTCGCGGTGCGCCGGGTGAACGTCAGCGATCCCAAGGCGCCGATGCTGACGGACTTCATCGATCCCAAGAAGTTCACCTACCTGCCCAATACCGCCGGCTGCTTCACCGCCGACGAGGCGATCCGCACGCTTCGGCTGGCGCGCGAGGCGGGCGGCTGGGATCTGGTGAAGCTGGAAGTGCTGGGCGAGGCCCGGACGCTGTATCCCGACATGCGCGAGACGCTGAAGGCGACCGAAGTCCTGGTGAAGGAGGGCTTCAAGCCGATGGTCTATTGCGTCGACGATCCGATCGCCGCGAAGCAGCTGGAAGAGGCGGGCGCAGTGGCGATCATGCCGCTGGGTGCGCCGATCGGATCGGGCCTCGGCATCCAGAACCGGGTGACGATCCGCCTGATCGTGGAGGGCGCGCAGGTGCCGGTGCTGGTCGACGCCGGCGTCGGGACGGCATCCGATGCGGCGGTGGCGATGGAGCTTGGCTGTGACGGCGTGCTGATGAACACCGCGATTGCCGAAGCGAAGGACCCGATCCTGATGGCGGCGGCGATGAAGGCTGCGGTGGAGGCTGGGCGCCTGGCCTATC
The DNA here is from genome assembly GCA_964390515.1 of uncultured Stakelama sp. Taxonomy (GTDB): domain Bacteria; phylum Pseudomonadota; class Alphaproteobacteria; order Sphingomonadales; family Sphingomonadaceae; genus Sphingomonas. The sequence goes on from CAYMIU010000046.1 coordinate 16,728, forward strand.
GCGCAGGCCGCATGGGCATCCGCCGCTACGCCGACCCGTCGTCGCCGCTGGCGGGCCTGATCTGAATGCCGGGCGCCACCTGCTCCCGGCGGAGCGGGTGGCGCGGATCATGTGATCGGGCGGGCCTCAGTTGGCCCGCTCGCTCCGCGGCTTCCACGTGGCGACGCGGAAGAGATAGCCGATCACGATGAGGACGGTGACCGCGACCGCCGCCGGACCGACGAAGCGCTCCAACTGGGTGAAATAGGTGCCCAGCACCACGCCGCCGCCGGCCAGCACCGCATTCCAGATCGCGCTGCCGACGAAGGTGAACGCCAGGAACTTCATCAACGGCATCTTCGCCATGCCCGCCGGCAGCGAGATAATCGTGCGGAACGTGGGCAGGAAGCGGAACACGAAGATCACCCAGTGGCCGTGCCGGTGGAAGAAGCGGTCGAGCCGCGCGACATCTTCCCAGTCCATCGTGAGCCAGCGCTGATGCCGCTCCACGAAAGGACGGAACCGAAGGATGCCCATGCGGCGGCCGATTTCGTACCAGAACAGATTGCCAAGCGTGGTGCCGACGGTGCCCCAGAAGATCAGCAGCGGCAGCGTCATCTCGCCGCGCGCCACCGCCATGCCGCCCAAGCCCATGATCACTTCCGACGGGATCGGCGGGATGATGTTCTCGAGCGCCATCAGCAGCAGAATGCCGAAATATCCGCCCCGTGCGATCCAGTCGATGATGATGTCAGTCATTGGCACCTTGTTCTCGTTGAATGGCGAGCGTCCCGGTCTGCTCCGGGGCGCGTTCCGATCCTTGCCGGCGATCGACCGGATCGTCAGCGTTCGTCCCGCGCCGCCATAAGCGCGGTGTGATCAATCATGAAACGTCCGGCGCGGCCTTATCTATCCGCCACCCTGCGTTCGATCGCATCCCAGATGAGGCTGGCGACATCCGTTCCGTCGAATTTCTCGATCGCGACGATGCCGGTGGGAGAAGTGACGTTGATCTCGGTCAGCCATTGGCCGCCGATCACGTCGATGCCGACGAAGATCAGGCCGCGCTTCTTGAGCTCCGGGCCGAGCGCCGCGCAGATCTCGCGCTCCTTCTCGGTCAGCTCGGTTTTCTCGGCCGATCCGCCGACCGCGAGGTTGCTTCGGATCTCGCCTTCGCCGGGCAGACGGTTGATCGCGCCGGCAACCTCGCCGTCGACCAGCACGATCCGCTTGTCGCCCTTCGCCACATCCGGAAGGAAGGCCTGCACCATGTGCGGCTCCCGCCACGCCTGGTTGAACACCTCCATCAGCGCGGACAGGTTCTCGCCTTCCGGCCCGACGCGGAAGATCGCCTTGCCGCCATTGCCGTGGAGCGGCTTCACGACGATGGCGCCATGCTGCTTCAGGAAGGCACGCGCCTCGTCCAGCGAGCGGGTGACGAGCGTCGGCGGCATGAAGCGGGCGTAATCGAGCACGAACACCTTCTCGGGTGCGTTGCGGACGCTCGCGGGGTCGTTCACCACCAGGGTGCGATCGCTGATCCGCTCCAGCAGGTGGGTTGCGGTGATGTAGCCGAGGTCGAACGGGGGATCCTGGCGCATCAGCACCACATCGGCCTTCTCGCCGAGATCGAGGCTGACCGGATCGCCGGCGGTGAAGTGATTACCCTCGACGCGGCGCACCTCGACCGGACGGGCACGCGTCCACAGCCGGCCATCGGACCAGTTCAGATCCTCCGCCGCATAATGGAACAGGCGATGCCCGCGCTTCTGACCGGCCAGCATGAGCGCGAAGCTCGAATCGCCGCCGATATTGATCGATTCGAGCGGGTCCATCTGGACCGCGACGGTGAGAGCCACGAGCAACCTCCGTTCGCCCCGAGGCAGACGAAGGACCGGCCTTCACCTCGTAAGCGGTAGAACAAATAGTGGGCCGACAACGTCAGCACGCAAAGGGGTCAGGTAAGGGGATGGCTCCGGCTTGTCACCCGATCCACGCATTCTCGATGTGACGCGGTCGGGTCCCCGGGGCGAGGAGGACGACGTCGACGCGAATGTCTTCGCCGTTAAGGGCGTAACGGGGCATGAGAATCTCCGCCGCTGCGGCGACACGGGCGAGGCGCTGGTGATCGATCGCGAAATCGAGCTCCGCGGCCGTGGCGCGCGTTTTCACCTCGACAAAGGCGATGAGGTTGCCGCGTCTGGCGACCAGATCGACCTCGCCGGCCGGCGTTCGCACGCGCTGATCGAGGATCTTCCAGCCGCGCAAGCGCAGCCACCAGCCGGCGTAGCGCTCACCGCGTCGGCCGGCGGCGTCGGCGGCGCGGCGGGCATCGCTGTTACGGCTGGGTGGGGAAGCAGGCACGATGGAAGTGTGCCTGACCGCGCCTCCAGCGCAAGCCCCGGCTCGTCAGACGGTTGCGCCGAACAATTTGCCGACGCCGGCGGTGAGCGCCATGGCGAGCGCGCCCCAGAAGATGACCCGCACGGTGGGGCGAAGCATGGATGCGCCGCCGGTGCGGGCGGCGATCGCACCGAGCAGGGCGAGGAACAGGATCGACCCGGCCGCCACGCCAGGCGCGATGATCGCCAGCGGCAGGGCTGCCGTGAGCGCGAGCGGCAGCGCTGCGCCGACGGTGAAACTGGCGGCAGAGGCCATGGCGGCGACCACCGGGCGAGCCACGGTGTCATCGGTGATGTGCAATTCATCGCGCGCGTGCGCCTCCAGCGCGTCATGCGCCATCATCTGCCGTGCGACCGCGAGGGCGGTATCGGGCTCGACGCCGCGGCTGACGTAGATGGCGGCGAGTTCCTGCAATTCCGCCTCCGGCGACGTGGCGAGTTCGCGCCGCTCGCGCGCGAGATCGGCGCGTTCCGTATCCGCCTGCGAACTGACCGAGACATATTCGCCGGCCGCCATCGACATGGCGCCGGCGACCAGCGAGGCGACGCCCGCCGTCAGCACCGCGCCGTGGCTCGAGCCCGCTGAGGCGACGCCGAGAATCAGGCTGGAGGTGGAGACGATGCCGTCGTTCGCACCCAGCACCGCGGCGCGGAGCCACCCGATTCGGGTGACGAGGTGGGTTTCCTTGACCGGTTCCTTCGTGCGCGTTCGCATGACGCCCGCCCGTCCGTAACGCCGGCCGCAGGGGCGGGCTCGGGAAGCGTAGCGGCAAAGGAAGAGCGGCGCGAGCGAAGAGCGCGCCCGTCATCACTGCGGGATTCTGCCTTTGCGGATGTTGAGACGGGGCGCCCTTCTCTTGAGGTTACGCCCAGTGGATCCTCTATTCGTCTTTCATGGCGAGAGCGCGGGCGTACAGTTCCTTGCGGTCGAGCCCGAACTTCTTGGCGACTTCGCCGGCAGCCTTGGCAACCGGCAGCCGTGTCAGCGCTTCCGCCAGGGCCGCTTCGGCGTCCTCGATGCTGGCAGGCGCCGCCTCGCCGGGAGGGCCGACCACGATCACGATCTCCCCCTTCGGCGGCGCATCGGCGTAGCGCGCCGCGAGCGTCGATAACGTGCCGGTGACGGCTTCCTCGAACCGCTTGGTGATCTCGCGCGTCACCGCCGCGTCGCGGTCGCCGAGCTGTTCTGCAAGCGCCGCCAGGGCGGCGCCGAGCCGCGGGCCGCTTTCGTAGAAAATCAGCGTCGCGCGGATCGCGCCGAGCTCCGCGATCGCTTCGCTACGCGCCTTCGCCTTCGAGGGGAGGAAGCCGGCGAACAGGAAACGATCAGTGGGAAGGCCGGCAAGCGTCAGCGCGGCGATGGCGGCGCAGGGGCCGGGGATCGTCACCACCGTGTGCCCGGCAGCCCGTGCATCGCGCACCAGCTTGTAGCCGGGATCCGAAATCAGCGGCGTTCCCGCGTCCGAGACGAGCGCGACCGCCTCCGTTGCCATGCGGGCGATCAGTTGCGGGCGGACGTGATCGGCATTGTGATCGTGATAGGGCGTCATCGGCCGCTTCGTGCCGATGTGGCGGAGGAGGCCAGCCGTGACCCGGGTGTCCTCCGCCGCGATAACCGAGGCACGCGAGAGGATGTCTGCGGCGCGCGGCGACAAGTCACCGAGATTGCCGATCGGGGTGGCGACGATGTAGAGGCCGGGGCTTAGAGGTTCCACGAGGGGTGTAATGGCAGAGGCCGTAACCAATCCGCAACGGGCGAGCAGGATCGTCCGTGGCTTTGCAGTCGCTGCCGCGCTGCTCGTGTCCGCATGTTCGACGGTAGTGCCACGCGGACCGGCCCCGCCGCCGCCGACCAAGAAGGCGCCGCCGCCTGCACCCCGCCCTGACGCGGTGGAAGCGGGCATCCCGCGCGATACGGCGCGCAACCGCGTGGCGCTGCTGGTGCCGCTGTCCGGCACCAACGCCGGCGTCGGCAAGAGCTTGGCCAATGCGACCCAGCTGGCGCTGCTCGATACCGGCAGCCAGCAGGTGCGCGTGACCAATTACGACACCGCAACCGGCGCTGCCGTGGCGGCACAGCGCGCGATCTCCGATGGCGCGCAGCTGATCCTGGGCCCGCTGCTGGCGGACGACGTCCGCGTCGTGGCGCCGATCGCGCGCAAGGCGGGCATCCCGGTCATTTCCTTCTCGAACGACACCAGCGTGGCCGGCGACGGGGTGTATCTGATGGGATACACGCCGAGCCAGTCGATCGAGCGCGTGGTGGCTTATGCCCGCAGCCGCGGCGTCACCAACTTCGGCGGCCTGGTGCCCAACGCGCTTTACGGCACGCGCGCATCGACGGTGTTCCTGCGGGCAGTTGAATCGGCGGGCGGCCGCGTGGTTGCGCTGCAGACCTATGATCGCAACAACGGCTCGATCGGCGCTGCCGTCACCAAGATGGCGAAGGACGCGCCGTTCGACGCCGTTCTGATCGCCGATTCGGGCGCGACGGCGGCGACGGCCGTGCCGCTGCTGCGCAAGTCCAGCCCCGATACCAAGATCCTCGGCACGGAATTGTGGAACAGCGACAGCAGCGTCGCAGCGCGCCCGGCGCTGAACGGCGCCTGGTTCGCGAGCGTGTCAAATGGTCTTTACCGCCAGTACGCCGCCAAGTACCGGGCGCGCTTCGGCACCGCGCCATATCGGCTTTCAAGCCTTGGCTATGACGCAGTGCTGCTGACCGCCCGTATCTCGCGCGACTGGCGCGTCGGCGCGCCTTTCCCGGAGGTGCGCCTGCGTTCCGGCGAGGGATATGCCGGGATCGACGGCGCGTTCCGCTTCGGCCGCGATGGCGTGGCCGAGCGCGCGCTGGAGGTGCAGGAGATTCGCGGCGGCAGCTCGGCCGTCGTGTCTCCGGCGCCGGCGAGCTTCGGTCGCTGATCAACCGACACGTATTCTTCGAAGGATTACTTGATGTTCGCCTGGTTCCAGCGCCTCTTGCCGAAGCGCGGTAATTTCTTCGAGCTGTTCGACGCCCATGCCGCGGTGACGCTACAGGCGGCGGAGGCCACGACCCGCCTGTTCGCGGGCGAGGCGGACAGGGAAGCGCTGATCGCCCAGGTGAAGGACCTCGAGCATCAGGCCGATGACATCACGCGGACCGTGCTGCAGACCGTCCGCGTCACGTTCCTGACGCCCTTCGACCGCAGCGCCATCACCGACCTGATTGGCCGCATGGACGACGCGATGGATGCAATGGACGCGGCACTGACCGCCGTCAGCCTTTACGACGTCCACAGTTTCGAGCCGGACATGCATGCGATGTCGAAGCTGATGCTGGAGGCGGCACAGGTGACCGTCGAGGCGATGCCATTGCTGCGCGATGTGGCCCGGAACGGCCCGCGCCTGCACGTGCTGACCGAGCGGCTGGTGCGGCTGGAAGGGGAAGTGGACGGGCTGCACGAGCAGGGACTGAAGCGTCTGTTCGAGCATCACCGCGCCGGCGGCGACGCGATGCGTTTCGTGATCGATCGCGAGATCTTCAAGCATCTGGAGAAGATCTCCGATGCCTTCGAGGACGTCGCGAACGAGATCGACGGCATCGTCATCGACCACGCCTGAGCGATCGACGACGATGCACGAGCTCGCGCTGCCGCTTCTGATCGGCCTGATTATCGTCGCGCTGGCGTTCGATTTCCTCAACGGCCTTCATGATGCGGCCAACTCCATCGCGACCGTGGTGGCGACGAGACTGCTTTCCCCGGTGAAGGCCGTGTTGTTCGCCGCCTTCTTCAATTTCGCCGCTTATTTCGTGACGCTTGCCTTCCCCAGCCTGCATGCGGTGGCAGAAACCATCGGCAAGGGACTGGTCAACCAGGAGGCGGTGACGCCGGCGGTGATCTTCGGGGCGCTGGGCGGCGCGATGTTCTGGAACGTGGTGACCTGGCAGAAGGGGATACCCTCGTCATCCAGCCACGCTCTGGTCGGCGGGCTGGTCGGTGCCGGCGTCACCCATGCCGGCGTGCACAGCATCGAGTTGGGCGGCCTGACCAAGACGTTGCTTGCGATCGTCGTATCGCCGATGATGGGCATGATCCTGGCGATGCTGGTGATGCTGGCGAGCAGCTGGGCGCTGCGCAAAGCCACGGCGAACCGCGCGGAGCGTAGCTTCCGTTCGCTCCATCTCATCTCTTCCGCCGCCTATTCGCTGAGCCACGGGCTGAACGACGCGCAAAAGACGATGGGGATCATCACCGTCCTGCTCTATTCCACCGGCTATCTCAGCGGCGAGTTCGAAGTGCCGCACTGGGTGGCGATCGCCTGCTACGTGGCGATTTCGCTCGGCACGCTTTCCGGCGGGTGGAAGATCATCGAGACGATGGGCTCGCGGATCACCAAGCTGTCGCAGCACCAGGGGTTCAGCGCCTCGACCGGCGGGTCGATCGTGCTGTTCACCGCGTCCGCGCTGGGCATTCCCGTGTCGACCACGCACACGATCACCGGCGCGATCATCGGCGCCGGCGTGGCGCGCCGCACCTCGGCCGTGCGCTGGGGCACGGCGAGCAGCGTGGTGATCGCCTGGATCGTCACCATCCCGGCATCGGCCGTGGTGGGTGCCGGCTTCTACGCGCTGACGCTATTGTTCTGATCCTGCCGACAGGGTTGTTCTGATCCTGCCGACAGGATTGTTCTGATCCTGCCGGCGGAGCGCGCCAGGACGGCTATTCCAGCAGTTTCGGCGCTTCCTTCTGAAGCTTCGCGCGAATCTTGTCAGAGAACATCGCCAGGAACGCAGGCAGCTCGAAGGTGGCGTGGACCTTCGCCTCGAACACGTCGAGCCGGGCCGCGACCCGCTGCCCAAGACCCTCGACGGTGAAGTGAAGCGTATCCTTGTCCCAGCGATGCTCGGTCACCGCGCCGCCCGGGATGAAGTCTGCCAGCTTCCCGAAGCTGCTGCCGATCCGCTCCTTGGCGGCGGCGACCCCGAGCTGATGGGGGATATCGACCTCGATCGGGGCAGTCATCAATTCGTCTCCTTCGCCGCGAACTCGGTCGCGAACAGTTGCGCGTCGTCGGCAAACGCCTTGAACTCAAGCGCGTTGCCGGAAGGATCGCGGAAGAACATCGTTGCCTGCTCTCCCGGCTGCCCCTTGAAGCGGACGTGAGGCTCGATCCCGAAGCTGATTCCGGCGGCGGCGACGCGGTCGGCCAGCGCCTGCCAATCGTCCATCGTCAGCACGACGCCGAAATGGGGGACTGGCACGTCGTGGCCATCCACCGGGTTGCTGGCGCCGGCGGGCCGCGCCGCTTCGTCGAGGTGAGCGACGATCTGATGGCCGTAGAAATCGAAATCGATCCAGCGATCGCTCGACCGGCCTTCGCGGCATCCCAGCACGTCTCCGTAGAAAGTGCGGGCCGCGGCGAGATCGTGAACGGGAAAGGCGAGGTGGAATGGCCTGAGTGTCATGGCCCGGTGATACACCGTGCCGTTGCGGCCGTCACCCGCCACGAAGCTTGCGATCGGCAAGCGGCATCATACCTGAGGGAAGGGGCGGCTTGCCGGGCGGGGTGCGCTGCTTCAAGGGTCTGGTTCCTGCCCCTGGGGCATTGTTCCGGCGCGTGCCGGTGACGCTGAGGGTTTCGGTTGTCGTTCTTGTCTCGATTGTCTCGCAAGCCTGCTCTTCTGTCGCTGCTGCTGGGTGGGGCCGCGGCGTGCGGCTTTGCGCCGTTGCAGCTGTGGCCGCTGACCGTCGCCGCGCTCGCGCTGTTCATGTGGCTGATCCACCGTGCGCCGAGCGGCAAGGCGGCGCTGTGGCAGGGCTGGGCCTTTGGCGTTGGTCACTTCACGATCAACAACAACTGGTTCCAGCACGCCTTTGATTTCCAGGACAAGATGCCGCCGGTATTGGGTTATGCGGCACCGCTGGCGTTGGCGCTGTACCTCGCCGTTTATCCGGCCGGTGCGGCCTGGATAGCGTGGCGCTTTCGCCGGCAGCGGATCGATGCCGGCTATGTGCTGATCTTCGCCGCCGCGTGGATCGTGGCCGAGTGGCTGCGCAGCGTGATGTTCACCGGCTATGCCTGGGATCCTCTGGGCGTGATCTGGGTGCCGGTGCAGCCGGTCGCAACGCTGGCGGCATGGATCGGCACCTACGCGCTGTCCGGTCTGACCGTGCTGGGCGCGGGGTTGTTGCTCCTGCTGCCGCTGCGCTGGGCGGCGATTGCTGGCGTCGCGGCCGGCGCGGTGCTCGGCGGGCTGCAGCTTACGAGCTATCGCGGGATAGAAGCGCCGGCCAAGCCGGATGCGCTGCGCGTGCGCGTGGTCCAGCCGAACGTTCCCCAGGACGAGCGCGGTGAGAGCGATGGCGAGATGATGCTCGCCAAGCTGTCGGAGCTATCCGGCAAGCCAGGACCGGCGCCGCGCCTCGTCTTGTGGCCGGAAGGGGTTGTGCGCGACTACTTCGAGGATGGCTATCCCGACTATGCGTATTTGACCCACCCGGTCTGGCTGCGCTGGCGTATGGCGCGGCTGCTGGGGCCGCAGGACCTGCTGATGACGGGCGGGACGGCCTTGCAGTTCGACCGGATGGGCAGGGCCCTTACGGCCACCAATTCCGTCTTCGCCGTCGATCACCGCGCGCGGATCGTTGGCCGATACGACAAGGCGCATCTCGTCCCCTATGGCGAGTATCTGCCGATGCCGTGGTTGCTGAAGCCGATCGGGCTGGATCGTCTGGTGCCGGGATCGATGGATTTCGCGGAAGGGCCGGGGCCAAGGGCGCTTAACGTGCCGGGTTTCGGGCCGATCGGCATCCAGATCTGCTACGAGATCATCTTTTCCGGCCAGGTGGTAGATCGCGCCAATCGGCCGCGTGGTTTGTTCAACCCGTCGAACGATGCGTGGTTCGGCAAGTGGGGTCCGCCGCAGCATCTGGCGCAGGCAAGGATGCGGGCGATCGAGGAAGGCCTGCCGATCATCCGCGCGACGCCCAACGGCATTTCGGCCGTTATCGGAGCCGACGGGCGCCTGATCGGCACCGTGCCGCACGAGACCGCGGGGGCGATCGAGGTGCCGATGCCAGAGCCGCTGCCGCCGACCTTGTTTTCACGGCTGGGCAACTGGCTGGCGGCGCTCGTGGCGTTCGGCCTCGCTGCCGCAGCCATTGCCATCCGGCGTCGTGCGGACTAGAGACATATAAAGCTATCTTTATATCGTTATCTCACCTCATTCAGGCGGAGCGAACATGCGCCAGTCGTACCTCTTCACCAGCGAATCGGTTTCCGAAGGCCACCCGGACAAGGTTGCGGACCAGATTTCCGACGCGATCGTGGACCTGTTCCTGTCCAAGGACCCGGAAGCGCGCATCGCCTGCGAGACGCTGACGACCACGCAGCTCGTCGTGCTGGCCGGGGAAATCCGCTGCAAGGGCGTGTATGAGAACGGCGCCTGGGCGCCGGGTGCGGAAGAAGAGATCGAAGCGACCGTGCGCAACACCGTGAAGCGGATCGGTTACGAGCAGGAGGGCTTTCACTGGAAGACCTTCCGCTTCGAGAACAACCTGCACGGCCAATCGGTGCAGATCGCGCAAGGCGTGGATGCGAGTGGCAACAAGGACGAAGGCGCCGGCGACCAGGGCATCATGTTCGGTTTCGCCTGCGACGAGACACCGGACCTCATGCCGGCGACGCTTTATTACAGCCACCGTATCCTGCAGCGCATGGCGCAGGACCGTCATTCGGGCGCGGCGCCGTTCCTCGAGCCGGACGCCAAGAGCCAGGTGACGCTGCGCTTCGAGAACGGCAAGCCGACCGCCTGCACCGCGATCGTCGTGTCGACGCAGCACGCCAAGGGCTATGACCAGGGCGAGAAGGAAGCCGAGCTTCACGCTTATGTGAAGAAGGTGGTGGCCGACGTGCTGCCGGCGGAGCTGCTTTCCGACGACACCGTCTATCACATCAATCCGACCGGCAGCTTCGAGATCGGCGGACCGGATGGCGACGCTGGCCTGACGGGTCGCAAGATCATCGTCGACACCTATGGCGGCGCGAGCCCGCACGGTGGCGGCGCGTTCAGCGGCAAGGATCCGACCAAGGTGGATCGCTCGGCAGCGTACATCACGCGCTATCTGGCGAAGAACATCGTGGCGGCCGGGCTCGCCAAGCGCTGCACGATCCAGCTTGCCTATGCGATCGGCGTGGCCAAGCCGCTGTCGCTCTATGTCGACACGCATGGCACCGGCACGGTGGGCGATGACAAGATCGAGGCGGCGATCACGGGGATCGAGAAGCTGGGCGGTATGACGCCCCGCGGCATCCGCACGCACCTTGGGCTGAACAAGCCGATCTATGAGCGCAGCGCGGCCTACGGCCACTTCGGTCGCGACGCAGATGGCGACTTCTTCCCGTGGGAGAAGCTTGACCTCGTCGACGATCTGAAGGCCGCGCTTCAGGCGTAACGGCCGGGGCGCATCCCTAGCTGGGATGCGCCTCCGCTTCGGCGATCGCGTTCCGGTCCTCGCGATTGCTGATCGCCGACGTTAGCGCGCGCCCTGCGAAACGCAGGGCCACCCCTGCCACGCCATCGGCGGCCCAGCCGATCGCGGCCCCGACCAGCACATCGCTGGGATAATGGGCGCCTCGCGGCAGTTGCGCTGCGGCAATGCCCATCGCCCAGCTTCTTGCCGGCCCGGCGAATTGCGGCGCTTCGTGAGCAATGGCCTGGGCGACGCTGACCGCGCCGGCCGTGTGGCCTGATGGAAAAGAGTTGAAGTCCGTGTCGCTTGCGCCCTCGGCTGCTTTCGCCCGGTGCTTTCCATCTTTCAGCGCGCGATGCGGCCGCGTGCGATCGATCGACTTCTTCACGATCGTTTTCGTGCCGGTGGCGATGGCATGTGCAAGCAGCATGCGTGCGCCGGTACGCGCGACCTTCGGCTCGCGAAGGAAGAGGCCGGTGCCAAGGGTGATGAGGGAGACGGCGACGAGCGGCGGCTGGTCCGCGATTTCGCTTGCGGCCCCTAGAGCCGCGACTGGCGCACGGTTTCGCGCGGTCGCGACGGAGCCAACCAGTTCATGTTCCGCGTCGGCAGCTTTGGTCGCTTTTCCCATGAGCGGTGAAACGGCAGTGGAGTGACTTTGCTCCCGCCCATCATGCCGCTATCGCGCCCGCGATGAACGATCCAGTCACCATCCGCCGACTTTATGGCCGGCGCCAGGGCCATAAGCTGCGCGACGGGCAAGCCGCGCTTGTCGAGGAATTGCTGCCTACGGTCGAAGTGCCGCAATCGGGCTCGCTAAACGCTGAGGTACTGTTCGGGGCCGCGCGCCCGTTGCGGCTGGAGATCGGCTTTGGCGCTGGCGAGCATCTCGCAGGGCAGGCAATGGCGGCGCCGGAGACAGGCTTCATCGGATGCGAGCCATTCCTGAATGGCGTTGTCGGCGCGCTCGGCCATATCCGCGATCAGAAGCTGGAGAATGTGCGCCTGCACATGGGAGATGCGCTGACCGTCTTGGAGCGGTTGCCGGACGCCTCGCTCGATGGCGTTTACCTGCTTCATCCCGATCCCTGGCCGAAGGCGCGGCACGCGAAGCGTCGCATGATCAACCACGGCCCGCTGGATGTAATTGCCGCCAAGCTGAAGCGGGGCGCTGAGTTTCGGCTCGGCACCGATGATCCCACTTATTGCCGCTGGGCGATGATGGTGATGGGCCAGCGGCGCGACTTTACCTGGACCGCCCAGCGATCTGCCGACTTCCTCGAGCGCCCGGCCGATTGGCCGCAAACGCGCTACGAGCAGAAGGCGCGGCGGCATGGGAAGGAGGTCTGGTACTTTCGCTACCTGCGGGTGTGAGCAGGAAATCCGGCCACCGGAGTTCGTGAGCGAGCGCGCATCTGCTCTTTTCTCTTCATTGATCCATGTCGTCCGTGCGAGTTCGTTGCGTCGGAGCAAAGTGTATGCAAGACGAGATGCCGACGCTTTACTACGATCATAAGAGGTTTTGTGCTCCATCGGCTGGCCTTTATTCTTGGCATCCTTCTGATGGTTTCGGCATGCGCTGAAAAAGGCGACGGCCCTGTATTTTCCTCGGGTGATCGCTACGGCGCGCCGACCGACATCGTCAGCGACTACAAGCTGGGTACTGGAGATCGTGTTCGCCTGACCGTGTTCAACGAGCCGAGCCTCACAGGCGAGTTCTGGGTCAATCCGGACGGGTTCCTCTCGCTGCCGCTGATCGGCAACGTCGAAGCGAGCGGACGCACTGTGAACGAGATTTCATCCGAAGCAACCGCACGCTTTGGTGACGGATATCTACGGACCCCGCGGTTGGCGATGGAGGTTTCCGTGTTTCGGCCTTTCTATATCCTGGGGGAAGTCTCCGAGCCCGGCCAGTATCCGTACGTGTCTGGACTGACGGCGATGAACGCGGTTGCTACAGCCAAGGGTTTCACGCCGCGCGCCAATCGCGACGTGATACGTATTCGTCGGCAGGGTGGAGCAGAGGTGAATTATCGCCTCACGTCCGAACTTATGATTTATCCGGGCGACACCGTTCACATTGGTGAGCGTTTCTTCTGACCAGCGATAGAACAATAACCACTAAAATTCATACCTTGTGCTGACCGATAAATCCCTCCAGACACGTCGGGAGTGATGGGGGAGCATTGGAGGTTGGAGTTTGCGCGTGCGCTATTCATCATGGCGATTGCTGGTGGCCAGTTCGCGACATCTATAGCTGCGGCGCAGGACGGCCTCGTAGTACAAACCGTGATTCCCCAGGGGTTTGATCGCGATCGAAATGTCAGTGTCTTGTCGCGGGCGAGACCGTCCTATTCGCCGCTCGGCATCAGTGTTGGCGGGCTGCTGTTCTATCCTGAAGTGGAGACGGGTGCCGGCGCGACGAGCAACGCATATCTGACCGAGGGGAACCGGACCGAAGCCGCTTTCGTATCGGTGAAGCCCTCCCTTCATATCGCATCGATCTGGTCGCGGCACGCGGTCGGGCTTAGCGCAAGCGTCACCCGGCGAAATTACATTGGTCAGTCCCGACGGAATGAGCGGACGTGGAACCTCCTGGCGAACAGTGAGGTCGAGTTAGGAAGGGCCGTCTCCATTTTGGCCGAGGCGCAGTCCTCGCAGGAGATCGAGAACCAGTTCTCGGGTGAGGTGAGCAGCGCGGTTGCCGCACTCTCCCGGTTTCGGCGTGATCGCGCATCTGTGAGGGCGCAATATGTATCGGGGAGGGTGCGCATCTTCGGCGTGGCCGATCATGCGGAATTCCGGTTCAGCCCCGTTCCGCTGCTGGATGGCACGTTGCGTGATCAGCAGAACCGCGATCGCGAGGTCTCCCGTGTAACAGCACAGTTCGAATATGCCCGGACGCCTAGCGCATCGTTGTTCGCGCAAGCCGGGTTTACCGACATCGTATTCATGGAGCGGCAGGGTTCCGCGTCACGGCTGAATTCGAGGGCAGTGCGCACGCTTGTTGGCGTCAACGTCGATTTGGCGGGGGGCGTTCGGGGCACGGCAGGGGCCGGGTACAGCATCCGCGATTATCGCAGCTCTCTGCGCGGCCGAGTTCACGGGATGGTAATCGAAGGTCGCGTGGAGTTGTTTCCCAGCGAGCGGCTGACGATCACGACCAATGTCCGTCGGACGATAGAAGACTCTACTGGTGCCAATCTTCGTCCGCGGCCGTTTTGGGATAATCGCGCATCGTTGCGTGGTGACTATGAGGTTCTTCACAACCTTATCATATCAGGTGCCGTAGATCTTTCCCGGCAGATTTTCATCGATCAAGCCCAGCGGAATTCGATCTACCAGGTCGGTGGGCTCGCTCGATTGCTTGCGTCGCGGGGTCTTACGCTGGAAGGATCCGTCACTTACGCCGAGCGCAAGTCAAACGGAACAAACGGGCGAACTTCGCCGAGTGAAGCCAGGATCCAGGCCGGTTTGAATTTCCACATCTAGTCTCAATCATGCACTCGAACCGTGTCGCGGTTCACGACCGAAAGCCAGATGAGCATGGAAGCCCGACACGAAGCGGACGAATATGAGACGCGGCTGGCCGATGCTCTCGGCATCGTACGCGATACCGTACGGCGTCGATGGCAAGTCCTGGTTGCTGTCACGGCGCTTGTGGTCGCGACAGGCACGGTGCTCGTGTCCTCCATGACACCGCAGTACACGTCGGTCGCGAAGATCCGGCTTGACCCGGCGCGCAATCCGCTTGCCAGCAACCCAAGCCAGACAAGAGCCGAACTGACGCCAGAGGCGATCGAGACGGAAGTAACAGCGATTCAGTCGCTGGACTTGGCGCGTTCGATCGTGCGTTCGTACAGGCTTGCAAACGACCCGGAGTTCACGGAGCATCTTTCCGGCAAGGAAGCCGCGAAAACCCTCACCAACGACGCGCGCGCGAATGCGTGTGCCACGGCGGTTCTCGATCATCTGAAGGTGGATCGAGAGAAGCTTACCTATGTCCTGAACGTCCGCTTCACCTCGACCGACCGGGTCAAGGCTGCCACGCTCGCCAACGCGTTCGCCGATGACTACATTGAATCGCGGACGAGCAACAAGGTCGGCACGGCTGCCCGGCAAAGTCAGTGGTTCCAGCAGCGTCTCGACGAGCTCGGTAAGGAAGCGCGCGATGCGGAGGCGCGAGCGGCGGACTTCCGCGCCCGCGCAGGTATCGTGGAGAGTAGTGCCACGAACAATTCTGCGGGCACCATCGCTGATCAGCAAGTGGCGCCGCTCGCAGGAAGCCTTGCTGCTGCCGAGTCCGATGCAGCGGCAGCACGATCGAACTTGGCCGCGGCTCGCGCCCAGGTGGCGCGGGGTGGGCTCGACGCAGTATCGGAAGTGCTCGATTCCACGGTGGTCGCCGACTTGCGGCGCCAGCGGGCTGAAGTGCTTCGCAGCAAAGGTGAAGTGGAAGCTCGCTATGGCGAGCGCCACCCGGAAAGCCTGCGCGTTCGCGAACAGTTGCAGCAGCTGGATACCCAGATGCAAGCGGAAGCGGGGCGCGTCATGGGATCGCTTCAGGCGACGGCTGCGGCGGCGGAAGCACGTGCCGAAAGCCTGCGATCGTCATTGAAGGGGCTTGAGGTGCAACGGGAGCGCACAACGCGTGACAGTGTCGCCGCCGCGAGCCTTGAGCGGGAAGCAGCGGCAAAGCGCGCACTGTTCGACAAGATGTGTGGATCGGCGTGGAAAAAGGACCCCGGTAGCGGGGTGATCGGCGTCGAAAAAG
>CAYMIU010000047.1:0-31826 GCA_964390515.1 uncultured Stakelama sp.
GTCAAAGTCTGGAAACTGGCTCATCTGAAACGGGATCCGGACACCTCGTGCAGGATTGATATCCAGCCTTGGACGCAGGTGTTCACCCACTCACGTACGGACTGGGTTGATCGTCAGAATGCCAAGCAATGCGAGGCTTGCGGTCGATCCGATGTTCCGTGTCAGGTGCACCATATCCGGGGGATGGCCGATGTTTCGCACCGCGGTTTTGTCGTGAGAATGAAGGTGGCACGCGCCCGCAGGACGGTGGTCCTGTGCGAGCAATGCCACTGGGATACTCACAGAGGCCGCCTGCCCGATCTACGGCAAAGTGATGGTTCGTCACAGTGGAGAGCCGCATGCGGTGAAAGCTGCACGTGCGGTTCGGCGGGGGGATCAGGGCTGACTCCATGAGCAGCACCAATCCTACCCGACTGACGGAAAATATGGGGCCTTGCGAGGACAATTGCCCGAAGAATATTCTCGATCTGCTGACGCCGACGGAGAATGAGCATGCGCTCGACTGGCGCCGCCGTTGCGCGGAGAACCTGGAGCGCCGCACGCGGAAGCTAGCCAACGGCGATCGAATCCGCCTCGCTGAACCGGTCACATTCTCGGATGGTCATGTCGGCCAGGAATTCATCGTCGAAAAGCGCGACCGCCGCGTGACACTTCGCGATCCCGAGGGCCATGGCCGATATCGGATAAGTCGGCTGATGGAGCGGCCGTGGCAAATCGTGCCCACTACCAAGGTCCACAAGACGATCTTTGCCTGAGCAGCGCAGCCGGTATCATGCTTGCCCAAAGAGGATTTGCCATGCCCGCCTCGAGCCCCGCTCTGTCACCGAAGCGGCTGCTCCTTTGCAGCCGCGAAAACGCGAACCGCGTCGCATCCCGGCTCTTTGATGAGCGCCCGGGGCGCATCAGCATTGTTCGAACAACCAACCCTATCCAGCCATTCCGTGTCTGCACCTTGCCGAGCTTCGGCGAGCGCGTCGAAGTCGAGATGGTGCTTTGAAGCGCGGCGTCGCCCAGGTTACCGCAGTGGCGCTTTCGTGCGCCGTCGCCGCGCGAGGCTCCTCGCAATCCTTCGATGCGAAGGCGCGGGCTCTCGACGGGGATACCGTCTCGGTGGATTTCCGCCTGCTGGGCGCTGACGCGTTCGAGCGCCGCCAGCTGTGTCAAAAGGCCTCGGGGTGCTGGAAATGCGGCAAGGCCGCGCAGGATTTCGCTGCCAAGGCGCTGCGCTCCAGGAGCGCTACAATCAGCCTCAGGCCCAGCAGCTCCTATGGCCGGCCCGTTGCAACAGTGGTCGTCGACGGTGCGGACCTCGGCGAACGTATGATCCGAGCCGGATTGGCTATTCCGGAGCTGCAGTATCTCCGGGACGATCCCGCTCGCGCTCGACGCTACGCATCGGCTTTCGCGCAAGCCAAAGCGGGGAGGGCAGGGGCGTTCGCCGGTTCATGGCTGGAACCTTCCCGCTGGCGGCACGGCCAGCGCTTGACCTGCGAGCGCTGAATTCCGATGCCTGATGGCTTATCAACCGTCCGACCAGCGGATGACCGTCAGCGCAGGCCAGCAGGCCTTCCAGCGCGCGACGTTCGCGTCGTAGATCGCCTCGGTGATTTGCACCTTGTTCGGCCGAACCGTGCAGCTCAGCAGATCATCCAGACCAAAGGGAGCGAAGACCGCAAGTCCTCCTTGATCAGGCCGAATTCCGAGCGCGCCTGCTGTCGTCGGAAAGGTCGAGATCGCGTGCTCGCTCGACCGGTAGGGCGTGATCGGATAGCCGAACTTTGCCTCATACCAGAGATGAACCCGCGCTTCGTTCTTGGCATCGATCCTCAAAGGCAGATCGGAAAACAGCTCGCACACACGGTCCGCGTGCCGCGCCTCGGCTTCTTCAGTCAGGTTCACCTCATCGAAGTAGACTAAATCAACATCGGCGAGACCATATGCCGCCGGCAAGCCGAACGCGGCGTTCCATGCCGTTTGCGCGATGGCGCTGCCCGACAGCCAGCAGTCGGGCAGATCGATCGCCGACCAGCGGTTCAGGATCGTACTGAGGATCGGGCTTGCTGCTACGATGGATCGAAGGCTGCCGTGCGCTTTCGAAGTCATGCTTCTGCTTGCTTCATCGACCAGGTCCGCAGCACGTCGAAGAGACGCCAAGTACGGGCAGAACGACCAAACTGATCATCTGCCCGCACCGCGCCGTCAATTGCGATTATACGGACAAAGTCGCGTCGGCCCACCATGACGGACCCTGCTCGAAGTCGACATCCAGCTTCACCATCGGACCGTCTGGCGCGTCCGCGACATAGGGGGGCGTGAGCGGCATAGCCGTCGCTTTCAGCCGCTTCTGCTCGCCCGCGACCCGGCCACGCCGCTCAAGCAGGTCTTCGAGCCAGTCCAGATCGTCGAGCATCGCCACGACCCCGCGGCCGGCGAGACAGAAATAGATGCAGCGCTGGAAATCGTCTGCTCCGTCATTGGCGAGGATCCCGGACAGCTTTTGCTTGCCGGCAGGAATGCCCTCGTGAACCCAGGCCACGGCTTCGCGGAGCTCGCGTACCGAATAATAGGCGTCTTCGACATGCATCCCGATCGAGGCGTTGGCGATCATGCGGCGGGTCGGGCGGTTCTCCGCGTCCAGCGCGGCATCGCGCAACGTGATGTCGAGATCGAACCGCTCCCGAAATAGCGTCGTCGTCATGGCAAATCTCCTGCCTTCGGAACGTAACGTGAACGATGCGCCCCGTCAACATGAGCAAGGCCGAGGAGCTGCCCCATGTCGATCGAGATCATCATCGGTTTGCCGCATCTGAGCGAAGGACCCATTCTGGCGCAGGCGCGCAATTTGCAGCTTCCTGCCCTCATCTCCGCGAACGCACTGTCGCGCTGGTCTGACCGGCGCGGCTGGCGCGAGTGGGTCGGGTGGCGTCTCACCCGGCTTCGCAACGCCAAGGGCTTATCTTCGCTATGCCTCGATTCGGCAGGCTTCGTCGCGGCCGCTCGCTACGGCGGCTTCCCTTGGTCACTCGCGGACTATGTCGCGCTCGCAGCGGCTTATCCGTTCCGCTGGTGGGCGAGCGCTGACTATTGCGTGGAGGCCGAGGTCGCTCAGGACCGCGAAGAGGTCATCGATCGTCTGGCGCGCACGATCCGCGCCAATCGCGATTGCCGACGCCTTGCGGAGGATCACGGCATTGCCGAGACCCTGATGCCTGTCATCCAAGGCCGCCGACCGACGGACTATGAGCGCTGCGTCGATGCGCTCTGGGGATCGCTGACGCCCGGATCGCTGATCGGTGTCGGCAGCATGTGCCGCAGGGACATTCACGGTCCCGAAGGCCTGATCGCGGTCGTCGACCATCTGGACCAGATACTTCCCGCGGGCGTCCGGCTGCACGCCTTCGGCGTCAAGGGGTCGGCGTTGGCGTTCCTGCTCCCGTTCACGCATCGCATCGCGTCGATTGATAGCCAGGCCTATGGCGTCAGTGCTCGTCAAGCCGCGCACCGCAGCGGCGTTTCCAAGAGCGATCGCCTCGTCGCCAGCCACATGGCGCAATGGGTGGCCGCGCAGCAGGCCCGTCTCTCCGGGCCTCCGTTGCGGCTGCCGCATCACCGGCCAACAGATCCCGATGCGGCGCCAAGCGACAGCTGGAAGGCTGCGATCGCGCAGGCGCGCACGGAAATTCGCGAGCTCATCGAGAGCGGTGACCTCGACCATGACGAGATCACGGCACCATGGATCGAGCAATGGGCGGCCGACATCTACCGCGAGAAGCTCGCCGGCTGAGGAAAGGGGAGGGGGCAGGAATGGGATGAGCATCAGGCTCGCCAGAGGGAGGCACGCGCCCGCGATGGACCGGCCCCCGCTATTCCCACAAGGAGATTGCTCTTGACCGCACCCCAACTCGACGGGACCACCATGGTCCCGCTCGCCCGGATAGCCATCGGCTATAATCCGCGCCGCTTTTTCGACAGCAGGAAGCACGAAGAGCTCGTCACGTCGCTTCGGCTGCACGGCATGCTTCAGCCCATTCTCGTCCGTCCAGCCGCTGCCCAGAACGGCTTCACCGTCGTCGCCGGTGGCCGACGGTACCGCGCCGCGCTCGAGGCCTTCGGCGCTGACGGGTCGGTGCCGGTCATCATCCGCGAGATGACCGATCAAGAGGCGCTCGAGGCGGCCATTATTGAAAATGATATCCGCTACGAGACCTCCGAGACCGAGCAGGCGGACGCTGCAGTCCGTGTGTTCGCCGCTTGCCAGAACGACCGTGCCGAGGCCGCGCGGCGCCTTGGCTGGTCGCGCGCCAAGCTCGACCGCCGCCTTGCCCTCGCCGATTTGTCGGACGGGGTAAAGCTCGCCCTCGACGAACGCCGCATCAAGGTGGGTCATGCCGAGCTGCTCGCCGCTGTCCCCGCCGACAAGCAGGACAAGGCGCTCGAGACGATCCTTGGTGCCGACCTCGATATCGGCAAGACCCGGGATCTCCTCATGCGCGTCACCCAGAAGCTGGCGGACGCGTGTTTCGACAAATCCGATTGCACGACCTGCCCCTTCAACTCCGGGACGCAGCGCGCACTCTTCGAGACCCACGTCGACGACGGTCATTGCACAAACGCCGCGTGCTTCCAGCTCAAGACCGAGGCCGCTGAGACTGCTCGCCTCGAAGCCGAACAGAATGAAGCGTCAGAAGACGACGGCGATGAGGAGGATGGCCCCGAAGACGATACCGACGATGAAGGCGAGGCCGGCACCGATGGCGACGCCGTCGCCGGTGGGGTCGAGGCCGCAGCGCGGCGGGCAGCCTTGGCGCCCGGCGCGCCGTCCGCTCGGGGCAGCACGAAGTCGAGTGGCACCGCCGGCGGGACCAGCGCCAGCGCCAAATCGATCGCCGGGCGCACCAGCGATTTGCGGGAGGCCACTTGGAGAACCGCGCTCGCGCGCGGCGTCGCCGACAATGCCGCCCAGGCCCAGGTCACGATCCTGACGGCGGCGCTGACCGGGACGCTCTCGCAGATCAAATCAGCAACGATGACGTCGCGCGCAGGGCTCCTCGTCAACCCGACCTTTCCCGACCTGAGCTTCAGCGCCAAGATCGGGGAAATCGGCGAGCTCTCCGACGGCCAGGCCACCACGGCTCTTTGCGCGATCGGGGCTGCTTACGCGCGCGACGTCCAGTCCTTCAGCCATGTCGCGGATCTCGCCCGCGCGTTCAATATCGACATCCGCCAGGTCTGGCAGGCCGATCGCGCCTTTCTCGAACGCTACACTAGGGACGAGCTCAAATTCATTGCGCGGGAGTGCGGGCTGATCTCGCACATGGGCGAAAAGGCCTTCGCCAAGCTGCTCGGCTCGAAAAAGGCCGATCTCGTCAATGGGATGCTCAACGCCACCGGCTTCGACTGGGCGGGCCGTCTGCCGAGCGCGATGACGCTCGACGGGGATTATGGCGCGCCGCGCCCACCAGCGCCGGCCTCCGACAGCGAAGTCGCCGCGCTCGCCGCCTGAGCCATCTCCCCCCTTCTTAGCAAGGACGAACGACCATGCTCATCGCAAATCTGCTCCCGCTCCTGCACCGTTACTCATTAGGGTTCGACCTCGTCGCCGGACCCGATGACACCGTCACGCTGACCGTGATCCCCAGGAAGATCGAGGGAAAAGCCGGCATCCCCGAGGCCGGCGAGACCCGACCGATCTCGATCACCGCGAGCGCTTCCGAGATCGACGCCGAGCTCGCCCGCGGCGCCGAAGGTGCGCTCGGTCAGCTCATCACGACGCGCAAGACGCTTGCCGACCAGATCGCCGAACAGCGCGAGGCCGCTGAAGCCGCAAAGACCGCGTCGGCCGAGGCCGCGAAGGCGAGCGCTGCTCCAGCGAGGGCGGCCTCGCCGAGCCTATCGGCTTCACCTTCACCATCGGCATTGCCTGCAGAGGCCAAGTCGAGCGAGCCGAAGAGCCTCTGGTGACGGCGGCCGCCGCGCCGACATCCGTCAGACTTTCAGGAGAAGAGCCATGCAGATCAACCATCTCTCCCGCGCATATCGATATGACGGGATCGACCTTCCGGTTCCGCCGCATCTCACCGAGGACCCGCAGGGTCTGCGCGCCTACCACGCCACCCTCTATCCCGCGATCCTCAACGCCGAGCTGATCGATGCCGGCGTGACCGCGGGCGTCCACGTCACGGAATACCGCCGTGCCGTGGGCACCAAGGGCTGACCGTGCCCCGCAAGGCCGAAGCGGTCGTGCCAGCAGCACCCCGCAAGACACTCCTCGAATGGATCGAGTTCGACGATGGCGACGCTCCCCGCTCTGCCGGCCCTCCCTGCGACGCGCAGGCCCAGGCCTTCCACATCAAGATCGCCCTCGACACGGCCTCGCGGCAAGGCGAGCCGGGCGAGCCCCTCCAACCTTGCGGCAGCTTGCGACTGCCCCCGCTCGGCTGACCTCGCCGGTCGATCGGTCGGACTCGCAGACGCGGTCCCGCTCTGCTTTGACCAGCCCCTTGCGCGCCATCATAAGCTGATCGGCCGCTGGCTCGCGGCACGGGAGAAGGTGGCTCGACGCTATACACGCGGAGAGGCCCGGCGCCGGATCGAGCAGGCCTTTGAAACCGCGGTCCTCGCGATCCTTCGGCCGATCGATTTCGTCGAACTGCGGGTCGCTGTCCTCAATGCCGAACATATGGACACGCCGGCGATCGCCATAGTTTGCGACAGCATGGGCCAGCTCGATCTCGGATGGATCGAGACGAGCGACGCGCCGATCGGCTGGCGCGCAGCCGCCTATGCTGCGCTCGCCCACACCCTTGGATCCGCGCTTCCGATCTTTGGCTATGACGACCTCTTCGAAGAAATCTCAATGTACTATTGGGATGGCGAGACCGACGACGAGGCCGCGCGGAATGCGCTCGTTGCCTATCACGGTGCCGACCCGGAAGATTTCGAAGACACCGTTTTGCCGTCGGACATGAACGACCGGCGGCCGGACTGGATGGTCTCCGCAAATGCCGCGCCGGCGAAGTCGCTTCCCAGCGGATTGCGCAAGGCGCTCAGCTCCGTGCGCGACGCCCACAAGGCCCTCGGCCGCATCCCGGACGAGCAAAACGCCTGGCATTTCGACGGCCCGACGATCCAAGATTATCTGCCCGACCTTGAGGACTCGTCTTCGTTGCCGCCGCTGACGCTCGTGCCCGTCGAGCAGTTCGCGCGCGAGGTCGACGATATCGCCCGTCACGGCATGGAATATGGTTTCATGGATCTCGCGGGTCTCTGCCCGATGCCGACCGCCGACCGCGTGTCCGGCTGGTTCGCATCGCTGGAGGCGGGAGCCCGGTTCCTCCTCGCCGCCCAACATCTGATCTCTCTCGATCCCGCCACCCTGTGAGGCAGTCATGTCGAAACATTCAACCCAGTTCGAAGCCACGCCGGGCGGCATGGTGCTGACCAATGCCATCCTGCTCTACAAGACCGAGGTTCGTCGCGGCGCCTCGACCCATGGGGCGCCCGGTCAGCAAGGCGGGGCCTTCGCCAGCCTTCACCATGTCGAGCACGACGATGAGGCGGGTCCACGGATTGCTGCCGGGACACCACTGACGCGGGCGCATTTACGCCAGTGGTCCGAGGCCCTCGTGCGCACCGCTCCTCCCGAGCTTCTTCCCGCTGACGTGCTCGTCGCGCACCAGGATCTCCTGGCGTGGTGGATTCCTGCCCAGGTGCGATCTGCCTACTTCGATCTGAGCACGCCACCGACGAGCCTCAAAACGCTCCGGAGCCGCACGGTGGTGCCCGTCCCATATCCGCCCCATCTGCTCATTGCCACCAGGCGAGCGCTCGGCGTCTACGCCCTTCGGGATGACCAGCGACCTGTGGCGGACACGCCCATCTTCCACTCCCCCATCCTCAACGTTTACGCCGATGGCACCCTCTGCTGGGGCAACATTCCCAGGCCCAGAAGCCTGACAATCTCCGCGATCCCGGAATTCGAACGCGCGTTGTTCGAGTCCTGGTCGACCCACCCCAATTACGGCCAGGACCAGACCGTCTCTGGCAAAGGCGGTCTGGTCGCCCTCTGGGACGATCTTGCGACCCGCCGCGCCGCCCGTTTTCCCGTCACGCGTCTGAAGGCCTTTGCCAGACGTCGGTCGCCGCAGACTTCGTCGTCCCGCAAGGCCACAGAGCCGCTAACGCTTGGCCGGCTGATCGAACGGGTGGCGCGATGACCGTCCTGGCAGATGATCCGACCGCCGCGGCACTGCTCGCTGCGTTCCCTTGCTTTCCAGCACCCCCCACCGGTCGCTCGCCCGGGCTGGATGCGGTCCGCGCCTCCCGCGTCGGCCACTGCCTTGCGGTCGGGCGCGACGGGGTGTTTCTCATCGTCCGGCGGCCCTGGCTGGAACTCGAGGTGCCTGTCACGTCGCCGATCGCCGCCTATCTTCCCTATGGCGCTGTCGGCGCGCCCCGGGCCGATCTTCGTTGCGGCCTGATACCCCGGACGCTGCTTGACGAGGTCATCACCCAGTTCCGCGCGGCACTGCCCAACGAGGCGGCGGCCTTTATCGTCTGGGACGAGGTTGATCGCGCATTCTCGCTTCACATGCCGGAAATCGACGAGGCGACACCTTCGCGCCTTATATACCGAACGCCGATCCTGCCATCTCACCGCCATATCGTCTGCGACATCCACAGCCACGGCCATGGCCGGGCATTCTTCAGCGCCACAGACGATGCGGACGACGTTCATGCGACGAAGATCGCGCTGGTCCTCGGCCGCGTCGCCCATCCTGACGGACCGGATCTCGCCTCGCGCCTGTGCGCGGGCGGCATGTTTCTCCCGCTCCCGCGCAGCCCTTTCGATGGAGACGGCCATGACGGCTGACACAAACCACCGCCATTACCTGATGGCTGGATTCGATCATCGCGAGCTCCGTGTCGCCCTGATCGGCTGCGGCGGAAACGGCGCTCAGATGCTCATGGGGCTCGCCTCGCTCGACACGGCCCTTCGGGCCATCTCCTCCCGCTCGCTGCATGTCACCGTGGTCGACGACGACATCGTGACCGAGGCCAATCTCGGGCGGCAGCCCTTCTACCGCTGCGATCTAGGAAACTCGAAGGCGCATACGCTGACCGAGCGGATCAATCTTGCCAACGGCCTCGCCTGGCACGCCGTGCATGGCCGGGCGCCCGATGCGATCGACGTGACGGGCGCGGACATCCTCATCACCTGCGTCGATACGGCGTCCGCTCGCCGCGCACTCGGCGCTGAGCTCGCCACGAGTTCCAAGGCGCCCGCCTATTGGATGGATCTCGGCAATCGAGCCAGCGATGGCCAGGTCATTATCGGCTGTCCGGCCTCGCCCAATCGCGGTGCCAGGCACCGCCTTCCGACCGTCCTCGAATATTTCCCTGAGCTCGCGGATGAAAGCTTGCCCGAAGACCATGCTCCCTCTTGCTCGGTCGCCGAGGCCCTGGAGCGGCAATCCCTCTTCGTGAACCGCATCATAGCGAGCCATGCATTGGCACTGCTGTTCGACCTCCTCGGCCGCGGGTCGATTGGCCATGCAGGGGCATTCATCAATCTCGGGAGCGGGCGCTGCGCTCCGATCCCGCTGCCGGCGGCCGGCTGATGATCGCGAGAAGCTGAGCTTACGACGTCGGGGAGAAGAGAGGGGAAGGGCCGATCGAGCGGATTTGCGCTTGAGATCGGAGTCTCCCCATGGAGCATATTGTCACATTGCCGCGCCACCCAGCGTTCGAGTTACGGCCCGGAGATCATCGGTCCCCGGGCGTTGCTGCCATCCCCGCCTTTAATCCCTTGGACGGGGCACGGCTGTGAGCAAGCGGGCATCGCGACCTGATGTGCGAAACCCCGTGCTCGCGCTTCCAGCGGTGGCCCGCCTCCGCGCGCTCAGTCCTGAGGCCCGCCATGCGCTTCAGGAGATCCTGCTCGATATCCAACGCGACGCGCAGGTCCGGGCAGAAAACAGCTGGCGCAGCCATAAGCCGCCGGTCGCCGCCTATTGGGCGGCTTGCGGCGTTTACGCCGGCCACATCGCGCGATCGATCGGTCCGCTTGCTGGTCGCCGCTCCTCAGCGCGCTGAGCGTCACATTCCAAAAAGGACATCGCCACATGCGGATCGAATTGCGCAAGCTGAAGATCGTCAAGGCGCTCTCCGAAGAGACGCCTTGCTACACGGCAGAGATCTGGATCGATGGTGCCATCGCTTTCCTTGCCAGCAATCGTGGTCACGGTGGGGCCGACGAGTATCGCCAGGTCGGAGCGCTCACCGAGGCCGAGGTCAACGCATGGCTCAAGATCAACCGACCGAGCCGATCCTACGATGGTCTCACGCTGGAGCCCGATCTCGAGCATGAGGTCGCGCGGTTGATAGACGAGGCCGAGCAGCTTGCACTGCTCCGGCGTCGCCTTCGGTCCAACATCATCACGATCGAGGGCGGTGCGGTCTACACCTACGCGCTGAAGGGCCGTCCGGCGGCTGCAGTGATTGCCGCCGTCCGCGCGCGCAAGCCCGACATCGGCGTTGTCAACGAGATGGGCGAGCCGGGCCTCGCCCGCGCCGTCCAGATCCTGCTGGCTCAAGCCGACGCTGCGGACGCGGAGCGGCCAGACGGCGCGGACTGACGTTCTGGCGCCCCTGCATCACCGTCGCCCGAGGACAAGGAGCCGCGGCGCTCCAGGGCGTAGCCGGCTCCCCGCAGGCGGATCAGCAGCGCGTAAAGAACGATGTCTGCCTTGAGCAAGCCGCTGGACGGAAGAGGGGAGGGGGAGAGGGCTGGTCGAGCGGATTTGCGCTCGAGACCGGAGTGCCCGACCCATGAACTACGACGTCGCGATGCGCCACCAGCAGGCACTCGACCCCAGCGCGCTGACCACCATCGCCGGAGCATTGCACGCGATCGGCGCCGCGATCACCGATTGCCGCAATGCCGGCAAGGACGCCGAAACCGACGCCGCCGTGATCCTGCTCGTCCGGCATCTCGCTTCGGTCACTGATCGACGACCCGACAGCATAGCGCTGCGTCGCGCCTGCATGGACCAGATCGCCGAGATCCGCCGTCACCCAGTTCTCCGCACGCTCGCCTATCGTGGCGTCGCCTATGACGAGGCCGCGAAGCGTACCTTCCATGCC
The DNA here is from genome assembly GCA_964390515.1 of uncultured Stakelama sp. Lineage (GTDB taxonomy): Bacteria > Pseudomonadota > Alphaproteobacteria > Sphingomonadales > Sphingomonadaceae > Sphingomonas. The sequence continues at coordinate 11,146 of CAYMIU010000047.1, forward strand.
GAAGGGCGCACGGCCATGCGGCGGCTCGCCGAAGCGCTAGGCCTCGAGGCCGAAAGCTACTCGGTCCGGTCCAACAAGGGCGGCCCCGCCGTCTCTGGTGAAATCACGCTCCATGGCGAGGAGGTCTATGTCCAGCTCTCGCTAGGCGGTCTCGGCCAGGACCGCGAAGTCCTCTACCGCCGCGTCAACGGACGGACCGATTATTGCGGCGAGCGCAACCACTTCGCACCGGTCACGACACTGCTCGCGCCGGACCGCTTCGCACAGCAACTCCGGCGCGATCTCCAGCTCTCGCCTCCGGTCGCCCGGTCTGAGCGGCTTTTCGCCTGACCCATCTCACCATCGGCCCGTCGCCGAGGGAGCGCTCCCATGACCCATCACGCTCGACACGCCGCAGCGACGGCATCGCACGTCATTCTCCCGGAGCTTCCTGATCTCGCCCTCACGCCGGAGATCATCCGCGCTATCCGCGATGGCGCCTGGATCGTCTTCAACCTGTCCGGCGGCAAGGACTCGAGCGCGGCGATGGCCGCGGTCAATCTTTTCCTTGACCTGCTCGGACACCCACGCACGCGCCGCATGGCCATCCATGCCGATCTTGGTCGTGCCGAATGGGCCTCGACCCCGGAGACGGTGGAGCGCATTGCCGCTGAGGCCGGCATACATCTTACGGTCGTCCGGCGGGCTGCCGGAGACCTGGTCGATCGCTGGATCCAGCGGTTCGAGAGCGGCAAACGGCGTTACGAGGCGCTCGAGACCTATAATCTCATCGGCCCCTGGTCCTCGGCCTCGCTCCGCTTCTGCCAGTCGGAAATGAAGGCGGCCGTCATCGGCCCGGCGATCGCGCGGATGCACCAGGGCGCTCAGGTAATTTCGGTTCTCGGACTGCGCCGCGATGAAAGCCACACCCGCGCGTCGATCCCGATCGCCAAGACCGACACGCGATATGCCAAGGCCGGGAACCGGCATGGCACAAGGATGATGGTCTGGCATCCCATCGCCGACTGGACGAGCAACGACGTCTTCCGCGCCCACCGTCTGCTCGGCATCATGCTCCACGAAGCCTATTCGGTCTGGGGCTCGAGCCGCCTGTCCTGCCGCTATTGTATTTTCGCCTCGCTGCAGGATCTCGAGGCGTCCGCGGCTGCCCCGCCCAACGCGGAAGTCTATCGCGAGCTGGTCGGTATCGAGGCGCGATCCACATTTCCGTTTCAGCCGGCGCGGTGGCTCGCCGATGTCGCGCCTCTCTTGCTGAGCGCCGGACTGCGCGCCGATATCGTCCGAGCCAAGGCCGACCAACGCGAGCGCCTCCGGCTGGAGGCAGAGATGCCGCCCGGGCTCCGGTACGTCAAAGGTTGGCCGCCCCGGCTGCCCGCCAGGGATGAGGCCGAGAAGATCGCCACCTCCCGGCGCCGCATCCTGGCGCGCCATTCACTTGCCGAACATTTTGCGACGGCGTCCTCGATCATCGATCGATTTGCCGAACTGCTCACGATCGCCGCGCGGAAGTCCGCGCGATGATCGCGATCGATGTCCGTGCGGGCCGCTGGTCAAGCGTTGTCGACATAGAGGATCAGCCGCCGCTCGGCTGGCGGTTCTGGTCGCTCGCTGGCTTTGCAGGCGATCCGCTCAACCCCGACCCGCATGCCGGCTCCCGCTGCCTCGCCCTCGCCATGGTGCAGCTGGAGGGCGGCGATCGCTGGCTGTGCGCGATGGAGCTCGACCATAGCTTTCGTCTGCTGTGCCCGCATGACCTCTTTCCATCCGCTGACCAGGCGGGTGCCGACCGCTTCGCCCGCCAGATGCTCGACGCGCACTCCCGCCAACCCCGTCTGCTCTGACTTCCGGATGATCATTCGATGCATACCGACCGCAGCCAGCGATGGCGCGAGCGACGCGCGCTCTGGGCGCGCGACCTCGAGCTCATCGATCCCACCGCCTATAGTGTCGAGGTTATCGGCCATGCCGAAGCGCGCGCCTTCATCGCCAGGCATCATTATCTCCCAAGCTATCCAGCCGCGCAGCTCGCGATCGGCCTCTACGGCCGTGCCGGGACGCTGGAGGGCGTCGCGGTCTTCGCGGTCCCCGCCACCGGCGCGGTCATCTCCCATCACACCGGCTTCGACGATCCGGCGCGCGGCTGCGTCCTCGCGCGGCTCATCCTGACCGACGCGGTACCGCAGAACGGCGAGAGCTTCTTCGTCGCACGAGCCTTTCGGCATCTGCGCCGCGAGCGGCCGACAATCGAGGCAGTGGTGTCGTACAGCGATCCCGGTGCCGGTCATATCGGGCGCGTCTATTGCGCGCTCTCGGCGGCGCACCGAGCGGTCACGAGGCCGCGAACCGTGCTGCGAGCCGGCGGCGTCACGATCTCAGGCCGGACCCTTTCGAAAATCCGGCTTGGCGAACAGGGCCAGGCGGGCGCGATCGATCAGCTCGTCGCATTGGGTATGCCAAGACCGGGTCTCGGCGAGGAGCCGCGCCGCTGGCTCTGGCGGCTTCAACGCGAGCGCCACCTTGTCGCCCACCGGCAGGCCGGCCTCTACGCCTATTGCTTCGAGCTGACCCGCGAGGCGCGGCGCCGCGGCCGCGCGCTCCCGCGCCTCCCTTATCCCAAAACCCTCCCACTGCAGCACCCCATGCTGCCGCTCTTCCAGGCCGACCCGGAGATTTTCCATGGCTGACATCACGACCCTTCCCGTCATGACCGCGGCCGATGCCGAAAGCATCGGCTTTGCGCGCTTCAATGATGTGCCGACGCTTCCCATCGACATTCCTGACGGCAATTTCACCATCACGGCGAAGACCTCGGACGGGCGCCGGATCACCTTCTTCTTCGGCGAATATGAGCCCGGCGCGCCGCCGAGCTTCGTCGACGTCCAATATCACGATTCCCGTACCAGCATCGCGAACGCCAATGGCGGCACATCACCCACCTTCGACCTGCTCACGATCGGTCTCGGCGGACGCCAAGTCTTCGACAGCCGCAAGCTCACGGCCGACGACAAGCCGTCGATTGCCGTCATTCTGATAGGCGAGCCCGGCAACAAGGAATGAGGGGAGAGGGGACTGCTGGGTCGGTGGTGATGACCGCCTTCGAGACCCGAGGCTTTGAGCATGTCCGCATTTCTGCACCCCGAGGCCGCGAACGCACGGTCTCCCGATTACATCCTCGTCTCCGCGCCACCACCGGTCGTTCTCGCCTATGGCATCGGGGTCGATTCCACCGCTCTCCTCGTCGAGCTGGAAGCGCGCGGCGAGGCTCCGGATCTTGTCCTCTCCGCAGATCCGGGTGCCGAGAAGCCGGAGACATACGAATATCAGAAGATGATCGCCGCCTGGATGGCGGCGCGAGGTATTCCCTATGAGGTGGTCCGGTATGTTCCGCGGCGCTTCAAGCACTGGCCACCCTATTATTCCATTCTCGCGAACGTGCTTACCAACGCGACGCTCCCGAGCATCAGCCTTGGCCGGCATAGTTGCAGCTTAGGTCTAGCCTGAACGAGTGTCTTGTTAGCTCGCCGTGAAGAAGGGTCAGGCCGGACGACGCGCTAACCCAAAAAGCTGGCGGCGGCCGGCCTGATCCTTCTTCACTCCAGCGTCACGATGTGGATCGGCAGCGCGTCAGGCGAGCGCCCGGCGTTCATACCAGGGCCGGGTGCGCTTCACGATGCTGACCACGGAAAGCATCACCGGCACTTCGACCAATACGCCGACGACGGTAGCGAGCGCCGCGCCCGAGCCCAAGCCGAACAGGCTGATCGCGGCGGCGACCGCCAGCTCGAAGAAATTGGACGCGCCGATCAACGCGGCCGGCGCCGCGACGCACCAGGCCACGCCGAACCGGCGGCTCAGCCAGTACGCCAGCCCGGCGTTGAAATAGACCTGGATGAGGATGGGCACCGCGATGAGCGCGATCACCAGCGGATTGGCGATGATCGCCTCGCCCTGAAACCCGAACAATAGCACCAGCGTCGTCAGCAGCGCGACCAGCGACACCGGCCCCAGCAGTCCAAGCAGGCGATTCAGCGCCGGCTGTCCGCCTGCGGCGAGCAATGCGCGGCGGATGAGCTGCGCGGCGATCACCGGGATCACGATATAGAGCGCGACCGAGATCAGCAGCGTGTCCCACGGCACCGTCACCGAGGCGACGCCCAGCAGCAGCGCGACGAGAGGCGCGAAGGCGAACACCATGATGATGTCGTTCAACGCGACCTGGCTCAGCGTGTAGTTGGGCTCGCCGTCGCAGAGGTTCGACCAGACGAACACCATCGCGGTGCAGGGCGCTGCCGCGAGCAGGATCAGCCCGGCGATGTAGGAGCCGATCTCGGCCTGCGGCAGCAGCGGGCGGAACAGCCATCCCAGGAACAGCGTGCCGAGCAGCGCCATCGAGAAGGGCTTCACCGCCCAGTTGATGAACAGGGTGACACCGACGCCCTTCCAGTGCTGGCGCACCGATCCCAGCGCGGCGAGATCGATCTTGAGCAGCATCGGCACGATCATCAGCCAGATCAGCACCGCCACCACGAGGTTGACGCGGGCGACCTCGGCCGCGGCGATCGCCCCGAACAGGCCGGGAAGCGCATAGCCGAGCGCGATGCCGACAACGATGCAGGCGGCAACCCACAGGCTCAGATAGCGTTCGAAGAACCCTATCGCCGGGCGCGGCGAGGCAAGTGCGACATCGGTCATGCGGTGATCCTGTTGCCGGCATCATCGACGACCTTCTCGCCGTCCTCCTTGGTGAACGCGCCCTGTTGCGGCGACGGCAGCAGGTCGAGCACGGCTTCAGAAGGGCGGCAGAGCTTCACGCCGAGCGGCGAGACGACGATCGGGCGGTTGATCAGGATCGGATGCGCCATCATCGCGTCGATGATCTGGTCGTCGGACAGAGCGGATCGCCAAGGCCAAGCTCAGCGTAAGGCGTGCCTTTCTCCCGCAGCATGGCGCGTGGTGTGACGCTCATACGCGCGATCAGCGCGACTAGCATCGCCCGGCTCGGCGGGGTCTTCAGATACTCGACGACGTGAGGCTCGATCCCGGCGTTGCGGATCATCGCCAGCGTGTTGCGCGAAGTGCCGCAGTCGGGGTTGTAATAGATGACGATATCGACCGGGCTCATGCCGCGTCTCCGCGCCGGCTGCTGGCGCCATCGGTCTGGCCGATCTCATGGACGTGTGCCTTCAGCGCGAGCGCGTCGAGCCGGTCGAACGGCAGCGCGAGGAACAGGCGGATGCGGTTCTCAAGGTAGCGCAGCGCGGTCACGAATGCGCGCTCGCGCTCGATATCATTACCCTCGACCCGGCTCGGATCCTCGATCCCCCAGTGCGACGTCATGGGATGGCCGGGCCAGACCGGACACGTCTCGCCGGCCGCGTCGTCGCAGACGGTGATCACGAAATCCATCACCGGCGCGCCGGGCTGGGAGAACTCTTCCCAGCTTTTGGAACGCAGCCCGTCGGTCGGATAGTCGATCCGCTCCAGAAGGCGCAGCGCGTCGGGGTTGACCGCCCCCTTGGGGAAGCTGCCGGCGGAGTAGCCGCGGAAACGGCCTTGCGCGAGCTTGTTCATAGCGCTCTCGGCGAGGATCGAGCGTGCCGAGTTGCCGGTGCAGAGGAACAGCACGTTATAGATGCGGTCGGTCATTGGACGGCTCCGGGCTGGCAGCAGGCGGCCTTGGCGGCGACTTCGGCGAGCGGTGCACAAATCTCCGGCACGCCACCGCAGCAATCCTCCATCAGGAAGCCGAGGAGGCTGGTCATCCGCTCATAGTCAGCCGTGTAGATGATCGAGCGACCCTCGCGGCGCGACGACACCAAGCCGGCGTGCCCCAAAATGTTGAGGTTGCCCGACAGCGTCTGGGGGACATGGCCGGTGGCGCGCGCGATATCGCCTGCGGCCATGCCGTCTTTGCCGGCACGGATCAGCAGGCGGAACGCTTCGAGCCGGCCCGGGTGGGCGAGCGCGGAGAGCGCCGTGACGGCGGCGGGCGCGTCCATCAGCAGCACGCCTGCTTGGGCGTGGGGGCCGTCGCCGGTCCGCAGCAGGCTGACCCTGTCGGCTCTGGCAGAACTTCGTCCTCGCCATAGCTGGTCGCTTCGCCGAAGGTGAAAAAGGTCTCCCAACGGACGCCGGCCGGATCGTGGACCCAGCTCTTGTCCGACTTCGCGTAGCAGCAAGTGGTCGCTTCCTGGTCGAACGTCTCGGCGCCCGCCGCCTTCAGCCGATCGGCCAGCGCGCCCAGCTCCTCGGCACTATCGACCTGGATGCCGATATGGTCGATGCCCGTGGCGCGCGTGCGCTCCGAGATCGCGAAGTTGACCTTGGGATCGTCGAGCATCCACTTGGCATAGTCGTCCTTCACGACGACCGGCGCCACGCCAAACAGCGTCTCGTAGAACTGGATCGACCGGGCTAGGTCGGGCACGCTGACGTGCAGGTGCATGCGCTTCATGGGACTGGCCTCCTGACGACTCGATGATATTACGAGTATATCCGTAATATGGTGGAGTCAATCATCAGGCGGACTGCGAAGCGTCCTGAAAACTCATCGCTCCGCCGCCCCTGTCACCTGCCAGTCGCCCGGATGCGGTATCGTTGCGGACTCCCAGCGCGAGGGAATCCGACAAGATGGTATCGATCATCCGTGCGATAGCGGGTGAGCCGGGCATACCCGCCGGCTTTCCGATCCTGTTCGACGCCGACATGGCGATCATCGAACCGGCGTTCGTCTGGCTGATGGAGCACGCCGAGCTGAACGGTCGCGCGCAGGCGTCGGAAACCGTGCGGACCTATGGCGAGCATCTCCACGACTGGTTCGACTCCCTCGAACAATCGGGGATCGAATGGCGCGAGGCCGACGAGCGTGTCATCGCCGCTTATCGCAACCGGATGCTTGAGACCCCCAGCACGCACACCGGCCGACCCTATGCCCGGACCACGATCAACGCGCGCGTCTCCACAATCTGCCGCTTCTATGGTTGGGCGCTCGACCGGGGGCTGATCGACCATTGCCCGTTCCGGTTGACCGAAAAGATGACGCTGATGCTCGACGGCGCCTACCGCCCGGGCTTGCAGCGGCGGCAGGTCAACGCGCTGATCGTGTCGCGCCCCGAAAAGTTGCCTCGGCCATTGCGCGCCGACGAGCTGGCACGGCTGTTCGCGCATCTCAGGCCCACCGCGCGACTTGCCGCGCAATGGGCGCTCGGGGCGGGCCTGCGCCGCAAGGAGCTTTGCGCGCTCGCCATCGACCAGATCCCCGATAGCTGGCCGCTCGATCTCGGCAGCGACCCGCTGGTCGGCGTGCCGCTGCATATCACCAAGGGCGACCGACCGAGGACGGTCTATCCGCCGCTTCGGCTGCTTGATCATACGCATTGGTATATCGGCGAGGAGCGCGCGCGGATCGTCCGCCGTACCCGTCGTTCCGACCACCGCTACCGCGCGCCGTCCAATCTCCTGCTGAACGAGCATGGCCACGCCATGATGCGCAAGCTCCTGACGGGGCAGCTCGCGGAAGCGTTCGCGGCCGCAGGACTCCACGGCACGCTGCACTGGCTGCGCCACACCTTCGCGATGGCGATGCTCGCCCGCCTTCAGGTTCAGGCCCGCACCAATCCTGATCTCAACCCGCTCAAGGTCGTGCAGGTGCTGCTCGGCCACGCCTCGATCACGACCACGGCTATCTATCTGCGCTGCGTCGAGCTGCACGAGCGCGACCTGAGCGAAAGCCTCGCCTATCTCTACGGCGAGTTGATACCCGCCGATGGCTAGGGTCCGCCTCGATCGAACGCTGCGCCTCGAACCGGCGCCAACGGATCATCCTGCCGAGATCGCAGAAATCCAGTTCCGCGACGAATGGGGCAAGATCGTTCAGCGCTTCGACCCGGCGCTGTTCGGTATGCCGGACGACATCAGCGCAGCTATCGCTCGGGCCTTCCGCGATCATGACGTGGCCTCCAGCGCCGCCACCCGCACCGCACGATGGTTCGCGCTGCGCGTGTTCGGCAGGTTCCTGCGCGATGATGCGCATGTCAGGCGCGCGGGCGACCTCGATACGGCAACGATCCGCCGGTTCATCACTTGGCTGGCGAAGCCTACGAACGGACGCAGGCGCGGCATCCAGTCGCAATCCGGCCAGCTCGGTATGGTCAGGCCGGTCCTCAAGCGCGCGATCACGGACAATCCCGGCCTGTTCGCCCCCGACTTTGCCGTGCCCAACAATGCGATCCCGCTCGCCGGCGTTCAGCGGCTACCGCAGGACAGGCTGACAACCGCGGCAATGCGCGCGCTGCTGGCCGTCTGTTATGCCGAGATCGACACCGCATGGGACAAGTTCCAGCACGGTCAAGCCATAGTCGCTCTTCGCCAGATCCCGCCGCACGGCAGCCATGCCGCGCACCGCGACCGCTGGATCTGGAAGCTCCATCGCCTCGGCAACGGCATTATGCCGCCCGCCCGGGGCTCTGTCCTGCGAAAATCGGATCGCCAGCGGATCGCCGAAGCGGGCGGGTTCCGCGAGCTGGAAGGCTATCTCCACCTTACGACCGACACGCTGGTCGCGTTCTACATCGTGCTGCTGATCCAGACGGCCGCAAATGCCGGGCCGCTGCGTCAGATCAAGCGCGACTGCCTGGTGCCCCATCCGCTCGAACGGCACCGCGTCATGGTCGAGTGGGTGAAGCCCCGCGCCGGCGGCAAGGTGAAGCGCATGCAGCGACGCTCGTTCGACAATCGCCGACCGTATGCCGCGCCTCACCTGATAGAGAAACTTCTTGCGATGACGGCACCTCTGCTACCGCATGTGGAGCCATCCAGACGTGACCGTCTGTTCCTGCACCGCTTCCTCATGACGACAGGCCGCCTCGAGCGCGAGCATCACGCCGGCCATATCGTGCAGGCCACGTTGCGATCGGCAATGTTGCGCTTCTACGAGCGCCAGAACGCCACCATCGCCTCATGGAACAAAGCACATCCCGGCAAGCCCCGGCCATTGCTGCCCGACTTCTCACCCAAGCTGTTCCGCAGCAGCATGGCGAGCGCCCACTATACCGCGTCGCAGGGCGACATCATGGCGGCCAAGGCGGTTCTCAATCACGCGAATGTCGCCACCACCGATATCTATGTCGATGGCGAGGCCGTTCGCCGTCTCGAACGCGATACGATCGCCCGGCTCCAGTCGCTGATGATTACATGGGTCAGCGGCGAAACAAGCTCGGATCGCTCGCAAAGATCGGATACCGGCGTGCCGGTGACGGTGCTGTTCGGTCACGACTGCCTTCGCCCGACCGACGATGGGGCCGCGCGCGCTGGGCGCACATGCCCGAAACTGGGTGGCTGCCTTGCCTGTCCGGGCCTGATCGTCCCGATCGACCCTGATCATCTGGCGCGGATCGTCCAGGCCATCCGGCATCTTGAAACGGCGCGGGAGCGGATCGACCCGATCCGGTTCGGCCTCTTCTACGCACCCAGCCTTCAGGTGCTGACGCAAGACCTGTTCCCGGCGTTCCCGCCCGAGATGATGCCGGACGCGGAACGGCTCATCGTTGCTCTGCCGCCGCTGCCGGACCTGGAATAGCTCATGGCCTCCATCCCGACATCCACGCTCACCCAGGTTCCGGCGCCATTACTCGGAAGCGATGGCGTGCCCGCCGCCATGACGTTCAACTGGGGCTTCGAAATGCCAGACGGGAGTCGGTTCACCGACGATCGATGGACGCCGCTCCGAGACGCCGCGGTGCTGTTCCTGCTCTCGCTGCGGAACGATCCACCCGAAAGGCGAATGCCGCTACGAAAGGCGACGATCGGCGGCCACTTCAGTCACATCCGCTTCCTCGTTCGATGGATGGCGGCCGAAAATGTCCGATGCTTCAGGGATCTCGACCGGGATACAGTCGATCGGTTCGTCGGGATGCTTCGCGCCCGTCTTGGCAGGAATGGCGCGTTGCTCTCGCTCAGCACCGCTGAAGGCCATCTCGGCACGATCCGCACCTTCCACATGCAGAGCGACAAGCTGGAGGATGCGCCGTTGATGGCTCCGCCTCGCGTTGCCGCGATCGGAAAGCGGCACTGGAAGCCTTATGGCGGCCATCCCTACACGCCCGACGAGATCGCCGTGCCGCTGATCAGCGGCGCTATCGAGCTGCTTGGCGAACCGGCCGATCAGATACTTGCGCTGCGCGACCGCCTCGAAGATCTCTATGCCCAGTTCCGACCACGGCACCAAGGGCGCACGCTTCACTGGCATATCAGACGCGCCATGCTGGATGAGGCCTGTCCCTACGCGGATCGCTATCCGAATCCGGACTGGCCGCTGCGCCGCCTGGCGTTCATGCTCGACCGGCTTGGCGACGTATGCTTCGTCGTCGTCGCCTATCTCGTTGGCGCGAGAGCTTCAGAGATCCTCAGGCTTGAAGAGGGATGTCTCGAGCGCCACACGGCCGACGGTGACGGGGAGGAGCACGTCTATCTGGTGGGCACGATCACGAAGACGTCGCTGACGGAGCATGGCGACATCCACCGCTGGCTCGCGCCCGAGCCGGGCCAGCGGGCGATCCACATCCTCGAACGTCTCTCTGCCCCGCTTCGTGAACTCAGCGGCACGAGGAATCTCTGGCTCCACCAGCACGGCTACGGGCGATCACCACTGCCCACGGCAATGCCGGTTGGGCAACTGACTTCGTCGATGGTCAATGTCCGACTGAACGAGCGGCTCGCGCCGTTCCTCGCCTTGCCGGACCACCAGGGCGACACTTGGCGTCTGACCACCTATCAGGGGCGCAAGACGTTCTCGCGGTTCATCGGACGGCGCGATCGCACCGGCCTGACGGCGCTGCAACGCCATCTCGGTCACGTCCATCGTGCGATGACCGACCGTGCCTATGTCGGCACCGACTTCGAGCTTGCCGAGCTGATCGACGAGCAGGCCGCCGACGAAACCCGGAAGGCGCTGGAGGATCTGCTGCTCGCCCCGTGGGTCGCCGGCAAGGCGGGCGTCATGCTCTCCGAACGATCGCCGTTCCGCGGACGCACGCACTCGGGCGAGGTGGACGCCTATATCACGGAGATCCTCGCCGAAACGGATATGCGCCTCGGCGTCTGCGACTGGGGCTACTGCCTATACCGCCGGGAAACCTCTGCCTGCCTCGGCGGTGAGCGCGAGCCGAACCCGGTCCTTCGCACGCAAAGCACCTGCTCGACATGCGCCAACTTCGCCGTGACCGAGAAACACAGGCCAGTCTGGGAAGCACGCCTTGAGCGCAACACCGCATTACTTCAGCGCGATGACCTCGATGTCGAGAGCAGTGCGCTTGCCGAAGCCCGCATCCAGGAATCCCGCCGCATCCTGGACCAGCTCAACGAGGGAAATGCCGATGGCACCCGAAGCTGACCTCTCCAGCCCGCAAGCTCGACGCCGGGCGAAGACCGACGCCCGCCTGCGCGACGCCCTTGCTGGCCTTGCCGGCAACCCGTCCACAGAACCCACCGTCGCCGCGCTCGCACGGGCAGCCGGGGTCGGCCGCAACATCATATATACCCATCATGCCGGCGTTCTCGACGCCCTCCGCGCGCTTCAGTCGCAGCGTGCCGGCGCGAACGAGACGGCTGCCGGACAGGCCAATCGCACGCGCTCGGATCTTCGGGATGCCGAAGCCCGAAACACCGCCCTCGCGACGCATAATGCCAGCCTGTTGAAACGCGCCGTCGATGCCGAGCAACGTGCCGAGCGGCTTGAGCGGCGCAATGCCCAACTCGTGCAGGAACTCGATCGGATACGCAGGCCAGTCCCGATCCGCCCCAGCGCTGAAGCGCACGATCCATCCGCTGTCTGACCTCGATCACGCCCTAATCGGGCGTCTCGAAAGGGGAGAGGGAGGAGGAATGGTGGAAAGGCGGGCTTTGCAGGGCAAAGAAGACAGACCCATCCAGACCTAATGCAGCCTCAAGTGGAAGGTCGCGCCGCAGGACGCCTACCTCAAGCAATGGGCGCCAGCCCAGGCCGCGTGGCAGCGAGGCCAGAAGGTCGTTCGGCTAATCGGCTACGATGCCTCGCCTGCCGACACGCGTCGCTACGCGCATGCGTCCGCGTTGAACGATCCGCTGTTCGAGTGCCGCTATCCGCTGCGCGAGTGGAACTGGAGCCGCGACCGGTGCGCCGCGCGTATCGAGCAGGCCGGTCTTCCGATCCCTCCGAAATCGAGCTGCTTCTTCTGCGGGGCCATCCAGCCGGACGAAGTACGGGCGCTGCCAACCTGGTGCCTCAGGCTGATCGTGCTCATCGAGGCGCGCGCGGAACCTCGGCTGCGCACCGTCGAGGGGCTCTGGCGGCGTTCGACCAGGACGAAGCCCGGCAGGATCACCGACTTCATCCGCGGCGAGCGGCTGCTCCCGGCAGCCGAGATCGAAGCCATTCGCCGCGATGCGCCCACTAATCTCATCCGGTTCCAGGATGCAGCGAGCATCGTACCGCTTTCCGAGCGGCCGACGATGGAAGCCTGGATCGAGACCTTCAACGCTGGCCTGATGGAGGCTGCATGACCGACCAGCTATCCCGCATCGCCGAACTCAACGACCGCTGCCGGCACGGCCTCGATCCGACTGCCCGCGTCGTCATCACTGCGGCTTGCCTCGCCGCATTTGCCGGCGAGCTCTCCGCCCAAGCCGAGCTGCTCTCGGCGATCCGAGGTTACGCATTCACGCGCGACGATGGCCCGGAACGCTCTCGCGGGGAGTTCACCGTCCGTGGTCAGGCCGTCCGTTTCGCGATCGACTATTACGACCGCGCGCTGGAATGGGGATCGGAAGACCCTGGCGATCCGCACGTCACCACGCGAGTCATGACGATCATGCTGCCCGAGGACGACTGATCCTGGGGAAAGGGAAGGGGAAGCGGGTCGGGGCCGTCGGCGCGTGAATGCAAGTCGGACTCTACCCTGCAAACGCCCCGGGCCCGCTGCAGACGCGCCTTTCCGCATCCATCGTCCATCCAAGGGAGAAGCCCATGCGCCGAATCGCCTTCGCCACGCCCGCTGACGGGCACGCCATTGCGATAGCCGTTGAGCGGCTGCGCGAAGCCCGTACCTTGCTTCGCCAGGCCGGAGCGCGTCAGGCTGCGTCGGCCGCCGGCAAGGCGATCAGCAGCGCAGAGGGCGCGGCGCGCCATGTCCAGCATCGTATCCGGAGGACGATGGAATGAGCCGTCACGACCTTCAGCCCAAGCCGGACAGACCAGACGTCGTCCGTGCGACGGTCGGATGGGACCGGCCGCTTCAGACCTTCTTCGCGCAAGTCTTCTTTCGCACCGAAGACGAGCCCGCAGAAGGCGAGCCCCTCGTCTGGATCGGCACGGAGCCGGGCGAACTCCTCTCCGCCGAAACCGCGATCGCCGTTGTCGCGCCTCATGCCATCATTCCTCCCGACCTCCGCCGGCAGCTCACTGCCGACATGCAGTCGTCCATCGGCATCGAGGATGGCAGCCAGCAAGTCGCCGCCAAGCGCTACCTGTTCGGCTCGACTCACTGAAGCTGCAATCAGACAGATGCCGGCGCGGCCGAGCCGCTGCCGCCACGATCCTTTCCAAAGCCCGATCATCACCGGTCCCCGCGATCACCGCGTGGTGGCCGAACGTGCGCGCTGCGTCGCGCCCAACCAGAGGAGACCATCATGGCCGACCGGGTATCCGCCTCCATCGTCATCGGCGGCGCGCTTGACGCTCCCGCCTTCGCAGAACTTGCCGAACTCATTGCCGCCGACCGGCTTGCCGTCGAGTGGGACGGCGATCCGTTCGAGCCGGAACATCGCGTCGACGGCGAGCCGCTTCGCCTGTTTGCGCACGAAGTCGCAGGCGGGCGCTTCGAGGAGATCGAGGACTGGTGCATTATGCATCGCGTCCCCTTCGTACGCTGGTGCGGGGGCTATTCCGGGCAGTGGGGACCCGAGCGCGTCGTTGCCATCGGCGACGGCAAGGCGGTGTCCTATGCTGTCACCGAGGACGACGAGGTTGTCATCAGCCGCAGCATCATCACGGCGCTTGGCTCGCTCGATGCGATCTTCGCTCATTTCGATGCAGCGGAATTCGTCGTGCCGGCGCTCGTCGTTGCGGATGCCGCTTCCGCGCTCCCCTCGACTGCCGGAACGCACCATGTCCAATAGCTACACCAAGGCGGCGTTCGACCTGACCGTCACCGTCGCCGAGGTCGACATGCTACGCCGGGTCATCGCCGCGGTGGAACTGATCGACGACACCGAGGCCGGGAGCGACGTTCGCGAAGCGCGTTATGCCAGCCTTCGCCCGGACTTCGCCGCCCTGTTCCCGCGCGGCGACGAGGACCCGTTTGCGGGACTGCTCGACCTCTTCGAGGATCCGCAATATCCCTATCTCGATTTCCATGTCGCGTTCAGCGAGGCCGACCAGCTCGGCCAGGTGCTCGTGACCTTCTCCGGCGAGCAGTTCGGAATCGATGTCGCGGCCAAGCTGATCCAACGTTGCGCGCGCTCGGCGCTGCCCTTCGGGTTCGAATGGGCGTCGGATTGCGACAGGCTGCGGGTCGGGGAGTTCGGCGGCGGCTATGTCGTCATTACTGAACACCGCGTCAGCTATGGCCACACGACCCAATTGCTCGACCGTGCAATCGCCCGCGCGCGCGACGAAGGCGCCGATGGATTCGTCCTCGCGATCCGCGATCCGCAGCACGGGCTCAGCTTCTGGAACGACGATGCCGGCTTTGACCGATTGTCGCGCGCGCGGGTCTTCAGCGAAGCCGAGGCCGCGAACCATGACGTGCCGCTCGCGCACGACCAGCGCGAATGGCTGGCGATGCCGGAGCCCCTGCGCCTTTGATCCGAACGTCGCGATTGCGCGATCGGCACAGACGTATAGCATCGTGGCTGGAGATGCCGATGACTTCGATACCCACCGATCACGACGCGATGCTGGCGGCGCTAACCCGGCTGATACCGATCGCGATGAGCGATACCGGCCAGGCGCGCCGGGTCGCGAACTTCCTGATGGCGTGGTGGAACGGGCCGGATCTCGGCCATTTCGAGATCGCCGACCTGTTCGGATTGGATGTCGCTGTCGCCAACGATATTGCGACCATCGTCGGCTATCTCGGACAACGCCCCGGCGCTATCTACATCGATGCCCTCGGCTTCGCCGAGGAGATGCAGGACATCATTGCGCTCTGGCGCAAGCCGGTCTCGGCTTCGACCTGACCGGGCCTCCGTACCCGAATTTCTCGAACCGCGGCCGCCACAGACACCCCCCGAGGGGCGCCAAACCTTGCGCGGCATTCATCGCGCGCCATAACGTGAAGTCGTCGGGCGAAGATCGCCAGGGCGTATCCTTTCGTGGGAGGTGCGGTTGCCGGAAGAGAACAACCTTGTCGCGATGACGATCGAAGTCGTCGCAAGTTACGTGGCGCACAATAATATCCGACCCGAAGACGTGCCGGACTTCATCGCCAAGACCCACGCTGCGATCGCCGGCATCGCCAAGGAACCCGAAACACCCGCCGAAGAGACACCGGCGGCCCAGCCCGAGTTCACGCCGGCCGTCTCCGTGCGCAAGAGCCTCGCTTCGCCTGATCACATTCTTTCGATGATCGACGGCAAGCCCTACAAGTCGCTGAAGCGACATCTCAGCAGCCACGGCCTGACCCCTGCCGAATACCGCGTCCGCTATGGTCTCAAGTCCGACTATCCTATGGTGGCGCCCGGTTACTCGGCGCAGCGGCGCGAGGTAGCCAAGCGTCTCGGCCTGGGTCGCAAGCGGCAGGAGCCCGAAGCGCCCGCCAAGGCAGCACCGCCGTCAGGGGACGCCGCGCCCGCTCCGCAACCGAAGCCCCGCGCCCGCCGCGCCAAGGCCGAGGACACGCCCCCCGCCCAGGCCGGCGCCAAGACGCCGCGGCGGCGCAAGCAGCAACCCGCAGACGCTGGAGCAGTCGAAGCCTGAGCCGTGGGGCCGAAGCACCTGCGACGACGGTACGATCCCGACGGCGCCGAAGAGGCGCTCGTCGGAGCGGCGCTGACGCGCCTTACTCGGCCGAACGGCCGAGGAGCTGAGTGGGTGAGAGAGAGTGTTCGGACAAGGGGTTCGAGCGCTCAATCTCAGGAGACTTCCCATGAACATCGGCACCATCACCCAGAACGCCAGCGGCACCTACACCGGCAAGATCTCGACGCTCACCGTCGCGATCGTGATCGCGCTTCGGACGGTCCAGTCGACCAACCCGCGCGCGCCCAAGTTCGAAATCCTCGCACTGTCGGCCGCCCGCCAGTGGGTGCAGGTCGGCGCCCTCTTCGAGCTCGCCTCCAACTCGACCGGCGAGACCTTCCTCAACGGCAAGATCGAGGATCCGAGCCTCGACAAGCCGCTCTACATCTCGGCGTTCCGCCAGGAGGACGGCTCCTACAACATCGTCTGGTCGCGTCCCACCCGCCGCCGCGAGGCGCCCACCGACACGGTCGCGACCGACGACGGCCTGCCGCCGCTGCCGGGGACCGAACAGCCGGCCGCGCCCGTGGGAACCGACGGTCTGGGTGAGTCCTCGGCCGAAGGCGCGTTCGGCGGCAGCGAGCCCGCGCCGGGCGGCCGCCGGCGCCGCACGCCCGAGATGGCGGACTGATCGCCGCCAACCGATTGGCGCGCAGCTGCTCTGCGCGCCGGCGCCACGACAGGGCCTGCTTCGCCTGCCGCGAAGCGGGCCCTTTTTTTCCCAGCGTGCGAGGACGTTCTCTTCCCCTCGGCAACACATCGTTGAACAAACCCGTCCAGTGATGTATATGCTTGTGTATATGCAAGGAGTCTGCCGTGACACCCGATCATGAAGCAACGGTCACCAGAGAAGCGAAGCTGTTCCGCAACAACAAGAGCCAGGCAGTGCGCATCCCGGCCGATTTCGAGCTGCCTGGGGATCGGGTCATGATCCACCGGGAGGGAGATCGACTGGTCATCGAGCCGATCCGCCGCCGAAACATCGTCGAGGTCCTTGCGAGCCTCGAACCCCTTGGCCCCGAGGATGAGTTCCCGGACATCGACAGCGACTTGCTTCCCGCCAAGGCCGTCGATCTGTGACCCAGCTCTACATGCTCGATACCAACATCGTGTCGGAACTCGCGCGAAGCCCGCACGGCGCCGTAGCCACCCGCATCGCGCAAGTCGGTTCCGATGCGATTTGCGTCAGCATCATCACCGCGGCGGAGTTGCGCTACGGCTGCGCGAAGAAGGGGTCCCCCAGGCTCCTGGCCCAGATAGAGGCGATCCTCGGCAGCGTGTCCGTGCTTGCGCTCGATGTCCCGGCGGACACCGAATATGGCGGAATCCGAGCCGAGCTGGAGAGCGCGGACAAACCCATCGGGCCCAACGACCTGTTCATCGCGGCTCATGCCTATGCGCTCGGCGCCACATTGGTGACGGCCAACATCGGCGAGTTCTCCAGAGTCCGGGCTCTCAAGGTCGAGAACTGGCTCAGCGACGTCCATTGAGGCGATCGCACCAGAGAAGGACGGGTCGGGTCCAGACATGCTCGGCTCTCGGCTTACGCGCGTGGTTCAAGCGCCAGCCAGGGCCGACCGTGCTTCGCTCGTCGGGGCCCCATCAGGCCCTTTCCAAGTCGGCCTTCCGAGACATGGCCCCACCGCGCACCCGTCCCTGTTCATGCCACTTGACCGGTCGGCCAGCGTTTCCGTCGAGGGAAGATCGGCCCAACGGCGCGTGCCGAGAGGGATGGCGCAAGAAGTTCGAGGCGTGTCACGACGGACGTGAGCGACAGCCGCAATCAGCCACAAATCCATGTCGCAGCGGGTTGTCCCAAGGCGCTGCAGCGGCGTCGCTCCAATGCGGCGAGGCTGGTGACGTGCGGCACCGAGATCACCGGTGCCCATACCGTCCAAGCGCATGCTACCTTGATCTCTCTCCGGAAACTCCGTATATTCTGGACAGGAGAATTGCCATGCCCCAGACCGCCAGCTCCGTCGAGGTGTCGAAGTCCTTCGGCCGCTTCAGCCGCAAGGCCCTCGAAAGCCCACTCACCATCACCCATCATGGGCATGAAAGCCTCGTGCTCCTGTCGCACGCCGAATATCTGCGGCTCAAGAGCCGCGATCGGCAGGTCTTCACGCTCGACAACGTTCCGGATGAGATCGCGGAGGGCGTGCGCGCCGCGCGCGCGCCTGTCGAAGCAGCCGCGTTCGATAACGAGGTTGAGTCCTGACGCGTGAAGATACCTGAACCGGTTCCCGGTCTCGTCATCCGCTACGCCTACCTCTGGAGTCACGAAGCTAAGGCCGGCCACGAAGAGGGCAGCAAAGACCGTCCGTGCGCTATCCTCCTGACCGCAACCACCAAGGCCGGCGCCAAAATGGTCACCGTCCTTCCGGTGACGCACACGCCGCCGGCTGATCCGAACCTCGCGGTGGAGATACCGGCAGCGACAAAGGCGCGCCTCGGCCTTGATGATCAGCGATCGTGGGTGATCCTCACCGAACTCAACCATTTCCAGTGGCCCGGCCCCGACCTGCGTCCAGCGCCCGGCGATCCGACCGGCGACGTCGCATACGGCGTCCTCCCGGCCAGCCTCTACGAGACCATTCGCACACGTTGGCTTGCCGCCTACGACGCTGGCAAGATCGCCCAGGTGAAGCGGACCTCCTGACCCGCTGCGCCGTAAGGCGCGTCCGATGAGATGACGCTGCATTTGCCGGTCGATCCCCGATCGGCCGGGCATCGACGTTGTGGGTCCCCGTCATCCTTCGGTGCCGGCGCCCTTCCGTCGCCGGTCCCTGACACCTGCGACGAGACGGCCGCGTCCCACAACCCCATCCGCTCACCCGTGTTGCCGCTACGCGGCTGCCCGCGCCAGCTCGCTCCAGGGGTTTCCCTCCGCCCTTCGCGCTCCGGTGTCGGCCTCGCCCGCACGCCGCTCTTCGGTGTCACCGGCGGAAAGGCCGCTGGCAGCATCAGAGGAGCAGTCTCATGAACAACGTCAACATCGCCGGCAGGGTCGCCAAGGATTCCGACACCCGCGGCAGCGTCACGACCCTCATCGTCGCGACCGATCGCGTGAAGCTCAGGGACGGGAAGACCTATGTCGACGAGGCGACCGGGTATACCGCCAAGGAAACCGAGTTCCACAAGGTCACCTGCTTCAACGGCCTCGGCAAGGCGGCGGCGTCGCGCGAGAAGGGCAATGTCGTCGCAGTGTCCGGCCGGCTGCACTATTCGAGCTGGGAAGACCGCGACGGCATCACCCGCTACGGTTGCGAGATCATCGCGGACAAGCTCGACTTCTTCTGAGCGCATGCCGGACGGCGCTCCGGCGCCGTCCGGAACGGTCGAGCCCCGCTACCGCGCGTCAGCGTCAACAGGCGGCGCGAGCGGCGACACCGCGCTTGCATAGACCCACGCTCGGGCAAGCTGGCCGGTGAGCGGATCGCGATACACCACCAGGCGCCAGCGCCCCTGCCGCCTCTCGATCGCCAGCACCATTCCCTCGGGCGCCTTCAGCACCACGGCGCCCTCGCGCCGCGGTTCGCGCCGAAGCGTCGCATCCCGGCTCAGCTCGGCCCTTGGAAGGCCCGCGACATAGGCTTGGTCCGCGCGCGCCTCGGCCTCGTGATAGCGACGGGTCTCCTGTTGAAGCGCCTCCACCTTCTGGTTCAACGCGGCCAGCGCCGCTTTCTCCTCGGGCGACTGATCAGGATGGAGAGCGGCGATCGCCAGCAACAGACCGAGGATTCCGGCCAGCCAGCCGGTCCACTGGAACAGGCCCATCTTGTGCAGCTCGGCGATCGTCCGCGGACCGAGCTGCTGCACGAACCCGACGATGAGGTCGAGCAGCCGGCCCTGCAGCTCGGCGCTTTCCTCGTCCGTCGACGCGGCAAGGATCGCTTCGGCGATCCGCTGCGTCTCAAGCACCATCTCGGCCGCGAGCGCCGTCGCCGACTGGACCACGCCTTGGCTCGCGCGAAGCGTCATCGCGTCGAGCAGCCGCATCTGCTCGGCAATGGCCCCAAATGCCGACAGGCGCGGCAGCGCGTCCTCAATCATCCGGCGGTAGGTCCCTCCGGTCGCCGCGGCGGCGATCACGCTCGCCATCGTCGACCGGTTGAGATCGAAGGTCTTCACCGTGTCGAGCAGGCTGCTCGAGAGGCGACGCTGGTCGTCGAGCAACCCTGCGTTCCGGTCCACGATGCTGCGCGCGGTTTCAGAGATCGACAGCGCCCAGGCACTGCTGATGAGCTGCCGGAACTCGCGCTGCTGCCGGCGATCCCGCTCCAGCGTATCGAGGACGCCGCGATAGGGAGCGCCGAAGTCCAGACCGAGCCGCTTTCGCACGTCGGTCGCCTCTAGGATAACCTGGGCGGCAGTGCCGCCGCCGAGCAACTCGCGGTAGCGCCGGGTGCGCTCGCGCTCCTCGCGCAGGAGGCGCTCGACGCTGCTCTCGGGAAAACCAAACGTGTCCTTCATGCGCGCGATCCTGTCAGATCGTCTCCCTCCGCGCGACCGGCAATCGCCGCACCAGAGCATCCGCTGGAGGGCGGCGCATCCCGGCCCTTCGCGCTGCTCAGGCCGGGAACGGCGCTCTACTCGCCTCCGGCTCCCGGAGCCCCGCGATGCGCGGGTCTCCGTAGGGTAGACGCGAGACGCCTCTTTCGAGGACGCCCCAGCGCCTCCCCCCGAA
>CAYMIU010000048.1:0-30599 GCA_964390515.1 uncultured Stakelama sp.
GACCACATCATTGCACAGCTACGCTGGTGCAGGGGCCGTCCACCCCATCACGTCAGTCGTAATAATACCCGGTAGATAGCGCGGAGTGGCGGGCATTGACGTTTTGAGACACGCGGGTCTTCGCAAACGACAGCACGCCAATGCGCAATACATAAATCAGCCTGCCGGTATCAGCCTTACCTGTTCTATCTGCCCTGAGGACCCAGAGATTTCTTCCGATGGCCGAGCAACCAACGCCAGGGTCTGTACTGGACATTCGGACGGAACGATGAACTGTCCTGAAAACGTGCCTCGGTTGTAGGACGAGTTTGGCACTACTACCCTGCCGAGTTCTGCACCACTGCGGCAGCTTAGCACCCAATAAGGCGAGGCGCGCTGCGGCAACTCAATCTCGCTACTCTTCCCATCAAGCCGGTATTTTCCCGGCGGCAGCATCTGCGTTTGCTGAAGCAGAACCCCGCCAGCTCCTGGCGACACGGAGAAGGCGAATATGCCGCCTTCGGGTGTCCGCTGCACTGACGCAGAAACATTATTCTCGTTTACCGGGGTCCAGTCGAACGCAGTAGGGCGATCAAATACAGCAGCGAAGCCTGGATCGCGTGCCGAGTTACGTTTTACGCCAGGCCGGATTGCTGCGTAGTAGCGCCACGCGTCTTCGGCCGCCCCGTCATGGATCAGGCGATTGATCACGACGGTGCTCGGCTCATCCGGAACTCGCATGCCGCGTCGGTGAAGACGCAGCAGTAGATCGGCAACGGCACGCGGGTCCTCGCCACCGCCAGCCACGAAGACGATGAAAGATTGGGCCCAGATAGGCTTACCCGCCAAAGTAGCAACCGCGCTCGTACGTACTATTGGGTCGGAAATTGCCCCTGCTAAAATAGGAAATAGTATATCCGGCGCGCTTTTATTTGTACGCAGTGCAATATCATAATGACGAAGCGCGCCAGGAACATCATTGCGCGCAACTGCATTCTCGATTGACCACAATTGCGTCTGTAATTCTCGCCGTGACAATCGCTCTGCATAGTTGAACAAGCGCTGAGCCTTAACCGTGTCGCCATGCAGTTGTGACTGAAGGCCTAGCATGTTCACGGCCTTCACCGCCATTGCGTCTTGGCGCAGCGCTGTAAGCGCAAGCTGAGCAATCGGTCCTTGGGCGGCAGGCTCGGATGTGACAGCAAACCGCTTTGCCGCAGCAGACGCGACGATACGGCCATCGTGCGGCGCCAAGCGGTATGCACGCTCTGCATCAGCATTCTCTGCGGCCAACGCCATGCTGTGCGTGATACCAAAATATCCAAGCACAGCTGCGACCAGCGCAAGTGCAACCCGGACGATCCATTCAGCTGGCGTACGCCGCGCCAACAAGGCACGCCTCGTCGTCACCTTCACGCCACCTCGGTGCGACGGTCACGCCCATAGCCATAGCCATACTCATAGCCATAGCCATAGTTTGCCTTACGGGTTTCGAACTTCGTCAGCACTCCACCAACAATCCGCGCGTTGGCGCTTACAAGGCGGCCTAGAGCGGTCTTGACCAGAGTTGCCCGGATACCGTGCGATTCCACAGCGTAGATCACGCCTTCGACGCGGCTGGCGATCAACGGCGCATCAGCAAGCCCCATGACTGGGGGGGAGTCGACCACGACATGGTCAAACGTTTCGAGCAGACGATCAATCAGCAGAGAAAGTCGATCACCGGTCAGCAGCTCAGCCGCATTGGGCGGAATTGGCCCGGCAGACATCGCCGTCAGGCCCAGATCCTGCATCTCGAACGTGAGCGAAGAGATATCGTCCTGCCCCGACAGGAAGTTGCTCAGACCCCGGTCGTGATCAACGCCACCCAGATGGTGAACCGACGGCGAACGCATATCTCCGTCAACCAGGATGACCCGACGCTGCGCGCGAGCGAGAGTGGTTGCCAGCGCGAGTGCTGTTGTGGACTTACCTTCGGCTGGCCGGGTCGACGTCACTGCGAACGAGCGAGGCACGCCATGCTCGGTGGTGAAGGCCAAGTTGGTCTGCACCGCAAGATAAGCATCAACGAGTTCGGATTTGCGATCCAGCAATGCGTCTTTGGGCGTAACGCCTTCCACCTTGGGTACTGAACCAAGCAAAGGCAGACCAAGCCGGCGCTCGACCTCTGCCGGATCGGCAATGGCCTCGTCAATCTGCTCCAAGGCCAACGCTATGGCCGCACCAAGCACGAGCCCAGCCAGGATTGAAACCGCAAGATTGATCAGCAGGCGTGGACTAGACGGGCGCTGAGGCACGTCGGCGGGATCAACAACTGCTACATTGTTAACACCAACACCACCCGCAACGCCGATCTCCTTGAAACGCTGAAGCAGGCCATCATACAAGGCGCGGTTGGTATCCACCTCCTGCTGGTAGATATTGTATTGAATAGAGCGGCGGCGCAAATCGAGGAAGCTCGACTTAAGTTGATTAACTTTAGCCTGCAGCGCGCGCTCCCGTTCCGCCGCCTCGCGATAATCCGCCTGCAGCGAATTGGTGACGCGCCCTTCCTCGCGTGCGATCGATCGATCGAGCTGGTTGATCTGGGACTGAAGCGCCTGAGCCGCCGGATAGCCGGGCTCAAAACGGGTCATCAGTTGCTGGTACTCCGCCGAAAGTTCGGCGCGCCGCTGGCGCAGATTGTTGATCGCAATATTTCGCAGAGCCTCTGTCGAGGCGCCGGCGCGGCCGACCTGCTGATAGCGAGCCTCTGCCTGAATCCGATCCGCCGTTGCTTGCGCGAGCGAACTATTTAGCGCGGCCAGATCGTCAGCAACGATCGAACGCTCTGATGAGGCGCGCCCTTCCGCGCCACCTTGCGCAGGCAAATTGATGATGCCTTGCTCGGAGGCGTAGCTTACCAGCTGGCGCTGAGATTGGTCGAGCCGATCCTTATACTCGGACAACTGACGCTGGAGCAGGTTACGGCCATAGGAAGTCGCTTGGATTTTGCGCTCTAGATTGGTCTGAATGAAGTTTTCAGCCCAAGCGTTAGCCACCTTCGCCGATAAAACCGCATCAGGGCTAGTGAAATGGATGTCGACGAGGCGCGACAAACGCGTCGGGGCAACGTTCAAGTTCTTCAGCAGGATCTCGCCAGCGACACGCTGCCGCGCTGCTCGTCCACTAGCAGGGTAGCGGCCATTGACTAGCTGGAAGGCTGGCTCATCCGGCGAGACGCCGAACATCTCGAAGAACTTCGGGTCATCGACCAGCCGCAACTGGGCGGCCACGCGCTCGGACAGCGATCGGGATCGCAGCAGCCCATATTGGGTCTGATAGAATTCCTGATCGGCAACGCTCGCTTCGCGTTCAACGCCTTGGAAGTCTGTAACCTTATCAGATTCGCGTGAAATTTCGATCGTCGAAGTCGCAGTATACTTCGGCGTCATCAGGAGGGTTACGATCAATCCTAGCAGCACGCAGGCGACCACAGCGGCAAGAATCGCGTACCGACGCCGTAATGCGATACGCAGATACTGCCGCAGGAGCGGCATCTTCTCGTCAGGTACGGAGTTCATACCTGAAGTTGCGGCACCCGCCGGAATATTACCGCCGAGCACCTGAGAGGAAAGTGTCTTCATTGTCGGTTGCGGACCTTATTGCACGATCGCGATAAGCGGCGCGGCAAGCAGCGGCGCAAGCGACACAAAATCACGGAAGAGACGACGCTGCGGGGAGTCGCCCACTACTACCACGTCGTTGGCGTAGATCGGCGGATCATCATAAACGCCGCGGCGGATCGCAGCGATATTGTAGAGTCCGGCCATCTTGCGCCCCTCGACGGTTCGTAAGATTACCACGTCGTCCTGTTTCGCAAATTCAGCCAATCCCTTTGCCGACGCAATGGCCCGCAGAAGAGTCATCTGGTTCGTCACCGGGTACAGGCCCGGCTCGACCACTTGACCGTCGATCGCCACCACTTGGCTGACCGAACTCTTGATGTTCACCGTCACCTCGGGATTGCGAACATAGCGCCCCCGTAACGCGGCTTCGACAGCCTTGGCCAGTTCACCAGCGGTCTTGCCGCGGGCATCGATCGTTCCGACAAGCGGCATTGAAATACGGCCACTGGCATCGACCTGCATCTCACGGCTCAATTCAGGTACGTTGAATACATCCACCTGAATCGTATCCAGCGGCCCGATCAGCGATGGACGATCGTCAGCGGTCAAGTCATTTCGGTCGGGCGGAGGCAGCGTTGCCTCATTCTCGATCACCGTCAGCTGTGACGAGGATCGTAACGGCTCACGTCCTGCGCAGGCAGACAAAGCAAAGGCCAGCAACAAGACGGCACAGAGGTTACGCATGCGTTTAAATGGATCCCAACCGGTAAGGCTGCCGAGCTATAGATGCTACCCTTGGCGCGGTAAAGCCAAGCCCCTGGCCGGACGATCGGCAAGGCTTTTGCCCGTTTGAGGCCTGCTATCCGATTCAACCGCCAACCATGTCGCGGCTATAACCAGAACCGCCATGATAATCGGCGTGCGGGCAGGATAATCTACGATGCTCGCGACCAGCACAAGAAAAATCATGGCCGACCCCGTCCGTGCCAAGGTGCCCCCCGCGCCTGCCACACCCCGCCATATGCGCATGCTAGCCCAAGCCCACCATCCTAGAGCCAGCAGCAGCAACAGCAGCCCCGGGAAACCGGCATCAAGCACGATTTCTAGAAAATCGTTGTGGGCGTGATTGAAATACGTCGGCTTTAACAAAGCAAATGGCTCATGCATACGAAACAACGGATCAAAGCCACCCAGCCCCGATCCAACCGGGAAGTACGTACCGATCATCTCGATTACTGTTGGAAGACCGCGGCTGCGCATATCCTGCCCCGGATCCATTTCTATGACCCGGTTGATTGCCACAGCGCGACCCGCAGCGATGCTCAGCATGATCAGCATTGCTATGACAGCGATAAAGCCGGCGATGATCGCAGGCAAAACCCATCCAGGAGACCTGTCGAGCAGCGACTTAACCCCACGCCGGGCAAGCACAAGACCAATCCCAAGGCCAACAACCCCCAACAAAAGGCCGGCGCGTGAGCCAGTTGCCAGGATCGTGAGAGCGAAGAGAGGTACCAAGCCGAGCGCGACCGCAATCCGCCAGTTAAGACCGTGCCCGCGGGAAAATGCCCAAACCGGCGCTAGCAAGCAACCAAAAGCCATGAACAGAGCAAAGTGGTTTCGGTTAGCGAAATTCCCGCTGACTTCTCCAGCAGTGTCATTAACAAAAGGGTTGTCCAGAACGGCACCGGAAAACTGCAATAGTCCAATTAGCATGGACGCACTGATCAACACGAGCAGTGTCGGTAAAAGCCAGTCTCGCTCCCGGTCATACAACGACGCCATAAGATATAATATGGCGACAGGCACGATCAGAGACTCAGCCGCATTACGTGCGGCGCCTGGGACAATGGCCCACGGACGCCACGGTTGCTCTTGACCGGTAATTGCCGCGATCTCAACGAATGGCGCACGCCCCGGCAGCGCTTGCCATATTGCCGGCGGCAAGGGCACAATTTGAAGCAGTGCGAGCAGCACCATACCGGCCATCAAGAGCCAAAGCGGACGCAAGCTCCGAAAGTTAGGTCGGCAGAACAGCAATCCGGCGATAAGCGCCACCCAAGCACTGCCCCGGACGATAATCTGACCCGACACGCCATCTCTGGAGGCACCTCCAGCGAGCCATAGGCTTACCAGCAAGGCAGCGATCAGCACGAAGGCAACACTCGGCTGGCCGCGGAGGCGGGAGCGAGACTGAGTTCTCATCATCACTGTGCGGCTTAGGCGATTGCTAGCCCGAACGGAACCGCGTTCCCGACGGGCAATTGCCTTTGGACGTCACTATTTGCGATATCGCGCTGACGGCCCGGATTACCCGCCTTGTTGCAATGGGAAAACGAGGCGTCTATCGGCCACGGCGGACTTCACAAGGCTGGCAATCAGACGCGGGAGATGGCCACCCTCTTGCGCAGACACTTACACCAAATGAGAGTGCCTTAGTGAGTAATCTACAGCTTCGTCACGCCTCGTATTGGGAAAGCTTCTGGTTTCAGCTTTCCGGCGGTATCCTTATCGCTGCTGGGGCACCTTATCTCGCACGCCTGGCGAACGGAATTCCGTTCAACGACCATGTGATTTACCTTTACACCTTTATCGGTGTGGTGGCAGCAACTGTGGTAGCCGTTTGGCTGACCCGGCACATAGCAACCTATCCCGGTCAAGAAGCAACATCATCCCTGCTGCCCGCTTTTGGGCTTGCCTACGGTTCTCTGCTCGGCATCTTCATCCTTTCCAGGATCCAGTACAATCGCGTCAACTTGATGGCCGGCCTCATCCTCGGCTTCATCTGGATGTTGTTCGCCTTGGTTGCCTCGCAACGCCGGCGACTGCGCATCGGCTTGATCCCTATTGGTAATGTTCAGGGACTGATGACAATTGAAAATGTCGATTGGCAAACGCTGCATTCACCTAATGAACCCATCAGCGGGTTAGATGCGGTCGCCGTAGATTTGCGCGGAGACTTGCCAGACGCATGGGAAACCCGTCTCGCTGATTATGCCTTGGCCCAGCTCCCAGTCCTACACAGTAAGCATCTGATGGAATCACTCACAGGCAGGGTGGAGTTAGAACATCTCTCGGAAAACAGTTTTGGCTCTCTAATCCCTTGGCCAGCTTATCGGGTAGTCAAACACAGCGTTGATTGGATAGCGGCTGCAGTCTTAGGGCTTCTACTTCTACCATTGATGACCCTTATCGGCCTGCTGGTAAAAGTTACATCTTCTGGACCTGCACTTTTTGTACAGGAGCGTATCGGCTACCAGGGGAAGCCCTTTAATGTTTATAAATTCCGTACAATGATGACCGCTGTCGATCAGACGTGGGACGTTCGGGAAGCTGCCATCACGCAGAGCGGAGACAGCCGAATCACGCCATTAGGTCGTTTTCTACGTAAGAGCCGGTTGGACGAACTTCCGCAACTCTTCAACGTCCTCAAGGGTGAGATGAGCTTCATTGGCCCGCGTCCAGAGGCGGCCGTCCTGTCGCGCTGGTACGAACAGGAAATCCCCTTTTACCGGTATCGTCACATCATCCGGCCGGGCATCGCGGGTTGGGCCCAGGTCTGTCAGGGCCATGTCGCCGAGGTGGATGAAGTGCGCAGCAAGCTCCACTATGATTTCTATTACATTAAACACTATTCGCCTTGGATCGACATGCTGATCGTCGTGAAGACGATCCGCACCATGGTCACTGGGTACGGGTCGAAATGACTGACAAACCGGCGCCTTTCATCCACCCGATGTCCGACGTTCAGACCGATCGGATCGGCGATGGTACTAGGATCTGGCAGTTCTGCGTAGTACTCGACGGGGCAGACATCGGCTCTGGCTGCAACATCTGCTCGCATTGCCTGATCGAGGCCGGCGTCAGGATCGGGAACGACGTGACGGTGAAATCCGGCGTCCAGCTGTGGAGCGGGATCACGATCGAGGACGGTGTCTTCATCGGCCCCAATGCAACGTTCACCAACGATCTGCGCCCACGGTCGAAGGATTATTCGACCCCCTTTCTCGAAACCATCGTACGAGCGGGCGCATCGATCGGCGCCAACGCAACGATCCTGCCAGGGATCGAAATCGGTGCCGGGGCGATGGTCGGGGCGGGGGCGGTGGTGACACGCAGCGTTCCGCCGGGTGCCACTGTGGTCGGCAATCCGGCCACTATTGCTTCCTCCAGCAAACGGCGGGACGAAACCGGCCTATGACACCACTACTAGACCTGTGCCAGATCGTCGATCTGCCCAAGATCCAGGATATCCGCGGCAACCTGACGTTTGTGGAAGGCGGGCGTCACGTTCCGTTCGACATTCAGCGCATCTATTATCTGTACGACGTACCGGGCGGCGCCGAACGCGGCGCCCATGCGCACAAGGCGCTGCGCCAGTTCATCATATCGGTATCCGGCAGCTTCGACGTCGGCCTTGACGATGGCATTACCCGCAAGACCTTCCACCTGAACCGCCCCTATCAGGCATTGTATGTGTGCCCGATGATCTGGCGCGATCTGGAAAACTTTTCCTCTGGCTCTGTCTGCCTCGTCCTCGCCTCTAACAGCTATGAGGAAGACGATTACTTTCGCGATTACGACGCCTATCTCGCCGCGCGTCGGGCATCCCTCCATTATGATGGTCAATAATGATCGAGTTTCTTGATCTGGGCGCTGGTGCACGGGCCCGGCGGGACGACTTACTGGCAGCAGCTGCACGAGTGATCGACAGCGGCTGGTTCATCCTGGGCAAGGAGGTCGCCAGTTTCGAGCGCGAGTTTGCCGCTTACTGCAACGCGCCGACCGCAGTCGGTGTCGCCAACGGTCTGGATGCTATTTCATTGGCGTTGCGCGCGCTAGATATCGGTCCGGGGGACGAGGTCATCGTGCCCAGCAACACCTATATCGCGACTTGGCTGGCCGTCAGCCATGTCGGCGCAATGCCGATCGGCGTGGAGCCTGATCCAGCTACCTACAACATCGATTCCGATCTGGTGGAAGCGGCCATCGCGCCGCGGACACGGGCGATCATCGCTGTCCACCTTTACGGACAGCCGGCCGATCTCGATCCCTTGCGCACCATCGCGCAGCGTCATGATCTGGCGCTGATCGAAGATGCGGCACAGGCGCATGGTGCCCGGTACAAGAGCCGGCGCATCGGCAGCGACGAAGGCGCGATCGTCACCTGGAGCTTCTATCCGGGCAAGAACCTGGGCGCGCTTGGCGATGGCGGTGCCGTGACTGCCGGTACGGCAACGGCCGATGCAATCGGCCGGCTGCGCAACTATGGCTCCAGCCGCAAATATCATCATGAAGTGATCGGCTACAACAGCCGCCTCGATGAAATGCAAGCCGCGTTTCTGCGCGCCAAATTGCCGCATCTGGACACGGAGAACGAACGGCGCCGCGCGATCGCGGCCCGCTACAGCGCCGGGCTTCAGGGGCTGGATCTGATCCTGCCATCAGTGCCGGAATGGGCCGAGCCGGTATGGCACCTGTATGTCGTGCAGCATCCGGCGCGCGATGCGCTGGCGGCGCATCTGCGCGAACAGGGGATCGCAACCATGATCCATTATCCGGTCGCGCCGCACCTGCAGCCCGCTTATGCCGCGCTTGGCCTTGGCGAAGGGACATTCCCGATCAGCGAGCGGCTGCACCGTGAGGTGTTGAGCCTGCCCATCGGCCCCATGCTGACCGACGATGAGGTCGATCAGGTCATCGACGCGATCCGAAGTTTCTTCTGAGGCGCTTCGTTTGAGCCTTATTCGGACCAGCTTCTGGAACGGCATCGCCGTGGCCGTTCGCATGGGCACGGCGTTGCTGCTGAACAAGATCCTGGCGGTCTATGTCGGCCCGTCCGGCTATGCGATCATCGGGCAGTTCCAGAACCTGGTCGGCATGATCGTCACCTTCGCAACTGGGGCGACCAATACTGGCGTCGTCAAATATACCGCGGAATTCTTCGACGACGAGGCATCGCAGCGCCGCTTGTGGCAGACGGCCGGCACCGTCACGCTGATCGCCTCGCTGATCAGTGCGATCGCCATCGTGCTGGCGCGCGATTTCCTGGCGCGCGAACTGCTGCATGATCCGGCCTTCGCCAGCATCTTCCTGTGGCTGGCGGCCGGCCTTGTCTTTACCAGCCTGAATGCCCTTCTGCTGGCGCTGCTGAACGGCAAGAAGGAAGTGAAACGCTACGTCGTCAGCAATATCGCGGGTTCGTTCATCGGGCTCGCGGTGACGGGGGCGCTGGCTTATTGGTACGGCCTGTACGGTACGCTGGTGGCGCTCAGCATCAATCAGGCGCTGGTGTTCTTCGTCACGTTTCATCAGGTGTCGCGCACGGCTTGGTTCCGGCTGCGCTATTTGGTTGGCCGGATCGATCGCGCCCATCTGCGCGCGCTGGGCGGGTTCGTCGCCATGGCAGCCGTGAGCGCGATCGCCGCCCCGCTAAGCCAGCTTGCGGTACGTAACGATCTCGCCGCCCAGTTTGGCTGGGATTACGCCGGTTACTGGGATGCGATGTGGCGTGTCAGCACCATCTACCTCACCTTCGTCACGGTGACGCTGTCGCTATACTATCTGCCGCGCCTGTCAGAGATCCGCGACCCGGCCGAACTGCGCCGGGAAATCCTTGGCACCTATCGCGTCGTGGTGCCTACGGTGACAGTGATCTCGCTGGCATTGTACCTCCTGCGCGATCTGGTCATCGCGATCCTGTTCACCCGCGCTTTCGCGCCGATGGAGGTTTTGTTTAGTTGGCAGATGGCCGGCGACGTAGTGAAGATTTCCAGCTGGGTATTGTCGTTCGTAATGCTGGGACGCGGCATGACCCGCCTGTTTATCGTGACCGAGCTGCTGTTCGCCCTGTCCTTCTGGGCGAGCGCGGCGCTCTTCACGCGACTTTTCGGCTTTGAAGGTGTGGCGATGGCGCATCTGGCGAACTATGCGGTGTACATGGTGGCAATGTGGTATCTGATCCTAGTCCGCTCTCCCGAGACGCGGGCAATGCCCGGGCGCGCCTAACCGATGGGTCAGGTTCCTCTGCCCGCGGGGGCCGCTCCGCTCGAACTGCTGCGCGAAACGGGCACGGCAGATAATGATCGCCTGCTGACGATCGTGATCGGATCATATAATCATTGCCGCTATCTGCCGGAGGCCTTTGCCGCGATCGAGGCATCGCAAGTGTGCGATCGCCTGGCATTGATCTTCATCGACGATGGATCGCCGGACGGAACGATGGATTTCGTCGACTCTTATCCGTTCGATCCGGCACTGCACGTGCGTGTCTATGCCAAGCGCAATGCGGGCCTGCGAGATTCCTTGGCCAGCGGGCTGGCGTTGACCGACACCCGCTTCGTCGCCTTTATCGCCTCCGACGATTATTACGAGCCACAGGGGCTCGCCGCGATCGTTGCGCGGCTGCAGACGCAGGATAGCGAAGACATATGCTGGATCTGCCAAGCAACTTATCTTGAAGGCCGGGACGGCGAACCGGTATATGGCCATGCGCACGCCGCCATGCTTGATGCTGCGCCCGAACCGCGCGAACGGGCACTAAGCATCGAATTCCCGAAACCCCTGCTGTTGCAATCGTCCGTGTTCGGCACGGCGATGCTGCGCGATACGCGTGCATGGCAGGACAAGCTGACGCTCGATGATTGGCCCACCTTCGTCAAAGTTGCCCGCCTTGCACGTCACCGGACGATCGACATGCGTGCGATGTTCGAAATCGCGCTGTGTCGTTATCGGGTGCATGATAATGGCACCCACAATAACCTGCAACGTCAGCTAGCCATCTGCATGGAAGTTGCCACGCACGGCGTCGCTCCCGAATATCGTCGCGAAGCCGTTGCGAACGTGCTTGCCGACGTTGCACTGATACATCTGTATCAACGGAAATTGCCTCAAGCAGCTAAGCTCTTTGGGCAGGCCTTGATCAAAAATCCTGCTCCCATCACGATCGCGCGCCCTCTCGGGCGGGTTTTTTCCTCGATCACCAGACGGATGTGGCGCGATGGCAACCGCTGAAACCTTCGCGACCGGAGAACCCATCAGCCTCCAGAAGTCGGCTTTCCCGATTGCCGCTCCGGAAACGTTTGTCTGGGCTGCAGCGGTCGTTCTCCTTTCACTGGCGTCTTCCAACGCTTGGCTCGGCGTGGGGCGCGATTATCTGGAGTATGTCGACTATTTCCAGCGCATTCCACCATTCTTCTCATTTCAAGATACCCGCTTCGAACCTGGCTTTCATATTATTGCCTGGACGTTCGCTCTTATTTTCAAACAATCGTACAACGCTTTCTTTTTTGTAATCGTATTTTCGGCGCTTAGTATAAAAGCCTTTCTCTTCAAAAAGTATCTCTCATATCCAGTTACAGCAATGGTGGTATATATTGCCACCTTCTATCCTAGTCAGGAATATACGCAGATACGCGCGGCTCTAGCGATATCTCTTGGTATGCTGGCTATTCATCTTTTCTTTGAAAAGAGGTTTTTCTTAACAGCCTTCACTTGCCTAGCCGCATTTTCTTTTCATTACAGCATAGTTCTTCTTTTCGTGGCATTTGGTGGATCATACCTCCTTAGACGAAATCTTGCCTCTTTGGTCGCGGTGTCGCTTGCACTTATTGTTGTTGTAGCGACCCTTGTATCAGGAGGAGGAATAAACAACGTTTTAATATCATTATTCTCGAATTTCAATCCTCTAGTAGGTAACTATGTAGATAACATTGCCGCCATAGATTCTGCTTCTATGGGCTCGGTAAACAATATTATTGTTGTTGGTATATTCTTGGCGGCCTTAAGTGCTGGATGGCTATATCAAGGAATATATAGAAAGTGCTTTACTTTGATGGTCGCACTTTCTATAGTATTTGTGATAATTCTTTCTGACTCTCCAATTATCGCTGTCCGCGCAAAGGAGATGTTGATGGTCTCTGTGGTGTTTGCCACTTTCAGATATCAATGGTCAACCAGAGACATACCTCCGGTTTTACTTGTATTCTGCAATGCATCCCTTCTACTATTCCTATCCGTTCGAGAAGGTGTTATTTTCTCCAATTAATATTGGAATTTTTTCGTGCCCGCTGACATCGATATTGTAATCGTCAACTGGAACGCTGGCGATATGCTGCGCGATTGCGTGCAGTCCGCGCTCGATACCGGCAAGGACTTGCTGGGCAGGATCATCGTTGTCGATAACGGATCGACCGATCAGTCACTGGAGCGCTTACCCAAGGATGCCCGCATTGTTATTGTGCGAACAGGTGAGAACCTTGGCTTCGGGCGCGCGTGCAATCGCGGTGCAGCGCTGGGCAGCAGCCGTTTTCTCCTGTTCCTGAACCCCGATACGCGCCTTTATTCGACCACTCTGGATGATGTTCAACAGTTCATGGACAGCCCGGGTGCGCAGCAGGTCGGCGTTTGCGGCATTCGGTTGATCGAGGATGATGGGTCGGTTCAACAGCACACCACCGAATATCCCGGTCCGCTCAACGTCTATCAGGTCGACCGCTTTCGCACATCCTTCGATCATGAAAGCGACCGAACTGTCCCTCATGTGATCGGGGCATTCTATTTCATCCGCCGCAAAGTGTTTGATATTGTGGGTGGATTTGACGAGCAGTTCTTCGTATATTTCGAAGACCTCGACCTTTCGCTGCGCGTAACGCAGGCTGGGTGGGATATATTCTATCTTTCTACTGCATCCGCCTATCACAAGGGGGGCGGGACATCAGATAGTATCAAAGCCCGTCGTCTTTTCTATTCCGTGACAAGCCGACTGCAATATTCGCGTAAGCATTTTTCCACGGCAGGGTATCTCACAGTTCTGGCAATGACCTTGACGGTCGAGCCGGCCATGCGGCTGGCCCGGGCGCTGGCGAAACGTTCGGGCGCGCAGGCGCAGGAGACGATCGACGCCTATCGGCTGCTGCTTGGCCCGGAAGGACCATTTCGCGCACGCCACCAGCGTTGAAATGTCCCTGCCGACAGTCCCTCCCCCACTGACAATGATCGAGTAACGATGCGCGTCCTTGGACTTGCCAAATATGGAACCCGGGCGGCCAGCACACGCCAGCGGTTACTGCAATATGCCCCCTATCTCGCGCGGCACGGGGTGGAATTGGAAATCCGCCCCCTGCTCGACGACAATTATGTCGCGCGCCTCGCGCGCGGGGAAGGGCAGCGGCGGGCGGATGTGGCGCGCGGCTATGCCCGTCGCCTTGCCGATCTGTTCGCCGCGCGCCGGTTCGACGTGCTGTGGGTGCAATATGAGGTATTTCCCTATCTGCCCGGCATCGCGGAACGCGCGCTGGGGCTGACGGGGACGCCGATCGTCTACGATATCGATGATGCGATCTTCCACATGTACGATCAGCATCGCGTGCCGCTGGTACGGCGGGTGCTGGGCAACAAGCTGGCGCCGCTGCTGCGCCAGGCGTCGGCGTGCCTGTGCGGCAACGCCTATCTTCAGGCCTATGTCGGGCAATATTGCCCCAACAGCCTGATCGTGCCGACCGTCGTTGATACCGATGCCTATCAGCCGTCATGGCACATCAGCCCCGATGCCCCGCTCCGCGCGACGCCCGTTGTCGGCTGGATCGGATCGCCATCGACCTGGGGCTATGTCGAACCGATGCTGCCGGTGCTGCTGCCGATCTTGGCGCGGCACGGCGCCACGCTGCGTGTCGTGGGGGCTGGCCCGCGTGCCCGCGGCATCGCCGGTATCGAGGCGGTCGAATGGGCCGAGGATCGCGAGATCAGCGATATCCAGGCGATGGATATCGGCATCATGCCCTTGCCCGACGAACCATGGGCGCGCGGCAAATGCGGGTATAAACTGATCCAGTACATGGCGTGCGGCCTGCCGGTCATCGCCTCGCCCGTCGGGGTGAATGCGCAGATCGTTTCGCATGGCGTGGACGGTTTTCTCGCCACGGACACGGCGGGCTGGGCGCAGGCGCTCGAACGGCTGCTGACCGACCCTGCCCTTCGCCACGATTTCGGCCGCCATGCCCATGAGGTGGCGGAACAACGCTATTCGCTGCGCTCGCAACAGGATCGCGTCCTGTCCGTGTTGCGGGCAGCGGCTGGGAAACGCCCTTCATGACTGATCATGCCATGACCGCGCCGGGCGAAGGCGCGGTGCGATCGATCGCGATGCTGACGAGCGGCGCGGCGACCCTCGCCAATTTTCGCGGGCCATTGATCCGCGAATTCGTGTCGCGCGGGATCACCGTCTATGCGCTGGCGCCCGATCATGATGCGGATACCCGCGCCGCGATGGAGCAATTGGGCGCGATCCCGGTCGATGTGTCGCTGGAACGCGCCGGCATGCATCCGCTGCGCGACCTGCGCGACATGTTCGGCCTAGTCCGCACCTTCCGCCGGCTGAAGCCCGATGCGGTGTTCGGTTATTTCATCAAGCCGGTCACCTACGGCACGATCGCGGCCCGCCTCGCCGGCGTGCGGCGCCGGTTCGCGATGGTGGCGGGGCTTGGCTATGTCTTCACGCCGGGGGCCGGGCCGGACACGCTGAAACGGCGCGTGCTGCGCGGGGTCGCCTCGTCACTATACTGGCTGGCCTTTCGCCTGTGCCGGGTCGTGTTCGTGCAGAACGAGGACGACCGCAGCTTCTTCATCGACAATGGCATCGCGCCGGCCGGCCGGATCAAGCTGCTCGCCGGATCGGGGGTGGATTTCGATCGCCTGTCGCCCGCGCCCGCAGTCACGGCGCCGGTCACGTTCCTGTTGATGGCCCGGCTGCTGCGGGAAAAGGGGATTGCTGAATTCGTCGAGGCGGCGCGGCTGCTGCGGGCGGATTATCCCGATGCGCGGTTCGTCCTGCTGGGCGGGTGGGATCCCAATCCCGGTGGCTTCACGCTGGAAGAAGTGCGCGCCTGGGTCGATGAGGGGTTGATCGAGTGGCCGGGCCACCAGAGCGATGTGCGCCCGACCATCGCGCAATCCAGCGTGTTCGTCCTGCCATCCTATCGCGAAGGAAAGCCGCGCAGCACGCAGGAGGCGATGGCCATGGCCCGCCCGATCGTCACCACCGATGCGCCGGGGTGCCGCGATACGGTGGTGGAGGGCTATAACGGCTTCCTCGTGCCCGCCCGCGATCCCGTGCCGCTGGCGCAGGCCATGAAACGCTTCCTCGATCAGCCCGAACTGATCGAGCCGATGGGCGCGGCCAGCCGTCAGCTGGCGGAGGAACGGTTCGATGTGCGGCGGATCAATGCCCATATGCTGCGCGCCATGGGCATCGCCGGCTGATCCGGGGGAGTTGAGACCAGCGTCAGGCAGCCGCCTTAACGCCGGCCATGGGCTGCTCGCGCAGCCACGCCTGGAACATCAGGATGCACCACAGCCGCGTATCCAGCTGCACCTCGCCACCCAGGAACCGCCGCCAGATATCGGCGACGATTACCGGATCAAGATAGCCTTCCTCGCGCATCCGGCGTGGATCGATCAGATCCTCCACCCATGGGCGCAGCGGCCCGGCCAGCCATTGCCCGATCGGGATCGCGAAACCGGATTTGGGCCGGTCGATCAGATCACGCGGAACGTAGCGATCCAGGATGTCGCGCAGGATCATCTTGCCCCGGCCGTCGCGGATCTTGGCCTCGATCGGCACCTGCCAGGCGAATTCGACTAGGCGATGATCCAGCAACGGCACACGCCCTTCCAGGCTGGAGGCCATGCCCGCCCGGTCAACCTTCACCAGGATGTCGTCGACCATATAGGTGGTCATGTCGAGGAACATCATCGTGTTCCGGAAATCGTCGAACGCCGGCGGTTCGCTCAGGACGATGCGGCTGTCCGCGCCCAGCACCACCGGCTCTTCCTGCCATTGCGAGATAAGGCGGGTGTAAAAGTCCATCGGGGAAGCCGCCCCCACCACTGCCCCCACCTTGGGCAGGCGCGCGGCGAGCCCGGCGATCCGCTGGCCCGGGATCATCGCCGAAACCTTTTCCGCCACGCTGCCAACCGTCTTGTGCGACAGGGCCTGGGCAGCAAGCTGACGCAATCCGCCCGGCACCGCCTGCACCCGGTTCCAGATGCCCGCCCCGGTCACGTGCCGGTTATATCCGCCGAACAATTCGTCGCCCCCGTCGCCGGAAAGCGCCACGGTCACATGCTGGCGGGCCAGCCGGCTGACCAGGAATGTCGGGATCTGCGATGAATCCGCGAACGGCTCGTCCCAGATGTGCGGCAGGACCGGCAAAAGATCGCGGGCCTCGTCCATGCCGACATAAAACTCGGTATGCTGCGTGCCCAGATGTGTGGCGACGGCCTTGGCGTGATGTGCCTCGTTGAATGCGGGATCATGAAATCCGATCGAGAAGGTCCGCACCGGGGTTGTGCTGCGCGATTGCATCAATCCGGCGACCAGCGAGGAATCAATCCCGCCCGACAGAAACGCGCCCAGCGGCACGTCGGCTTCCATCCGCAATCCCACCGCGTCCGCCAGCAGCGCCTCCAGCTCGTTCGCCAGTTCCGGCCCGTTCTGCCGCGGCGATGCCACCCCCGCGCGAGCGACCTCGGCAATATCCCAATACGGCCGCGCCACCATTTGCGTGATGTCGTCCCGCGCGATCGTCATCCAATGCGCCGCGGGCAGTTTTCGAATGCCTTGCCAGATGGATGCCGGCGCCGGCACATAGCCAAGCCGCATGAACGCGGCCAATGCCTGCCGGTCGATCCGAGGGCGGAACGCAGGGTGCGCGACCAGCGCCTTCAGTTCCGATCCGAACAGCAACGTGCCATCCTGCACGCCATAATATAGCGGCTTTTCCCCCATCCGGTCGCGCGCCAGGGTCAGCGATCGGTCGGCCTTGTCCCACAAGGCGAAGGCGAACATACCGTTCAGCCGCTGCAATGTCGGCTCAATCCCCCAATGATCGAACCCTGCCAGCATCACCTCGGTATCGGAATGGCCCCGCCACTCGGGGGCGGCGCCGGCTTCTTCCAGGGCGGTGCGCAACGCCCGGTGATTGTAGATCTCGCCGTTGTAGATCAGCACGTATCGGCCGCTGACCGACTGCATCGGCTGGTGGCCGCCCGGCGACAAATCCAGGATCGCAAGGCGGCGATGCCCCAGGGCTACGCCGTGCTGCGTATCGGTCCAGCTGCCTTCGTCATCGGGGCCGCGGTGCTGTATCACCCCGGTCATCGCCCTGATCGTGGCGGCAAGGTCGATGCTGTTTCCTGTAACGAAACCGGCAATGCCGCACATCTGGTCTGTTCCTAAAGCTGTTACCGACGGCATTAGGGAGCGGTCCGTCGGATCGCAATGAAGCCATCGCTGGTTCAGTCCGAAACCACGCTACACGGAACAAGAAATGACCTCTGCGGCACGCCGCCAGTTTCTGTTGATGTTCACGGCCTTGCCATTGGTTGCTTTCCCCGCCTGTCGGGGCGCGCAGGCTGCCGAACCCCTTCCCGCGCCCGCGCTGCGGCGGCGGGGTGATGCCGGTGATACGCCAGCGATCGCCCGTGCGCTGGCCACGGGGCAGCCGGTGCATCTGCCTGCTGGTGGCGGCTCCGGCCCTGGCGGCGTGTATCTGGTCGACATGCTCGATCTGCCCGAAGGCGCCACCATTGCCGGTGATGGCGCCACAACAGTCGTGCGCAGCACAAGTCGCAGGGTGCCCAACGTCTTTCGCGTCGACGGCTCACGCGTTACCACCCGCGGCATCACATTGCGCGACATGGTCATCGAGGGCCATGTGCTGAATGGCGGGTTTGTCGAACATCACAATCTGGTCAATCTGTCCGGCGTCAGTGATTGTCTGATCGAAAACGTGACATTTCGTGGCTTCGCCGGCGATGGCCTATATCTCGGCGCGGAACGCGAGGGGATCGAACGTGTGCCGCGGCAGAATGCCCGCGTCACCGTGCGCGGCTGCGTCTTCGACGGGATCAACAACGACAACCGCAACGGCATCTCCGTCACTGGGGGCAGCGATATCGTCATCGACCGTTGTCGTTTCGTGCGGTGCACCAGGCCCGACATGCCCGGCCCGGTGGATTTTGAGGCGGACGGCTTTGCCTTCTACGTATTCGAACGGATTTCAGTCACCAACTGCATCTTCGAGGGGTGCGGCGGGAATTTCGGTCAGGTCGGCCTGATCACGCCGGAACAGGTCCGCCGCCTGCCGCGCGGGGTAACCATTTCGAGTAACCGCTTCTCGCGCTATCGCGGCAGCGGCAGCGACGTGGCGATCATCGTCCACCGCCGCCCTGTCGCCTCGACCCCCTCGATGGAGGTGGTGATCGAGAACAACACGGGCAACGACGGCCGGGCCGGCGTGCGGCTATATTCGGGCAAGGGTATCATTGTCCGCAACAACCGCTGGCAGCGATATCTAGGGCAAAGCTTCATCGGCTATGCCGGACGCACCGATGGATGCCTCGATGTCCAGATATCCGACCACTTCGAAGAATGCGGCACGGTCGATGGCACGGCGCTGGGCATATACAATGCCGGTACAGTGACGATCTCCGACAGTCGGTTTACCCGATGCGGCAATGGAAAGCCTGGAGCATCCTGCATTCTCCTTGCCTCTGGCCGGTCAGACGGGATAGTATTGGCCGGCAACGATTTTCTGGACAATGCGACGGCAGTCATCCCAGTTCGCCGCAATCCGGAACATGTTTTTGTGCGGCCGCCAGACGTACGATCGGGCAATCTTTCCCGCTCCGGCCGTGTTCTTGACCACTGACGCAGAGCGGTTTTCTGTTGGATGCCCGCGGGGCATCGTTTAGGCGACGCCCGTCGTCATCTCCTGAAGGCAGCAACTTGCATCAACCATCCTGGCTTGCGGCTGATGAGGCCGTGCGCGACGCGCTTCACCAAGACCCCGCGTGCTGGGTCGTAACAGGAGCCGCGGGCTTCATCGGCTCCAATCTTGTCGAAACCCTTCTGACAAATGGCCAGCACGTCCGCGGCCTCGACAACTTCGCCACCGGCCATCGGCACAATCTTGATGAAGTGCGCGCCAATGTGGGCGAGGAAAATTGGAGCCGCTTCCAATTTGTCGAAGCCGATATCCGGGATCGTTCGGCATGCGCTGCTGTTGTGGCCGACGCCGATCACATTCTCCATCAGGCCGCGCTGGGCTCCGTCCCCCGCTCGCTGGCGGACCCGCTGACCACGAACGACGTGAACATTTCGGGCTTTCTGAACATGCTCGATGCCGCACGTCGCGCTGGTGTGCGCAGCTTCACCTATGCGGCCTCCAGTTCAACTTATGGCGATGAGCCCAATCTGCCCAAGGTCGAGGACCGGATCGGCAATCCGTTGTCGCCTTACGCCGTGACCAAGGCGGTCAACGAACAATATGCCAGCGTATATGCACGGGCTTATGATTTCCGCGGGACCGGACTGCGCTATTTCAATGTCTTTGGCCGACGCCAGGATCCGAACGGAGCCTATGCCGCGGTGATCCCGAAATGGATCGCGGCCATGCTGCGCGGTGACGCTGTACAGATCAACGGCGACGGCGAGACGAGCCGGGATTTCTGCTACATCGACAATGTCGTACAGGCGAATATCCGCGCCGCCCTGGCAGCAGAGGATGCCCGCGGGCAGGTTTACAATGTCGCGCTTGGCGATCGCAATTCGCTCAACGATCTGTTCCGCCTCCTCCAGTCCATCCTGGCCGAAAATGGCACGGATCATACGGGCGTGCCGGTGTACGCCCCCGAACGCCCCGGCGACGTTCGCCATTCGCAGGCGGATATTTCCAAGGCACGCCGCCTGCTTGGATACGCGCCCACCCACACGCTGGGTGACGGCCTGCGTGAGGCGATGGGCTGGTACATTCGCCATCATAGCTGAAGTAAAAGGGTGATCATGCGTAACGACGAGAAGATCGCAGTGATCGGGCTTGGATATGTCGGCCTGCCGGTCGCCGTCGCCTTAGCCGAGGAATTCGAGGATGTCGTCGGCTTCGACGTATCCGAACGGCGCGTCGCCGCGCTTCAGGCCGGTTCGGACTGGACGCATGAGATCGACGACGCACGGCTGGCCGCCAGCGGGCTGCGGATCAGCGGCGATACCGATGATCTGCGGGGCTGCTCCTTCTATATCGTCACCGTTCCCACGCCGATCGACGATGCGCTGCAACCTGATCTGTCGCCGGTGGAATCCGCATGCCGGCAGTTGGGCAAGGTCATTTCACCGGGCTG
Organism: uncultured Stakelama sp.; assembly: GCA_964390515.1. GTDB lineage: Bacteria > Pseudomonadota > Alphaproteobacteria > Sphingomonadales > Sphingomonadaceae > Sphingomonas. The sequence continues at coordinate 20,766 of CAYMIU010000048.1, forward strand.
CGCGATCGTTTTTGAATCCACCGTCTATCCGGGTGTGACCGAAGACGTGTGCGGGCCGCTGATCGAGCAGGTATCAGGCCTGAAGCGCGGCGTGGATTTCTGGCTCGGCTATTCTCCTGAGCGCATCAATCCGGGCGACAAGGAACATCGCCTCGAAACGATCACCAAGATCGTCGCGGCCGAGGACGAGACGACGCTTGCGCGCCTGCGCACCGTTTACGGCAGCATCGTGCAGGCCGGCCTGCACGAAGCGCCGTCGATCAAGGTCGCCGAAGCTGCCAAGGTGCTCGAAAACACCCAGCGGGACCTGAACATCGCCCTGATGAACGAACTTGCCCTGATCCTTGACCGGATGAACGTGCGCACCCGCGACGTGCTGGAGGCGGCGGGCACGAAGTGGAATTTTCTCAAATTCTCGCCCGGTCTGGTCGGTGGGCACTGCATCGGGGTCGATCCTTACTATCTTACCCATGCCAGCGAGAAGATGGGTTACAAGCCCGAGGTCATCTTGGCGGGCCGCCGGGTGAACAATGGCATGGGGGCGTTCATCGCCTCCAAGGCGCTGACGTTGGTGGACAAGGCACCCGCAACGGTGCGCGTCGGCGTGCTTGGCCTCACCTTCAAGGAAGACGTGCCCGATCTGCGCAATTCGAAGGTTCCGGATATCATCACCGCGCTTCGCGATGAGGGCGCAACCGTCCTTGTGCATGATCCGATGGCTGATGCCGCAGAGGCGAAGCACGAATATAGCCTTGATCTCAGCAACCCAGAAGAGTGGCACGACATTGACGTGCTAGTCTTTGCAGTCCCCCATGGATCGTTGAAGGAAAGGGCTCAGGAACTCATCGCCACGCTTCAGCCGGCACTGGTCATGGACGTGCGATCATGCCTCGCGCCTTCATCTGTCCCGTCCGGAATTTCCTACTGGTCGCTTTGACAAATGGTGCGCGTCCCGGTGAGACAGGGTTTATGACAGACGAGATGGAACCCGCTGCCGTTACGGCCACGAACCCCGTCCAGCTCATCCGCCCCAAGCGCTTCGGCGACGCCCGCGGCTGGTTTACCGAGGTCTACTCAGAGCCCGCGTTTGCCACGCTCGGCATCACCTGCCGCTTCGTGCAGGACAATCACTCGTTGTCCGCGCCCACCTTCACGCTGCGCGGGATGCACTTCCAGACGCCACCTCGTGGCCAGGACAAGCTCGTGCGCTGCATCCGCGGGCGGATATTCGACGTCGCGGTGGATGTCCGCAAAGGCTCCCCGACCTACGGCCAGTGGGTCGGTGCGGAGCTTTCCGCCGAAAACGGCCACCAACTCTTTGTGCCGATCGGCTTCGCGCATGCCTTCCTGACGCTCGAGCCCGATTGCGAAGTGACCTACAAGGTCTCCGATACCTACGCCCCGCAGAACGACGGCGGGATCCGCTGGGACAGCGTCGGCATCGATTGGCCGATGCCTGCGGGCACCACACCCGAACTCAGCGCGAAGGACGCCGTTCTGCCCGGTCTCGCCGACTTCGACAGCCCGTTCAAATATGACGGTAACCCGCTGACCCCGCTCGCCTGAAGGATCACACGAGACATGCGTATCTTCGTCACCGGCGGGGCCGGTTTCATCGGCTCGGCCCTCGTCCGCCACCTGATCGAGAACACGGACTATGAGGTCCTGAACTTCGACAAACTGACCTATGCCGGCACGCTGTCGACGGTCGAGCGGGTGGCGCAGTCGAACCGCTATCGCTTCGTTCAGGGCGATATCTGTGACGCCGACGCCGTCCGCGCCGCGATCGCCGAGTTCAAGCCGGACGTCATCACGCACCTTGCGGCGGAGAGCCATGTCGATCGCTCGATCGACGGGCCGGGCGCGTTCATCCAGACCAATGTCGTCGGCACCTACACGATGCTGGCCGAGACGCGCAGCTACTGGCAGGGGCTCGAGGGCGACGCTAAAGAGCGGTTCCGCTTCCACCACATCTCGACCGACGAAGTGTACGGCTCGCTGGGTGAGGAAGGCCTGTTCACCGAGGACACGCCCTACGACCCGCGATCGCCCTATTCGGCCAGCAAAGCCGGCAGCGACCACCTCGTCAGCGCCTGGGGCCACACCTTCGGCCTGCCGGTGCTGATCACCAACTGCTCGAACAATTACGGGCCGTATCACTTCCCCGAGAAGCTGGTGCCGCTGATGATCGCCAAGGCGCTGGATGGCGAGCCGCTGCCGGTTTACGGCAAGGGCGATCAGGTGCGCGACTGGCTGTTCGTCGAGGATCACGTCCGCGCGCTGCAGGCGGTGTTCGAGCGTGGGCAGCTTGGCCGGACGTACAATGTCGGCGGGTTCAACGAGAAGCAGAATATCGAGGTCGTCCACACGATCTGCGGCATCCTCGATCGCCTGCGCCCGCGCGCCGATGGCAAGCCCTATGCCGACCAGATCACCTCGGTTGCCGACCGTCCGGGGCACGACAAGCGCTATGCGATCGACGCGACCCGGATCGAGCAGGAGCTCGGCTGGCGGCCGCAGGAGACGTTCGAGACCGGGATCGAGAAGACGGTGCGCTGGTATCTCGATAACGAGGCGTGGTGGCGCCCGATCGTCGAGAAGGGCGCGGCGCAGCGGCGCGGGGTGGCTGCTTGAGCGCGGGCATGAACCGGGCGATCCTCGTCACGGGCGGGAACGGCCAGCTCGGCACGGAGCTTCAGCGCTGCGCCTGGCCGGCGGGCTATGAGATCGTCGCGATCGACGTCGCCGATCTCGACCTGACGGACACCGCCGCGATCGCCGCCAAGATGGCCGAACGCGAATGGGCCGCGGTGATCAACGGCGCGGCCTATACTGCGGTCGACAAGGCGGAGAGCGACATCGTCACCGCCTGGGCGGTCAACGCCATGGCCCCCGCCGCCTTCGGCGAGGCCTGCGCGAAGGCGAACATCCCGCTGGTGCAGGTATCGACTGATTATGTCTTTGCCGGCGACAAGGCTGGCGCGTGGGAGGTCGACGATCCCGTCGCGCCCTTGGGCGTGTACGGCGCGTCGAAACTCGGCGGCGAGCTGGCGGTGCGCACCTCGGGCGCGCGACATGTCATCGTGCGGACGGCCTGGGTCGTCTCGGCGCATGGCAGCAATTTCGTGAAGACGATGCTGCGCGTGGCTGCGGATCGTGACACGCTGACCGTGGTCGACGACCAGCGCGGCTCGCCGACCAGCGCGGCTGATCTGGCGCGGGCGCTGATGGCAATCACGCTGCGGCTGATCGAGGATGATGCCGCGCCAACCGGCACGTTTCACTTCAGCAATGCGGGTGAGACGAGCTGGGCGGGCTTTGCGGCCGAAATCTTCCGCCAGGCGGCCGCACGTGGCGGGGTGTCGGCCAATGTCACCCCGATCACGACCGATCAATATCCGACACCTGCCCGGCGCCCGGCGAACTCGCTGCTCAGCCACGCCGCGATCGGCGCGGCCTATGGCATCGCTTCGCGCCCCTGGAAGGACGCACTCAGCGACATCCTCGACGAACTGATCGGGCACGCGCAAAAGGACATCAACGCATGAAGGGCATCATTCTCGCCGGCGGATCCGGCACGCGGCTTCACCCGGCGACGCTGGCGGTGAACAAGCAGCTGCTGCCGGTCTATGACAAGCCGATGATCTATTACCCGCTGTCGGTGCTGATGCTGGCCGGCATCCGCGAAGTGCTGATCATCTCGTCGCCGGAATATCTCGATAATTACAAGCGCTTGTTCGCCGACGGCTCGGCATTCGGCCTCCAGATGTCCTATGCCGAGCAGCCCAGTCCTGACGGCCTGGCGCAGGCGTTCACGATCGGCGCGGACTTCATCGGTGATGACAATGTCGCGCTGGTGCTGGGCGACAACATCTTCTTCGGCGCGCACCTCAGCGACCTGCTGGCGAGCGCGGTCAACCGCACGCACGGCGCGACGGTGTTCAGCTACCGCGTCGAGGATCCGGAGCGCTATGGCGTGGTCGAGCTGGCCGAGGATGGCCGTGCGCTCAGCCTCGAGGAAAAGCCCGCGCAGCCGAAGTCGAACTGCGCGGTTACCGGCTTGTATTTCTACGACAATCGCGTCGTGGAATACGCCCGCAACCTCAAGCCCTCGGCCCGCGGCGAGCTCGAAATCACCGACCTCAACCGCCTCTACATGGAAGCGGGCGACCTCTACGTCGAACAGATGGGCCGCGGTTACGCCTGGCTCGACACCGGCACCCACGACAGCCTGCTCGAGGCGTCCGAGTTCGTCCGCACCCTCCAGCACCGTCAGGGTATTCAGATCGCGTGTCTGGAGGAGATCGCGTACCTGCAGGGCTGGATCAGCGAAGCTGAAGCCCGTGCAGCCGGCGAACGCTTTCAGAAAACCAATTACGGCAAGGCGATTCGGAATGTGGTGGCAGGCTACTGATCCCTCCGCAACTTACCGGCTATACATACGTTACATCAACAGGTTGGTTAGCAGCCGGATACGGGTCGCAATCAACTTAATGTAGTGCGTGTAACGGGACGGGAGACACAGCACGAAGATCGATCAGGAGACGATCAATGCATGACGTGCGCCGCCCCACTCCCCTGCAAGGGATGGTAATTGCCCTGCCGCTATCGCTCGCCTTATGGGCCGTGCTCCTTATCCCCTTGCTCGGCTAGGATATGATCAATCTGCATGGCAGCATTACCGTCGGCGCGCTGGTTGCTGCTATGCCTGGTTGCGGGCGGATGTTCCGATGGCGGGCGGGAGGCGCGGCGTCAGGTGTTGGGGCCGCAGCCTTCGTTTGAGACGCTGATGGCGCATGCCGATCCTGAAGCCGGCGCTCGGGCGTTTGGCGCTTGTGCTGCCTGCCACACGATCAGCAAGGGCGGTGCGAACCGGGCGGGGCCAAACCTCCATGTCATCATGGGGAAGCCCGTCGCGGCCAATCCGGCATTCGGCTACAGCTATGCGCTGAAATCGGTGGGTGGCATTTGGACGCCTGAGCGGATGGACGCCTGGCTCGGGGCGCCGGCCAAGTTCGCGCCGCGTACCAGCATGGCCTATCCCGGCATGCGCGATCCGCTGATGCGCGCGGATGTCATCGCCTATCTGCAGGCACAGGATAAATAGGTGACCGGGGACGAAAGCCCCCGTCGCCTCACTCCCCGATCGGGCTTTCGCCGTGTTTTCTGAGGACGTCGTTGAACGCCTCGGCCATCAGTGACTGGAGGCTCCTCCCCTGACGCCTCGCCAGCATGTGCATCGCGAAGCTCATGTCGGGGGTGAAGAAGCCGGCGATCTGCTTGCGGCCGACCCGGCTCTCGGGGCGTGCTGTAGCGGGCGCTTTTGGCCTGTCTTTGGCCTCATCCGCCGCAGGCGCGGCCTGGGTGTGGAGAAGATCGGCCGCGGGCGTTTTCGGCGCCGGGGCGGCGGTGCGCAGGTTGGCGAAGCTTGGCTTGCGGCTCATCAGACGGCCTTTCGAAAACGCGGTGCCGGCATGTCTAGCTGTCGACATGTCCATTTGTATAGCTCGCGGATCTCCGCCGCGGCGCGGCCCGAGGGTTCCGCCTCGGTGACGGTGCGCCCCTCCGCGCTGGCGTGGCGATAGGCGGCGCGATCGGGGAGGATCACCGGCGCTGGCGGGGTGCCATAGCTTTCGACCAGCTCGCCCACCTCGGCATAGACGCGCGGGGCATTGGGCGGCCCGGCGGTGAAGACGACGAAGGCGGGCTTGCGCAGCAGCTGCACGAGCTTTGCCGTGGTCTGGATCGCGGCGAGATCGAACGCGCTGGGCCGGCACGGGATCAGCACGAGATCGGCGACCTCAACCGCGGCCCGCGCGGCGCTGTCGGCATGGGGCGGCGTGTCGATGACGATGAGCTCGGCCCCCTGCCCCTCAGCCGCGGCGACCTTTGCGGCGAGCCGCGGCGGGGGACTGTCGATCACCTCGGGCGGCTGATCCTGGCGCCACGCGGCCCATTGGCTGGCGGTCGCCTGCGGATCGGTATCGATGATGAGCGCGACGCGCCCCGCCTCCTGCGCGATGGCGGCAAGGTGGAGCGCCAGCGTGGTCTTCCCCGCCCCGCCCTTCTGGCTGATGATCGCAACTGTCGGCATGGCGACGTTGCTACATGTCGACATGATGGCTTGTCGAGATGTTTTCGCGTCTAACGGGACGTGGCTTGGCCGCCCTGCGACCATGCATTATATCGCACCAATAATATGATTTGATGAGGCCGGGACCATGGCGATCGTGCGCAAGACCATCACGCTGACCGAGCAGCAGAATGACTGGATCGCCGCGCAGATCGATGCCGGCCATTATACCAATGACAGCGAGGCGATCCGCGACCTGATCCGCCGTGAGCAGGAGCGCAGCGCGGATCTGGCGCGGCTTCGCGCGGCGCTGATCGAGGGCGAGGAAAGCGGCGCGCCCGAGCGGTTCGACATCGCCGCCTTCGCCCGCCGCCACGCCGCGCAGCGTGGCTGAATATCGCCTCACCCCCCGGGCGCAGCGCGATCTGGCAGAGGTGTTCGATTACAGCATCGCCAGCTGGGGCCTCGCCCAGGCGGTGGATTATGCCGAGCTGATCGCGGCCGCCTGTGCCGAGCTCGCCGAAGCCCTGCTGCGCGCGCCGGCGTGCGACCATGTCCGCCCGGCTATCGGCGCCGCGGGGTCGGCAGCCATGTGATCTATTTCCGGCCGACCGATTACGGGATCGCGGTGATCCGCATTCTCCACCAGCGGATGGATGCGGGCCGGCGCCTATAGGGTGAGCGCCGCTTCCCGGTTCATTGACATGTCTGCGTGTTGACGTGTTGACGTGTCGACACGCCCAAATGGCCTGATAAGATATTGATGTTAGGACCCTTCCGGCTTCAGCCCTTCAGCCCGCCCAACGTCTCGCGTACCAGCGGGACGATCGCGTCGGCGGGGAGGCGGACGAGGTCGGGGAGGGTGCGGCCCTGCTTGAGCAGCGCGCCCATGACGAGCCAGGCGGCGAGATAGGCCTCGCGCTCGCGGCCGGTTGCCCCCTCACCCATGGTGAAGCGGAACAGGGTCGGGCCGTCCGACGCGTCGAGCAACGGGGTGATGGCGGCGAGGATATCGGTACGGCGGGCGAGCGCCGCGTCATACCAGGGCTGTTCACCGACATAGGCCCAGTCGGCGAGGCCGGGGCGAAGCGCGGCGACGGCATGCATCGCCAGCCCTTCCTCGAACAGGACGCGGCCCAAGGGGCGCTCGTAATCGTCCGGCAGCTTCGCCAGCAGCATGTGCACCGCATGGGTCATTTCATGCGGCAGCAGCATCGCGCGGCGCGCCGGATCCATCTCGATCGGCAGGCAGACGAGCGGGCCGTCGGGGGTGCCGGCGGTGAAGGCATTGTCCTCGAACCCGCCGACATAAGCGATGATGCCGATACGCAGCGGCGCGGTTGCGCGGAACAGGCGCGCGATGGCGACCGCGCTGTCGAGCGGCGCGGGCGTCATGCCGGCCGCACCCCGGCGGATCAGCGGCAGCGCGGCCGGGTAGCGCGGCCAGGCGGCGTCGAGCAGCCGGCGGGCGACCGCCTCCCCTTCCGGCCCGGGCGGTACTGCGGCGAAACCGTAGCGGTCCTACCACGCCGTCCAGCGCGCGTCGGGACCAAGCCCCTGCGCTGCGGCGTGGAAATCGAGGAAGCGGGGGCTGTAGTCGCGGATGGTGAGGGTGACGCCCTCCCCGCTCACCTCCTGCGGGGTGAGCGGCAGCCGCTCGGCGCGGGCCGGGATGATGATCGCGGGCGCGGCGATCATGGCGGTGAGGCCAGTGATGACCGTGCGACGCGAAACCCTGTTGTCCATCTGTGTGCCCCCTTTTGGTGGGCGCCCGTGTGGCTGTCCATTGGTGACGCGACAAGGGGAGCCGACCTTTGCTGGCGAGCTGCCGAACGCCGGGGTAGCGTGCGGAGGGTTATCCCACCTGTAGATGTGTCGACAGGACGACAAGTAGATGGGTGGGGAAGCTCTTGGCAGGCAGACGCGCATTCGCTGTCACCCCGGGCCTGACCTAGCTGTAGGTGCTTGCAATCGTAGCGGCGTTTGCTTGCAAACAGAGCCTTTTTTTGCTCGGATTATCTGACAACCGGCTCGGCGATCTGCTCGCGCTATCTGCCAGTGTGCTCGACATCATCCTGCGCTGCTCGCAATCATAAAGGTCTGCTCACATCCCCTGCCAGCGAAACAGGGCGTCAGCGCGGCACCCGGATGGAACCTTCCGCGATCCCCTCGGCGACATTGGAGAGCATGACGGCGTAGCGATGCAAACCGGGGAAGCGACCAGCGTTCTTGTCGATTTCACCGCCGTATCCGGCGTCGAGCAACGCCTTGAAGTCGGGCATCACGTCGAACATGCCGCCGAGCAGATCGATATCGGAGGCCCCGGTAAGCAACAGGGCGTTCGCATGGGCGTCGAGACGCTTCATCGTTTCCAGCATTTCGGTCCTGGTCATCGCATCCTGTCCGCTTGCGGGGTTCCATCGCCTAGCACGACGCGCCGGCCCTGTTCGCGAAAACCTTCCTTTCTGACGACCTCGCGGGCGGGCCATGACGACAACGCATTTCTGCGGCCCGCCGCTTGTCAGAACTGTTCTGGAAACCTGCTTCGCAAAAGCGCTTGCCGGCTACGGGTTTGGAGAGCCCATTGGCACGGAGCGTGAGCACAACGCCCCGTTTGCAAGCAGCGCCGGATGATGGCGAGCACACTGGCAGATAATTCGAGCAGGACGCTCCCCGCCAGTGGCAGAAAGCGTGAGCAGGAAATCAGGCTGTTTGCGAGCACACGCCGCTATGATTGCAAGCGCCTACAGCTACCGGCGCATATATGTCGGTGGGCCTGCATCGTCCTCGGGCTATTCTACACCGCGATTATGGCGGTCAGCCTTCCCGGATCGGAACCTTTCTACAAGGTGCTGGCAGTGATCGAGATGACGTTGACACTGGCGATCACAGTCATTGCGATCCGCTGGCCCCGCCCATCGGTTTGATCGGCTTTCCCAATAGGATCGGAAAATGGGAATATCGCTCGATCGATCAATGTCGATGCGATCGGATTGTCCGGAAGCCTTGCAACCCGTAGGGTCACCGCCCGACTGACTCGATTGGAGAACACAGGGCTATGTCGTTTAGGCTCCCACAGAACCTTGACACTGCATTCCCGTCCGATCGAGCGCTTGATGCCTTTCATAGCGAGGTTCTGGCCGAGAAGGCGGCATCTCTTGGGCGAGCGGGTAAGTTACTTGCGACAAGGCTGACCCTTCTTGCTGAGCCAGTCTCTGGCGAGGATCGAGATTCATTGCTACAGTCCGCCGCTGATGCCGCTCATGCTTACTTTATCCAACGCGAACTGTGCGGCCTATATAACAATCAAGCAATTATCGAGGACTATGAAATACCCAAAGAGGTGCTTGCTCGAATGGGAGTGAGATAAACTCGGCAGCCGCCGCTTTGATGATTGATGTCTTTCCCGATTGGGAAGGTCGCATGAGAAAGCCCGCCTCGCTGCCGGCTTAAATGGGACAGCGAGGCGGGCTTTTTCCCGGAATCTGTTCCCAATTCACTTTTCCCAAAATGCCCCAACCTCGACGGGAAAACGGGAAAGGATCAGGCGGCTTCCAAGGTCGGAATCCGCGCGATGATATCGGCATCCTTCACGGCCTGCACGGACAGGTCGTAATTGCGCTGCATGTTGCTCCACATCTCGGGCGAGGTGCCGGTGAGCTTGCCGATCCGAAGCGCCATCGTCGGGGTGATATCCTGCTTTTCGGCGAGGATATCGTAGAGGGTCTGCCGCGACACCTCGATCAGCCTGGCGATCTCCG
>CAYMIU010000049.1:0-27436 GCA_964390515.1 uncultured Stakelama sp.
CGTCTCCATCTGACGAGCTAACTTACCAATGGCATGATTTCCGGGGAGCAGGTCATCGGCAACAACACGCTCGATACGCGGATTGCGGCGATGGCAGTCGATCCGGCAACGGACAAGGTCTGGGCGCTCGCTGAAACGGGCAGCAAGACGATCCTGTACGAGATCGACAAGGCGAGCGGCCGGGTTGTGGGTCAGTCGCTCGTGGCGGGGCTCGACAAGTGCTCGGACATTGAGGGCATGTCATTCGGCATCGACGGCAGGCTCTGGGCGGTCGATCGCGAAACGGGCAAGATCGCCGTTATCGACACTGGCATGCACAGCGCCGTCTATACCGCCAAGACGCTCAGCGACGCGCAGCAGCATGGCGACGGCTTCGAGGCTTTGGCGATGGGCCCGGCGGTCTACAAGCCGCTCAGCGATATCGTCGTGCATGGCGGGGACGTGCTGACCGGCGGCGGGGAAGCCGATCACTTCTGGTACCGCGCGGGCGACGGAGTCGATACCATCACCGACTTCGTCAAGGGCACCGACCAGCTCCACCTAGGGGGCTACAGCGCCGATCAGATACGGGTCGACGTATTCCACGGCAACACATTCATCCGCTTCACCGACACAAGCCCCGACGGGTTCGTCGACAATGCGTTGATCGTGCTGTCCGGCGTAACGGATTTTTCAGCCGGCGACATCATCCTGGGTTAAGTCCCGATCGTCGACCGCGGCATAAGTCGCGGCGCGGTCTCACCCCGAGGGCCGTGCCGTACGATGATATCACTACAATCGCTCCGCCAGCTTTCGCTCCTCGCCACGCTTCGGGCGCGGCTCCGCTTCGGCCGGACGGCGTTGCTTGTCTATCGGGGTGCGCGCTTCACCATGCGCGCGCACGCCCTTACGGGTGAGGGGCGGTTGTCGCTGGGCAAGGCATGGTGGGGCCAGCCGCCGCTGCCCTCGAGCTTTACGGTTTTCGACGGCGCGCGTGTCGAGGTTTCCGGCGGCTTCGTCTTTCACCGCGGCACCGACGTGCGGGTTGCAGGAACGCTTTCGCTGGGCAGCGGCTATGCTGCTGACGGCGTCCACATCGACTGTCATCAGGCGGTGACGATCGGTCATGGCGTCGCCATCGCAAAGGAGGCCGTCATCATGGACACCGATCACCACATGATCACCAATCGGGCGATGACCGCGCCGGTCACGATCGGAGACCACGTGTGGATCGGCGCGCGGGCAATCGTACTGAAAGGCGTAACGATCGGCGACGGCGCAATCGTTGCCGCGGGCGCGGTGGTCACGCGCGACGTACCGGCGCGCACGATCGTTGCGGGCAATCCGGCGCGGACGGTGCGGACGGCTGAATGGAAGCTTTAGCGGCGCATGCCTAGCGCCATTCGATTGGCCTTCTGATGGTCGCAGGCGATCCGGCCGCCAGCATGCCGGGGGGCACGTCTCTGGTGACGACGCTGCCAGCGCCGATGACCGCGCCGTCGCCGATCGTCACGCCTTGCAGGATCGTCACACCCATCCCGATCCAGACGTGATCGCCGATCGTCACCGGCGCAGACGCGGGCTTGTCCGATCCGACGATCTCGTGCCGGTCGCTGTCCAAAATACGCAGGTTCGGCCCGATCGCTACGTCGTGGCCGATCCGCACCGCCTCCACGCACGAAATGAAGCAGCCGTTGTTGATATAACCGCTGCCCAGCGTCAGCCGCGCCCCCTCTGCAAGCCCCACCTGTCCGCCCGCAAAGATGCGGAAGCATCCATCGACCTCAATTCGCGCACCTGGCCGCACCACTAGATCCGTCGCGAGGGGGAAATTACCGGGCCACTGCACCCCGATCCAGAGCCGCCCCGGCCCGATCACTTCGCCCCTCATCCGAACCCGCGCGTGCTTACAGGGTATCAGCGCCTTCGATCGCGTGCGCGCGATCAGCAGGCCATAGGCGATCGGGCTCATTTGAGCGAGACTCATCAAGTCATGAAGCACAAACGGCGTGGCAAGCGCCAGCGGCGCAACATCGATCCGCCCGTTCATTCCCACGACTCGCGGTTTCGTTACGCTGCGTCGCGCCGTTTGAGCTGAGGGAAGCAGCTTCCAAACGGCAACAACGGCCTTCCAGGATCGAGCCGCCGCGGGTTGCTTCCGAGGTGCGCTCCCAGGCTAATTGTCACCTTCTCCGGCACTTGGCGCTCGCTTGCCCCATTATGAGACGCCGCATCTTGGCAAATAATAAGCTTTCAGAAGATGAAAGTACTTAACGTCTCGTTAACTTTTGGCTATGTGCTTGCCAGAGCCCAAGGGCGGGGATGGTTCATCTCGAAAAAGCGGCTCGCCACTCACACGCGTAACCATCACGGAACGGGGAAATATCATGGCTGAAACTCTTGTGCTCGGCTCATCCAGCAGTAACGTCCACACCGCGCCCAGCGGCAACGGCACGAATTACAAGTACGATGCGAAGGGCGGCAATGACGTCGTTAAGGGCTCGACCGGCAACGACCTCATCATCGGCGGCGCGGGCTCGGACTATCTCTTCGGTGGCACGGGCGCCGACACGTTCGAATTCAGCAAGTTCGCCAACGCTGGGGATCACGACTATATTGTCGACTTCAACAATGCGCTCGGCGATTCGCTGCGCGTCTTCAACGGCGCGACGATCGTTGGTGCGACTGCCGAGAAGCTTGCAATCCAGACGATGAACGGCCAGTCGCTCGCGAACGACGCCAACGTCTATGATCTGACGCTGACCATCCAGGTCACCGACGGCAACAAGTCCTTCCAGTACGAAGTGACGCTGATGGACGTCATCAAGAACAAGACCTGGAGCGCCGACCAGTTCGAGGATTACCTCGCAACGCTCGGCTACAATGGTGGCATCACCTTCGCCGGTGAGGCAACTCCCGTCTGATTGATCGAAGCAATCTTCGACGATCGGTCCTTATGGCGGGCGCTCAGCAATGGGCGCCCGCTTTTCTTATGCTCACCGCACGCTAAAGCACAGCAAACGTGCGCGCCGAACCACGGCGGCTGGCGATGAAGGAAGCCGTCATTTCCGCCAATGGTCCTTTCAAGACCGTCGTCGCCCATTCGGTGGCTTGGACGATGGTCCGCATCCTGTCCGAACAGGCTTCGCTGTTCGTCGTATTCGCCGTTCTGACCCGGCTGCTGCCGCCGGCGGCATTCGGCGCCATCTCGATCGCGGTGATCTTCGTCGAGGTAGCAAAGCTGATCGCGTCGAACGGCATTGCCGAGGCGGTCGTTCAGGCACCCGACCTGGACGAGGCCGTCGCCGACACCGCCTTCTGGGCGAACCTGGCGCTTTCCACAGCGACGGCGGCAATGATCGCAGCCGTTGCGTATCCAGTGGCGGCGCTGATGAAAGCGCCGGAACTTGCACATATCATGCTCGCGCTTGCCGTCGTGCCGATCATCAATGCAGCCGGCGTCATCCACATGGCGCGGACGACGCGCGCTTTTGGACACAAGGCACTCGCCTTTCGTTCGCTCGTCGCCAACCTGATCGGCGGCGTTGTCTCGATCGCCTTGGCATTGTTGGGCTTCGGCCTGTGGGCGCTTGTGGTGCAGAGGATCGTCGCCGAGACGCTGTTGACGGTGGCAAGTTGGGTCGCCCTTCCCTGGCGCCCGCGGCTACGCTTCGTCGAGGCAAAGGCCCGCGATCTGGTAGGGTACGGCTTTCACGTCGCGACCACGGGCCTGATCTTCCTCCTCTCCTCGCGCGTGCACGAATTCGTCGTGGGGGCCACCGTCAGCCTGGCCGCGGTAGGCGTCCTGCGGATCGGCTTTCGCCTCACGGACCTCATCACGCAGTTCGTGGTCCGCCCCTTCTCGACCGTCGCCTCGCCCGCCTTCGGCCGGCTTCGGGACGATCAGGTCCGGTTCCGTGCCGGCTATCACCGGCTTCAGGCAACGTGCGCCGCCGTCGCCTTCCCCGCGTTCATCGGCGTGGGGGCACTCGGCACAGAGCTCGTCCCGCTACTGTTCGGCGAGGCGTGGCGGGCAAGCGCCGATATCGTCCGCGTGCTGACCCTCCTGGTCGTGCCGATCGTCACCAATTACTTCGTCACGCCCGCGCTCTATGCCAAGGGTCGTCCTGCGGTCGCCGTCCGGATCGCGCTTGTCCAACTGGCGCTAGGCACAGTCGCCTGCCTGGTCGCCGCACCGTTCGGTGTGTTGTGGGTCGCGATCGCCTATGTCGCACGGGCATGGATCACCATGCCTTATGTTCTCTGGATGCTCCGTCGCGAGGCCGACGTCGATGTGCGCGGCACGGTGCGTGTGCTTGTCGCTCCGCTCGGCGCATCGCTCATCATGGGCGCTTTCGTTCTTGCCTTCATGACGGCGACGCGCGCCATGCTGGCGCCGATCCCGCAAGTCATCGTCGGGATCGTGATCGGGGCGCTGATTTATCCGGTGCTGCTGTTTCTGCTCGACCGGCACACCGTGCGTGCCGCGCTCGAGACAGCGCGCGGCACTCTCGGTCGCGGCGCCAACCCGGTCGCTTGACGTCAGCACATCAAAATCATCCTTTGTGCCGCCTTAACCCTCACCGGGAAGCTCAGAGTAATTCGCGCATGTGCAAGCAGCCTCAACGAGTCAGGGGCAGCAATCGCAATGATCGGAATCAATCTGTCGGGCGCCGAATTCGGCAAGGGGCATCGTTACGGCACCGATTATATCTATCCCTCGGCGGCCGAGCTTGCCTATTACGCGGCCAAGGGCGTCGAGATGGTGCGTCTTCCCTTCAAATGGGAGCGAATGCAGAAGACTCTGGGTGGCGATCTCGATCCCGCCGAACTTGGTCGACTGAAGCAGTTTCTGGCCGATGCCGACGCGGTCGGCGTCAAGGTCATCATCGATCTACACAATTACGGGCGCTACGGCGGCAACGCGATCGGCACCGACAAGGTATCGGTCGCCCAATTCGCTGACTTTTGGAGCAAGATGGCGACCGCCGTAGGCAACAGCCCCGCACTGCTCGGCTACGACCTGATGAACGAGCCACACGACATGCCGAGCAAGACGGCATGGCCGACGGCCGCACAGGCGGCCGTCGACGCGATCCGCGCGGTGGATGCCGAGCACAAGATCTACGTCTCGGGCGATGGCTGGTCGAGCGCCCGGATGTGGACCGCCTTCAACGACGCGCTGCTCATCAAGGACCCGTCGAACAAGATCGTGTATCAGGCGCACATCTATTTCGACAACGATGGCGCCGGGATCTACGATCAGAATTACGACGGTGAAAAGGCCTATGCCACGATGGGCATGGACCGCATTCGCAACTTCACCGACTGGCTCACCAAGAACAATGTCGAGGGCTTCATCGGTGAATTCGCGGTGCCGGGCGATGATCCGCGTTGGCTGACCGTCCTGAACAACTTTCTCGCGGGGCTTGAGGAGATGGGCCTCGACGGCACCTATTGGGGCGGCGGCGCGTGGTTCGGCAATTATGCCCTCGGCCTTCGCTACGGCGACGGCACCGATCGCCCGCAACTCGATGTGCTCGAGAAGTACCTCACCGACCCTCTGCCCGCGACCATCATAGGCACCGACGGCGCCGATATCCTTGGCGGGGGACGCGGCGGCGACGTGATCCATGCGCGCGGCGGCGATGACCTTATCAAGGCGAGCAACGGTGCTGACGTGATCGACGGCGGTTCGGGGATTGACACGGTCACCTATGCCGCCGCGTACAAGGGCGTGACCGTCGACCTTACGCGCGGGGTCCAGTGGACCATCACCCCCGCCACGACCGGGCTGAGCGGCGCGCCCGTCGCGACGGACGCGGGCGCCACGCCGGCCGGCGACGTACTCGTCTCGATCGAGAATGTGGTGGGTACGCGCTTCAACGACGTGCTGATCGGCAGTGCGATGGCCAATGTCCTCACCGGCGGCGAGGGCAACGACATCCTTATTGGCGGCGCCGGCGCCGACACGCTCGATGGTGGCAAGGGCGACGATACCGCCGATTACTCGGATTCGCGCGCTGGAATCGTCGTCGCGCTCGCCGCGGCGACCCAGCGCGGCGGCGATGCCGAGGGCGATGTCCTGATCGGCGTGGAGAATGTCGTCGGCACCGACTTCGACGATCGACTGAGCGGCGATGCGGCGAGCAACACGCTGTCTGGCGGCAAGGGCAATGACTGGTTCTCAGCCGGCGTTTCGGGCGGCACCGACACCTACGATGGGGGCGACGGCTTCGATACCTTCGATGCCAGCGGCGGGACCAAGGGGATCACGCTCTCATTGGCCGAGGGCGGGAGCAAGTGGATCCGTCTCGTCTCGATCGAGCAGTTGATCGGCACCGACCTGCGCGACATGCTGACCGGCGACGACAAAGCCAACCGCCTGGTCGGCAACGGTGGCGCCGACGTGCTCGATGGCCGCGGCGGCGTCGACGTGATGGAGGGCGGGGCCGGCGCCGACACCTATTATGTCGACGATGCGCGCGACATCATCATAGAAATGCCGGGCAGCGAGATCGACACCGTCTACACAACTTCGGACTATCGCCTGCCGGACAACGTCGAGCGGATCGTCGTCCAGTCGGCCAAGGCGGTGACCGTCGCGGGCAACGACCTTGCCAACACGATCACCGGCAACGACACCGCCAGCAGCCTGTACGGCGAGGGCGGCAACGACATCCTGAACGGCGGCTCCGGCAACGAACGGCTTTATGGCGGCAGCGGCAACGACAAACTGCATGGCGGGGCCGGGCTCGACCACTTCTGGGGTGGCAGGGGCGCCGACGTCTTCAACTTCGGGATCGGCGATCTCAATGCCGGCGCAGAAACGATCTGGGATTTCGCCCGCAGCGAGAACGACAAGATCGATTTGTCGAAGATCGATGCCAACACCGCGCTTGCCGGCGACCAGAAGTTCGCCTTCATCGGCGCCAACCCGTTCAACGGCAGGGCCGGCGAATTGAGGCTCGTGCAGATAACGGGCGGTTTCGATCTGGTGGGCGACGTCAACGGCGACGGTCGAGCCGATTTCGTTCTTCACGTAATGACGGCCGGGACGGTGCTTGCGTCCGACATCTACCTCTGACATCGCAGGGGACGCTTGCGGGGGCGGCTCGGTGAAGGGTGGGGCATTGCGGATCGTCCATGTCGTGCGTCAATTTGCCCCGGGCATCGGCGGGCTGGAGGACTTTGTCCTCCAACTCGCCTCTCGCCAGGCGGCGGCGGGACACGACATCCGCGTCGTCACGCTCGATCGGACCTTCGACGGTGAGGCGTCTAGGCTGCCGGCCATCGACCGGATCGGCGAGGTCGACGTGCGTCGCCTTTCCTGGTTCGGCTCTCGCCGCTATCCGATTGCGCCGGGCATCCTCGCCGCGATCCGGGGCGCCGATCTGGTCCACGTCCACGCGCTCGACTTCTTTTTCGACTTCCTCGCCCTCACTCGTCCGTTACATCGGCGCAAGCTCGTCTTCTCCACGCACGGGCTGTTCTTTCACACGCCCTTTGCAAGCCGGATGAAGCGTCTCTACTTCGGCATGGTCACGCGGCTGGCGGCTTCCGCCTACGGCGCGGTCTTCGCCTCGAGTGAACAGGATGCTGCGCGCTTCCGCACGATCCGGCGACGCGGGGTCGAAGCGGTGGAGAACGGGGTCGACATCGACAAGTTCGTCGGCACCGCGGCGGCGGACACCCGTACGATCATCTATTTCGGCCGGCTCGCGCCCAACAAGCGGGTAGACCTGCTGCTCGACTGGTTTGCAGCGCTCCACGGGATCGATCCGGCCTGGCGCCTGATCATCGCTGGCAAACCGATGGGCGTCAGCATCGCGGCGCTGGAGGAGCAGGCTGCCGCGCTCGGCGTTGCCGCCGCGGTCTCGATCCATGACACCCCGCCACAGGCCGAACTCGCGGCTCTCGTCAGGCAGGCAGCGGTCTATGCGTGCGCGTCCGATTACGAGGGCTTCGGCCTGGCCGCGATCGAGGCTGCCGCGGCCGGGCTGTTCCTCGCGCTCAGTCCGATCCCGCCGTTCCGACGCACGGTGAACACGATCGGTTACGGCGAGATCGTCGACTTCGCGGATCGATCGAGCGCGGGGCGTTTCCTGGCCGCATGGCAGGCGCCTGGCGACCGCCGCCCACCGACGCGCGAACTTCTGGAGCACAGCTATGGCTGGGCTGGAGTCGCCGATCGCTTCATGACCGGCTATCGCCGGGCGCTCGGCGAGACGACGCGCCGGATCGGCCCCGTAGCGGTCGACGTCCTCCGCCTGCCGGACGCGCTTGCACGGATCGGCGCGATGATCGGCCATCGTCGCGGCAACATCGCGTTCGCCAATCATCATACCGTCAACATGGCGAGCCGGCACCGCGACGTCGCCGAGTTGCTCGACCGGTCGCTGGTGCTTTGCGACGGCGTTGCGATGGATGTCGCCAGCCGCATGATGTACGGTGCGCCCTTCCCCGAGAACCTGAACGGCACCGATATAATCCCGCGCCTGCTCGAGCATCTGCCTCCGACGCATATATTCCTCGTCGGCAGCAAGCCGGGCATTGCCGAGCGCGCCGCCGCCAATATGGCGGAAGCCTATCCCCGGCACCGCTTCGTTGGCACCCATCACGGTTTCCCGACGGATGCCGAGTCGCGCGCGTTGGTGGAGGCAATCAACGACACCAAGGCCGAACTGGTATTCGTCGGCATGGGCAATCCGTACCAGGAGCAATGGATCGCGCGCTATGGCGACGCGATCAACGCGACCACGATCTGCGTCGGCGCCTACCTTGATCGCGTTGCGGGATATGTGTCGCGCGGCCCCGCCTGGCTCGTCCGCTGGCGGCTCGAATGGGCGGGCCGCATCGTGCAGGAGCCGCGGCGCATGATCCACCGCTATGGCGGCGGTGGGATCGTCTTCCTGGGCACACTGCTACGGCAGAAGCTTTCCGGGTATCGCATCTGACAGGAGCACCCCTTGGCACACGATACGATCGTCCGGCTCGCGGCGCTCACGCATGACCGTCTAGCACCGCTCGCTGACCCGTCGCACGGTTACGCGCTGCTCGACTTCCCCGATTACAGCAACATCGGCGACAGCCTGATCTGGCTGGGCGAACTTGCCTATTTCGACCGTCACGTCGCCAAGCGTGCCGGCTACGTCTCGACTACGAGCGGCTTCGACCCCGATCGCCTGAAGGCGGCGCTGCCTGAAGGTCCGGTCTATCTGAGCGGCGGCGGCAATTTCGGCGACATCTGGCCGCGGTTCCAGGCATTTCGCCTGCATGTGCTGAGTTCCCTTAAGGGACGACGGGTTGTCCAGCTCCCGCAGACAATCCTGTTCCGCGACGATGCCAACATCGCCGCCACCCGCGCCGCGATCGACGCACATGGTGATTTCGCCTTGATGGTCCGCGACCAGCGTTCCTACGACTTTGCGACGCGCGAGCTTGGCTGCGAAGTCGTGCTGGCGCCCGATATGGCCTTCTGCATGGGGCCGCTCGCCGCGCCGCCACCCTCGCGCGACGCCACTTACCTGGTCCGCACCGATCAGGAGGCGGCGGCCGGGCGTGGGGCCGTGCGTCCGCCGGCGGGTATCGACGCGTTGGTGACCGACTGGATCATCGAGGGACATGACCCCTCCTTCCGCGAACGTCTCGTCGGCGCGCTCAAGCGGCGGCTCGACCGCCGGCCCGAGGAAACCCGGTTCCGCGCCCGTGCCGAGGCAGAGCGCGCGCGCGGTATGGTGATGCTGGGCGCGGGCCGCGGCGTCGTCACCGACCGGCTGCACGCGCATATCCTGGCGCTACTGCTTGGCCGCCCGCACGTCGTCGTCGACAACAGTTATGGCAAGATTGGCGGCGTCATGGATGCATGGACTGGCGATGATCCGCTGGTGCACCGCGCGGCCGATTTCGAGACGGCCGGACGGATCCTGGCCGACCTTCTGCAGCGCTAGCGCGCCGCGGCCAGGATCGCCTCGGCGACCTCGGCCCAGTCGGCCACGTTCGCCTCGCCCAGGCGCCCCCGCGGCGCGGCGAGTGCCGCGGTCAGCGCGCCGCTCGCGCTCTCCGGGTCGCCGGGTGCATAGCCATGAACACGCGCGGCCCCCCGCGCGACGAAATGCGGCGCCACTATCGGCAACCCGCAAAATTCGTACTGGATGTTCTTGAGCGAGGACTCGGCCAGATAATCGAGGTCGGCCACCTCGCGGTAAAGCGACAGCCCGACATCGGCATGGACAAGGTACGGCACCAACGCAGCAAACGGCACCTCGCCATGCTCAGTCAGATTGGGATGACTGCCGACCTCGAGCGCGGTGCGCCCGAAATAGTGGAAGCGCACATCGGGATGCGCCGCCACCAGCGCTCCTAGCAAAGCGCGATCGAGCATCATGTCGCCGATCAGCACGGCATTCGGTCCACCGGCGAAGGGGGAGCGATGCTCGCCCACGAACAGCGTCTTGTCGAGCCCGTGGCGGAGGTGCACGGCATTGGCACCCGGCAGGTCGGCGAGCATCGCGCGCGCGGGCGTACGGACGACCGAATAATGCGGCGCATCTCGCTCCAGAATGGTCTGGAGCACCGGATGCATTCCTACGGGCAGCAGCCTGTCGCTCATGCTGTAGACGCTCGTCGCGCGCGGCGCGATGCGGCGGACGCGGTCGAACAAGGCAATTGCAGCGCAGCTCTCGATGACAACGAGTTCTGCCGCGGCCAGCCGATCGCAGATTTCTCGCGGCAGCGACGCCGCATAGGCTTTGGCAAGCAGCGAACCGGCAAGTCTGTCGATCCCGCGGTGCAACGTCGCCGGATGCACGGGTGCGACCCAGATATAACCGTGCATGCCGTCGGCGTCGTACCAGCGGTTCAACCGCTCTGGGGGCAGCGCCTCAAGCTTGTTCGGCTTCTTCAGCCGGGTGAGCCGCGAAAGCTGGCACGTCACTACATGAACATCGTAGCCAAGATTGCGATACGCCTCGGCCAGGAAGATCATGCTCGTCTTTCGCGCGCCGAGCCCAATGGTCTGCTGGGTAAAGAGAATGGCAGTGCCTGGCATGTCGTCTGCCCCCCGATCTAGCGCCTTGTGACCGTCCGCAGGCGCCGCCGCAAGCCGGTTGCCACGATGGCCCCGCTGCGGGACAGCAAACGCGCTTGCCAGCGCCCGTGCCCCTCCCTTAACTGATATGGCGAACTGGACGCGAGGCAGGGGGCCGTTCTGGACATCTCGCTCATCATCTGCACGCGCAACCGCGCCGAACCGCTGCGGCGCTGCCTCGATGCCGTCGCGTCGGTATCGCATAGCGCTGACTGGGAACTGGTAGTGGTCGACAACGGGTCGACCGATGCCACCGCAAAGG
The DNA here is from genome assembly GCA_964390515.1 of uncultured Stakelama sp. Classification (GTDB taxonomy): domain Bacteria; phylum Pseudomonadota; class Alphaproteobacteria; order Sphingomonadales; family Sphingomonadaceae; genus Sphingomonas. The sequence goes on from CAYMIU010000049.1 coordinate 11,331, forward strand.
TCATCCACCACTTCGCCGAAACCGCACCGATGCCCGTGCGCTACGTGCTGCAGACCGTGCCGGGGCTGAGCAACGCGCGCAACGCGGGGCTCGCCGCGGCGACGGGCACGATCATCGCCTTCACTGACGACGACTGCTACCCGCAAGCGGATTTCCTCGATCGCGTCGCCGACGCTTTCACCGATTCGCGGCTCGGCTATGTCAGCGGCCGCATCCTCCTTCACGACCCGACCGACTATCCCGCGACAATCAACGAATCTACGGTGCCACTTCGGTTTCCCGCAGGTAGCTATCTGGCGCCCGGGGCGATCAAGGGCGCGAACCTCCACTTCCGACGCGAGGCCCTGGATGCGGCGCGCCATTTCGATCCGCTGTTCGGCAGCGGCGCGCTGTTCGCGTCCGAAGATGTCGACACCGCCGCCAGGGTCGGGCGGATAGGCTGGGACGGTGCCTATGATCCGGCGATCGTGGTCTCGCACCATCATGGGCGCAAGGCGGCGGACATCGGCTCGCTGCACAAGGCCTATGACATCGGCCGCGGCGCTTATCATGCCAAGCTGCTGCTCGAAGACAGGGCGCTGCGCGAGGCGGCGCGCGGCTGGCGCGGGCTACCGCGCCGCGTGTTCCATCGTCCATCGACCTTGTGGTGGGAATTGTCGGGCGCGCTCCGCTACGCGGCGGCACGCGGGCGCAAATGACGCTGCTTATCCGCTGTATCAGCCTTGCCGGGTCGAATCGGCGCGCACGTATGGCCGAACAGCTGGACGCGCTGCCGTTCGACTGGTCCTTCTTTGACGCCTGCACCACCCCGCCCGCCGGGCTAACCTATGATCCGGCACGGACGCTCGCACGGCACGGCCGCGAATTGACCCGCGGAGAGCTGGGCTGTTTCGCCAGTCACTTCGAACTGTGGCGCGAACTGGCGGCGATGGACGACGATACGGTGATGCTGGTCCTCGAGGACGACATCCTCATCAACCCCGTCTTCTTTGCCGCGATGGATCGCGTGGCCGCAGCGATGCGCCCCTATGGCTATCTGCGCCTCTATGCGAAAGTGCCGGCCGGTGCCCGGTATGAGGGGCCGTTCCTCGACCGCCATATCGCGCGCTTCTCGGGCCGCGCCTATGGAACGCAGGCGTATCTGCTGACGGCGGCGACAGCCCGTCACTGGCTTGGCTCGATCCGTGACGTTGTCCGGCCGATCGACGACGAGATGGATCGCTATTGGGCACACAGCGTGCCCATCCGCGCCGTCTTCCCCTTCCCCGTCATGGAAGTCGATTATGGATCGACGATCGAGGGCAAGCGCCGCATTGCTGCCCCGCTGTCGAAGCCGCAGCGGCTGCGCTGGGAATGGGCCAAGGCCTGCGAGAAGGCTTGGCGGCATCTGGCAGATCTCCGCTCTCGGATCACCGGCGGCCGAACCATGCAATAAGTGCGGTCGCCTCAGCCGGAAAACTGCCAGCACGCGGCTCGACCCCAAATTCGTAGCGCTGCGGCCACCATGGCCCGGCGGTCCAGTAGGTCCAGCCCATCCACACGTCGGCGTTGCGGTCCATATAGCCGAGCATCGTCGCCAGCGCCGCCTGACAGGGGGCCGAGCGTCCCGCCGCGAACTCGCCGAGGAAGCCGCGCGCCCGTTCCGAGCGCAGCCACGCGGTCACTCCCTCCAGTCGCCGCGCGCCGACATCGTCGCCGCCGGGACAGCTGAACTCAGTGCCAGAGGAGCGCCGATCGAGATACTGGTGCAATTCGTAGGCAAAGTTGCGGTCGCGAAATCCTTTGAACGCGGCTGCGTTGCTGTCTGCTCCGCCGGCCGTCCAGCTGTGTGCCCCGGTCCAGCGTGTGCCCGGGACCAGGATTAGATTGTCGGCGCCGGTGCGCCGGATGACTGCCACCGCGCGCTCAACCACTCCGCGCCAGTCGCGCGCGCCGATGCCGAACGGCTCATTCATCAGTCCGAAGGCAACACGCTTGCCCCGATAGCGCTCGGCAAGCTTTCGCCACAGGTCGGAGAAGCCGGAGTCGATGTCCGGCTCTGTCACCAGACGGCCGCTATAGCGGCCATAATTGTGGATATCGAGTACGACCTCCATTCCCGCGGCATTCGCGACCGCGACAGTGGCATCGATCCTTTCCATCTCGCCCACATCGAGCGGGCCTCCCAGCGCCCGCTGCACCCGCTCCCAGCGTACAGGCAACCGGACAACCCGCACACCCAGCGCGGCGTAGCGGCGCAATGCGTCGCTGGTCGGATAGACATAGTTCTTGCCGACGATGCCCGGCATCGCCTGGGGCGCGAACTCCGCCCCGCTGGCGTTCAGGCCACCGAGGCTGACCCGCCCGGCCAAGGCGGGCGGCGACGCGCCCGGCGCGTCGCCGCGCGAGGCAACCAACCCCATCGCGCCCAATGCGGCAACGCTGAGCGCGGCAACCGCCCCCAGGACGAGGCCGCCTGCGTTCAATCCGACAGCACCACGCCGCACACCGGCAGCCCCTTCGCGGCGAGCGCATCGACGAGCGAAGTGAGGCGGCGCAGCAGCGTGCGGCCGCGCCGCACGATCGGCACCACGGCGTCGAAGTGCGTCAGGATCGTCGCCAGCGCCTGGTCGCTGCGCGCGCTGATCGGCACGATGACGACGTCTGCGCGCAGTGTCCCCTGCTCCAGCACCTCGAGGATCGGGCGCTGCTCGAGCGAGTCACGGACCGCGTCGTTGATCGGACCGGCGGGCATCACGGCGAGCCCGCGCACCGCGGTTGGCAGCATCGTGCCCGCCGTCCTGCCCTGACCCGCCAGTATCGTCCCGAGACCGCGCTCGTTGGGTACGCAAAGCAGTTCGTGCTGCATCGGCCGCGCGAAATCGGCGTCGACGATCAGCGTCTCGCGGTCGAGCTGCGCCATGCTGGCTGCGAGATTGGCGGCGATGACGGGCAGGTTGCTCCCCGGATCGACTGCCACCAGCGCCACCGCGCGCATCACGCGCTCGCCGTCGGTAGGCCACATCGCCAGCAGCTCGGCCCGGATCGCGCGCGCGCTGATCGCGTCCTCGTGGTTGGGATCGAACGCGACGACCACCCGCCCGTCAATCACACCGCCGGCGGGGATGCTCTCGGTGGGCTCCGCCGCGCGGGCGCGGGGAAGGGAGGAGCTGACGATACCGTCAACCGGCGTGGCGGTGCCGGATTTTGCGGTCGACGATATCCTCACGCGTTATCTCCCACCGGCGGGCGGCGGCGCCACGACCAGGACGAACTGAAATCGGCGATGACGGGGCGACCCACCCGCGCTGCGACACCACTGACGGTCCGGACACGCGGGTTCAACAGCTCGAAGCCAAGCACTGCCGACACACCTATCCCGATCGAGAAGATCAGGCCAAGCACCGCCAGCAGCATTACATTGGGCTTGACCGGAACGACCGGGGCTGAGGCCCGGTCAAGCTGCGTCGCGTTGGTCTGGGTGATCTGGCTGCGCAGCGCCACATCGCCGTAACGCTTGCGAACCGATTCATAGGTGGCGCGGGCGGTATCCACGTCCTGCTGGAGGATAGCGAGACTCTCCTGGCTGCCCGACAGCGCGATCATGCGCTGCTGCTGGGCATTGAGGCGCTGGCGAAGATCGCTCTCCCGGCGCTTTGCCGAACTGCTGCCGGCCGAGAGCGCGTTCGCCGCCGAACCCCGCGCCCGGGCCAAGCTGGCCTGCGTCTCGGCCAGGTCGGCCCGCGCCGCGGCCATGTCGGGGTGGTTCGGCCCCAGCGTGCGCGACAGCTCTGCCACGCGGGCGGACCGGCGGGCGACTTCGGTCTGCAGGTTCTGGACGAGCTGCGAAAACTCGACCTCGGGTACAGCGGCATTGCCGGCGCGCGAGCCCGCCTGCGCCGAATCGCCCTCCGATGCGGCGAGCGCCGAATTGAGCGAGCGCAGCCTTTCTGCCTCCAGGTCCATGCGGTTCGCGCCGATCACGCCCTGGGCGCGCTGATAGTCGGCGAGCTTCGTCTGGGCATCGACCAAACGCGCCCGCACGTCGCGGGTCCGTTCGTCGAGCCATCGGGCATAGCCGCGCGCGGCGATTTCGCGCAGGTCGCGCTGCTTCAAGAGGAAGGTCGAGGCGAACAGATTGGCGACCGTCGCCGCCCGCTGGGGATCGCGGTCGCTGACGGTGATCTCGAGGACGTTGCTAGCCTTGCCCAGCCGCACCGCGGTCTGTGCGATCAGGCTCTTTGCCTGACGATCGAGCTCCGCGTCGTCGGGCTTCTGCCCCTGCTGGCGGGCAAGTTGCTCGGCCACCGCGCGGGCGACGAAGGTGCTTACGATGATGTCGGATTGCGTGCCGATCAGGTTGGTGGTCGATTGCGTCCCCCGCTCCTGATCGCCAAGCGAGAGATCGGGCTGCGACGCGTCGAACAGGAGGGACGATGATGCCTGAAAGGTCTTTGGCTGGATCGAGATCCAGAAGGCGATGATGACGAACATGATCGCCGCGATGGCAAGACCAAGCCGCCAGCGATCGCGCAGCGCTGCCAGTAGGTCGCTCGCTGTCATGACACTCCCCCTACCCGCGCCGTCACCGCTTCCAGATGGCCCGCGAAACGAGGAAGGTCGGCGCAGTCCGCAGACCTATCGTGGCGCACCATCGCGAGCAACAGATATTGCGGGGCGAGCGAATCGGTAAATGCAAGCCCGCCGTCCACTTCGCGCAGTTCCCCTGCCAGTCCCTCGACGACGGCGGCGGCCATCGACTGTGCCTCGGCAGGTGGACGCGCGCATGCGTCGCCGATCGCCTCGGCCAGGCGCGCAGCGTCAAAGACATATTCGGTGCCCGCCAGCAGCGCGGTGGCTACCAGCGGCTCTCGCAGTGGTGCCGATGCAGCAAGCCGCGTGAACCGCCGCGCCGCCGACGCGCTCACACCCGACCAGTCGCGCCAAGCCGTGCTCATCCCCTGCCATAGCGCGCCTTCATCGACCGTCGCCGCTCCCGCCTCGAACGCTTGAAGCCCGGCCTCCCGCGCCAACGTCCGCACATGATAGGGCGACCCGATCGAGATCGCCGCGATGATGTCGACAACGCCGGGATCGTAGTCGAGGCCGGCACGGCGCCCGCCCTCGCCTATCAGCGCCCGGGCCGCGGCCGGCTCGATCGGGCCGACGCGGATTGCCGCCATGTGCCGCCGTAGCGAGGCGTGCTCGGCGATAAGTGAATCTACGTCGTTGCTGATGCCGACCATGACGAACTGCACCGGAATGCGGAAATCCGACAGCAGCTTCATAAGCGCTGCCAACTCGGACCGGGTGCGGCCGTTCGTGATTCGGTCGAACTCGTCGAGGATCAGGAAGATGCGGCGGGTGCGCACGCTGGCCAGTGCGTCGGCGACATCGCGAGCGGAGAACGGCGCCTGGAGCGCAAGCGACCGCATCGGCTGGCTGCGCCCGGCGGTATCCTCGATGAAGCGAACATAGGGGGCAACGACCGCCTCGAACTCCGCATCGCCGCTCGCGGAATGATAGAAAACGTCACAGCCGGCCTCGTCGACCAGATCGCCGAAGACGCGCGCCAGCGACGTCTTGCCGACCCCGCGCGCGCCATAGATGATCGCATGGTTCGCGCCGTCGACCACTGCGCTCGCCAGCGCCCGAAGCTCCGCCATCCGGCCGCTCAGTTCATAGCGGTCGCCGACCGGCTTGGAGGCGTTGAACCCCTCCGTAATGCGGCTACGCCGAGCCTCGCCGATGATCCCGGCGTTTACCGCGGCCTGAAGATGCGAAAGAGTATCCACCTGCTGGGCAAGCGCGGCTGGTTCGCTCCCGGCCGCCAGGGGGCGCACAAAATCATCCCGCCCCGCTTCCGCATTGGTTCGGCCGGGCGCGAGACTGACCGGTCCCGCGGGCAAAGCCCCCGGCGCCACGTTCTCCGGCACGTTCCCCGCCAGCCGGTCTAGCCAGCCCCAAACCCTGTCCAGCATATCGGTGCCCACCCCACGCGTCCTCAAACGGCACATGCGTCTGATCTTCTGACCGGGCGGACAAGCCGTGGCAATCCGATTGTGACGGTTGTCCGCCGGATCGTCCCACCCGGTAACAATATAGGCAAAAGCCGGCGAACTGGCGATGGCGTTTGTCGGATGATGCCCCCCAAGCTCCATCGCCAACCGGGGGCATCTGGCCTCATGCGGCGTGAAGTGGCGGCTGAGCGGTGTGCACGGCCGCCGGCGCCCGCGCAGCGAGGAGTGGTGCGTCCCGGTCGGCGCCTTCCTCACGCTGCCACCGCCGCAGGCATCCGTAGCAGACGAACAATATGGCCGCTGCCTTGATCGAGATGAACGAGTTGCTGACCGGCATGCTGAGCGCGAAGAACAAGGTGACGCCGATGATGAACCGCTTCGCCTCAAGGGTGCGCAGCGGCAGCATGAGGCACAGAAGGCACCAGAAGGCGATCAATCCCAGCACCGACTGGGTCTGGGTGAAATAGGTCCAGCCGCTGTCGAAGGTATAGCCTGGCACCGACGCGTTCAGCCCGAACAGTTCGATCAGCGACTGGCGCTCGAAATAATAGAGACTCTTGGCAAGGCGGCCCGGCAGCGTGTCGCCGCCAGTGGGTAGCGCGCCGAGCGCCCGTACGCCGGCCAGCAGGATCATCGTCGCGGCCGGAAAGGCAAGCGCAATGCCGCGCGGCAGCTTCGGCGCGACGAGACAGGCGCCGATCACCACGACGCTGGCGATGATCGCGAAGCGGCCGTCGCACATGACGAGGAGGATAACATTACCCCCGATCAACACTGCCCGCATCCAGAGCGCCATGCGGCGCCAGAAGGTGCACAGGAAGATCGTGACTACCACCGTCCAGTTGCCGAGCGACACCGGTTCCAGGAACAGCGACGACACGCGGTGGATGTCGAGTTGCGGCAGCAGCAGCCGGCCGACCGGCCGTGTGGCGTTAAGGTAGAGGCCGCTGAGGTCCGGATTGTAGATCGTCGCCTCGATCCCCCGGGTATTGGCATAATATTTGGCGACATCGATCGCCACGCCATATTTGACCGGATCGATCGCCTCCCAGAACCCGATCACTACCGTCAGTATCTGGATAGCGACGAGGAAGATCGGGATCATCCGCGGACGCACCACCGTGCCCATCAGCGCGAAGATCGGGAAGGCAGCAATGTCGCCCAGGTATTTGGGGCTAGCCGCCTGCCGGAACAGCGAAAGGCCCACCCACCACACGAACATCAGCCACAGGATCATCAGCCAGGTCAGGCGATCGCGATCGCCGCCCAGTACCCCGATCCCGAACGCCCCGGCGAGCAGCAACCCCTGGATTAGCACGATGCTGCCGGGGGTCAGCGCGGTGACATTGGCATTCACCCATGCCGCCGCGAAGTTGAACAGCAGAGCGCCGGTCATGATTGCCATCGCCCCGATGGTCAGCCAGCCATCGAGCCGTTCCGCACGAGCGGGCGCGGCTGCCCTTGCCGAAGCGGCCGCGCGCGCCATCGTCAGAAGATCCGGTCGCGGATGAACAGGACGTCGTCCGACCGGATCGGGGTGTCGAGTTCGTCGATGTCCGACTTGGCGCCGGCGCGATAGAGCTGGATGCGGTTCTGCGTACCCGAGTCGTTCTGCCCCCCGGCCTGCGCCAGCGCCTGGCGGAATGTCATTCCGGGCTCGAGCGGGTAGGCGCCCGGCTGGCGGACCTGCCCGTAGACGAAGAAGCGTTCGCTCGCCGGCACGACGATCACGTCATTGGCCTGCAACACCGGGTCGGCGTCGGTGCCCGCGATCTGGCCGATGACGAAGCGCTGCTCGGCGCCGCCACGGCGCCGCAAGATCGCAACCTCCGAAGAGCCCGTCTGTCCGCCCGCCTGCGCGATCACCGCACTCAGCGTCGTCGGCCGCACCAGCGGAACGATCCCCGGCGCCTTAACCGCGCCCAGCACCGTTACGCCGCGACTGACATAGCTCACGACTTCGACATTGACGATCGGGTTGGTGTAGTAGCCCCCGCGATTGTATTGCTGGCGGATGGCAGCGGCGAGCTCGCCCGGCGCCATGCCAGCCGCGCGCACGTCGCCCAGCAGCGGCAGGCTGATGTTACCGTCCGCCCGGATGCGCAGGCGGACCGGCTGCGGAAACTGCCCATAGACCTGCACGTCGATCACGTCGTCGGGGCCAAGGACATAGGACGCCTCCTGCGCGGCGGCGGGTGCCAGCGGCAGGACGATCATCGGCGCGAGCGCGGGGATCGCCGCGAGCGCCAGCGACAGGCGCCGTGTCGGCGCGGCGAAGATTCGTGACGACATGAGCTTTGCTGCCTCCCTGTTAGATTGCCAGGCTTAGCGTCGCCACTGCGCGCGTGCCTTGATAGGTTCCGAACGCACCATCGGTACGCCGCTCGTCGCTCCGCAGCTCTGAATCCAGCCGGATGTTGGGCGCGATGTCGTAGCTTACGCCTGCGGCAAGGAACAACAGTCTGTCGAAGGTGCGGATGTCGGCCAAATTGACTGGCTGGAGATCCCGGTATCGGTTGCGCAGCACCCCACCACGCAGATTGAGCGACGTCCGCGGGCTGATCGTGTAGACGGTGCCGAGTTCCAGCCGATCCTGAAGCACATAGCCAGCCGACACGAACAGCGCCGGTTCGATCGAGCGGAGCGCCTGAAGCTGGACGCGATAGCGCGGCATCGGCCGGACCGTCACGTCGAGGCCGCCCGAAAAGCCGTCGAACCCCTCGCCCGCACCGGTCGGGTCAACCCAGTTATAGTCGACCGTTACAGCATAGAAAATCCGCTGGGCGACAGTGCCGCCCACCTGTCCGCGAACCGATCGGCGCCGGACTTCCGTCACGCTGCCGTCTTCGGGCCGGATGCGGTTGGGATAGGTGAAGCGTTCGTCGCGGTAGTTGAGCGCGACACCCAGCGTGCCGGTCCGATTATAGCTGACGCCGCCCTCGATCGCTTCCGTGTTGAAGTTCGAAGCTCGGCGGGTGAAGCTGCTGTTCGAACCCTCGCGGTGCTGGATCGTCAGCGTGGGCCGAAGACCTGGCGCAACCTCGCAGCCGCCGCCCATCGACACGTCGAAGATCGTTCGCGCGTTGGCTGCGATCAGGCCCTGCTCGGCAAGATCGGCCTGCGCCTGCGAATAACGGGACAGCACCTTGCCCGAACAGCGCGGCGTGGCCTTCCAGTCCCAGTCCAGGCCGGCCGACACGCGGGTACGGTCCAGGAACAGGTTGTTGGTGTGATATTCTCGCCCGACCTCTGCGGTGGCGCGGATGCGCTGCATCCCGGGTGTGGCGTTGAGCGAAGCGAAGCCGGCGATCACCCCGACCAGATCGTCCCGCTGCCGCCCGTCGACCTCCTGCACGCCGTCCCGAACGCGCAGGATGTTGTCGTCGTAGACGATCCGCGCCCGCCCGCCGATCGTGACGCCCTGTGGCAATTCATCGGCCGGCCCGGCCTGTGCCGCGACCGACCCGGGCGCAAGCAATGCCAGCACCAGTACGGCCGAACCGGCGACCGCCGCGGTCGATACCCCCATCAGAGCCCCTCTGCTCACCGGTCCGGCATACCTACCGAGACCGCCCCCCGGAACGCCTATGGCAAATTCCGTCTCAACGCAAAGTGCTTCCGAATGGAACCCGGACTAGCTCACGCCGGTCACCGCACGAAATCAGACAATGAGGCTGACGACAAACCCCACGGCACTGAGGAGCGCGGCGTATCCCACGATCCGCGAGATACCATATTCTATGTTTTCAGACGCGGGCCGATGATCAGCATGAACCAGCGTCTCCATGTCGATTGAAACTGATCCTCTCACAGCGACACCTCTCCATTTTCCTGGCCATCGTCTGACACCCGGCACGACCGAACATCTTTGTCGTCTCGTGCAACCACGATCTTAACGTACAGAAGGGTGTAATAGCTCCAGAAATTTTCTCCGCACTGATCGGCGGACCGGCAGGCGCACAGCTTGCTTGGGCCGGGGCCGCACGGAACCGCGCTGGGCCGACCCGCGGAGAACCGAATTTCAGATGTTGGCGCCGGCAGCGCCATGACTTGCTTGTCGTTGCCGAGGCGCGCGCCGACCTCTGTCTCAGATGGATTGACGCTGCCGGCCCATATCGATCGCCCCGTGGCGCGGCGAGCGCGCCAGGGCAGCGTTGACTGGCCTGGGCCGCCTGCGACGGATGGCAGAACCGCCGCCACGCCGGGTCGAGCGGAAACATTCCCGCCGGCACTATCACGGCTGAAGCGGCACCCGTACGGTGCACGTCGTCGCCGTACGTCGAGAACGATCAGGCCGGTGCCGACCTCTCCTGCGCGGCGCACGCCTCAGTCATTCCGGCGACGAACCCACCGCGATCCGCGTCTCCGATCCCCGGTCCCGCGATCACGCTGATCGACAGCCCCATCCCTCCCGGCGGAACAAGCCCGGGCCACGGCTGCCGGACCGACGGTTCGCGCTGGGGACTGGACGTGATGGCGACCTCTGCGGCCGGGTCTGCGTCTCGCCTGGGGCAATTCCACCCGTCTCGCCACGCACGAGGTGCAGTGACGCTGCGCGCCTCCGCCGAGAGCAAGTCGGGGCAAAGTATGAAAAATCAACGATATTAACCTTGGGCCTTAACGACTTGTTATCCGCCAAAAGCTACTTTATTGAGGTTTTTAGGAGCCCATAAATGCGTACCGCACGCGCAAAATCACTCGACACCGCCCCGGTTCCGGCCGCGACCGTGGCGCGAGCGCATGACGACGTAGGTGGACCGGTTGGCGAACTCTATGACCGTCTCCAGTTCCGCGTTGTGCCGATCATGCGCGCCGAGCCCCCGCGCCGCGAGCCCGCGCTCGAGCGCCTTTCGCGTGTCGCGGGCTACGCCACCTTGGGCGCGTGCTATGTCGCAGTCATGGCGTGGTTCCTTGCGTGACCTCCCCGCCGCCCGGCACCTTGTCGGGTAGCGAATTCCCTGCCGGGCTTCAGGACACACGGGCCTCGCTAACGAACCGGGTCTTTAGACGGCCCCGTTAGTCGCTCCCTGCCAACACAACAGTTACCTGCATCCTGCGCGGCTCCTCGCGGATCGGGATCATCCACGGCCATAGGTGGGCCGCTCGCGAGTTTGGTAGATACCTCCCACGGGCGAGCTCTCCGGCAGGACGAACGACGCTGATGTGGCGATCATCGCGGCAACGGCCGTGCTGCTCCCCATAATCCCGACATCCGTGGAGGGATTGTGCCCGATTGATCGCGCGATTCATTGTCCACGAACTGGCGCCCGATGGGCGACGGCACGCGCGCCGTTCCGAACCAGCCTGATCAACATGGCCAAGGCGCTTCTCGGGTCCGATAACCCCGCTCGCCGCTTGCTACCTTTCGTTCACCATAAAGCTTCAGGGATCGTTAGCCGGCCGCCGCCATCTAGCCGGTCAGGCTTATGACGGTGGTGACTCTCAGGAAAATCGCGACTTTCGCGTCGCGGCTAGCCCGGGACAAGGCAGGTAACACGTTGGCGATCATGGCCGCGGCGATGATCCCGCTGTGCGCAATCATCGGCTCGGGCGTGGATATGACGCGCGCCTATGTCGCGCAGAACCGCTTCCGCCAGGCCTGTGACGCCGGCGCCCTTGCCGGCCGCCGCCTGCTTGCCGGCAATGCCGTGTCACCCGGGGTGCGCACGGAAGCGACCAAGTACTTCCAGTTTAATTTCCCGCAGGGCCATTTCCAGTCCGCGCCTTACACCCTCGCGATGGCCGTGCCGACGCTCGGCACCCTCCGCATCCAGTCGGAAACGACCGTCCCCACCACGATCATGAAGATGTTCGGCTTCGAAACGCTGCCGATCACCGCATCCTGCTCGGCGACGCAGGACTTCGTGAACACCGATATCATGCTGGTGTTCGACCTTTCCGGATCGATGAACTGCGCGCCGGGCGTGGGCGGCGCCTGTAACAATGTGAGCCAGCCTGGCTCCAAGCTGCAGGCGCTGAAGGCCGCGGCCAAGTCGCTCTACACGACGCTCGAACCAGCGCAGATCCAGCTTGCCGAGAATAACCTCCGGCTGCGCTACGGATTCGTCAACTACTCGAGCAACGTGAACGTAGGGCAAGCCGTCTATCAGAAGAACCCGTCATACTTTGTGAACAGTTGGAGCTACCAATCGCGTAGCCCGGTGTACACGACCCAACCCCGTACCGAATCGACGAACAGCCGGGCCGCCTGCGAGGCTCAGGGCGGCGTGTACTCGACGTCCTGGTTTGGGTTGGTCAAGACCTGCACGTTCCAGGATCAGGTTCTATCGGGTTACACCTATGGCCCGGTTCGACATGATCTAACGACGTATCTTTCTGGTGGCACACCATATCTTGCCAGTATCGACAGGAATTCCACGCGCTGGGCCGGGTGCATCGAGGAACGCGATACCGATCGCTTGTCGATCAACGGCGGCGGCGCGACGAGCGCGCCCTCCTCCGCCTATGACCTCGACATAAACTTGATCCCATACAACGACGCCACTCGTTGGCGCCCGTCTTGGCCGGACACCGAATTTCGCCCGAACGCCTCAACCAGCGTCCTCAGCAGCGATTTCTATTGCCCCACGGCGTCGCGGCGGCTGCAGAACTACTACAATAACAAGGCATCCTTCGACGGTTACGTCGACGGCCTGACCGCGATTGGCAGCACGTATCACGATATCGGCATGATCTGGGGTGCGCGCTTCATTTCGCCGAAGGGGATCTTCGGCGCGACGCCTGAAGAAACCAACGATCTCAACACGCCCGACAATCCGGTGAAACTCCGCGGCTTTGGCGTGAAGCGCTACATCATCTTCATGACCGACGGCGACATGCAGCCGAGCGACACCTACTCGAGCTACGGCATTGAGTCTCTCGACAAGCGCGTAACCAACGGCGCCGGCAACCAGATGAACCGCCATCTTCAACGGTTCCGCATGGCGTGCAACGCGGCCAAGGCCACCGGCACCGAGATCTGGGTAATCGCCTTTGCCACCACGCTGACGGCGGATATGCAGAATTGCGCCTCGAAACCGGAACAGGCCTCGGGCCTTTCCACCAATGCCGCACTGATCGCGAAGTTTCAGGAGATCGGCTCGAAGATCGGGTCACTGAGGCTGAGCCAGTGATGCGCCGGCTCGCCTCGGACACGCGCGGCGCGACGATCATCGAATTCGCGCTGATCATCCCGGTGGTCTGCACGTTGCTCGCGGCGGGGTTCGAGCTTGGCTATCGCGTCTATCTGAACTCGATCCTGCAAGGCGCCCTGCTCGAAGCCTCCCGCCGCGCCACCGTGGGCGATCAGACCGGCGACCAGATCGATCAGATCATCAAGGATCGCGTCGCGATGCTGTCCGACGCCGCCAACGTGAAGGAGATCAAGAAGGAGAGCTTCTACAACTTCACCAACGTCGGAAAGCCAGAGAAGATCACTTTCGACAAGAACAACAACGGCACCTACGACGCCGCCGACGATTGTTACGAGGACGCAAACAACAACAATCAATATGATGTCGTCTCGAATTCCGGCCTGGGCACCGCCGACGATATCGTCCGCTACACCGTCCGCGTCGAATACCCGAACATCATGCCGGTCAACGGCCTCATGGGCTGGGGCCGGACGCAAACGATCAGCGCATCGACGGTGCTGCGCAATCAGCCGTTCACGTCCCGCGCCATGCCCACGATCCGGTGCCCGTGATGGCGGCGAACGCCACGTTGCGGCGGCTGAAGCGCGACACCCGCGGACTCGCCCTGATCGAGTTCGCGCTCGCGCTGCCGCTCGTCCTGACGATCATCCTCTACGGGCTGGAAATCGCCAATTACGGCCTCGCCATGCTGCGCGTGCACCAGATCGCGGCGACCACTGCGGACAACGCCGCCCGCGTGCGCGATTCGATCAACGAGGCGGACGTCAACGAAGTGCTGCTCGGCGGCAAGATCGTTGGCGACCAGATGGGCTTTGCGCAGCGTGGCCGCATCGTGATCAGCGACGTCGTGCCCAATGGCCTAACGAACAGCGCGAAGGGCCAGCGCATCTTGTGGCAGCGCTGCACCGGCGCCCTCAACACGCCGGATTCGCAGCCGCGCTACGGCACGGAAGGCAAGGGGCGCACGGACGGCTCGCTCCAGGCGATGGGCATGCCGGGCCGGCAGATCGCCGCGACTGACGGATCCGCGATGATCTTCGTCGAGGTGACCTATGTGTACCAGCCAGTCGTCTCCCAAGCGCTGCTCGGCGTGCAGACGCTGCGATCCGAAGCGTCCTTCTCCGTCCGCGAACGCGAATCGGAGACGCTGAACGCCGCGGCCGGTACGACGCCCAGCCTTTGCACCACGTACGCCGCCTGAGGCCTGCGTTCCGAGCGGGCTTATGCCTCCTATCCTCCCCGCGCATCGGCACGTATCCTCCTCGCGCAACAACGAAGGCGCGCCCCAACCGTGAACCCTCTTCGGTGCCTCGCCGCCCCGCTGCTCGCGGCACTCGCGCTGGCCACACCCGCCGCCCTCTCAGCCGCTCCGCCGGCTGGCAGCGCGCTGCCCTTTGCTCTTCCCCGCGGATGGCAGGTGGAGCGGGTGGTGATCCTCATGCGCCACGGCGTGCGCTCGCCCGACGCGGCGCCGCCGACGATCCCGGGACTGCCCGCCCCCTGGCCAGGCTGGCCCAATGAACGCGGCGTGCTCACCGATCACGGCGCCCGGGCGATTGCGCTGCTCGCGGCCTCTGACCGCGCCTGGCTTCGTAGCTACGGGCTCGTTCCGCCAAACGGCTGCCCGGCCGCTGGCCACGTCGCGATCCTCGCCAACAGCTTCGAACGCACCATTCGCACCGCACAGGTCTATGCCGCCAATGTCGCACCGGGCTGCGCGCTCGCGACGATGCACAAGCCGCTCGGCCAGCCCGATCCGCTCTTCCCCTCGGCGGCCAATCGCAACCTCGTGGTCGATCCGGCCCGCGCCGACGCCGCGGCGCGGGCGGCGATCGGCAAGGGCGGCCTTGCCGCGTGGGACCGGCGCCTCCAGCCGCTGCTGGCGCGGCTGAACCGGATCCTCTGCGGAACCAGCGCACGCCAGTGCGGCATCCACGGACCGTCCACGCTTGAGCCGGCAACCACCGGCCGCCCGCCGCGCGTTCACGGATCGATCGAACGCGCCGCCAAGGCATCGTCCGCGTTGCTGCTGCAATATGCCAATGGCTGGCCAGCGTCGCTGGTCGGTTGGGGCCGCGCCACGGGTGATGACATCACCGCGCTGACGGCGCTGGTGAACGTCCCATACCAGATCACCGTCCGGCCGCCGTATCTGTCCAGCCTCGAGACCGGATTGCTCAAGCGCCGGATGGCCGCTGCCCTCTCGCCGGCGCAACCCGCGCGCATCACCGTCATCGTCGGCCACGACGGCACGATCGCCAGCCTCGCCGGCGACCTTGGCCTCCACTGGAAGATCCCCGGCTTCGCAGCCGATTTCCCGTCGTTCGGCGCCGGGATCGGCTTCGCGGCCCTCCGCGGCCCCGGCGGTCAGGGGCGCGTCATCGCCTTTTTCCGCGGCCAGTCGCTCGAACAGATTCGCGGCCTGTCGCGAACGCCAGCCTACGCCCAGCTTATGCCGCTGCGCTGCGGCCAGCGTTCCGGTGGCGACTGCCAGCCTGTCGCTTTCACCAGGATGCTCGCCGGCCCAGGACGCTGAGCCGCATCACGCGGGCGTCAGCCGCCCTGCGGCCGGATCGGTGTCGTCGCGCCCTCGCCTACCACCGTCGTCCACGGCACGGTCCGCCAACGCGTCACCAGCCCCTCGCGTACATAAGGGTCCGCCGCCGCGAAGGCCGCTGCCCGCGCCTCCTCGGTGAACAGCAGCAGCGCGGATTCGACCGGCTCGCCGACCGCCCCGCCCAGCAATAACGCGCCGTCCGCGGCCGCTTCCCACGCCAATGCCAGATGCGCGTCGCGGAACTGCGCGCGCCGCGCCAGATAATCCGGCGCCAGGTCATAGATCAGCAGAATGTGGCGCACGTGGCCCTCCCGATGGATGAGCGCCGCCCCTGCCCCACCGGCGCCACCAAGGCGAGCCCGGACTGTCCAGTTGCGCGGGAGTGGGAGGACGCCA
>CAYMIU010000049.1:27446-30398 GCA_964390515.1 uncultured Stakelama sp.
CTCCCGCCCGCCCCGTCAGAACCCGTAGCTTAGCCGTGCATAGCCGAAGCGCCCCGGCACGTCGTAGGTGGTCGGATCGTAATTGTTGAGGCTGCACGAGAAGCAGCCCGGCGGATCGGTATCGAACACATTGTTGATGCCCAGCGTCAGCCCCAGCTGCTGGTTCAGCCAACTCGGCCGGAAGGTCAGCTGCACATCGCCGTAGAAGCGGTTCTTCAGCCTGTTGACCCGGTTGTCGACGAGCGCGATCTCGCGCACGTGGTTGATGTATCGGCCGGTGAAGGCCGCCGCGACCGGGCCGATGTCCCAGTCTAGCGTCACCTGTCCCTTGAACCGGGGATAGGCCTGATCGGGGCTGCCGCGCTCGGTGCCGGTGTAATCGATCAACGTGATCCCCTCGGTGGCGGGCACTTCCTCCTCATATTTCAGCAGATAGTTGCCGCTGATCGACAGGCCGAACGTGCCCGCGCCCGTCTCGCGCGTGCGGGCGAGGAACGTCAGGTCCAGGCCGCGCGTCCGGATCCCGCTGGTGTTCAGCAGCACGCCGTTGATCGACGAGATGAAGCCGCTCGGCACACGCACCACGGCTGCACAGGACAAGGGGTCACCGATTTGCGCGCAGCGGTTGAGCAGCACGCCTGCCGGGATCGAGGCGATCGCCCCCTTCACCTTGATGTCGTAATAATTAACCTCCAGGCTCAGCGTGCTGAAGAACCCGCTGTGCGCCCATTCCGGGCTGTACACCCCGCCGAACAGCCAGGTGCGCGCGGTTTCCGGCCGCAGCGCGCGATTGCCGCCGGTGATCACCGGCAACTGCCCGGTCGGCTCGGCATAGCTGCCGTTCGCCGGCACGCCATTGGCGGCGCAGTTCGCCCGTACTGTTGCCGAGCTTTGATACGGCGATCCGGCGATGTTGCTGCACGGATCCGCCAGCGGCTGGTCGAAGCGTGACAGCGCACCGAACAATTCGCCGATCGACGCCGCGCGATAGCTTTCGGCATATTGGCCGCGCAGCAAGAGGTCGGCCACCGGCTTCCACAGCGCGCCGCCGCTCAGCGTCGTATTCCCGCCGAACGTCGAGAAATCCGAATGCCGCACCGCGCCGTTCAGCTCCACCAGGTTCAGGAACGGCGTATCGCGGATCAGCGGCACGCGAAGCTCGCCATAGACCTCGTCGACGTTGAACGATCCGCGCGCCGCCTGCGCCGGAATGTCCGCGCTCAGCCCCGCCTGGACGATGGGATCGGGGTTGAAGCTGCCGAACTGGTCGCGGTGCTCGTAGCCGATCGCCAGCCCAACCGCGCCGCCCGGCAGGTCGAACAATTCGCCTGACACGTTCAGCGTATAGTCCGTCAGCCGCTGCTCGCTACGCGATCGCTCGTCGAAACCGATGAAGCCGAGCATCTGCGGCGTGACGGAGCCGACACCGCCGAAGAAGTTGAACGGCACGCACTCGCCGGTGCACTGGCTCACCGGGCCCAGCGCCTGCTGCAGCCGCCCGGCATTGATGTTGCCGGTGAACAATTGGTGCGCATTGTTGAAGCCGAACACGGCGTTCGCGTCATAATACCAGTTGCGGCCGAACAGCTGGAACTTTCCGTCGGCCGTCGCGGTGACGGACCATGTGTCGACGTTCTGCGAATAGGTGCGCTGCCCGGCCTCGATCAGGCGGCGGAAAATCGCGGTGTAATTCTGCCCTGGAATCAGCGTGACGCCGAACGGATTGTACGGGTTGGTGGCATCGACCGACAGCGTATCGAGCAGATTGCCGTTGCCCACGTCCGGCCCGATGCCAAGCGGCAGGAACGCCGCCTGGTTCTGCGACTTGCGGTGGTTCCACACCGTGCGCAGCTGCAGGTTGAACGCCTCGGTGAACTCGGCGCGCGCGTTGAGGAACGCGCCATACCGCTCGTTCGGCGTCAGGAAGTAATTGTACGGCGCGAAGTTGAACCGGTCTGCGGAGGTGAAGGCGCGGAAGTCGCCCGTCGCCAGCGTCGGATCATATACCGGCCGGCCCGTCAGCACCGGCGCGCGCAAGGTGATGTCCTGGCCGTTGACCAGGAACCGGCCGAGCGCACTGAAGCTCGAACAGCCGCCGATCGGATCGGTGCAGCTCGTCTGCCCCGGGTTGGGGAATTGCGAGATCCGCCGGTCGGCCGCGCGTACCGAATCCTGCTTGGTGTAGAAGGCGCCCGCATCCACCTGCAGCCCGCCGGAGCCGCCGCCCCAGCTCAGATGGTAATTCTGCGTCTCGCCATCGCCCTCGGACAGATACTGGCCATATTGCGCCATCGCGCGAAAGCCCTTCTGCCCGGATCGCGTGATGATGTTGACGACGCCGCCGATCGCATCCGATCCGTACAGGGCGGATGCGGCGGATTGCAGCACCTCGACCCGCTGGATCATTACGTCCGGAATGGAATTGAGGTCGACCGAGCCGGGAATGCCGCTCGCGCTGGATCCGTTCACGTAGCGCAGGCCATCGACCAGAACGAGCGTGCGCTTGGAGCCGAGATAGCGCAGGTCGATCCCCGCCGATCCCGCGCCGACACCGCCGCCGTCCGGCGGATTGCCCAGATTGCCCGAATTGTTGAACTTGGTGTTCAAGCCACCAGCCGACGCGGGAAGCCGCTGCAGCACGTCGGCGATCGAGGACAGGCCGGTCTTCGCGATCGCCGCTTCGTCCACCGTCACCACCGGCGAAGGATTGTCCAGTGGATCACGCCGGATGCGCGATCCCGTCACCACGATGTCGGATCCGCCTTCTGCGGCTTGATCGGCGGGTGCTTCTTGGGGCGCTGCCTGCGCCGCCGCCCCGCTGGGCAAGAGTAAGATCGCAGCCATCGCGCCTGCACTTGCCGTCGTGAACCAAGTCTTCATTGGGGTACCCCCGTTGCTTGACGTGATGGGGTGGACGGCCCCCGCACCGAGGTAGGTGTGCGATGATGCGGC
>CAYMIU010000050.1:0-29129 GCA_964390515.1 uncultured Stakelama sp.
GGGGGTCCCTTTTGCACGCCGATAGGGGGTCCTTTTTGGACGCCGATTGACAGCCCTGTGGCGGCTTGCCCGCAATGTATCGGCGCGTGGTCTACGCCTGCGGTGTGCCGGTATGAGCGGTCAGTGGCGTGAGAGCGGTCTCTCGCAAAACACGGGGTGGGGCTATTTCGGACGCCATCAGCAGCCCATGCACATGATGGACCTTACGCCGGAAGGTGGCGGTCCTGATACAATCGACGAGATGATCCGCGAGGCGGTCGGGAACATGAAAATCGGTCTGACCGAGAAAGCGGCCTAATCGTCCCAGTTCTCGTCGGGGAATAGTTCATCAAGCAGCGCAGAGGCGTCTTTCGACATTCTTTCCTGCTCGGCAACGTAGGCTCGACCCTTATCAGTGATGCGGAACTCTCCGCGATCAACGCGCTCGATCATTCCGTCTCGGCAGAGCCGTCGCCGATCTTGCAGCGCGTTTGAGATGATCTGGTCGATCTTCGTCTCGTTGGGACGCTTGGCGGCTCGTTCCAGATCGGCAGGGACAAGCCGGATGCGCTGGCGCACCGAGTGATTGATCTCGGCGGTGGTAAGCGTGGCGCGACCGTGAAGGATCGTCAGGATCACGTCCTCGACATCCTCCTGCGTATTCGGTCGAAGTTCTCCCTTCACCAGCGTTTCCCCCTATGCGGTTGCCGACGCTGCGGCGGGCCAGATTTGCCGCGCCGTCGCGAACAGTGCATTTGCGCGCGCCTGCATCCCGGCCTCGTCCCATGCCGCAGCATGATCGCGAAGCAGGCGAGCATTGAGTTCGAGCTTGCTGTGGAGTTGCAGCCCCTTCCACTTCGAAGGGGCGTCATCGGCGGCGATCCATGGACCGTGGCTCAACTCCTTGTTCAGCGATCCGCTGATGAGGGTGAGGTTGCCGATCCCGTGCAGCCACCAGTTTCGATCCTCGCGCGTGGTGACGGTCTCATCGAGAGGCCAATGCGCTTCCCACGCCTGCGGCAGGATATGCTCGATCTCCAACTCGTCGAAGTTGAATGACAAGACGGGTTCCGACTGGTGCCCTCCCGCTGATAGTGCTCCTCGATCGCGCGCAGGATCATGAGCACGCGGTTGCGACGAAGGTTGCCGTAGAACTTCTTGCGGCACCACTCGGCTTGGAAGGCTGCGTCATCGGGCCAACGGTCAGAGCCCGTGGACTCGCCAAGCGCTTGAAGGATGGCCGGGGCGGCAGGCTGATCTTCTGGAACGGCGGCGACCCGATCGAGCAAGGTGATGGCGAGCGTGCCATAGCCGCGCGTCTGATAACCACAGACCACCCGGCGAACGAGGTAGCTCTCCAGCGCAACACCGGCAGCGTCGCGGTCGGCAGCGTCCGATCCGGCACGCCCCATGAGTTCGAGCAGCAGCGGGTGGAACACCACGATATCCATCACGCCGAGGCGACGAAGGAAGGTGTCGAACCGGCTCTTGCCTACCGGGTTCTCGATCAGGCGGAAGCGTTTCGCGTCCTCCGCGATATCCGCCATGAGGGCTGCAACGTCGAGCTTCCCTTCCGGGCTGCGTGGGCCGCCTTCGCGCACGAATGAGAGGAAGCGATCATATAGGTGCTTCGCCGGAATGGGCTGGCGAACGTGACGGGTGAGCCAGTTGCCAAGGAAGGTATCGACACGCGCGCGCGCCGCGTGTCCGGTCCCGGTAAGAGCCCGCCAGTGGTCGATGTCGCGATCGAACGGTTGCCAAAAGTCGAGGTAGAGCTTGTCGGTGGGAAGTCCTTGGCGGGTGCCCTCCCACAGAAGCCAGTTTTTGATGAGATCGGCGGGCAGCAGCGGGGTGCCGTGGGCGTTCAGCGTCTCGAAGATCGCCTGCGGTTCGTCGGTCGTGTCGAGGTCCAGCACGATAAGGCGCAGGTGGTCCTTGAGCGCGCTGGCAAGCGCCATGGCACGAGCACCATGCGGCTCGACCATGAGCCAGCCCCGGAACTCTTCGCGGAAGTAGCGATATGCCTGTGCCATGCGGCTGTCGGCCAGCTTCGGCGCTTCGTTGACCGTGCTGTCCATTACGTCGCGAAAAGCAGGCCGGTCCTCGTTCGTGGGCCAGACCTTGTAGCGTTCCTCGTCATCGGCGTAGGCGGGATTGCTGGTCAACGGGGCGATCTGGCGGGAGGCGATATCGACCGCACGGGTCGCGTCCTCGTCACCTGCGACCGTGGATCGCAGTTCATCCAGCGCATGCTCCGCTGCCTTGAGCACGAGTTGCAAGGTGGTGAGGCGCTGCTGTCCGTCGATGACCTCTCGGCGCGGCAGGCTAAAGGTCGGATTGAGGGTCTGGTCGAGAACTACCGTGCCGAGAAAGTGAGACGACACCGGCTTGCCCTGCGCGTTCAGCACACGCTCGGCAGCTTCCCGCACGTCATCCCACAGCGGTTGCCACTGGTTCTCCTTCTTCCAGACGTAGGGCCGCTGAAACAGCGGCACGGTGTAGCGCGTCTGTTGCGTGAAGACGTTCATCACCGATATGTAGCTAGGCTGCATTCATCCCCCCGTTGAAGTTCCCGCCACTGTCGGATCAGATCACCAATCGCAGCCGAGGCTTTGAAGGGGCTTCTTCCGCCAGATCATACATCTTCACAAACTCGGGCTCATGCAGCGGCACGAGGCGGCTTAACTCCGACATCGTGAATCCCAGATCATCCAGATGCGCCTTGATGATCGCGTTAAGGATGGTCGGTCGTTCGTGAGGAAAATCCAACTCGGGCGGCTCTTTCGTCCGCCACCCTCGGCTGCTGATCTGCTGCCAAAGGTATCTGTTCTGATTGTCAGAAAGATAGCCCAGCGCCTTCGCGCGCATCAACAATGCCTGCATCGCGACCCGCCATTCAGGTTTAAGGGCGGCCAGAAGCTCAAGCGTGATGCGCCGACCGGCGAATGCCTCGCGCATCTCACGCTCTGGCATGAGGAGAGCGGACGCAAAGGCGTTCGCCTCATCCTCCATTTCAGGCGTCGGAAAGCGATGCATCACGAGGTGCCCAAGCTCGTGAGCGAGGGTGAAGCGCATTCGGTCGGCAGGGTGGTTCCTGTTCAGCAACACCAGTGGCGGCTGACCCGGCACCCTGAACGTCATGCCGCTAATGGATGCGCCGCTAAAATCCGATGTTCCAACGATTACGCCGGAACGCTCGACGAGCGCCGTGAGGTTTTTGACAGGCCCAGACGGCACGCCCCAATGCGCCCTTACGACCCCAGCGATCCGGTCGGGAGAGCCATATTGCTCCACCTCCAGCGAGGGAAGCTCGCTCGTGGGAGCGTAATCGACCGCATCCAAAAAGCGCCGCACATGCATGACGCGGAGGTTCATCTCCGAGACCACCATGTCGAGATCGCGCGCCGAGATGTCCGCCTTCGCCCGCAACATGGGATGAACGCTCACAGGCGGGCCATACACGGGCTCGCGGAGATCGAAGAACTCACGCGGCAAGCTGTAAACCGACGCAGCCTTGTGCAGGAAGGCATCGTCGGGCTCCGCAGGCCCATTCTCAAAGCGTGATAGGACCGGCTGCGCGATGCCGATCCGCTCGGCAGCCGCCTTTTGCGTGAATCCCAATCGCTGCCGCGCCAAGCGCAGCATATCGCCAACGGTAGACATGATCGCTACTTCGCTTCGGGCTTGGTCTTGGGCTGGACCTTCGGCTTGATCAGATCGCTCGCGTCATCGGACTCATCATGCGGACTGGTCGGAGCCAGCGGCGTAATCGCGCCCTCACCGGCGTCCGCAACGATTTCATATTCCCATAGCAGACGATCGCCATCACGGGCGACAACCAGCACCCGCTCGACCTTGGTCCAGATCGCGTTCGGCTCCCAAATCAGTTCGATCTTTGCAGTCTCGGGCGGGAGGCCGGGAAGCGTCCGGTCAGCATCCATGAAAGCCATGGCAGCCTGCGTCGGGATGTTGCAACCAAGGCCATCATCCCCGGCCTTCTTGAACCGAGCAACCACGCCACGGATGATGAACTTCGCGGTTTGCGCCTCCGTCTTAACAAACACCTTCTCCTCCGCGCCGAGCATAGGAATCGCCCGACGCAGGATGGCATCGAAGATGTCGTTCGAGTTCGTCCGCGAGTAGAGGTTGGGCGCGTATCCTTTCGAGATGCGATACGCCTGCGTGTCTCGCCACTCGGCGAAGCCGTCCATTACACAGGCGTGGATTTTGCCATGATAGGGCGTCAGCGCCTGACGGACGGCATCGATATCAGCGGCCACACGGACCTCCCCAGTTCAGTCCATCAAACGCTACCTTTTCGCTTTTGCGAAATCAACCCAAAATATACGGAACCTATGCAATCAACGTTTGCGGCTGCGCCAAGGGTGCCATGATGTCGAGAGCGGGGAGGGACCGGACGATCTTCATGGTCTCCAAGCTCACGGTGATCACGCGCTGGAACAGCAGCAGCGGATAAGCGGGATCGCCCACGGTCTCGATGGCGTAACGGTTGGCGTCATTGACGATGCCGCTGGCCTTGTCAGTCTTTACGCTCTGGCGCTCCATCACCCATTCGAGCGCGGGCTTCCCGTTCACCACATACTCGTAGGCATCCAGCGGTATGCCGGTCATGGTGATGTTGGCGTTGTAGATCACCGTGGTCTTATCGAGTTTGGGACGCTTGCCCGCGAACTTCATCTGCTCGACCCGATAGAAGGCTTCGGGATTGTCGATGTTCGCGAGGCGCAGATCGCCCTGCACGATCGAGACCGGATAGGGTTCAACACTCTCGTAGCCGACGTGGAGATCGCCCAGCTTCCGCCCCGCCTCAACGAAGGCGCGGAAGCTATCAATACCATTTACAACTGGAAGGCGCGGCAACTCCTTCGAGAGATTGTCCGCGTAGCGACTTCTGTAATCCGGTGAGTGAAGGAGACCGTAAGTGTAGTAAAAAAGATCGTCCTTTTGGATGCTCTGATCAGAGTAGGCCGCTTGGAAGTATTCGAGACCACTGTCGGTTATGGCGTCGAGTTTAGAAACAGTTGCAGTTTCAGCATCAAACAAAGCACCTTGCCTGTTTGCTGATAATGACTGCACAGTCTCATAGACATAACGCGGAAAACACTGCGCCTTTTGAATATTGTCAAAGCTGGGAACGGTATCAGAAAGAAGGACCGAGAAGTCCTTCGCGCCCGACCCGGACGCGCAAATCAACAGATTATCACCACCCGCAAAAAGACGCGGCATCTGATAAACCATCTCGTTGAAGTTGCGGCTAAAATAGAGCCATTGACGCGTAAAAGGTCGGTAAAGGCTCGGCCTGATAGATGAGGAATCGTAGGTGTGTAGTCTACCTTTTACTAAATCCCCTTTTAGCGCACGCGACCAGCTAACTTTGGCGGAGTCCGAGTCGATAAAGTCGTCAACAGCATTCTCCCGTGCTTTGCGATCAAGGCCGGAAAACTCGCCTTCGAAGCGGTCAACTTCGGCGTTGTAGGATGCGATCATTGCCGCCATCTTCTTCGCCAACGAGGTTGCGCTCGGATCGAACGCCCAGCTATCTCTTGCTGTAAGCACACCTTGCGAGAAGTTCTCGAAGAGCTTTCTCTCGCCTCCCGATTTATCTCCCATTGCAAAAAAGTCGGAGAAGCTGCCGTCTCGCTGGCTTATCCAGTCTCCGTGCTCGTCCGGTTTAATATTAGTCCACAGACCCTTGGAAGAGATCGCATCGATACCTCCAGTTTGCGCAACAAGGGCAAGCTTTTCCTCGCGCGACAAATAGTCGCCAATGTCATAGAACCTGATCTCTCCATGACTTTTGGAGTCAGGATTCTTGACCAGTAAAGTAATAGCTACTGGGGTTCTCGTGCCTTGACCAAAGACATTATCCCTCTCTTTGCGCCGCTGTTCGCCGGATGTTCGAGCGTTTCCTCGCAAATGAAACACGTAAATATTAGCGAACTCATCCACTAAACATTTGCGCAATCCATCCGCAGTATTCGCATCAATCCACCCTGCATTACTTATGTAAGCGACGACACCGCTGTCCCCAATCCTATCGCTTGCCCATCGGATAGCTCTGATGTAGCTGTCATAGAGGCCTTTTGAAAGTCGGGCTTTAGAACGCGCGGCATATGTATCGCGTATTCGGCTGTCGAGTTTGGGATAGGAGATATTGTCCGCATTATCGTTCTCGCTTTTTTGGCCGACCGAGTAGGGCGGGTTGCCAACGATTACGCGAATATCGAGCGCCTTTTGGCGCGTGCGGCGGTTGCTGTTGTCCGCCATGAGGTCGCTGATGAGGTCGCGATCTTGCTCGTAAAGCTGAAAGGTGTCGGTGAGACAGATGCCCTCGAAAGGTTTGTAATCCCCACCTGACATCGTGTGGTAAACCGCCTCAATGTTGATCGCAGCGATATAGTAGGCGAGCAGCACGATCTCGTTGGCGTGGATTTCATGCTGGTATTTGTGCGCGAGTTCTTCCGGCGCGATGAGCCCTGACTGGAGGAGTCGAGTGATAAACGTGCCGGTGCCGGTGAACGGATCGAGGATGTGGACGCCCTTGCTGCCGAGTGTCTGACCAAACTCCGACTTGAGCACCTCGTTCACCGAGTGGATGATGAAATCCACAACCTCGACCGGCGTGTAGACGATGCCAAGCCGCTCGGTCATGCGGGGGAAGGCGTTGCGGAAGAACTTGTCGTAAAGTTCGACGACAATCTTCTGCTTGCCCGCAGCATTGTCGATCCCGGCAGCACGCACGCGCACACTCGCGTAAAAGCGCTCAAGTGACTCGGCTTCCTTGCCGAGGTTCTGCTCGTCGAGCGCTGTGAGAACCTCCTCCATCGCGATCGACACGGGATTATTCTTGGTGAAGCTGTAGCCCTCGAACAGCGCCTCGAAGACCGGTCGGGTGATGAGGTGCTGTGCGAGCATCTCGATCGCGTCGTTCTCGCTGATGCTCTCGTTCAGGTCGTCCCTGATTTCGGCAAGGAAGCGCTCGAACGCCGCGCGCTCGGTCGATCCCGGCTGCTGCACGATGGCGGTGATGCGGGTGATATGGGTCTGGGCAATCTTTGCGATATCGCCTGCCCAGTCCTCCCAATAGTCGCGCCTTCCGCACTTCTTGACGATCTTGGCGCGGATCGCGGTGGTGAACTCGTCGAGCGTGAAGGCAAGCTGGTCCTCGCCGCCCGTGGACTTGCTGCTGCCATCACGGTCGCCACTATCGGTCGATCCGCCGCCCTGACCGATGCCGATGCCGCCAGCCTTCTTCTTGGCCTTGGTCGGCAGCTTGTCGGAAACCGCGATCACCTCGATCTGGCCGCTGACATCGACACCCAAATCCATCTTGTTGATGGTGGCATCGAGTCGTTCGTCATGGGCACGCAGAGCGTTCAGAATCTGCCAGACGACCTTGTATTTCTCGTTGTTGTTGAGCGCTTCCTCGGGCGCGACCCCTGCGGGGATACCAACAGGCAGGATGACGTAGCCCATTTTCTTACCGGGAGCGCGGCGCATGACGCGACCGACCGACTGGACCACATCGATCTGTGATTTGCGAGGATGTAGGAACATGATCGCGTCGAGCGCGGGCACGTCCACACCTTCCGACAGGCAGCGCGCGTTCGACAGGATGCGGCAGCTATGATCCTCGTGCTCGGCCTTCAGCCATTCGAGTTCACGGGTGCGCGTTTTCGCATTGAAGGTGCCATCTACGTGGTGGACCTCGCAGCCAAGGGGTGGCTCCTCATCACCGCTGGCGGCGGACGCAAGATATTCCTCTACGACAGCGGAGAACTCGTCACGCACCAGCTTGGAGGAAGCAATGTCCTTACAGAAGGCAAGCGCGCGGCGCATATGCCCGGTGTCGGTCGCCACGTCGGCGGCGAGATCGGCCTTGGTGAGGGCCTTGTAGCATCCGACGATCTTGGTCGCGTCGTCGAGCTTGAGGGCGTTGTCCTCGTCCTTGAGGCGGTTTTGGATCGAGGTGCTGACCATCGCCTCATCGACGGCGAGGACGATCACCTTGTAGTCGGTGAGAAGGTCATTCTGGACCGCCCATCCGAAGCCGCGCTGAAACAGCGTCTCGCCATAGAGCGCGGGGTCGTCCATCGAGCATAGCTCGGCGGAGACCTCCTTGGCTTTGGACCGCACGGCGTCACCGAAGATGCGCGGCGTCGCGGTCATGTAGAGGCGCTTCTTGCCAGCGATGAAATCCTGATTGTGGATGCGGACGAAGTTGCTCTCGTCCTCACCCTCCAGCGTCGCGCCCGTTGTGCGGTGCGCCTCGTCGCAGATGATGAGATCGAACTCGGGGAAGCCGTGCTGCTTCTGGGCGTTCGAAATGACCTGAATCGACTGGTAGGTGCTGAAGACCACCGTCATCTCGTCCGGGGCGGGTGCCTTCGCCTTGTTGGCGAGCTTGGCCGGATCGGTGGTGGCGGGATGCGCGAGATCGTGAACGTCGATATCACCGATATCGTCGTTCCCCTTGTTGCGCTTGCCCACCTGCGCGTCGGAGCAGACGGCAAAGGCCCGGAGCGGGGTGGTAGTGTCGAGCGACCATTCCCGCACCGTCTGGCTCATGAGGGCGAGCGATGGCACGAGGAACAGAACAAACTTGCCGGGACCGGCGAGGTCTTCGGCGATCTTGAGGCCGGTGAACGTCTTCCCGGTGCCGCAGGCCATGATGAGCTTGCCGCGATCAGCTTCCGACAGGCCCTCGCGCACCGCCTCCAGCGCCTCGCGCTGGTGCTGGCGCACCTCCTTCTTGGGCGCGAGCACGATCTGGTCGTCGGCCAGATAGGTGCGCCAGTCGATCGGGCTCTGTTCGAGCCGTTCCATGCTGATGCGGGTGGTCGAGATATTCTGGCCGTCGAGGGCGTCTTCGGCGTTCTTGCTCCACGCTACCTCGGTCGTGTCGATGATCAGGCGGCGCGTGAAGGGGGCTTTGCCTGACGCGGTGAAGAACGAATCAATGTCGGATTTCTGAATGTGGTGGTCAGCGCGATAGAACTTGCACTGGACCGCGCAGAAGCCGCCGTCGTCGCGCAGCTTCGCTACAACGTCGATGCCTGTGTCGGTCTGCTTCCACCCAGCGGTTTCAGCCCACTCGCGGAAGGTCCACGCGTCCTCATATTGCTGCGCCATCTCGGGATCATGCTTGAGGAACTCGACGCACAAGCGCTCGAAATACGTGCCCTTCTCGCGTTCGGACTTGGCACCCGAGCGATAGCGTTCCAGCAGATCACGAATAGCAGACGACACAGAAAACCCCGCCCCAACAACACTATGACGGGTGATAGCGAATGAGCAGCGCGCTGTCAGCGACGATGAGAGTGGCTGCTCCGGTTATCCCCGCTGGGGGCAGTGATAGGACCGAGTTAGAACTTCGCTGAACCGAGCCGCTTCAAAACCCGGATGCGCTCCTCCGCCTCCGCCGCCATCTGCGCCAACCTTTGTTCTGCCACCGCCCATCGGAACGAACGGGTAGCTGGATCAGTAGCACGCGCCGGGTCACTGGGCCTCATCAGTTTGAAAAGTGAGAGGTTGCCCTCGTCGTCAAAATAGTCGTCCATTCAATATTTAGGCACAATGAGAAGGCTTTTCGGGCCGACATCGGCACGGCTGACACGATACTACTCGATGCCCGACAGGTTCCCACGAGCCTCGTTCTCACGGCGATCGAGCGCCTCTTCGAGGAGGAGGCGAATGAAATCACCCTGCCGCATTGTGCCGCGCAAAGCGTCGATGCGCGCTTTCGTGCCTTCACGGGCACGCAGATGGATCGCTTCGTCGAATATCTTGGGCTTGGTCACATAAGCACGAATAGCGGTATCGCTTTCTTTCATCCAGCCCTCACGAACCGATCTCATTTGACGTTTAACCGATACCGGTTATCTTAACCGATACCGCTTAACAAGCAAGGCTCGACGACGCGACAGGCGTGGTCGGGTCATGGCGAGGAGCAACCGGTCAAAGGGGGAAATGATGGACGAGAAAACGAGGCGCTTTATCGAGCAAGCCGAATGGCATCGGATGCGCGCCAATGAAGACAGAGTCAGGTTCAAAGCGGGTCAGGAAGCTGACGCTCAACGGGCACACGACAAACGAGTGGCCTATGTCCTGAAATATGGGCGTGATGGCGCGATGGGTCGCACGATCAAGAAGTGGGTCATTGGGTTCTCCGCAGTGGTGGTGCTCTCTTTCCCAAATATGCTGAAAGACGAAGGCGCAGCCCATGCATTCTCGATGGCGATCTTTTTGCCGCTGCTTGGGCTTGGCATCGGGTGCTATCGGGCTTCCCGACTTCCTCGGGTGTGATCAGGACAGCCAACTTGCGGCCTAATCCTGTTCATCCGTCCATCATGTGGAGGCCGAGCTATCGCTCGCCCTGCTCGTTGTCAGTTTGGTCGCGGTCGCTCCCAACCTGACCGAGCGATTGAAGGAAGCGATTTGGACCAGATCAACCAATCTTTTCGTCTCATCATCTCGCTGTGGGTGAGTATGGCCTTTCCCCCCCGGAGCCTCGCGCACCATGACGGTGGGCCAAACTCCGGGGGGAAAGTCATCTCACTGTAGGATCGATGGCGAACTCGCACCCTTCTCCACAACGAGAAGCCGGTGGTCACCCAGACCCGGCATGAGGTGCGCTTTCCCGGCCCCTTCCGGGAGCCGCGACGGTTATCGGCCGTATGGGCCGAAGCGCTCGACGAACGCCGTTCTATGACGACCGTCGAGTAGGAGGGTGTGAGTTTCACGCACAGAGCCTCCTTCTACAGTGCCACCCAATCCGACGATCGGGCCTTGTCACCTTACCCCGTTTTCCGAGGGATGAACCACAACGATCCTCCGGGGAGGCGTGTAGCGGACCCGCTATGGCACTGGCGCGGGCGGCCCTCGCTACCGATTTCACTGACGCCGCACGGCTCGGGATTTCTCCCCCTATCAAGAGCGCCTGTCCGGGGACGATGCCCCACGAGGATTATATGGCCGGTTTAGCGGGACCGTCACCCGTGCTGTATGGATGGATCATACCAAAGGCGGCGTGGTCCCTGCATTATTTACTTTCGTGAAAATCGGCCCTGATACCCGGCTACGCGGTGTCGGTCGGAGCGCATTCCAAAAGCATCGCCGAATCTGACCGTCAAAAACTACCGGATTCCGTCGATCCGGGAGGCCCGTTTTTTCCATTTCGTAAATCAGTTGGATTTGGAAGGAAGGGGCGGCCATCATCGCCCCCATGAGGTTGGTGAAGCAGTTCGACGATGAAGGGTGTGGCTTGGCCTGCACAGCAATGGCGGCAGGCACGACATACCGGAAGGTGCGCGCGGCAGCATTTCCCGATGGCGAAGTCGGCCCCACCCAGTTGAAGCGGCTGCGCGAGATCATGGCAGACCACGGCGTGATCCTCGGCGAGCGATTAATCCCCTTCCGCACCCGTGAGCCCGCTGATCTGCCATCCGACGCTCTGCTAAAGGTCAACCTGCGGAAGAATGGCCGCGAGTGGCATTGGGTGATCTGGGATCACGAGCGCCAGCGCATCCTCGACCCGAAGCGACCTGCCTATAAGCGACTTCGCCCGGTTTCTTACGTCACGCTCTCGCGCGTGACCGTAGAATGAGGGTTGCGGCCTGATCATTCAGTAGCCTGATTACCTGCACGTTCGTATGGTCGTGCTATGTTCCGCAACAGCACTCTTCGAAAGATCGCCGACCAGATATGTGGCGATACGCCGTTCTTCATCTATCGCACGGGCACCCTGCTCCAAGAGTTTATGGAGGACAGCGGCTTCGATGAAGGGTTCAACGGCACTCGCCGTTGGTGGGTGGTCGATCGCCTGCGTGAGGCACTGAACGATCCCAAGCCCGGTGCCCACGCGCTGCCGCCCCGCTTCACCACCATCATCAAACACCTAATGAACCCAAGCGAGTGCAAGGACGAGGATCGCTCCCGCTCAAATGCCTTACTCGCCCTGAACGATGCGCTCCGTGATGAGGGCTTCGAAGCCTTCTATGCCGACGACGGCAACTGCTACGTCCGGCACCTCAAGACCAACACCCTATCGGCCTCGCCGAGTCTCAAGCGCCCGCTGTCCAAGGAAGAGCGCGAGACGCGCGACCTACTGGACGCCTATCTGAACACATGCTCGGAGGATGAACTTACCACCAAGGTTCTGCTGCCGTTGCTGCGCCAGCTTGGATTCGAGCGTATCACAGTGGCCGGTCATCGTGACAAGGCCATGGAGTTTGGCAAAGACTTGTGGATGAAGTTCACTCTGCCGACACAGCACAGCGTCTATTTCGGCGTGCAGGTGAAGAAGGGTAAGGTGGACGCAGCCGGTGCCACCAAGGGAAGCAACGCCAACGCAATGGAGTTGGTGAACCAAGCGCGCATGGCCTTGGGCCACCCCGTGTTCGATCCTGCCATCAACAAGAACGTGTTAGTGGATCACGTTTACATTGTTGCCGGTGGCGAGATCACCAAACAGGCACGGCACCTGATCGTGACGACGCTTGATCAGGAAAGCCGCCGCCATATCATCTTCATGGACCGGGATGACCTGCTGGAGCTTTTCCCAATCAGCGGGGCCCCGCTTCCCCCCGAGGCGCAGCCGAAGGACGCCTCACCGTGGGGCGACATCGATGATGACGTGCCCTTTTGATCAGTCCGCCGCTTCTTTTCGGCGCACATAAGCCGCCGATGCCATGTGCTGATCACCATTGAGATCGTTAGCTACCGCCGTAGCATCGCCGCTCAAAATGGCGTGATTCCCATCCTCATCAACCGCCACCGTGGCGTTCTCATAGGTGGTCGCCTTCCCGTAGCCGGGTCCGCCGCCCATCTTGGTGAGATCGAGGTCGTTGATCAACTCACCCGTGCGACTGATCGAGAATAGCCGCATCCGATCCACCAACATCACCGAAACGTTGCGGGTCGCGGGATGGAAGGTGATGCGCTCGATAAGGTCGGCGAACGCCCGCTTTACGAGCGACCGCGCCTCATAGCGCTCCTGTTCGTCGTCGCTTTCCATGCGGGCACGAACCTCACCCACGCGAACCACATGCTCGGCTGGGCTTACCTTCCCCTGCGCCTTCGAGAACGCCTCCTGTGCCTCTGTGAGCGCCTTCTTCGTGTCGTTCATTGCGAGCTTGATGTTGGTGTATTGATCGGCGGCAAGCTCATCATCGGCATCTTCGGTGATGATCGCGAGCACGCGCTTGGCGGAGTTGGTCTGATCTGTGAGCTTGCGCTGAAGCCGGATCACCTCTCCTTCAAGGCGAGCACCTGTCTCGTCATCGTTGCGGAAGTGGGCATCATCGATCGCCAGCGTGAGAAGCCGATCGATGATCGCCTGCTCGATCGGGTAGTAGGCCCATCCCGCCTGATTAAAGCAATCTTTGCCTCGGCTCATCTTGGCGGTGAGGCAGTAGAGGAAGTAGTGCTGCGACTTCGAGCCATCCTTGTTGGTCCGCCAGCGTGAGCTTCCCAGCGCGCCCACGCTGCCACCGCACTCGGCACACTTGCTGATCCGACCAAGCAGGTTGGACACGGAGCGGCCTCGTCCTTGGTATTTCAGTTGCTCGCCAAGGCGGCGCTCGTTGGCGCGAGCGAACGTCTCTTCGTCCACCACTACAGGATAGACCTTCACAGGGTCGCCGATCGGCACGCGCTTGTCTGCGCCACGAGGGAAGCGGCTATATTGCACGAGCCCGATGACAGCCGGGTCTTGAACAACACGAGCGATGGCGCTTGCCGTCCACTGTTCGGGAGCACGCTTCGTGGATGCCCATACCCGGTAGCGATCGTCGCCCGAGGCTGCGCGCTCATTGAACAGCTTGGCAATCCCTGCCTTACCCCAGCCCTTGAGCCGGAGCTTGAACATCTCTCTTACTATCAGGACGCGATCAGGGATCGGGTCATAGCTCTTGGTTGCCGGGTTCCATTCGAGCCACTTCCGGGCACGATGACGGGAGAGATTCTGTCCCTCGACTGCCGCCTTACGACGCTTGGTCCATGAGGCATTGCCACGGTCTTGTTGCTTGCGGCTGAACTCAAATGCCGAGAACGAATGGGACATGAGGGACAGGAACGAGCCAAAATCCCGGTTCACCGATTCGACGGTGATCACCTGATTGATATTGGCGACATGGATCGTGACCCCGCTCATCAACAGAGGCATCATCCAAGATATCATTTCAGCCGGTGGGCGACGGGATAGGCGATCCAACTCTTCCACGATCAAGATTGTGGTAGCGGGATCGATGATGCCGTTGCGGAGCTTGGTCGCGAGTGTGCCTAGTTCGCCGTTTTTGAGGTTCGCCCCCGTGTAGGCGGACTTACCACTGTCGATTAAGGTCTGATCGATCGTTAGACCGACGCGCGCAGCGTAGGAGTCTATATTGATCCGTTGGCGATCGGCGGAGCTACGGTCGGAGTTTCCCTGCTCAAGCGTGCTCCAGCGAAGATAGGCAAAGACGGTCATGGGCATTTGTCATACGGCTTGAAAGTTTATCAATCCTGTCGAGCAGCGGGCCGGAGACCTTTGCCTGATAGTCGGACGCGCATTTCGGCGCACGCGCGCAAGCGAGGCTCGCGTCCCCGAGATAGCCGCAGCGGCACGGGTTCATCGCGGCGACCAGCTGAACACGCGCGGGGAACGTCACATGCGCATTGGCGCGGGCGACGCTGACCGTGCCCGATTCGAGCGGCTGGCGCAGCGAATCGAGGACGGCGCGCTGGAACTCGGGAAGCTCGTCGAGGAACAGGACACCGAGATGCGCCAGGCTGACCTCGCCCGGCTTCACCTTGAGCCCGCCGCCCGTCAGCGCGGCCATCGAGGCGGAATGATGCGGCGCGCGGAACGGCCGGGTGCGCGTCAGGCGGCCACCCTCCAGCGTGCCGGCAACCGACTGCACCATCGAGACTTCAAGCGCCTCCGCAGCGTCGAGCGGCGGCAGGATGCCCGGAAGGCAGGACGCCATCAGCGATTTGCCGGCACCCGGCGGGCCGACCATCAGCAAATTGTGGCCGCCCGAAGCCGCAATCTCCAGCGCACGCTTCGCCGTCTCCTGACCGCGAACCTGCCGCAGATCCGGGCCGGTACCGGCAGCAATCACCTCGCCAGCGGTGGGGGCGGAGAGCAGGCCGTGGCCCTTCAGGTGATTGATGAGCGAGAGAAGATCGGGGGCCGCCACCACCTCGATCGATCCGCTCCACGCAGCTTCAGGACCCTGGGCAGCGGGGCAGATCAGGCCCTTGCCCGTCTCCGCGGCGTGGAGCGCGGCAAGAAGGACGCCAGGCGACGGCGCGAGCCGGCCGTCCAGCGTCAGTTCGCCGACGATCACATATTCGGCGAGCGTTTCGGCATCCACGACACCCATTGCGGCGAGCAGACCGATCGCGATCGGCAGATCGAAGTGCGATCCCTCCTTCGGCAGATCTGCCGGCGACAGGTTCACCGCGATCCGCTTGGGCGGCAAGGCGAGGCCCATCGCCGCGATGGCGCCGCGCACCCGTTCGCGACTTTCGCCAACCGCCTTGTCGGCGAGCCCGACGAGGTTGAACGCCGGCAGGCCGGGAATAAGCTGCACCTGAACCTCGACGCCGCGCGCCTCCAGCCCGAGATACGCCACCGTCGAGACGATCGCCGCCATCTATCTCCCCCGTTCCCCTCCCGTTCATACCCGCTTTGCGACGGCTGCAAACCACTGATCCAGCGTCTTGTCTTTGCAACACACCGGAGCCACATCGCCGCCATGCGTGACCGCCATCCCGTTTCGCGAATCCTCCAGCTGGTGCTTGGCTTCCTGCTGTGGATCGGCGCGGCGGCGCTGGCACCCCTGCCGGGGCCCGGCGGCGTCTTTCTGTTCGCTGGCGGGATGATCCTGATCCTGCGCAACTCGCGCTGGGCGCAGGTGCGCTGGGCACGCCTCAAGCGGCGCTGGCCGCGCATCGGCAACCTGGTCGACCGGACGATGCGCCGGCGAAGCGCGCTGCGGCGCCGCGCGCGCGACCGCGTCCTTGGCTCTCGTTGACTTGGAACCGGTCTTCACCTATGCGCCGCACCATTCGGGCCGTCCTGCGTGGCGGCCTTGTTGTTTTTCAGATTCGGGAATGAACGATGAAGCGGACCTTTCAGCCGAGCAACCTGGTGCGGGCTCGTCGTCACGGCTTCCGTGCGCGCATGGCGACGGTCGGCGGCCGGGCAGTGATCCGGGCGCGTCGTGCACGCGGCCGCAAGAAGCTGTCGGCATAATTCAGACGCTTACCCGCCGCCGGGACTTCCTGGCGGCGAACGCGGGGCGCCGTGCGCCGATGCCAGGCTTCGTGCTGCTGGTGCACCCCCGCGACGACGGTGATCCGACGATGCGAGTCGGCTTCACGGTCACCAAGAAAATCGGCAATGCCGTGGTCCGCAACCGCATGAAGCGTCGGTTGCGGTCGCTTGCGCGTGAGCTGCTGCCGACGCAGGGCATTGCCGGCGCGGACCATGTACTGATCGGGCGAAACGGCGGGATCGAGCGCGATTTCGACAGCTTGCGGCGCGAGCTGGGCAAGGCGCTGGGCAAGGTTGCCCGGCAGGCGAGCCAGTGATCGCCCGGCTGCTCATCCTGCTGGCACGCGGCTGGCAACTCGGCCCCTCGCTGATCCTGCCGCCGACGTGCCGCTATCAGCCAAGCTGTTCCGCCTATGCAATCGAGGCCCTTCGCCGCTATGGAGCCGTGCGCGGCAGCTGGCTGGCGATGAAGCGGATCGCGCGCTGCGGTCCATGGGGCGGGCACGGCTATGATCCGGTGCCGTAAAGGATTTTGGCGCACGTGAATAAAGAGAATCAGAACTTTGTGTTGTTCGCGGTCATCGCCGCGCTCATCCTGTTCGGCTGGCCGGTCCTGCAGAACAAGTTCTTCCCCACCGCCAATCCGCCCGTCACCAAGATCGAGGATGGCAAGACCAAGGTGGTCAATCAGCCATCGGCCGATCCGACCGCCGACGGCCCCGCCGCGATCCGCGACCGCAACATCGTGCTGCGCGAGACGCCGCGTGTGGCGATCGAGACGCCGACCATGCGCGGCTCGATCAACCTGAAGGGCGCTCGGATCGATGATCTGGTGCTCAAGAACTACAAGGAGACGATCGCCAAGGATTCGCCGCCGATCCGCCTGCTGTCGCCGGCCGGGGCGCCGGAGGCCTATTTCGCCGGCTTCGGCTGGCGCGATGACGGATTGTCGCCGCCGAGTGCCGATACGGTGTGGACCGCATCGTCCAACGTCCTCGCGCCGGGCAAGCCCGTCACGTTGACGGCGACCAACGGTCGTGGGCAGCGCTTCGCGATCGAGCTCTCGGTCGATGACGGCTATATGTTCGGCATCAAGCAGACCGTGGCGAACGGCGGTACCGGCGCCGTGCCGGTTGCTGCTTATGGCCTCGTCAACCGCACGGGCGTCTCCAAGGACCCGGACAGCTGGACGATCCACGTCGGGCCGATGTCGGTACACAACGACAAGGCCGACTATGACGTCGACTACAAGGACCTGACCGAAGGGCCGCAGCGGTTCGCGACCACCGGCGGCTGGCTTGGGTTCACCGACAAATATTGGCTGACGGCTCTTATTCCCGATCAAGCGCGGCCGTTCGACGGCCAGTTCCGCGAAGGCGCAAACAAGGCCTATCAGGGGGACTATACCAGCAATGCCCAGCTGCTGCAGGCGGGCCGTCAGATCACCCAGACGAGCCGCTTCTTCGCGGGTGCCAAGGAAGTGCGCCTGCTTGACCGCTATACCGACAAGGAAGGCGTGACCCGCCTGGACTATGCGATCGACTGGGGCTGGTTCCGCGTCGTCGAGAAGCCGATCTTCTATTATCTCGACTGGCTGTTCCGCATGGTCAGCAACTTCGGCGTCGCGATCATCCTGCTGACGCTGACGATCCGCCTGCTGATGTTCCCGATCGCGCAGCGCCAGTTCGCCTCGATGGCGAACATGCGCGCCGTGCAGCCGAAGATGAAGGCGATCCAGGAGCGTTTCAAAGACGACAAGCCGCGGATGCAGCAGGAGATCATGGCGCTGTACAAGGCGGAGAAGGTGAACCCGCTCGCCGGCTGCGCCCCCACCCTGCTGCAGATCCCGATCTTCTACGCACTGTACAAGGTGCTGATGCTGACGATCGAAATGCGGCACCAGCCGTTCATCCTGTGGATCAAGGACCTGTCGGCGCCCGATCCGCTGACGCCGGTGAACCTGTTCGGCCTGCTCGCCTTCACGCCGCCGGCGTTCATGGCGATCGGCGTTGTCCCGATCCTGCTGGGCGTCAGCATGTACTTCCAGTTCAAGCTCAACCCGGCACCGATGGATGACACGCAGAAGCAGGTCTTCGCACTGATGCCGTGGGTGCTGATGTTCGTGATGGCGCCGTTCGCGGTGGGCCTGCAGGTCTACTGGATCACGTCGAACGTCCTGACGATCCTGCAGCAGAAGCTGCTCTACGCCCGGCATCCGGGCCTGAAGGAAGCACCCGCGAAATGAACCGCCAACCTCCCCTCCATGGGGAGGGGGACCAGCCTATCGCTGGCACGCAAGCGACGCCGGAAACGGCGTCGCCCGAGGCCCCCTTCACCGACCTGGACTCCGGCCCTGACGAGGCCGAGATCGAGGCCGCGCGCAAGATCTTCGCCGGACCGGTCACCTTCCTGAAATCCGCGCCGGCGCTGCAGTTCCTGCCCGATCCGTCGGTGCCGGAAGTGGCGTTCGCCGGACGATCGAACGTCGGAAAGTCGTCGCTCATCAACGCGCTGACCGGGCGCAAGACGCTGGCGCGCACCTCGGTGACGCCGGGCCGCACGCAGGAACTGAACTTCTTCGACGTGGGCGAGCCGATGCTTTTCCGCCTCGTCGACATGCCAGGCTACGGCTTTGCCAAGGCACCGAAGGACGTGGTCAAGAAGTGGCGGTTCCTGGTGAACGACTTCCTGCGCGGGCGGCAGGTGCTGAAGCGCGCGCTGGTGCTGATCGATGCGCGGCATGGCATCAAGGATGTCGATCGCGAGATCCTGGACATGCTCGACAAGGCTGCGGTCAGCTATCGCATGGTGCTGACCAAGGCCGACAAGATCAAGGCGACGGAGCTGGACGAGGTGACCGCGCGCACCATCACCGAGGCGCGCAAGCGGCCGGCGGCGCATCCAGAGATCATCGCCACCTCGGCCGAGAAGGGCATGGGGATCGCCGAGCTTCGCGCGGCCGTGATCGAGGCGATCGGCTGACGCTTTCGCTGCGGGCGCAGTTGCGCCGGCTGACCGGCGGCTATACCTCGGCCTCCATGAAGCTTATCATCGGCAACAAGGCCTATTCGTCCTGGTCGCTGCGCGGCTGGCTCGCGTGCAGACAATCGGGCCTGCCGTTCGAGGAAGTCGTCGTCCCGCTGTACGACCAGGACTGGGACAAGCGGCGCGAGGGCGACGAGTTCGCCCCCTCATCGGGCAAGGTGCCGATCCTGTGGGACGGCGATGCGGTGGTGTGGGACAGCCTCGCCATCATCGAATATCTCGCCGACAAGGTAGGTCGTGCGCGCTTCTGGCCCGAAGACGATGCGGCGCGTGCCATGGCCCGGTCGATGGCGGCGGAGATGCACGCAAGCTTCGCCGCGCTGCGCCGCGAGCACAGCATGAACATTCGCCAGATCTACCCGCCGGTACCGCCCTCCCCGGCCGTCCTCGCCGATCTGACGCGGATGATGGAATTGTGGGCGCAGGCCCGGGCACGCTTCGGCGGCGACGGCGACTTCCTGTTCGGAGAGTTCGGCGCGGTGGACATCATGTTCGCGCCGGTCTGCACACGGATCATCACCTATTCGCTGCCGGTCGCGCGCTTTGCCGGGCCGTATATCGAGGCAGTACTGACCCATCCCTTCATGCAGGACTGGATCGCCGGTGCGCAGGAAGAAGAATGGGTGATCGAGCAGTTCGAGCGCCCGACGCCAACCCCAACCGCCCCGTGACCGACGTCCTGGCGCTGGCGCAGGCGCTGATTGCCGCCGAGAGCGTAACGCCGGCACGCGGCGCGGTGTTCGACGTGCTGGAGGCCGCGCTGCTGCCGCTCGGCTTCGAGGTGGAGCGGTTCGTGGCAGGAGAAGCGCCGGACGGGCCGGTGGAAAACCTGCTGGCGGTCCGCCGCGGAAACGGCGCGCACTTTGCCTTCGCCGGCCATGTCGATGTGGTGCCGCCGGGAAGCGGCTGGACCAGCGGTGCCTTCGCGCCTGAGGTGCGCGACGGCCTGCTCTTCGGGCGCGGCGCGGTCGACATGAAGGGCGCCATCGCGGCCTTCGTCGCGGCGGCGGCGCAGGTGGCCGATGGGGGCACGACCAGCCTGATCATCACCGGCGACGAGGAAGGGCCGGCCACGTTCGGCACCCGCGCGCTGATCGACCGGATGGCTGCGCGGAACATGCGCCCTGACATGTGCCTGGTTGGCGAGCCCACGTCCGCGGCGCGGCTGGGCGACATGATCAAGATCGGACGCCGCGGCTCGGTCAACATCTGGATCGATGTGCCGGGCCGGCAGGGCCATGTCGCCTACCCCCATCTGGCCGACAACCCGATCCCGCGCCTCATTGCCGCGCTGGCGGAGATCGACGGCATCGTGCTCGATGAGGGGACCGACTGGTTCCAGCCGTCGAACATCGAGGTGACCGACATAACCGTCGGCAACCCTGCGACGAACGTCATCCCCGCGCTTGCGTCCGCCCGGCTGTCGATCCGCTTCAATGACCTTCATCGCGGCGCCGAACTGGCGCAGCGGATCGAAGCGGTAGTGCGCCGCCGCGCGCCCACCGCCCGCGTCGAGGCGAAGGTATCAGGCGAAGCGTTCCTTACCGCGCCGGGTGCGCTTTCGACCATCGTGTCTGAGGCGATCGAGGCGCGCACCGGAATCGTCACGGAGCTTTCGACCAGTGGCGGCACGTCCGACGCACGTTTTCTTTCAGCCGTCTGCCCGGTGGTGGAATTCGGGCTGCTCAATGCGACCATGCACAAGCTGGACGAAGCGGTAGCGGTGGAGGATCTTCACCTGCTGACCGACATTTACGCGGACGTGCTGCGCCGCGCCCTGTCCGCGCTAGCCTAAGTCCCGCGCGGGCGGCGCAGGACGATATAAAGCGCGCCAGCACCCCCGTGGCGCGGATGCGCGCCGCGCACGGCCGCGATCGCGCTCGCATGGCGCGAGGCGGCAAGCCAGTCGCCGATCGCCGCCCGGATCGCGCCGCGCGCATGCGGGCGTTCGCTTTCCGGCCGAGGCGGCTTTCCGGTGACGAGCAGAACCACGCGATCACCGCGCGCGATGGCGCGGCCGAGCGCTGCGTCGAGGAGATCGTGCGCGGAGTGGAGCGTGTGGCCGTGAAGATCGATCGTGACATCGGGAGAGACGATCCCGCGTGCCAGGCGCTTGTCCCAGCCGCCGTCCAGCATGACGCCCGGTTGCGGCCGCTTGGGGAGTTCGATCCGCGGTGGTGCCGGCGGGAGCGCTGCCGTCGTGCGCCCGACCGGCTGGCGCTCAGCGGGCTTTGCGGGGACGGGCTTCGCCACCGCTGACGCGCTTGCGGCGCGGAGCGGTCGAACGGTCGCCATCACGCGCGCCCATAACGCCGCCTCGTCAGGGGCGAGGCTGCGCGACACCGAGACGGCTCAGCGTGCCGACCGGCACCAGAACGAACGCCGTGCCGCGCGCGCTCATCCCGCCAGCAATCGCCCGGGCATCCTCGCCCGCACCCCAGAAGGTGTCGAAGCGGTTGGTGCCCTTGATCGCGCCGCCGGTGTCCTGCGCCACCCAGAGGCCGGTCGCATCGGTGCGGTCCATCGACAGGAACACCGGCGCACCGAGCGGCACGAAGCGAACGTCGGCCGCCACCGTCGACTGTGCGGACACCGGCAGCCCCATGGCGCCCAAAGGCGGTCCGTCGAGCAGGCGGAAGAAGACGAAGCTCTTGTTCTCGCGCATGATCGCGCGGCCCTGTTCGGGATTGGCGTGCAGCCAGGCGACGATGCCCTGCATGCTCGACTGCCCCGGCCCGAGCAGGCCGCGATCGCGCATCAGCTTACCGATGCCGGTATAGTCGCGCCCGTTCTGCGTCTCGTAGCCGATCCGCAGCACCTCTCCGTCCGGCAGGCGCACCAGCCCCGAGCCCTGCACCTGGAGGAAGAACAGCTCGACCGGATCGACGGCATAGGCAAGGATCTTGGCCTTGCCGCGTAGCGCGCCTTCCTCGATCGCAGTGCGATCGTAGTAAGGGACGAAGTTCGTGCCCTCCACGCGACCGCGGATCTTTTTGCCCTTCAGGCTATCCGAAAAGAGGCTGAGGTCGACATCGATGAGGTCGGTGGGGCGCCCGTAGATCGGGGCATAGCCGCTCCGATGCTCACGCGAGCCGGCGATCTCCGGGATGTAATAGCCGGTGGCAAAAGCCTTGCCGTCGCCGACCTGCACCGTTTCGAAGAAGCGCGAAAAGAATCGCTGCGGGTCGCCCGAAGCGCTGGCGGCAGCATCACAGGCAGGCTTCCAGTCGGTGCCGCGCGTCAGCCCGGTCGGATCGGCCCTGCGGATGAGCGAGGGGCAGCTGATGCGGAAAGCGGCGAGCGCACCGGCGGCCGATTCGCGCGTGATCGGCAGGCTGCCGATCGGCGGACCGGCGACCAGCCCGGCCCCGACTGCGGTGGTCGCGCCGGCCGATGTGGGAGCCGGCAACGGTGCCATGGGGGTAGCCGGCGTCGGCTGACGAACCGGACCTTGCGGCCGCGG
This sequence comes from uncultured Stakelama sp., assembly GCA_964390515.1. Taxonomy (GTDB): domain Bacteria; phylum Pseudomonadota; class Alphaproteobacteria; order Sphingomonadales; family Sphingomonadaceae; genus Sphingomonas. The sequence continues at coordinate 22,770 of CAYMIU010000050.1, forward strand.
CGGTGATGATCCCGTCGACGGCGCCGGGCCTGAGCCGGGCGATGGCGGGACGACCCCGCCGACACATGCCGATAGCGCCAGCGCTGCGGCCAGCGCTGCTCCCCCCCGAAACGCCATCACGCTTCGTCGGTATCCACCAGCTTCCAGTTCGGATCGGCGCTGCGCAGCGTCCGCGCAAAGGTCCACACGTCGTGCGTTTCGACCGCATCGCTCGTCGAACCGGCAATCACATTGCCCTCGGCATCGCGCGTAACCGCGGCGATGACCGCATCGAAGCGGACGGTGATCCGCGCATCCTTGCCGTTGAGCGAGGCTGACGTGATCATCGCGCGCTCGATCGAGACGAGGCGATTGTCGAGCACCTGGCCCGCGGCATTGCGCGCTGCGATCGCATCACCGAAGGCGCGGCTGACGTCGGACGATACCAGATCGCGCAACGTCCCCTCGTCACCCTTCCAGAAGGCTTCGAGGATCATGCGATAGGCAGCCTGAGCGCCATCGACGAAGCGTGCGACATCGAACCCGGATTCGGCAGAGACGATCGCGCGAATGCCTGGCTCGGCATCGCTTTCGAACGGCTTCACCGCTGGTTCGCGATTTTCCCGCACCGGCTCGACGGCACGCGGGAGTGCCGCGGGGGCGACACGCTCCTCCGCGGGCTTGATCAATGGCTGCTCATGCCCCGTACGCTTGCCCAGCACCGAATAGAGCCGAAGCGCGAGGAACGCGGCAACCATCGCGAGCAGGATAATGTAAAACACCCGGCCTCCGATACGCTGAAGTCCTAACATAGGCGGCAACGCATCATGTTTCAAATGGGTGCGACCGTTGAAACGCCCCGCCCCCCCTGCTAGGCGCCGCCGCCATGCGCGCGGGAGCAATGCGCGCCCTTCTTTCAAGGAATCGACGAGATGGACGAGCAGGATCTTGGCGCCGGCAACGGCATGACGCCGCAGGCCAATGGCGAAGACACGTCGCCCGCAGTCGGGCTGATCTCGCAATATGTGAAGGACCTGTCCTTCGAAAATCCGCGCGCGCCGACGGTCTATCAGGATCAGCAGGGCCCGGAGATCAACGTCCAGTTCGACATCGCCGCGAACCAGGTGGCGGAAGACGCGCACGAAGTGACGCTGAAGATCGAGGTCCGCGCCGAAACGCAGGGCCGCGTCACCTTCCTGGTCGAGCTTTCCTATGCCGGCCTGTTCGGTGTGCGCAACGTGCCGCTGGACGCGCTGCAGCCGTTCCTGCTCGGCGAAGCGCCGCGCCTGCTGTTCCCGTTCGCGCGCCGTGTCATCGCCGACACGATCCGCGACGGCGGCTTCCCGCCGCTGCTGCTGGAGCCGATCGACTTCAACGCGCTGTACATGCAGCAGAACGAGCAGCGCGAGGCGCAGCTGCAGGCCGGGAACTTCGGCCAGGCCTGAGGCCCGGTGCCTCGTTGTCATCGCCGATCGCATGACAAACGCCGAGGTGGTGCGCTGGGGCAATGATGGCGGACGGGGCGTAGCAAGATGAACCTCACGCGGGCGCTTGGTTCGGTCGGCGGGCTGACGCTGGCGAGCCGCGTGCTCGCGCTCGTCCGCGACACGCTGCAGGCAAGCTATGTCGGCGCCGGCTTTGCGTCGGACGCGTTCTTCGTCGCCTTCCGCTTGCCCAACATGTTCCGCGCGCTGTTCGCCGAGGGCGCCTTCAACGCCGCGTTCATCCCGCTGTTCAACAAGAAGATCGCCGAAGGCGGCGGGACGGCGGCGGGCATCGACTTTGCCGAGCGCGCGCTTGCGCTCCTGTTCCCCGTGCTGGTGGTGTTTACCGCCATCATGCTGGCGGCAGCGTGGCCGATCACCTGGGGCCTCTCGGGCGGCTTCGAGCGGCAGAACCCGAGCGACGCGCAGTTCGCCTTTGCCGTCACCCTGTCCCGGATCACAATTCCCTACCTCCTGCTGATCTCGCTTGCCTCGCTGCTTGGCGCGATCCTCAATTCGCTCGGCAAATTCTGGGTGAATGCAGCAGCGCCGATCCTGCTGAACGTGGCGATGGTGGGCGGGCTCATCTTCTTCCACGGCGACAATCCGTACGAAACCGCGCAGTCGCAGGCGGTGGCGGTGACGGTGGGCGGCGCGATGCAGCTTGCCTGGCTGTGGTGGGCCTGCCGCCGCGCCGGTGTCAGCTTGAAGCTGCGGATGCCGCGGCTCGATGACGATGTACGCCGGCTGCTGAAGCTGATCGTACCGGCTGCGACGGGCGCGGGCGCGGCGCAGATCAACCTTGCCATCTCTACCGCGCTCGCCGGCGGGCTGCTGTCGGCTGGCTCGATCTCCGCCATTTACTATGCCGACCGACTGAACCAGCTGCCGCTGGGGATGATCGGGATCGGCCTTGGCACGATCCTGCTTCCCGTGATTTCGCGCCAGCTGGCCGAGGGGCGCGAGGCGGAGGCGATGGAGACGCAGAACCGCGGGCTGGAACTGGCGCTGTTCCTGACGCTGCCGGCCACCGCGGCGTTCGTTTTTGCGGCCGAACCGATCGTGCGGGGGCTGTTCCAGCACGGAGCGTTCGATGCGTCGGACACGACGCGGGCGGCGCTGGCGCTGTCGGCATTCTCGATCGGACTGCCGAGCTACGTGCTGGTGAAGGTGCTGACGCCGGGCTTCTACGCGCGGGCCGATACGGCGACACCGGTGCGACTCGCCTTGTGGTCCATCGCGGTGAACCTGGTCGGGAATCTCATTCTTATTCCGCTACTTGGCCGCTATGGCATCGGGCAGATGGGGCCGCCGCTGGCGACGGCCCTTGCCTCCACGATCAACGTCGCGTCGCTGTATATCGTGCTGGCGCGGCGCGGGCATCTGGCGATCGACGCGCAGGTGAGGCGGCGGGTGCCGCGGCTGGCGCTGGCCGCAGCGGTGATGGGCGGGACGTTGCTGCTGATCGCACCCCCGATCGACCCGTACATGACCGGTAGCCTTCCGGTACGCATTGGTGCCTTATCGGCGCTCGTTGGCGCGGGCGTGGCGGTTTATGGCGTTGCCTGTGTGGTGACTGGAGCCTACCGGCTGTCCGATATCAAAGCCCTTCTCCGTCGCAAGAAAGCAAGCTGACCATCATGCGCGTCGTTTCCGGCATCAAGCCCACCGGCAATCTTCACCTCGGCAATTACCTGGGCGCGGTGAAGCAGTGGGTGGCGATGCAGGACGAGATCCAGGCCGCCGGGGGCGAGACGATGTATTTCATCGCCGACCTTCATGGCCTGACCGAGTGGATCGCGCCGGCCGAACTGACCGCCAACACGATCGAGATGACCGCGACGCTGGTCGCCGCCGGGATCGACCCCGAGCGGTCGACGCTGTTCAACCAGACGCGCGTGCCGGCGCACAGCGAGCTGGCCTGGCTGCTCAACAATGTCGCGCGGGTCGGCTGGCTCAACCGCATGACGCAGTTCAAGGACAAGGCGGGCAAGAACCGCGAGGGCGCGAGCGTCGGCCTGTATGATTATCCGGTGCTGATGGCGGCCGACGTGCTGCTCTATAACGCCACCCACGTGCCGGTGGGCGAGGACCAGAAGCAGCATCTGGAGCTGGCGCGCGACATCGCGACCAAGTTCAACCAGGATTACCAGACCGAGCTGTTCACCCTGCCCGAGCCGCTGATCAGCAAGGCCGCGCCGCGGATCATGAGCCTGCGCGATGCGTCGGCCAAGATGTCCAAGTCCAACCCGTCGGCGCAGTCGGTGGTGAAGCTGATCGATAGCGACAGCGAGATCGCCGACAAGTTCCGCAAGGCGAAGACCGATCCCGACGCGCTGCCCGACAGCTGGGAGGCGCTGGCCGAGCGGCCCGAGGCGCGCAACCTGGTGACGATCTTCGCCGCGCTGGCGGATCGTACGCCAGAGGATGTGGTGGCGGAATTCGCCGGACAGGGTTTCGGCCAGTTCAAGCCGGCGCTGGCCGACCTGGCGGTGGCGAAGCTGGGCCCGATCCGTGACGAGATGCTGCGCCTGCTGAACGATCGCGGGGCGATCGACGCGATCCTGGCGCGCGGGGCGGAGAAGGCGCGCGATCTGGCGGCGCCGGTGCTGGCGGACGCCCAAAAGGCGATGGGCCTGCTGGCCTGACGCAGAGCCAGGAAGCCGGGCGCGCGGCAGCCCGGCTTCCGGCTCCCCACATTGTCGGCTGCGGCCATCTATGTCACCGTTCGCAGCCGGACGAAGACCCCTGGGAGGCCCCTTCTTATCCTGAACGCGCTGCGCAATCTTGGCCGACGCAACCGGGCGCCGAGCACCGCGCCCGGCGAGCGCATCTATGCGATCGGCGACGTGCACGGCTGCATCGGTCAATTGCAGGAACTGTGGGCGACGATCACCGCCCATGCCGCCGGCCGGCCCGAACCGCGCGCGATGCGAATCATCTTCCTTGGCGACATCGTCGATCGCGGCCCGGATTCACGCGCGGCGCTGCAATGGCTGGACCGGTTGCGCCACGAGGCGCCCGGCATCGTGACACTGATGGGCAATCACGAGGAAATGCTGATCCGCGCGTGCGAGCGCGATCCGATGACCTTTGCCAACTGGCTTCGCAACGGCGGCAACGAAACCGCCAAGAGCTTCGGCCTGGCGCCCTTCGATGGTGAGGATGCAGGCAGCTATATCGAGGAACTGCGTGCCGCGATTGGGCCCGAGTGGATCGAATGGATGCGAAGCTGGCCGCTGACAGCGACGTCCGGCGATTACTTCTTCTGCCACGCCGGGGTGAAGCCGGGCGTCGCGCTGCGCAAGCAGCATCGCCGCGACCTGTTGTGGATCCGCGAGGACTTCCTCGACAGCCAGCGCGATCACGGCGCCGTCATCGTCCATGGGCATACGATCAGCCCCTATGTCGAGCTGCGGCCCAACCGCATTGGCCTAGACACCGGTGCCTATCAATCGGGCGTGCTGAGCGCGGTTTATCTGGAGGATGGCGCGATCGAGGTGCTGGCGACGCGGGGATGAGCGGCCTAGGGGAAGGCCGTGACTGCTTCTAACGACATTACCCCCGACAGCGAACATCGCGGGCTGATCGCCGCGCTGCCGGCGAGCATCCGCCCGTTCGCGCTTCTTGCGCGTTTCGACCGGCCCATCGGCTGGTGGCTGCTGTTCTGGCCGGGCGCCTGGGCGGTCGCGCTGGCCGGCGGCGCGATATCGCGCTGGTCCCTGATCGCCTGGTTCCTGATCGGCAGCATCGCGATGCGCGGTGCAGGCTGCGTCTACAACGACATCGTCGATCGCGACCTCGACGCGAGCGTCGCGCGTACCCGGGCACGGCCGATCCCGTCGGGCCAGGTGTCACTGAAGGCGGCCTGGGCGTGGCTTGGCATCCTGTGCCTGATCGGCCTCGTCGTGCTGGTGCAGCTTCGCGTCGATACTGCGGTGCTGGCCGTCGCCAGCCTGGCGCTGGTTGCGGGCTACCCGTTCATGAAGCGGATCACCTGGTGGCCGCAGGCGTGGCTCGGCCTGGTCTTTTCCTGGGCGGCGCTGGTCGGCTGGCTGGAAGCGTGGGGCGCACTCACCGCGCCGGGGCTGCTGCTGTATGCAGGATCGGTCCTGTGGGTGATCGGCTATGACACGATCTACGCGTTGCAGGATCGCGAGGACGACGCGCTGATCGGTGTGCGCTCCTCCGCGCTTCGCATGGGCCGGCATGTGCGGGGCGGAACGGCGCTTTGCTACGCCGGCGCGCTTTCGCTTTGGGCGGCGGCGCTGTGGCTGCAGCGTTCGGACGCGCTGGTGCTCGCGGCGCTGCTGCCGATGGCGCTTCACCTTGGGTGGCAGGTGGCGACGCTTCGCCCGGACGATGGCGCGGGCGCCCTTGCCCGCTTCCGATCCAACCGCTTTGCCGGACTGCTGATGTTCCTTGCCTGCCTCGTCGTCGGGACGAACCTCTAGCAACCGGGCGATCCCGCCCCTAAGTCGCTGGCATGCTGACTCCCCCCGAGGCGCAGGAACGCGCCGCAGAAATCGTCTCCCGCGCCATGCGCGCCGGTGCGGACGCAGCCGATGCCGTGTTCGCCGCCGACGCCGCGACCGAGATTTCGGTGCGCCTTGGTGTGCTGGAGGACGTCGGCCGGTCCGAAGGCGAGGATCTGGGCCTGCGCGTGTTCATCGGCCAGCGTTCGGCCAGCGTCTCGACCTCCGACCTGGCGCCCGACGCGCTCGACCAATTAGTGGAGCGCGCCATCGCCATGGCGCGTGAGGCGCCGGAAGACCGCTGGGCCGGCCTCGCGCCGGAAGAGCGGCTGATGAAGGGCGATGCGCCGCTGCTCGACCTCGACGATGGCGGCGACATGTCGCCGACCGAATTGCGCGAAGCGGCGCTGGCGGTCCTGCCG
>CAYMIU010000051.1:0-4706 GCA_964390515.1 uncultured Stakelama sp.
CCTCTTCGACGGTGATCACGCCTTCCTTGCCGACCTTTTCCATGGCCTCGGCGATCTTCTCGCCGACTTCACGGTCGCCGTTCGCGGAGATGATGCCGACCTGGGCAACTTCCTGCGAACCCGAGACGGGCTTGGAGCGAGCCTTGATGTCGTCGACGACCTTGTGGACGGCGAGGTCGATGCCGCGCTTCAGGTCCATCGGGTTCATGCCGGCTGCGACCGACTTCATGCCCTCGCGGACGATCGCCTGGGCGAGAACGGTCGCGGTGGTGGTGCCGTCACCGGCGATGTCGTTGGTCTTCGAGGCCACTTCGCGCACCATCTGGGCGCCCATGTTCTCGAACTTGTCCTTGAGCTCGATTTCCTTGGCGACCGACACACCGTCCTTGGTGATGCGGGGCGCGCCGAAGCTCTTGTCGATGACGACGTTGCGACCCTTCGGGCCGAGCGTGACCTTCACCGCGTCAGCGAGAATGTCGACGCCGCGCAGGATGCGCTCGCGCGCGTCGCGGCCGAATTTTACGTCCTTGGCTGCCATGGGGCTACCCTTTCAAATGAACGAATGTTGAGGAAGTTGAGGCGATCGAACGAAATCTCAGGCGATGACGCCGAGAATGTCCGATTCCTTCATGATCAGCAGGTCTTCGCCGTTGACGCGGACTTCGGTGCCCGACCACTTGCCGAACAGGACGCGATCACCGGCCTTGACGTCGAGCGGCGTGACCTTGCCGTCCTCGGCCTTCGTGCCGGAACCGGCGGCTACGACTTCGCCCTCCTGCGGCTTTTCCTTTGCGGTGTCGGGGATGATGATCCCGCCAGCAGTCTTTTCCTCGGCCTCGACGCGGCGTACGAGCACCCGGTCGTGCAGCGGACGGAAGTTCATGGCTGTACCCTCTTGTTGAGCGGTGTGTGACAGTTTCTTGGCACTCCCCTGAAACGAGTGCCAACAGCCGCCATATGTGAATGGCCCGTTGAGTCGTCAACGGGGGCGACGCGCAAAAATCGGAACAAAGCGTCAGGACGTGCGTGGCAGCAGCCCGAGCCGTTCGCGCGCATGCCAGCGCCACATGAGAAGGATCGAGACGGCAAGCAGGCCGACCGCCAGGCCGACCCAGATGCCGACACCTTCCCAGCCGGCCCAGAAGCCGAGCAGGCCGGACGTGCCGAAGCCGATCACCCAATAGCCGAACAGCGCGATCAGCATCGGAACGCGCGTGTCCTGCAAGCCGCGCAGGACGCCGGCCGCGACCGCCTGTGCACCGTCGACGAGCTGGAACATGGCCGCGATGGCGAGGAACTTGACCGCGAGCGCGACCACCGCGGCATTGGCCGGATCGTCGACATCGACATAAGCGCTGACGAACAGGCGCGGCATGGCCCAGATCGCAAAGGCGGTGACGGCCATGAACCCGATGCCGAGCGTCAGCGCGACGCGGCCGGCACGGGCGATCCACAGCGTGTCACGCGCGCCATAGGCCATGCCGACGCGGATCGTCGCCGCCTGGGCGATGCCGAAGGGCACCTGGAAGGCGATCGCCGCGATGTTGAGCGCGACGGCATGCGCCGCGACCTCGGTGACGCCGATCAGCCCCATGAGGATCGCCGCGCCGCCGAACAGCGCGCCCTCGAACACCCAGGTCAGCATGATCGGCACGCCGAGCCGGAAGATCTCGCGAAAGCGGGACCATTCGGTACGCCACCAGCGGCCGAACAGACGGTAGCGGCGCAGGCGGCGATCGAACTTGAGGATCACCCCATAGGCCAGCGCCATGACGGTGAGGCTGATGACGCTGGCAAGCGCGGAGCCTTCCAGGCCCAGAGCCGGCGCGCCGAGGTTGCCGAATACCAGCATCCAGTTGGCGAGGATGCTGATGCCGAGCGCCAGACCAGTGACGACGAACGCCCAGCCGGGGCGGCCGAGTGCAGCGGCCGAGGTGCGCATGACGCCCGCCGCAACGCCCGGAACGATGGCAATCATGATGATGTCGAGGAAATGGCCGGCGCGCCGCGCGACTTCGGGATCCTGGCCAGCGAGCAGCAGCAAGGTCTCGCCGTGTGCGAGGAGCAGGATCACGGGGAGCGATCCGGCGGCGCCGACCCACAGGGCCATGCGCACGCTGCGCCGCACTTCGCGCACGGCATGTTTGCGCCGGCCGAGCTCCGCCGCAATCAGCGGCGCGGCGGCGCTGGTAAGGCCGATCAGCGCGTACATGGTGAGATTGAACATGAAAACGCCGAGCGTCGCGGCGGCGAGGTCAACCGTGCCGAGCCGCGCGACGAAGATCACGTCGACTGCGCTGACCGCCATCTGAAGCAGGTTCGCGCCCACCAAGGGTGCGGCGATGCGGACGAGCGCCGACAGCTCCGCAGGATCGGTTTCCGGGCGGCTACCGGTCAGCGGGGGAGGGGCGGCAAGTTCCATGGTCGCCGGGCGTTAGGCGCAAAGTGTTGCATCTGAAAGAGACGCCGCGCGCGACCGGACACACCGGATCCGGAAATGTTTGCTTACGGTGCCGGAACAAAGGCGCAGCAAGACGGGTTCCAGCGGTGTGTAGACAGTGTTGAGGGAGAGGAAGTCATGGCCGATTATCGTACAACCGACGATCATGTCGTGGTTCGCCGTGGCGGCGCCGGGCGGACGATCGCCATTCTGCTCGGGATCGTGGCTCTGGTGGTCGTGGTCCTCTTCGCGACCGGCTTCTGGAGCGCGGACGTCAAGGAAGGCTCGCTGCCGCAGGTGGACGTGAGCGCCAAGGGCGGCGAACTGCCGAAGGTGGACGTCGACAGCAAGGAAGTGGTCGTGGGCACCAAGAAGACCGAAGTCGAGGTGCCGGTGGTCGGCGTCAAGGACAACGGCGAGAAGTAAGCGCCAGAGCCGGGCGGGTGAGGCGCGGGATGCGCGTCACACCCGTCGGTTCAGCTGGTAGGCGGAAGCCCGGGCGTCAGCGTTGTGCGACGTTGACTGGTGCGAGGGGCGGCGGGAAATCGAGCGCGCCGCACTTGCGCACCTGCCACTCGCCCTTCTTTGACCAGCAGACATTGTCCAGCCGCGGGATACGCGGATCGGTGTGGACATAGCGCGGGAACTGCTGCTCGCCCCAGGGCACGAGGCTGTTGCGCAGCTTGCGCATCTGCTCCTGCGCGACGGTGCCGAAGCTGCCGCGCGGCGCGTAGAGCGCCTGACGGCCGATCTCGCCGGCGGCTTGGCAGAAGTTGTACTGCGACGCGACGGCGTTGAAGCTGGAATAGGTGCGGGTGCCGAACTGGTCGAGCGCCGCCTGACCGGCCTTCACGCCCTTGTTCGTGCGAGCGAAATAGCCACGCAACGTATCATAGGACTCCTTGAGCTCGTCCTTATGATCGGTCAGCACGGCATTGTAATTGTCGACCGCGAGCAGCGTCGGTTCGAACTGGCACTGGAGCGCGGCGACGTTGAGCGCGGCGCGCAGCGTCCAGCTGAGGCCGGCGCGCAGCTCCTTCTCGGTCGCGCCCGGCATCGGCTGGGCCACGCCCTGCTCGTCACCGCGCACCACCTGACCGGACAGATCCTTGGATTTCATGAAGAATTGCGCCGATGCCGGTGAAGACATCACCAGCGTCGCTGCCACCATGCCAGCGCCAACCAACCGCAACCCGCTCATTACAAAACCCCTTTGACGCAACGCGCGGGATTCATAGGTGTTTTGGCATGAATCGCCAACCCAATTTGTGGCCGGCATGGAACATTTTGGACGCTGGTGAAACGATCAGCGGCGGGTGCGGCCAGAAATGAAAAGGGCCGCCCGGTTGCCCGGGCGGCCCTTCAAACACGCCAATGGCGCGATGATTACATCGCGTTGGTGGCGGTCATGTCGTTCGACATCATCATGTCGTTCGACAGCATCGTGTCGTTCGCCATCATGCCGCCGTTCATGCCAGCGTCCACCGCCGTCATGTTGTCGGTCATGGTGTCCATGCCCTCGGTGGCGTTCATGTCGGTGATGGTGGTGTTGTCGGTGGTCGTCTCGGTCTTCGAACCGCAAGCCGACACGGCCAGAGCGGCCGCGGCGAGGGCGGAACCCGTCAGAATCTTCGAGATAACACGCATGGATAGCTCCCTAGATAGTGGATTTGGACGGCGGATGGATCCTTAATACCCAAATCAAAGTGGATATTAGACACAGAACGGCGCCCCCTCAAGCCTCGATTTCACCGCTGCAAGAAAGACTTTGCAGGAATGCGCCGGCCGTCAACGCAAGCGCGGCGTCAAAGGTTTCAGTCGTGGCGTCGCTGCCGAGCGCCGCGGCGCTCGTCACCGGGTATTCGGCGATGCCGCAGGGGACAATCCCGCCGAAGTGCGCGAGATCGGGCGACAGGTTCACCGAAAAGCCGTGCATCGTGACCCAGCGGCGTACGCGGACCCCGATCGCGCCGATCTTCGCTTCCTGTCCGTCCGCGTCCTGCGTCCAGATGCCGATCCGGCCGGGTGCGCGAAAGGCGGTGATGCCAAGCTGCGCCAGCGCGTCGATCACCCAGCCTTCGACCGCGTGGACGAAACAGCGCACGTCCCGCCCGCGTCGATTGAGATCGAGCACGAGATAGCCGATGCGCTGGCCGGGGCCGTGATAGGTGTAGCGTCCGCCCCGCCCGGCATCGACCACGGGGAAGCGCGGATCGATAAGTTCGGCCGGATCGGCGCTCGTCCCCGCAGTGTAGACCGGCGGGGG
>CAYMIU010000051.1:4716-29080 GCA_964390515.1 uncultured Stakelama sp.
TTCGAGCAGCCAGACAAGCTCGCGCGCCTCGCCAGCCGCGACGGCGGCGGCCCGCGCCTCCATCTCGGCCAGAGCCGCCGGATAATCGGTGAGGCCGGGCGTCACGCGCCATTCGATAGTATCGTCAATCACGCCGTGCGAGATGCGGACGGGCGAAGCGATTGGCAAGCATCGCGGCGATAGAGTAGCGTTGCGACGGGCAACAGCGAAAGACGGGTCGGTTGATGGTCAGCGTGGGTACGGTCTGGGACCGGACGATGGAAGTGATCGCGGGAAGGTTCGCGATCCTCGCGTCCATCGCGCTGCTGCTGCTGTTCGTGCCGACGGTGCTGCAGGCGCTGGTCGATGCGAATACGAGCGGATCGACCACATCCATTGTCGGCGGGCTCGTTTCGATCGCGGTGGCGGTGGCGACGGCGATCGGCGCGCTGGCGATCACGGCGGTGGCTACGGACCCGTCGGTCGACCGCGGTACTGCGCTGGCGATCGGTGGCGCGCGTGTCGGGCCGCTGCTGGGCATCCTCATCGTGCTGGTGCTGGTGCTGTTCGTGGCGGCGTTGCCCGGGGTGCTGTTGCTCGTGTCCTCCGGCTTCGATCCGGTGCGGGCGCGGGCGAACCTGCCGCAGGAGGGCGTGAACCTCGCGAGCGCCGGATTTGCCTCGCTCTATTTCCTGGCCCTGCTGATCGCGCTGTTCTGGGTGACGGCGCGGCTGGTGCCGCTGCTGGCCGTCATCGTGAACGAGCGGCTGGGGCTCGGCGCGATCCGCCGTTCCTTCGCGCTGACCCGTGGATCGACGATGAAGCTGATCGGGGTGCTGATCCTCTATGCGATCGTGATGCTGGTGACGTTGCTGGCGGTGACCTCGATCCTCGGCGTCGTCGTGCGGCTGATGGTGGGCGGTGAGGGGGCAGCGACGGTGACCTTGATGGTCGCGCTGGGGACCGCCGCCGTGACGGCGGTGTTCAGCGTCCTTCAGTCCGTATTCTCCGGCCAGTTCTATCTGGCGGCCCGGGACGCGCGCGGGGCAGCATGAACCCTTCCTTCGTGCGGCTGCTGGCGGACGCCTGGGGCGTCTTCCGGCGCGAGGCCGATCTCATCGTGCGCCTGGCCGGCGCGCTGATCTTCCTGCCCGCCTTTGCGGTGCAATTGCTGTGCGATCCCTTGCCGACGCTGCCACGCGAAAGCGGCGACGAGCAGGCGATGGAGGCGTGGTTCAACGCCGTATCGGTCTGGGGGCAGAGCAACGCTTTCTGGTATGTCGCGGCGGACCTGATCGGGATCGTCGGGCTGGCAGCGATCGCCACCTTGCTGCTGACGCCGGACCGGCCGAGCGTGGGCGACGCGCTGCGGCTGGCGCTGCGCAGGATCGGGCGGTTCGTGCTGGCGAACCTGCTGGTCGCGATCCCGGTGGGGCTTGGCCTGTGGATGTTCGTGCTTCCCGGCCTGTTCATGCAGGCGCGGCTGATTGCGGTGGTGCCGGTGATCGTGGCGGAGCCGAACCAGAGTGCGGCGCGCGCGATCAGGCGGAGCTGGCGCGTCACCGGCAATGTGCGCTGGGCCTTGCTGGGCGCGGTCGTCACCCTGTTCCTGGTGCAGTGGATGGTGGTGAGCCCGCTGTTCCCGCTCGACACCTGGCTGCGCGAGCCGGGGCATGACAATCCGTTCCTGATCGCACTGGTGACCGCGCTGATGGCGATCGCGGGGACGATCTACAATGTCGCGCTGCTGATGCTGGGGATCGCGACCTATCGCCGCTTCGCCAGCAGCGGCACGTGAGGGGCGCACTCCTCGGGTAGCAGGCCGGCGACGCGGGGATCGATGAAGGTTTCCACCGTGCGCTTCACCGGCGCGAAGCCCTTGGCGCGATAGAAGCCGAGCGCCGACGGATGATCGAGCGTGCAGGTGTGGACCCACACGCGATCGATCCCCTTGCGCCACATGCGCGTCGTCGCCTCCGCCATCAGCCAGCTGCCGTGGCCCTGGCCGGTCAGTTCCGGCACCAGCCCGAAATAGGAAAGCTCGCACGCGCCGGCGTGGCGGAAATCGAGCTCCAGCATGCCGACCTCGATTCCGGCAGCGTCAGAGACGGCGTACACCTCGATGCCGGGATCGTGGATGATCGCGAGCAGCGCCGAATCGTCGAGTACGAGGCGCGAGAACCACAGCCACGGCGCGCCGACACGGCGAAACAGCGTGCGATATGCGGCCGCCGAAGGCCGGTCCCACCGCGCCAGCCGCAATCGCGAGGGCGGGGTGGGGCGCAGCGGCGGGCGCCGGTGCATCTCCAGCGTGGTGACGATGGTGGCGAGCTGATCATCGGGGACGTCGATCAGGCCCATGCCATCAGCCTCCTTGCTCAGCCCCAGGTGGCGACGGGGGGCAGGCTCATCAGGATCGCATCGATATTCCCGCCGGTCTTGAGGCCGAACAGGGTGCCGCGATCATAGACGAGGTTGAATTCAGCATAGCGGCCGCGCCAGGCGTTGCGCTGCTCCATGTCCGTCTCGGTGAAGGGCAGGTTCATGCGCCGCCGGACGATGCGGGGGAAGACATCGAGGAACGCGCGGCCGACATCCTGGGTGAAGGCGAAGTTGGCGGCGAAATCGCCTTCCAGGTGATCGTAGAAGATGCCGCCGACGCCGCGATGCACCTTGCGGTGGGGGATGTAGAAATAGTCATCCGCCCATTGCTTGAAGCGCGGATAATGCGCCGGATCATGGGCATCGCAGGCATTCTTTAGCGTGCGGTGGAAGTCTTCGGTGTCTTCCTCGATCGGCAACGGCGGATTGAGATCGGCACCGCCACCGAACCACCGTTTCGTGGTGGAGAGAAAGCGCGTGTTCATGTGCACCGCGGGGACGTGCGGGTTGGCCATGTGCGCGACGAGGCTGATCCCGGTCGCGACGAACGTCGGGTCTTCCTCCGCGCCGTGGATGGTCTTGCCGAAATCGCTCTCGAAGCGGCCGCCGACCGTGGAGATATTCACGCCGACCTTCTCGAACACCCGGCCCTTCATGACGCCGCGGATGCCACCGCCGCCGGGCGCGCCGGAGGGATCGGGGCGATCCCACGGGATATAGGTGAAGCTGGCATCGGAGCCGGCCTCACGCTCGATCGCCTCGAATTCGGCGCAGATCAGGTCGCGCAGCTGTTCGAACCACGTGCGGGCGGTTTCTTGTTCGGTATCGAGCTCGATCATGGCTGTGCCTTAACGGTAGCGCGGACAAAGTGTCGAGGTGACAGAATGTCTCAGCGGGCAAGGACCGGCGGTCATTGGCTCGCCTGGGTCTGGCGAAGTGCCTCGGCCAGCATGATGCCGGCGCTGACCGCGACGTTGAGGGATCGCAGGCCCGGGCGCAGCGGGATTCGCACCGCCAGATCGGCGCGGGCATGGACATGATCGGGAACGCCCGCCCCTTCGCTGCCGAACAGGAGCACGTCATCGGGATCGAACCGGGCGGACCACAGGTCCACCGCGCCGCGCGTGGTGGCAAGAACCAGCCGCCCGGTGACGCCCGCCTCGAAGGATGACCAGTCGACATGCCGGACGATGTCCCCCGCGGCCGCGTAATCCATGCCGGCCCGGCGCAAGGCGCGGTCCCCCCAGGGGAAGCCCATCGGCTCGATCAGATCCAGCCCGACACCGAAGCAGGCGCAGGTCCGCATGATGGTGCCGACGTTGCCGGCGATGTCCGGTTCGTAGAGGGCGAGGCGCATGGCGCCCGTTACAGCACCGTCACACATGCGCAAAATGGCAGTTGGCAGGGGCGGGGGGCGCAGCTATCAGGCCGCGAACCTCCGTGGGGACGGGGGGATTCCATGGGCGGGCGCAGGGGAACTCTATCTCCGAAGATGCGGCCGACTCCGGCAGGAAGGACAAGGGTTTAGCGAATGGCGACGGTCGAGAGCACGATTCCTCCAGGCGAAAACCCGAAACCTTATCTAGAGGAAGCCCACGACCCCCGCCGGCGCGATTTCATCAATATCGCGGCCGTTGCATGGGCGGGCGTCGGCGCAGGCGTGATCGTTCTGCCGCTGATCAATCAGATGAATCCGTCGGCCGACGTGCTGGCATTGTCGACCACCGAGATCGACATCAGCAAGATCGAGCCGGGTCAGGCGATCAAGTCCACGTTCCGCAAGCAGCCGCTGTTCGTGCGCAACCTGACGCCGAAGGAGATCGCGGAAGCCGATGCGGTGGCGGTGAGCTCGCTGCGTGACCCGCAGACGCTGGAAGAGCGCACCAAGAGCGGCAAGAAGAACTGGCTGATCACGCTGGGCGTGTGCACCCACCTCGGCTGCGTGCCGCTGGGCGCCGGCGAAGGCGAGAACAAGGGGCCGTTCGGCGGCTATTTCTGCCCGTGCCACGGCTCCGCCTATGACACTGCCGGCCGCATCCGCCAGGGACCCGCACCGACGAACCTCGTCGTTCCCGATTATGAATTCACGTCCGACACCGTCGTGACGGTCGGTTGAGGTAGCACACAGATGAGCTTTCCCTGGGCCAATCATTATGAGCCGAAGCAGCCGCTGATGCGGTGGATGGACGAGAAGCTGCCTCTGCCGCGTCTCGTCTACAACGCCGTTGGTGCCGGTTACCCGGTGCCGCGCAACCTCAACTATTGGTGGAATTTCGGCGTGCTCGCCGGCCTTGCGCTGGTGGTGCAGATCGTCACCGGCGTCGTGCTGGCGATGCATTATGCGGCGAACGGCGCGGTCGCCTTCGCCTCGGTCGAGAGCATCATGCGTGACGTGAACGCCGGCTGGTTCCTGCGCTATGCGCACGCCAACGGCGCGTCGATGTTCCTCGCCGTCGTCTACATCCACATCGCCCGCGGCCTTTATTACGGGTCGTACAAGGCGCCGCGCGAAATGGTGTGGCTGCTGGGCGTGGTGATCTTCCTCCTCATGATGGCGACTGCCTTCATGGGTTACGTGCTGCCGTGGGGCCAGATGAGCTTCTGGGGCGCGCAGGTGATCACGGGCTTCTTCTCGGCCATTCCGCTGGTCGGCGAGCCGATCCGCATCTGGCTGCTGGGCGGCTTCGCGCCGGACAATGCCGCGCTCAATCGCTTCTTCTCGCTGCACTATCTGCTGCCGTTCGTGATCGCGGGCGTCATCATCCTGCACATCTGGGCGCTGCACATTCCGGGTTCGAACAATCCGACCGGCGTTGACGTGAAGGGCGAGCAGGACACGGTGCCGTTCCACCCGTATTACACGGCGAAGGACGGCGTCGGCGTCGCTGTCTTCTTCCTGATCTTCGCGGCGCTGATCTTCTTCTCGCCGAACCTGCTTGGCCATCCGGACAACTACATAGAGGCGAACCCGCTCTCGACGCCGGCGCACATCGTTCCGGAATGGTACTTCCTGCCGTTCTACGCGATCCTCAAGAGCTTCACCGCGGACTTCATCCTGACGGGCAAGCTTTGGGGCGTGCTGGCGATGTTCGGCTCGATCCTGCTGCTGTTCTTCCTGCCCTGGCTGGACAGCTCGCCGGTTCGTTCGGCCAACTATCGTCCGACGTACCGCTGGTTCCTGCTGGTCCTGCTGCTCGACGTGCTGGTGCTCGGCTATGTCGGTGGCGCAGAAGCAACCGCACGCAACGTTATCATCGGTCAGATCGCGACGGCTTATTACTTCGCGCACTTCCTGATCATCCTGCCGATCGTTTCGCGCTCGGAGCGTCCGCTCCCGCTGCCGAACTCGATCACCGAAGCGGTGCTCGCGAAGCATGGCGGCACCTCGCCGACCAAGACCGCGATGGCGCACTGAGCCGATACGGGGGAATTAGAAAACAATGGTTCGTACCATCGCACTCCTGATCGGGGCCGGCTTCGTCTTCGTGCTCGGCATCGCGCTGTTCGGCACGATCTCGACCGCGATCACCGATCCGGCGCCGGAGACCGCGGAGCATGAGTTCCACCTTCCTGCCAAGGATGTGGGGCTCTCCTCGGCCGGCATGTTCGGCAAGTTCGACAAGCAGCAGCTGCAGCGCGGCCTGAAGGTGTATCAGGAGGTTTGCGCCGCCTGCCACAGCCTGAAGTACGTCTCGTTCCGCGATCTCGAGCAGATCGGCTACAGCGAGGGCCAGGTGAAGGCGCTGGCGCAGGCATGGCCGATCGAGCAGCCGAGCGTGAACCCGGATACGGGCGAAGCCACCACGCGCAAGAACCTGCCGTTCGACCGCTTCCCGAGCCCGTACGCCAACGAGGTTGCGGCGCGCGCGGCGAACAACAACGCGCTGCCGCCTGACCTGTCGCTGATCACCAAGGCGCGTCACGACGGCGCGAACTACGTGTCGTCGCTGCTGACCGGCTATCAGAACCAGCCGGCCGAACTGCTGCGCAAGTTCCCGGACGCCAAGACGCCCGAGGGGCTGCACTACAACCCGTATTTCGCGAACCTCAACATCGCGATGCCGCCGCCGATCACCTCTGACGGGCAGGTGACCTACGAGGACGGCACGCAGGCGACCAAGCAGCAGATGGCCGACGACGTGGCCGCCTTCCTGACCTGGACTGCGGAGCCGAACCTCGAGACCCGCCACGCAGCAGGCTTCGCGACGATCATCTTCCTGGCGATCTTCGTGTTCCTGACCTGGGGCGCCTACCAGAACGTGTGGCGCAACGTGAAGCATTGAGCCCGGCCTTCATCAGAGGCTGACGAGAACGAGCCCCGCCCGCATGATGATGCGAGCGGGGCTTTTTCGTGGGTTACGCGGGCGGGCCTGTGGAGGGACGGGCATCACGGTTGCTTGCGATGGCAGGCGGTGAAGAGCATGTGGGGCGGATGAGCCATGACGACCGCCGCTCGACTGACCTGTCGCCCGCATCTGCGGATGGCAGCAACGATGACCTCAAGGCGCTGATCCGGACGATCCCGGACTTCCCGAAGCCCGGGATCCAGTTTCGCGATATCACCACCCTGCTGCTTGATCCGCACGGCCTCGCCAGGGCGGTCGAGCGGATGGTGGCGGCAGTGAAGGGGCCGGTGGATCTCGTCGCCGGGATCGAGGCACGCGGCTTCCTGTTCGCCGCCGCGCTGGCCGTGCCGTTGAAGGCAGGCGTGCTGCTGATCCGCAAGGACGGGAAGCTGCCGGGCGCCACGATCGCGGAGGATTATGCGCTGGAGTATGGCCAGGACCGGATCGCCATGCACGCCGATGCGTGCGCCCCAGGCGCGCGCGTGCTGCTGATCGACGACCTGATCGCGACCGGCGGCACCGCACGCGCCGCCGTCCGCCTGCTGCGCAAGGCGGGGGCCGAGGTAGTACAGGCGCAGTTCCTGGTCGATCTGCCCGACCTGGGCGGCGCTGATCTGCTGCGCGGCGATGGTATTCAGGTGGACGCGCTGATGTCGTTTCCCGACCACTAGGGAACTTCACTTTCGAGGCCGAGTTTGCCGTTAACTGTGCGGCGCGTTTTTTGCCGCGGCTCCAACGTTCAGGAGACATGAAATGAAGTGGAAACGCATCGGCTTAGTCGCGCTGCTCGCCGGGATCGGCATGGGCACGGCCGCCTGCACCGACGGCTATGGCTATGGCGGTGCGTCGCTCGGCTATGGTTCGGGCTATATCGGCGATCCCTATTACGACGGGTTCGGCGGATATCCCGGTTATGCCGGCTATGGCTATGGCAGCACCTTCGGCTGGTATAACGACTTCTATTATCCGGGCACCGGCATCTACGTGTACGATCGCTATCGTCGCCCGCATCGCTGGAACGATGCGCAGCGCCGTTACTGGCAGGGCCGGCCGGGCTGGAACCGTTCCGGCGCGCAGGCGAACTGGAATGGCTTCCAGCGCGATTACCGCAACGAGCGGCGCGACTATCGCGGCGACCTGCGCGACAATCGCCGCGCGTACCGCAGCGGCGAGATCGATCGCGGGCAGTTCCAGCAGGGACGGCGCGAGGCACGCCGCGAATTTCGCAACGACGTGCGCCAGGACTATCGCGACTATCGCCGTGAGAACCGCGCCGAAGGTTATCGTGCGCCGCGATCCTCGCCGGGGTTCAACCGCGCCCAGCCGCGCACGTCGCAGCCGCGCTACGCTCGCCCGCGCCGACAGTAAGCGAGCCGCGCTCGGGCGCGTAGGTTGAAGGAAACGAACCACCGCCCCGGGTCATCGGCCGGGGTGGCGGTTCGTCGTTGAGCGTCAGGCGGCCGGGCGCGTGGCGATGAGGCCGTTCGACACCATCGACATGACCGGTACGTCATCCTGATTGTAGACCGTCATGCGGCTCTTGAAGATGCCCATTTCAGGCCGTGACTGCGACTGGCGCTTCTCGATCACCTCCGTCTCGCAGCGCAATGTATCGCCGGGATAGACCGGCTTCAGCCAGCGCAGCTCGTCGACCCCGGGCGAGCCGAGGCCCGCCTGACGGTTGTTCTTCAGGTTCTCGACGATCATCGACATCACCATGGCGCAGGTGTGCCATCCGCTGGCGGAGATGCGGCCGAAGTGCGTCTGCGCGGCAGCCTCGTCCGAAAGGTGGAACGGCTGCGGATCGTAACGCGCGGCGAATTCCATCACTTCCTCGCGCGTCACCTTATAGCTGCCGAAACTGGCCTTGGTGCCGATGGCGATGTCCTCGAAATACTGCATTGCCTCTCCTTATCGTTGCGTCAGCACCGGGCGGAACGGTGCATCCGTCCCGTCCAGCGTAGGATCCGCCGGCAGGCCGAGCAACGTGCGCAGCAGCGGCGCGACCGAGACATTGTCGAAATCCTCGATGCGCTGCCCGCGGACGAAGGCCGGGCCATTGGCGATGAACAGCGCGCGCATGCTGGGCAGGTTGCTGTCGAAGCCATGTTCGCCGCGCGAGAAGGGCGTCGTCGGCGCGGTCTTGTATGTCATCCAGCCATCCTCGGCGAGGCAGATGAACGGCGGGACGCGCGGGTTCTTGCTGTAATGCAGGCGGGCGGGGATCTCGGCCTTGCGCCAGCATTCCATGTGCGCGTGGGGCTTGAGAAGGGCGGCCGCGACCGCTGCTTCGCGGCCCGGCAGCGGCGCAAAGGTGGCGTAGGGGCCGCTTTCGACGACGCGTGCGTCCTCCGTAGATACGACCTTGTCGAGCGCGATGACACGGTCGCTCGAGGTGGCCGACATGCCGTGATCGGAGACGATGACGAGGTTTGCCGGTTGACCCTGTGCGGCGAGCCCTTCGACAAGCTGGCCGATGGCGCGATCGACCTCGACCAACGCCTCGTTCACCTGCGGCGAAGTGGGGCCATATTGATGGCCGGCGGTGTCGACGACGTCGAAATAGGTGGTCACCAGGCGGGGGCGCGTGGTCGACGGACGGCGCATCCAGTCCAGGATTGCACGCACACGGTTCTCGTTCGGCATCTGTTGGCTGAATTGTTGCCAGTCCGTAGGCCGTGTGCCGCCAGTGACCTGGTTCGGCCAGGTGGACGCGCGCACGCCGCCCCAGCCGACGTTCGAGCCCGGCCAGTACATCGAGGCGGTGGGGATGCCGGCCTTTTCCGCCGTCACCCAGATCGGCGGGGCGCCGTTCCACCAGAAGGGATCGTCGTTCGCCATGGTGAAGACTTCGCCGGGGCGGGCGGGATCCTCCATCGAATTGGCGGTGATGCCGTGGCGATCGGGGCGTAGCCCAGTCACGACCGTCCAGTGGTTCGGGAAGGTCTTGGACGGGAAGCTCGGGCGCATCGGCGCAGTGACGCCATCCGCGGCGAGGCGGGAGAGCACGGGCGTCAGCCCGCGATCGAGATAGTCGGGCCGGAAGCCGTCGATCGAGATCAGGATCGTGACCGGCGCGCGCGCCGCGAGGGCATCGGCCGCGTCAAGCGGCGCGGGCGCGTTCGCGGGTGGCAGCGCGGGCGGGTTGGCGGGGTAAGCGCAACCGGCGAGGGCGGTAAGCGCAGCGAGTGTCGGGAGGATTCGGCGAAACATGCGCGCCCCGGTAGCGCCTGGGGCCGCGCCTGTCTTGTTCGGCCGTGTCACAATTGACGCACCTCCCGAAGGAGGCGCGCCCGGACAGGGATCAGCGGGCGGCGGGCTGGCCCGTACGCTGCGTCGCCACGGGCTGCCCGGCCGCGCTGACCCGCCAGATCACGTTGCCCACATCGTCCGCCACGAGCAGCGCGCCGGTCTGATCGGTGATGACGCCGACCGGGCGGCCCTGCGCCTCGCCCTTGGCGTTGAGGAAGCCGGTCAGCACGTCGACGGGCTTCGCGCCCGGCACCGGCCAGCCGCGATCGGTGAAAGGCACGTAGACGACCTTGTAGCCGGACACCGGCACGCGGTTCCACGAACCATGTTCGCCGATGAAGGCGCCGCTGGCGAAGCGATCACCGAGCTTCGCATCGGCAGCGAAGGTGAGGCCGAGCGCGGCGACGTGCGGCCCGAGCGCGTAATCCGGGCGCTTTGAATATTGCTGAAGCTGCGGGTTGGCTGGCTCGACGCGCTTGTCGGGGTAACCACCCCAATAATACCAGGGCCAGCCGAAGTGATCGCCAAGTTCGATCGCGGTCAGATAGTCGGGCACGATATCCGAGCCGAGCATGTCACGCTCGTTGACGACGGTCCAAAGCTGCTTGGTGTTGGGGTTGAGCGCCATGCCGTTCGCGTTGCGCACGCCGGCGGCGTAGATGCGGTACGTCTTTTCCTTCGGCCAGACCTGCAGGATGACGGCGCGCAGCCGCTCCTTGTCGAGGCCGTTCTCGCCGATGTTCGAGGCCGAGCCGATCGAGAGATAGAGCGTCCGGCCATCCTCGGCGTTGATCACGTTGCGCGCCCAGTGATTGGCGCCGCCCGGATATTTGATGACGGTTTCGGGCTTGGCGGTGATCTTCGTCGCGCCCTCGGTATAGGGCACGCGCACCAGCGCATCGGTGTTTGCGATGTAGAGCTGCCCTTCGAACAGCGTCATGCCATGGGGCGAGTTCAGCCCGGTCATGAACACGTGCTTTTCGTCGACCCGGCCATCGCCATTCGAATCGCGGAGCAGGGTGATGCGGTTCGCGGACGGCACCGCGGCACCGCCGCGGCCCATCAGCAGCTTCATCGCGGCGCCGGTGATACCGCCACCCTCGCGCGGCGGCGAATTGGTTTCAGCGACGAGAATGTCGCCATTGGGCAGCCGGTACAGCCAGCGCGGGTGATCGAAGCCGTCGGCATAACGGGTGACCGTGAGGCCCGCGGCCGCCGTCGGGGCGGCGCCCTGCGGCCAGCCGACCGCCTTCGCCACCTTGACCGTGGGGATCATCTGCCGGCGCGGCTCGGTGATCTGTGGCCGTTGGCCGGTGACGTCGGCGAAATCGACCTTCGCCTTGTCGGGCCAGCCAAGCCAGACGAGGATGCCGGCCGCCACCAGGATCAGGAGGCCGATCACGATCAGGATGTGTTTGCGCATCGCCAAGAGATAGGCCGCGACGCGAGGCGGGGGAAGGGTGGTTCGTTGCTGGCGCGAACCGACCGGTCAGGCCAGCAGCACGTCGCCGAGCAGAAGGAGGAGCTTCACGTCGATAGCGACGCCAGCGGCGCGCTTCGCGGCGACGAAAGCGGCAATGTCGCGGCGCGGGACGATATGGACGGTGATATCCTCCTCCGCATCGCCGCCGCCATCGCTGACGCGGGTGAGGTCGCGCGCCCGCACCAGCGTGAAGCCTTCGCTAACCATGCCGGGCGAGGAATAGAAATCGCCGAGCGGCTCGATCGTCCCCGCGCGGAAGCCGGTTTCCTCCTCAAGCTCGCGGCCTGCCGCCTCGGCCAGCGGCTCGCCTGAAGTCACGTCGCCCACCAGGCCGGCGGGGAGCTCGAGGCACGTGCGGCCGAGCGGCACGCGATATTGCTCGACCAGCACCACCTCGTCGTCACCGGTGACGGCGAGGATCACCGCGGCGCCGATGCCGCGGCTGCGATCGGCATATTCCCATCTGCCCTGCCGCATCATGCGGATGAAGCGGCCTTCCCACATCACCTGCGGGGCCTCGGTCGCGGCGCTCATAGTTCGATCAGGCGATCGGGCAGTTCGTTGGGATTGCTGCCGGTGCGCGGGAAATGCTCGGCGAGGACGACGCCGATTTCCTGAACCGCCGCCGCCATGCCGTCTCCGGGGCGCCCGTCCTTCACGGCGGCGACGAGCGCGGCCATCGCGTGGCCCCACACGTCGCTCGACACGCGGCTGTGGATGCCGACATCCGCGACGATCTCGGCGCGATGCTCGTCGAGGCTGAGGTAAAGGAGCACGCCCGTCGCGGCCATGGTGCGATGCTCGGCGCTGGCGCGGAACAGGGCGAGCGCGCGGGCATGGACCCGGCGCGTCTTGGTCGCGGCCGGGGTGAGCGCCATGCGCAGCGGACGGATCACGAGAAGATAGCGCACGGCGAGGAAGGTTACCGTCGCCAGCACGGTGGCGATGGTGAGCGCCGTCCCCGTCGAGACATGCTCGTTCCACGGATCGCCGGTGATGAAATGGATCGCATCGACCGAATTGGGGAAGGCCGACAGCAGCGCGAGCACCAGGAGCGAGGCGAGCACCGCCCAGTGCAGCCCGACGTCGTGGTACGCATCGGAGGTGCGCGCGACGATCGTGACGATCTCGCCATCGGTATGCTCCTCGGCCGCGGCGACCGCCGCCGTCACCTTGGCATGATCTTCAGCAGACAGGCGCATCACCAGCTCCCCGAGGCGCCGCCGCCCCCGAACGATCCGCCGCCGCCGCCGCCGAAGCCGCCGCCGCCGCCCCAATCATCGTCATCGTCGCTCAGGGCCGCGCTCGCGACATTCGCTGCGATGTTCCACAGGACCACGGAACTGAGGCCACCATCGTCGCGGTAGCGCTTGCCGCGGCCCACCGAGCCGCGCCGGCCGAGCGACAGCAGCACGAACATCGCGACCATGCCCCAGAAGACGAGGCCGAGCGGGAAGCCACCGTCGCCGCTGCGCTGCGTCTTGCGGGTGCTGTCGAATTCCTTGATCGCGGCATCGAGCCTGGCCTGCGCTTCCTCCGGCGATGCGCGCAGCTGTGCGATCAGCGCGTCCGTGCCGGCGACGACGCCGGCGGCCATGTCGCCTTCCTTGAAATAGGGCAGGACGTCATTGTTGATGACGACGCTGGAATAAGCGTCGGTCAGGAAGGGCTCGAGGCCATTGCCGACCTCGATCCGCACCTTGCGATCATTGGGGGCGACCAGCAGGATCGCACCATTGTTCACGTCCTTCAGGCCGACGCCCCAGGCCCGGCCGAGCTTGTAGCCATACTCCTCGATTGGATAGCCTTCGAGGCTGGGCACCGTGGCGACGACCAGCTGCCGCTTCGTATCCCGCTGCAACGCATCGAGCTTCTGCGTCAGCTCCGCCTCGACGTTGGGCGGCAGGATATTGGCCGCGTCGACGACGAAGCCGGTGAACTTGGGGAAGGTCTGCGCGGTTGCCGGCAGGGCAATCATCGCGGCGAGGGCCACGATTATCGCGGCGAGCAAGGATCGCCATGCGTTTGCGCTGAGCCTGTGGAAGCGCTGCACTATATACTCCGGCGCAAGGGAGGCGGGGCGCCTTAGGAAGCTGCCCCGCCGGGAAACGATCGATCAGCTGCCGAAATCGACCTTGGGCGCGGCTTCCGCGCCGGGCGTGGTGGCCTGGAACGGCACCATTGGCTTTGCACCGTAGAAGATCTTCGCGCCGACCGCGTCGGGGAAGGTGCGAATGCGGGTGTTATACGCCTGCACCGCCGCGTTATAATCATTGCGGGCGATGGTGATGCGGTTCTCCGTGCCTTCGAGCTGGCTCATCAACGTGGTGTAATTGCCCTGGCTCTTCAGCTCCGGATACGCCTCCTGCAGCCGCTGCAGCGACAGGGTGAGGCCAGCCTGGGCGCGCTGATACGCCTGCATCTTGGCGGGATCGCTGAGATCGTCAGGCGACACCTGGACCTGCGTGGCGGAGGCGCGCGCGTTGGTCACCTCGGTGAGAATATCCTTCTCCTGCGCGCCGGCCGCCTTCACGGTCGACACCAGATTGGGGATCAGATCAGCGCGGCGCTGATACTGATTCTGCACGTCGGCCCAGCGCGCCTTGGCATTCTCCTCCGCGGTCGGAACGCTGTTGATGCCACAGCCGGCAACGCTGGCGGAAAGGGCAACAATCAGAAGGGGACGAAAGGTCATTAGCGTGGGTCTCCGAAAACGGCCTGTATCATTCATATAGGACAGCGGCTCCGCTTGGCGAGGGGGCAATCGGCGCGTAACCTAGATTAGAACAGCGGAAGGTTTTGTCATGCTCAAGGAATTCCGGGCGTTCATCGCGCGCGGCAACGTGCTGGATCTGGCGGTCGCGGTGATCATCGGCGCGGCGTTCAGCAAGATCGTCACGTCGCTGACCGAGGACGTGCTGATGCCGGTGATCGGCCAGGTGTTCGGCGGGCTCGATTTCTCCAGCTATTTCATCACGCTGGGCAAGGTGCCGCCGAACCTCGTCGGGTCGACCGATTATGTCGCGCTGAAGAAGGCCGGCGTGCCGCTGCTCGGCTATGGCGCGTTCATCACCCAGGCGGTGAACTTCGTCATCGTGGCGTTCATCATCTTCATGCTGATGCGCACGGTGAACCGCGCGGTGGCGATGTTCGAGCACGAGAAGAAGAAGAGCGCCGAGGAGCCCAAGGCAGAACCGGCGGACGTCGCGCTGCTGCGCGAGATTCGCGACGAACTGAAGGCGCGCCCGAAGGTCTGATCCGGACGCGGCGGGGCGGGGAGGCCCGGCCGCCCCGCGATCAGGCGGCGGCCATCTCCACCGCCGTCGCATCGGCGAGGCTGGTGCCGTCGAGGATGCGCGCCGTCTCGTCACGTACGCGCGCCATCGCGTGGCGGATCGCGCAATCCGCCTCGCTCTTGCAATCGCGGCACGGGCGATAGGCGGTGCGGCTGACGCACGGGACCAGGGCGAGCGGGCCTTCGATCACGCGGATGATCTCACCCAGCGAAATGAGATGCGCCGGACGGGCGAGGACGTATCCGCCCATCTTGCCGCGGTGGCTGTGCAGCAGCCCGGCATCGCGCAGATCGGCGAGGATCAGTTCGAGAAACTTGCGCGGGACGTTCGCCTCGACGGCAATACGGTTCATCGGCACGGGCGGGCCGCCTGCGGGCGTCGTTGCGAGGTACAGCATCGAGCGCAGGGCGTAACGGGAACGCTGGGTAAGCATGATACCCCGTCATATGCACCCGCATTATGGCGACCGAAAGGCGGTCTTTGCAGTTTCGTCGCTATGCCCTATATCGGTCGGGCTCGCGGGGCTTGCCCCACGGCTATGGCGATAAACGCCGGCGAAAAATAGGCACAGCGGACCCGGGGGCAGTACCCGGCGGCTCCACCATCGCTTCTGCTTTCAGCAGGAACGTTGACGGGGCCGAACCAGGATCGACGTGTGTTGAAAGGCGCTGGCTTTTGCTCGGAATGGGACCACCGTGACGGCCCATACACAAGTGCCAACGATAACGAAGCACTCGCGATTGCGGCGTAACCTGACGGCTTAACGGCCTAAGGTTATACCAAAATAGCGCGGTTGGACCGCACCGGGCAACAGAAGCGGATTCCAGCGGCACGGGGGGCGCCGGGCAACAGAAGCCCCCCACCTGCCATGTCTCCTCAACATCGACACACGCGCCCGAAGCCGGCGCGGTGTGTTCGGCCGCAGCCGACATCGTGGCCGCATTGGCCGCGCCCTTGTCTTCGGCCGGACGGCGCGCAAATAGGTGCCATGGCGAGCCAATCTGTTCCCGGACATCCATCGCAGCATCGTGCACAGATCGGGGCTGCGGTCGCGGCGCGGCTGTCGGCCGATCCACGCGCCGTGAAGCTGCCGAGCGCAGTCGCCGACGCCTGGAAGATCCCGAAGTATCTCGATCCCGCGACGTGCAAGCGGCTGGTGGCGATGATCGACGCCAACCGCCGGCCGTCGACCCTGCTGTCCGATCGCGGCGATACGTCGTTCCGCACCTCCGAAAGCTGCGACATGAATCGGCATTCGCCTGAGATCCGGCCGATCGACGGGGGGCTGGCGGAATTGCTCGGGCTCAATCCCGCCTGGGGAGAGACGATGCAAGGGCAGCGCTACGCGCCCGGCCAGTATTTCAAGGCGCATCACGATTATTTCCATGAGGGCGAAAGCTATTGGCCGGCAATGAAGGCGTCTGGCGGGCAGCGCGTGTGGACGGCAATGATCTTTCTCAACGATGTGGAGGAAGGCGGCGCGACCTGGTTCCCGCAGGCCGGCGTGCGCGTTGCGCCCAAGCGCGGCACGCTGCTCGCGTGGAACAACATGCTGGCGGACGGCAGCCCCAATCCGATGACGCTGCACGAGGGGACGGCGGTGTCGGAGGGGGTGAAGTACATCATCACCAAGTGGTTCCGCGAAGCGCCCTGGACGGCGCGGGCGTGAACCGATGATGCACGTACTGGGCGTCGAACGGTCGATCATGGGCCAGCCGTGGCGCTGGCGCGCGACGGCGGCGGACAACCTGTCGCTCGACGATCTCGTCACGCAGCTGCTGCTCGCCCGCGGCTGTCCGCGCGAGGCGCTGGACGACCACCGCAGCCCCTCGATCCGCGCCTTCATGCCCGATCCGTCGATCTTCCGCGACATGGACCGCGCCGCCGAGCGAATGGCCGACGCGGTGACAGCGGGCGAGCGGATCGCGGTGTTCGGCGATTACGACGTCGACGGGGCGACGTCGGCGGCGGTGCTGATCCTGCTGCTGCGGCAGCTGGGCATCGAGGCGCGGCCCTATATCCCTGACCGGCTGGTCGAGGGCTATGGCCCGACCGCGACGGCGATGACGCGGCTGGCCCATGAAGGCGCGACGCTGATCGTCACGGTCGATTGCGGCGCGCAGGCGTTCGACGCGCTGGAGGCGGCGCGCGCCGTGCCGGTCGACGTGATCGTCGTCGACCATCATCAATGCGCCAGCGCCCTGCCGGTCGCCCACGCGGTGGTGAACCCCAATCGGCTGGACGAGGACGAGGGCGCGGCGCACGGGCACCTGGCGGCGGTTGGCGTCGCCTTCCTGCTGGGTGCGGCGCTGCTGCGGGTGCTGCGGGGCCGTGGCTTCTTCGCCGCGCGTCCGGAACCGCGGCTGCTCGACCTCCTCGATCTGGTCGCGCTGGGGACGGTTGCCGACGTGGCGCAACTGCGCGGGCTGAACCGGGCATTCGTCGCGCAAGGGCTGAAGGTGATGGCCGGGCGGCGCAACATCGGCCTCGCTGCGCTGATCGAGGCATCGCGGCTTACCCGCGCGCCGACCGCAAGCGATCTTGGCTTTGCGCTGGGCCCGCGGATCAACGCCGGCGGGCGCGTCGGGCGTGCGGACCTCGGCGTGCGCCTGCTGACGACGCGCGATCCGGACGAAGCGCGGATGATCGCGCAGGAGCTCGACCGGCTGAACGAGGAGCGGCGCGCGATAGAGGGCGCGGTGCAGGCCGAGGCGGAGACGATGTACGCCGCGGATCGCGCCGTGACGGTGGTCGCCGGGCGTGGCTGGCACCCCGGCGTAATCGGGATCGTCGCGGGCCGGTTGAAGGAGAAGCTGGGGCAGCCGGCGATCGTGATCGCGCTGGACGAACATGGCGTCGGCAAGGGATCCGGCCGCTCCATCCCCGGCGTCGACCTTGGCCAGGCGGTGCTGGCGGCGAAGGAGGCCGGGCTGCTGGTGGCGGGCGGCGGCCATGCCATGGCAGCGGGCCTCACCATCGATGCCGGCAAGGTGCCGGCGTTCGCCGACTTCCTGGAGAAGCTTCTGTCCGCGCGGGTCGCGGCGGCGGTGGCGGATCGCGCCTTGCTGGTCGATTCGGTTCATGCGCCCGGCGGCGTCACGCCTGATCTCGTCACTGCGCTGGAGATGGGCGGTCCCTATGGCATGGGCTGGCCGAGCCCGCGGGTGGCGATCGGGCCGGTGCGCGCGGTGCGCGTCGACGTTGTCGGCAACGGCCATGTGCGCGCGATCGTGGCGGGGGACGACGGCCGCAGCCTGAAGGCAATGGCATTCCGTGCCGCGGACACGCCGCTGGGCGCTGCGCTGCTCGGTGCCGCGTCGCACCGCCGGCTGTGGCTCGCCGGCCGCGCGAAGATCGACGACTGGGCGCAGCGCCCGGCCGCCGAGCTTCATCTCGATGACGCCGCCTGGGCAGATTGAGCAGCTGCAGCAATAAAAATATCTTTCGGGCGTGAGTGCGATTGACAGGTCGGGAGACCCCCTCTAGCTGCACCCCCCGCTGGCCCCTTCGTCTAGTGGTTAGGACGCGGCCCTTTCACGGCTGAAACACGGGTTCGAGTCCCGTAGGGGTCACCAGCACATCGCCCGCTCGCAGCTTGCGTTACCGAACGGGCGCAAGGCGAGGGGGGATGAATGGCTTTCGATCTCAATGGGCGCATTGCGCTCATCACCGGCGCGTCCTCTGGCCTGGGCGCCCATTTCGCCGAAATCTTTGTCGCTGTCGGTGCGCGGGTCGTGATCGGCGCGCGGCGGATCGACCGGGTCGAGGCGCTTGCCGCGAAGCTTGGCGACAAGGCGCTGCCCGTCGCGATCGACGTGACGGACGAGCAATCCATCGCCGCCGCCTATGACACCGCCGAGGCGCATTTCGGCACCATCGATACCGTGATTGCCAATGCCGGCGTCGCCAATGGCGGGCGCACCGTTGACGTGGCGCCGGACGCGCTGCGCCAGACGATCGACACCAACTTCACCGGCGTACTGCTGACCGCGCGCGAGGGCGCCAAGCGGCTGATCGCGGCTGGATCGCGCGACACCGGGCGTGGGCGCATCGTGCTGATCGGATCGATCACCGCGCATGTCACCGGCCACGGCGACAGCGCCTATGCCGCGTCCAAGGCAGCCGTCGCGCATCTGGGGCGCAACCTGGCGCGTGAGTGGGTGCGCATGGGGATCAACGTGAACGTGATCCAGCCCGGTTACATCCAGACCGAGATCGCGGGCGACTGGTTCGAGACCGAGGGCGGTGCAAAGCAGATGGCGAGCTGGCACCGGCGGCGCTTCATGCCGATCGACGTGCTCGATCCGCAGCTGCTGTATTTCGCCTCCGACGCGAGCGAGATGGTGACCGGCACCGTGGTGGACATCGACGACGGCCAGTCGCTCTAGCCGCGCGCTTCGTCACCCCCCCGTTCGACAAGCGAGGGGTGAAGGGCGTAGATGGTGGCGATGCGGTCGATCGATCTGAACGCCGATCTCGGCGAAGGCTATGGCCCCTGGTCGATGGGCGATGATGCGGCGATGCTGGCGCTCGTCAGCAGCGCCAACGTCGCCTGCGGGGGCCATGCGAGCGATCCCGAGACGATGTTCCGCACGATGCGGCTGGCGCGCGAGCGCGGCGTCGTGGTCGGCGCGCATCCGAGCTATCCGGACCTGCTCGGTTTCGGGCGACGGCGGCTGCCGGCCACCCCGGCTGAGATCGAGCGATTCGTCGCAGCGCAGGTGGGCGCACTGATCGCGATCGGCGCGCTTGCCGATCATCCCGTCAGCTATGTGAAGCCGCACGGCGCGCTGGCCAATGTCGCGGCGGCCGAGGCGGACGTGGCGGCGGCGATCGCACGCGCAGTGGCGGCAGTGGACCGGGAGCTGGCCGTACTGGCGATTTCCGGCACCGCGCTGGAGCAGGCGGCGGCTGCCGCGGACCTGCGCGTGTTCAGCGAGGTCTTCGCGGACCGCGGCTATACGCCCGAGGGTAACCTGGTGCCGCGCAGCATGCCGGGCGCGGTGATCCATGACGCCGACGAGGCGGCGGCGCGCCTCGCGGACTTCCTGGAGACCGGCGAGATGGAGACGGTGGAGGGCGGGACGGCGAGCCTCCACGTCGATTCGATCTGCGTCCACGGCGACAACCCGGCTGCGGTGGCGATGGCCGGGCGGGTCCGCGACGTGCTGACCGCGCGCGGGATCACCATCGCGCCGTTCGTCTGATCAGTAGAAGTAGCGCAGCGTCAGCTTGCGTTCGCTGCCGTCGCACATGCGGAGCGCGACGGTCCGGCCCGGTGTGCCGGCGGACCAGCTGGCGAGCGGGCTGGTGGGGTAATCGGCCGGGATCGTCTGGCCGTCGACGGCGCAGATCATGTCGCCCTCCTTCCACCCGGCTGCCTGTGCCGGCCCGCCGCGCATGACGTGCAGCACCTTCAGCCGGTCCCTGGCAACGCCGACCAGCAAGCCGCTGGTCGAGCGTACGGGAGGCTGATCGGCATGCGGCCCGGGGCTGAGGATCATCCGGCCGGCGGTGGGATCGAGCAGCACGCGGTAGTTCTGCAGGAAGCCGGAGCCGATCCGCCCCGCCGCCTCGATCGAATCGGAAAAGCCGCCCGCCGGCTCGACACGGATCTCGACATTGCGCGCGGTAAGCTCGCCGAGCCTGAGCGTCGGCACGATGCCGATCGTGCTGATGACGGCGCCGGCGAGGCCGAAGGAAATGGCGGTGGTGGTGCGGGTGCCGGGAAGCCGCGCATTGGCCCAGCCGCCGGCGGTGACGGTTACCGACGAGCCGTCGCCAGTGTCGACCACCATCGGCCGTAGCCGCGCGGCGCCGAGCGTCACCTCGCTGACGTACACCAGCCGGTCGCGCGAGATGCTGAGCGGCGCGGTGAAGCCGCGGAAGGGAAGGCGGCCGCTGGGCAGCAGGCGGAAGCGCCGGCCGGCATAATCGATGTCGAGCGCGAAACCGCCGGTGAGATCGCGGCCGACGAGAAGGTCGACCGCGTCGGCGCTGCCGGTGGCGATGGCGGGCAGCGTCGCGACAGTGAGGCCGCCACCGCGCCGCGTGAGGCCCCCCATCGCGATCGTCGCGGTCGGCGTCCATCCTATGTCCACCACGCCCCCGATGGCGGTCGCGTTGCCGCCGGGGCGGACCTTCAGCGCGGAACGCTCGGCAAAGCGGCGGGACAGGACGGAATAGCTGACGCCGGTGTCGAGGATGGCCGTCGCCGGCCGGCCATCGACCGTCATGGTGAAGCGAAGCTGGTTGCCGGGCGTCAGCTCGAACGGCACCCAGCGCGTTTCGGCGTCACGCGCCAGGGTTGCGCTGCCGACCGGCTGGGCCGCTGGCAGGGCAAGCGGTGCGGCGGCGGCGACAAGCAACGGGAGAAGCAACACGATGTGCGTTTAGCGTGACGCCGCGGAAGCGGCTACCGGCATGTCAGCGGCCGCGTGGGGCGCCACGCCGGCGATCCCCGGCCGCCGCCGTGTGTCGGCAGGCGAGGGGATCGTCGTGCGGCTGGTGATCAGCCCTTGTTCGCCTGGCGCTTGGCCATGAAGGCGAGGCGTTCGAACAGCATCACGTCCTGCTCGTTCTTCAGCAGCGCGCCGTGGAGCGGCGGGATCGCCTTGGTGGGATCGCGGTTCTGCAGCACGTCGAGCGGCATGTCCTCGTGTAGCAGCAGCTTCAGCCAGTCGAGCAGCTCGCTGGTGGACGGCTTCTTCTTCAGGCCCGGCACGTCGCGGACCTCGTAGAAGATGTCCATCGCCTTGGAGACCAGGATCTTCTGGATGCCCGGGAAGTGGACGTCGACGATCGCCTGCATCGTCTCGCGGTCCGGGAACTTGATATAGTGGAAGAAGCAGCGGCGCAGAAAGGCGTCGGGCAATTCCTTTTCGTTGTTCGAGGTGATGACGACGATCGGGCGCTCGGTGGCGCGAACCGTCTCCTTCGTCTCGTACACGTGGAATTCCATGCGATCGAGCTCCTGCAGGAGGTCGTTCGGGAATTCGATGTCCGCCTTGTCGATCTCGTCGATCAGCAGCACCGGCAGCTCGGGGGCAGTGAACGCCTCCCACAATTTGCCCTTGCGGATATAATTCGAGATGTCGTGCACGCGCTCGTCGCCGAGCTGGCCGTCGCGCAGGCGAGCGACCGCGTCATATTCGTACAGGCCCTGCTGTGCCTTGGTGGTGGATTTGACGTTCCACTCGATCAGCGGCGCGCCGGTCGCCTTGGCGATCTCATATGCCAGAACCGTCTTGCCGGTGCCCGGTTCGCCCTTCACCAGCAACGGCCGGCGCAGCGACACGGCGGCGTTCACCGCGACTTTCAGATCGTCGGTCGCAACGTAGCTCTGCGTGCCCTCGAACCGCTTCATGCCCTCATCCCGTCTCGTTCGACTATCGGGTATGGCGATGGGGGAATTTTCGGTCGTGCGCAAGCCAGTTAAGCCGCGGCGATTAAAGCGCGTTGCGTGCCTCTGCGCGGGCAGCGAGCAGATGCCACAGGCCGCGATGCTGCGCGACGAGCTGCTGGGCGCCGAACATCATGGCGCGGGCGCAGGCCGGCTCGCCGGCAAGGCGCTGGGCAATCGATGCAACGTCCTGGGCAGAAGGAAGGGTAGTTTCGCGAAGCGCGATCCCGGCACGGCTGGCAGCTACCGCCAGAACGGCGCGGATCGCATGCCAGTCGATGAGGAAGGCAAAGGTGGCGCCGAGCGCACAGCCATTACGGTCGGAGCGTGCCAGCGTCGCGAGGGCGCGCTGCTGGGTGGCGATCGCTGCTTCGGTTTCGGCCTGGCCGGGCGTCGAGGGCAGCGGGCCGATCGCGGCGGTCAGTTTCACCAGCAAGTGGCGCTCGTCATCGAAGGCGACCGCCGTCTCGTACAGCCAGGCGCGAATATCCTGCGCGCCGCGAGCGTCGAGCGTGATCTCGACCATGCTGGGCGCGGCGCCGTGCAGCGCACACAGGGCATGGACGGCATCGGACAGGTCGCGCGTCAGGGCAGGCGGTGCGCGCAGCGCCAGCGCATGCTCCATGGCGGCGCTGCCCTCGTCGGCGACCAGATCGCCGATCGAGCGACCCGTCGTCGCGAAGCCTGGACTGGTAAGCGTCGGCACCCATGTTCCCCGATGGTTGAGGGCTGACCGTAGGCTGACAGCGTAAACATGGCGTTTACGACGTCGTGGGTGTGACGACGACGGTAACCCCGACGACCCGCCCGGAACTGGCCAGTGGCGCCAGGCCAATGCGGACCGGACGAAGCGCGGCGCCGCCGACCAGCAACGAGCCAGTGACCGATTGCGGGGCGCGTTCGTCGATCGCGGCCTCGAACGCTTCGCCCACCGCGCTGCGATCTCCAACGGTGACGAGTGAAACGACGCGCGCGAGGGACAGGGCCTCGGGACTGGCGCCGGTGAGTTCGGCAAGGGCAGGGGAGGCCTGCTCGATGCGGCCGCGCAAATTGATGATCGCGCAGGCGGCGCCGGCGGCCTCGAGGGCGTTGAGCACCGAATCATGCCGGTCCCGCCAGTGCTGGCGTTCCTCGGCCGCGGTGGCGTCACTGATCTGGACGATGCAGCCGGCGGGCCCGCAATCGACGGCATATGATAGAAGCCGATCGGCGAAGCGCGGGGAGCGGCACTCGGTCGTCTCCGACAGGCCGGAGGCGGCGACCCGGGCGGCCGTCGCTGCCAACGCCTCGTCGCCGGCAGAAGCCAGGCCGCTGACCGGTGCACCGACATCAGCGGCGTCACCGAAATAGGCCCGGGCGCCGCGACTTGCGGCAATGATCGTCCGCTCCGGGCCAAGCACGACGATCATATCGTCCAAGGTGTCGAGCAGCGCGCCGAACTGCCCGCCCTCGACAGGCTGGCCGGCGTGCGTGGCGCACAGCGCGTCCATCACGTCGACAGAGGTCATCACCAACCGCGGGCGGCCGCGGTGGAGAATATAGACTGGCCCGCGACCGGCGCGTTCCTGCCAGATGCCGAAGTGGCGCACGAGATCGGAGGCGGTGACCTGCTGGTCCGACGCGATAGGAAAAACGGCGGCGTTCGTCATGCGCCGAAGCTTGGTGCAGCATCGCTCGATCCGACAAGTGGATCGATCCGAAGTGGCAAGAGGTGCGCGCATTTGTGCGCTCGAACGCACCATAACGGCTTGAACTCTGCGGGTGCCCTGTTTCGGCCAAAAGAGAGGGGCGGGAAGATCACTCTTCCCGCCCCTCTCTCATGTAATTCCAGTGATTGGCTTACTGGTCGAGGAAGCTGCGCATCTTCCGGCTTCGGCTGGGGTGCTTCAGCTTGCGGAGCGCCTTCGCCTCGATCTGTCGGATGCGTTCACGCGTAACCGAGAACTGCTGGCCGACTTCCTCCAGCGTGTGATCGGTGTTCATGCCGATGCCGAAGCGCATGCGAAGCACGCGCTCCTCACGCGGCGTCAGGCTGGCCAGGACGCGGGTGACCGTTTCCTTAAGGTTCGCCTGGATCGCCGCATCCACCGGGATGACGGCGTTCTTGTCCTCGATGAAATCGCCCAGGTGGCTGTCTTCCTCGTCGCCGATCGGCGTTTCGAGGGAGATCGGCTCCTTGGCGATCTTCAGGACCTTGCGCACTTTCTCCAGCGGCATCGCCAGC
>CAYMIU010000052.1:0-28073 GCA_964390515.1 uncultured Stakelama sp.
GCGTCACCAGCCATCCGCCACGCCGATTTCGCGCAAGCCTTTTTCAACGGTCTCGAACGGTTGTGACACTCGTAAGATCACGAGCTTGACGTCTGCGGAATGCTATCTGCGGGCTACGGCCGCTTCAGCAACGGCCGCGTCCTCGGCGGCGGTCGCGCCGGACACGCCTAGCGCGCCGACGATCCGACCTTCGACGATGATCGGCACGCCCCCGCCGATCGCGATCACCTCGTCAGACGAGAGCAGGACCGCTCTGCCGCCTTGTACGCGCTCTTCCAAAGTCGCGGTCGTGATCCGCAGTCGCGCGGAGGTGCGGGCTTTTTGCTGGGCGAGCCGGATTGATGCGTAGGGGATGCCATCCATTCTCGCGAAGGCGACAAGTTCGCCGGAGGGCTCAACGACCGCAAAGGCCATCCTGAGCCCCTTCGCGGCGCTCTGATCCATGCCGCGCCGGATGAGCGCCAGCGCGTCGTTCACCGCGATCGGGGTTCCGTAGCTGCTGGCCGGGGCATTCGGCGTCTGGGCAACAGCGGAGGTAGTCGCCAGGGCGGCGCAAATCAGGACGATCAAACCTCGCATCGAACTCTCCAGCTTTTTACGCTCAGCGCGGACCCCGCGCGTACTCCGCGTCCCCGACCTTTTCGAGCCACTCCACCCCGTCCCCTTCGGACAAGGCGACATGGGTCATTGCGCTGGTAGCCGTTGCGCCGTGCCAGTGCTTCTCGCCGGCGGCGACATTGGCGACGTCACCGGCGCAAATCCGCTCAACGGGGCCGCCATCCCGCTGCGTCCAACCGCATCCTTCGGTGACGACCAGCATCTGGCCCGACATATGCCGATGCCAGGCGGTTCGAGCGCCCGGCTCGAACCTAACTGTGGCTCCAAAGATGCGCGAGCCGCCTGCGCCGCTAACTTGCGCGGACACCCGAACGGAGCCGGTGAAGTTCGTCGCCGAGCCGCTGGTTACCGGCCCGGACCCCTTGCGCACGATGCGGGGCCGATCGGCCCCGACCGGTTCCGCGATCGAAGCCTGCATGTCAGCGGCGCTCACTCCGCGTGCCTCCAGCACCTGCCGAGCCACCGTCAGCGCCGACACGGCGTTCGGCCATCCCGTGTAGAAGGCGAGATGGGTAATAAGGCCACTGATCTCCCCCGGCTTCACGCCATTGTCGAGCGCGCGGTTTAGGTGGCCCGCCAGTTGCGCCGTGTGCCCGCCCATGATCAGCGCGGAGACGGTGGCCAAGCTCCGGTCGCGCAAGGTGAGGTCGCGGCGACGCCATACGTCGCCGTACAGCACCTCGTCGGTGTAGCCCGCGAGCGCGGGCGTCACCCAGCGCATGTCCTCGGGCGCGGCCCGTGGGGCTTGCTCCTGGGCGGCAACCGGCGCGGCGACGACGGCCGCGCCGAATACCGCGAGCATGAACCTGTTCACCTGCGGACCGCCGGCGGCGCTTCGCGGCCCGAATGGACGAGCACGGCGTCGGGAAGGCGCTGGCCGCGAACGTCGATCGCGCGCACGGCGGCGTTAAGCTCCGCCAGCTCGGTCGCCGTGAAGCGGACCGCCGACGCGCCGTTGTTCTGGAGCAGGTGCGCCACGTTGGTCGTCCCGGGGATCGGCACGATCCAGGGCTTCTGCGCCAGCAGCCACGCGAGGGCGATCTGAGCGGGTGCCGCCCGCTTGCGCTCGGCCCAGCGCTGCACCAGCGTCACGAGTTGCAGGTTGTGCGGCATGTTCTCTGGCGCGAAACGGCCTTCCACGGCCCGGATGTCACCGGGCGCAAAGCGCGTGTTCGCGTCGATCCAGCCGGTGAGGAATTGCACCCCTAACGGGCTCCACGGCACGAACCCGATGCCCAGCTCCTCGCACACCGCGAGCACGTCGCGTCCCGGTCCGCGCCAAAGCATCGAATACTCACTCTGGACGGCGGTGACGGGCAGCGTCGCATGAGCGCGACGAAGGGTGCCCAGCCCCATCTCCGACAAGCCCCAATGCCGGACCTTGCCCTGGCGCATGAGGTCCTGGACCGCGCCGGCGACATCCTCGATCGGCACGTCGGGATCGACACGGTGCTGGTAGAGGAGGTCGATGCGGTCGGTGCGCAACCGCCGCAACATGCCGTCCACCACCCGCTTGACGTGATCCGGGCGGCTATTGAGCCCCGGACGGCGGGCGCCGGTCTCCTGGTCGATGTTCCAGCCGAACTTGGAGGTGATCACCACCTGGTTTCGGAATGGCTGGATGGCCTCGCCCAAGATGCGCTCGCACTCGTGCGGGCCATAGGCCTCGGCGCAGTCGAAGAACGTCACGCCCTGCTCGTAGGCCGTGCGGATCAGGCTGATCATCTCGGGCCGATACGGGGTCTCCGTCGTGTATTTGCGGCTCATGTTCTGGACGCCGAGCCCAACGCTGGAGACCTCCAGCTTGCCGAGCCTTCGCCGGCCGCTGACGGTTGTGGCGGCCGTGCGGCCCGAACCCGGCACCTGAGCCGACGCCCGCCCGGCCCCTCCGACCAGCAGCGGCGCGGCGACCAAGCCTCCCGCCGCGCCGAGAAGGGCGCGACGCCCGATCTTCGGCTTGCGTTCGTCGTTCATGTCGGATCGTCCTTCCATTGACATGGCGCTCAGCCCTCCAGCTTGCGCGTGCCGAGCCACTTCACCATCGCGGGGTCGCGGTGGTCGAAGAAGCTGCTGGTCTTCTGGTCGAGCGCCGCGATCGCGGCGACGTCATCCCCGTCGAGCTCGAAGTCGAACACGACGAAGTTCTCGGCCATGCGCTCGCGGCGCACGGATTTGGGAATGGCGACGATGTTGCGCTGGATCAGCCAACGCAGCACCACCTGGGCGACGCTCTTGCCGTGCTTACGCCCGATTCCTGCAAGCACCTCATTAGTGAACAGCCCGTTCTTGCCCTCGGCGAACGGCCCCCACGCTTCGGGCTGGACCTTGAACTCCTCCAGCCACTTCTCCGCCTCGACCTGCTGGTGGAAAGGGTGGGTCTCGATCTGGTTCACCGCCGGGGTGATCTCGTTGTGGAGCGCGAAGTCCACGAGGCGATCGGGGTAGAAGTTGCTGACGCCGATTGCGCGGATGCGCCCGGCCCGGTGCAGCTCCTCCATCGCCCGCCAAGCGCCGTACACGTCGCCATAGGGCTGATGGATCAGATAAAGGTCGAGATAGTCGAGCTGGAGCGTGTTCATCGAGCGCTCGAAAGCGGCCTTGGCACCCTCGTAGCTCGCGTCCTCGACCCAGAGCTTGGTCGTGACGAACAGCTCCCCGCGGTCGATCCCGTGATTACGGATCGCCGCGCCGACCGCCTCCTCGTTGCCATAGGAGGCGGCGGTGTCGAGCAGCCGATAGCCGACATCGATCGCGTCGCGGACGCTGCGTTCGCACTCGGCGGGGTCGGGCACCTGGAACACGCCGAAGCCGAGGATCGGCATCTCGACGCCGTTGTTCAACGTCACGGTAGGGACTTTGCTACTCATGCTGGGCTCCTTGTGCCCTAAGCAAATAGCACCCTTTCACTCTGGCGATTAGACGCGCCAATCCGATTGGGCCTATGACACGATTTCATGATTGCGAGGCGCGTGCGGGATGCGACGTGAGGACCTGGGCACCCTAGCCATGTTCCTGGCCGTCGCCGACGAACGGAGTTTCACAAAGGCAGCCGCAAAGCTCGGCGTCTCCCAATCGGCGTTGAGCCATTCCATGCGACGGTTGGAAGCGAAGCTGGGCGTGCGCCTGCTCACCCGCACGACCCGGAGCGTCGCGCCGACGGTCGCGGGGGAGCGGCTGATCCAGAAGCTCCGGCCCGCGCTCGGTGAGATCGACGATGCGCTGGATGGCTTGACTCAGGCCCAGGCGCGGCCGGCGGGCACCATCCGGGTCACCACGTCCGAGCATGCCGCGCGAACCCTGCTTTGGCCCGTCGTGGACCGGCTGGCGGCGGAGCACCCGGATATCCGCTTCGAGCTGAGCATCGGATCGGGGTTCACCGACATCGTTGCCGAGCGCTTCGACGCGGGCGTGCGCCTCGGCGAACGCCTCGAAGCCGACATGATCGCCGTCCGGATCGGTCCGCGGCTGCGCATGGCCGCTGTCGCCGCGCCGACCTATTTTGCGCGGAGCGGAGTTCCCGCCACGCCCCACGATCTAGCGGGACATGCGTGCATCGGCCTGCGCATGGTGAGCGGCGGGCTTTACGCGTGGGAGTTCGAGCGGGACGGACGCGAGCTCAAGGTCCGGGTGGACGGCCAGCTCGTCTTCAATGACCCCGAGCTCATCGTCGCCGCCGCCGTGGCCGGGCATGGGATCGCCTTCCTGCCTGAGGACCGGATGTTACCGCTGGTGGCGTCAGGCGCGCTTATCCGGTCGTTGGAGGACTGGTGCGAGCCGTTCGACGGCTACCACCTCTACTACCCGAGCCGCCGGCAACCTTCGCCGGCGTTCAGCCTCTTCGTCGAGGCGCTACGATACCGAGAGTAGCTCAACGTCCGGCATGCGCGGCGAGAGGACAGCCCTGCTACGACCTGGTTGGATGCCAAGCAGAGATGCTGACGCGGGTGCCAAACCGAACGGTTGTGACACCACGTAGCGGCGGCTTCCGACCGTTCCAATCCTGAAAGCTGACTGGCAGGAAAGTCCCCAAGATCGGTCGGTTCAGGTGCCGAGAGTGGACGGCCGCTTACGGTAGACGACCCGGCATCGCCTACGGGGATGTGTGGACGTGATGGGCGTGGTTTGGGGGCACCAAGGCCGGTGATGCTGCAGCGGCGAGTCAGGTTAGCTGGCGCCAGCATCCTGGTACCAGTCATGAAATCCAACGAGGGCAGTTGTAAGATAGGACGAGGCCGAGCCGCTCGGGCCTATACCGCTTCGCGAGCTGCCGTTTTTGCGGCCGGGACATCCCCGCTGCCGATCGCGTTTCGCCCGGCCGAAGTCAAAGCGTACAGCCCCCGCTCCGTTCGCTCGAACCAGCCATAGACATTGCGCAACAGGATCGCGCCGGCATCCTCGGCAAGGGCCTTCAGATCGCGCGGGCGTTTCGCTCCGTCCCGCATCGCTCCGGCGCACGCCATCGCCCGCTGGCGATAGGCGGTCATGATCGGCTGGCGAGTTGATCCGCCCGCCGTCGGATCCCCTTTGCGCCGACGATGCTCGGCTACAAGTCGCCGCCGCGGCAGGTTGGGCCTCGGCCGATAGGGTGTCGGTTCGGAGATGACGGTCACGCTGCCCAGCCGCAGATCGACCGTGAGCAGACCGATGCCGAGCATCCGGCAAAGCCGATGCACCCGTCTGTCTTGGTCACGGCCGCGTCGTGTCGCCGGCACCCCGACATAGACGATGTCCGAGGAGCGCGTCCGCCCGACGGCCTGGAGCAGGAGTTCGAGCGAGAAGGATAGCTTCAGCTCGGTGATCACCACCAGCGGCGGCTCGCCATCAGCCAGGCCGACGACATCGCACCCGCAGACCTCACCCTTGACGTCGAATCCGCGAGTCTCGAGGTAGCGCTTGATCGGCGCGTAAAGCGACGTCTCGGAAGTGGCAGCGGCCCTGTCTGTCATCCTCTTCCACTAGCCGCCGTACGTTCGGCATCAAGCGCTTCGCCTATGCTCGGCCATCGATCCTGCTGGTCCCAGAATCAGCGACGAGTAAGAGGCGCTGCATGCTTCTGCTTCTTCTCCTGGCGGGCGCCGTTGCGCCGCGCACGGCCTTCACCTGCACGCCCGTGGCGGTGTGGGATGGCGACGGGCCGATCTGGTGTGCTGAAGGGCCGCGTATTCGTTTGGCGGGGATCGCCGCGCGCGAGATCGACGAGACCTGCCGGCCCGGCCATCCCTGTCCGGCGGCAAGCGGC
The DNA here is from genome assembly GCA_964390515.1 of uncultured Stakelama sp. Lineage (GTDB taxonomy): Bacteria > Pseudomonadota > Alphaproteobacteria > Sphingomonadales > Sphingomonadaceae > Sphingomonas. The sequence continues at coordinate 5,858 of CAYMIU010000052.1, forward strand.
CGCGCCGCACGCGACCACCTCGTCTCCCTCTTGGGCGGTGCCCACGGCACGCGGCGCACCGGCCATGTCGTGGTTCGCGGGCCGCGCCTCACCTGCGTGTCGAACGGGTCTGCAAAGGGCGGTCGGACCGGCGCGTTGTGCCGTTCGCCTCAAACGGGCGACCTCTCCTGCGCGATGGTCCGGGGCGGCTATGCGTTGGCGTGGAAGCGCTATGGCGGCGACCGGCTCTGTAAGTCGGCGGGTCTGCTTTCCAGGCGAAGGTGAAGCGTCAGGGCTTGACCATCCGGACTGGTCTGGACCGCTCCCATCGACTTCTCACCCCTATGGCGGGCGCCATCCGACGCAACCCGCTCGAGCCCAGGCCCGTGTTGCTCGGGGCTTCGCCCCTCCCTGCCCGCGCCAGCCTTGGTCTCGGGGGTTTCCCTTAGGCCCTGACGGGCCTGCGGTGCGTCGTCTCGGCTTGCCTCGCCATGGCCGGGGCTCCGTCGATCGGGACGGTCCCGACGACCCTTTGGAGTGAGCCCCATGACCAACACCGTTCTTCTCGTCGGCAATCTTGGCACCGATCCCGAGACCCGCACCACCCGCGGCGATACCCGCGTCACGTCGCTCAGCCTGGGCACCAGCCGGCCCAAGCGCGACAGCGAGGGCAAGACCTTCAAGGATGCGAACGGCTTCACCGCCAAGGAAACCGAGTGGCACCGCATCACCTGCTTCAACGGGCTCGGCAAGACGGTCTCGCAGTTCGCGACCAAGGGCATGCTGGTGTCGGTGCGTGGCCGGATCCACTACAGCAAGTGGACCGACAAGGAGGGAGTCGAGCGGTACGGCTGCGAGATCATCGCGGACGACGTGCAGTTCCTGAGCCGGGGCAAGCCTGCGGCCGAAGGCGGGGCGAGCCCGTCCGACATCGATGACGATCTGCCCTTCTGACCTCAGCGGATCACCCCGGCGGCAACCTGCCGCCGGGGCTCTCCTCATGCTACTTACGGCTCGGGAAATGCCGGGCGACGATCGCGTCGAGCCGGCGGGTCAGCAGCGCCGCCAGTGTTATCGCATCCCGTTCGGCATCGAACGGATCTCGCGCGCAGGCCGACACGATCGCATCACGCAGCCAGTAGCTCGTTGCCGGATTGGCGATGATCGCGATGACCTCCGCCACATCCCCCACATCGTGTCTCTCGAGGGGCTCAGCCATGGCTGTTCTCCTCGCTTTCGACTGCCGCACCGGTGCGAGGCACAGCTGCCTTCCCAGCCCGTTCGCGAGCCGCACGGTCTTGCGAGGGAGCAGCCACGGCGTCAGCGATAAGACGCCGCAATGCATCGGCACCGAGCCGTGAACCGCCAGCGTCGAGCACGATCAGACCCAGCTCGAGTGCCGCCGCACGCCTGAGCTCGGCGCCCTTCGTCTGCATCGCGAGACGCTCTTCGTCATGTCGGGTGAGCGCTTCCAAGGCACTCGGCTTCTTCTTGGCCACGACCAATCTCCTTACGGTCGAAGCCCCTTCCACCGGCGATGATGACGCGGCGCCGCGGGTGTAGGAAAGCGATTCCTGTGCAGGCGGGCGAAAGAGGTCTCCGCCTCGGGGCTCACCGCATCCAATCGGCCGGGACGGGCATCGAGCCCGCCCCGACCGAACTCTTCTACTCGCTCAACGATGGGCAGGATGACAGCGGCGAAGACCGGGCCTCAAGGACGACGGGGCCCCACCATTTTTCCGGCCGCGATCGGGCGGTGGTGCCTCACCTCGAGCCGAGTGGCGCGGCCGGAAAAATCGTGACCCCCATCGCCGCTGCGCGGCCGCACCCTGCGGGTGCGCTCCCTGACCCCCGATCTTCCCCGCTGTCGCGAGACCTCCGTCTTTCACGTGAGATTAAGGAGATGGACGATGACTTACTTCAGCCCGATCAGCATCAACGACAGCAACAGCGTGCTGGAACACGAGGCCTTCATGGCCGCCTACGCCAAGGCAGAGGCCCGAGCACCTTACAGCTACTTCGACCAGCACATCATCCGGACGGACGATGCCTGCTACTGGGTGGCCGATGAAGGGGATTACGAGACGCTGATGCAAGACCTGATCGATCGGATTGTCCACACGGTGCCCGCCGGCCGGGATGACGAATACTGACGACGGAGGGGGCGCAACGCTCCCTCTTGTCGTGCTCGTCCAGAGTCCATTCTTCATCGCTTTTCGTCGTTGAACTCCCGGTCAGCTCATTTGCCGGAACAGCCCCTCACCTGCCGCGTCATTGCCTCGTTGGCCAGGTTTCGAGCACCGCCTCACGCGGCCCTGGGCTCCTCCGGTAACGATTGAACGGTCCGGATCCAGGCAGCGAGATCACCGCCAGCATCATTCTCGTGGCATGGGGGACAGGGAGCACACCTTACGCGGTGCACCGCAGGAACATAGTAGGTAGATCAACAGCTTAGCGCCTGACCACCAGTGGCGCCAATCATGGTCAAAGAGCACCAGCTCACCATTGGTAACCACCCTCGGAAAACTGCCGGAATACTGGCGCTGCTCCTTGACGCAGAGCTCGTGTTCCGCCTATGTTCTCTCTGCCTTGCGTAGTGCCCACCACGCTCCATGCGAATGGATGCGTGACATGCAACGACGATTTCAGCTTGCCTGCTATGTGACGGACGACCTCAGCACCGCGTTTGCGGCACGTGCTCGGGCACGGGATCTGACGGTCGCGGCTGCGCTCCGCCAACTCGTTATCAACGACGTGTTCGGGGTCGCCTACGACCCGCGCGAACAGCGCAATCACATCCTCTTCATGACGATCGCGATGGACGGTTTGCTGACCGAACATCCAAATCCCGATCTCCGGTCTCGCCTGATCAAGGACTGGCAGGAGCGCGTCGCACGGGAGGACCAGTCCCATGCGGCATAAGCTCACCAATTTCACCCGCGGCAGCCAGCTGCTCGGCCATTTTGGCTTCATGTTCGCCGCCGGCCTGAAGGGGCCACTGATGGTGACGGCGGCGACCTTCACTGGCCTGTGCTGGTGGCGGGTGTCGGCAGCGCTGTCCGATCATGAAAGCTATCTCTGCTGGATGCGGCTCTATGCCGGCATCTACAGCTGGTTCGAGTTCGATCCGGCCAAGGCCGTCAACCTCGAGACGCTGTCGGGCGCGCACGTTCTGCTGCCGATGTCGGGCGTCACGACGCACCCGATCGTGGTCGCCGCCTGGGACCGGATGACCTCGGCTGCAGGCAGCGCCGCGATGCTCGCCGCGATCATCACCGTCCCCGCGATCGCAGCCTTCGCCTGGCTGGCAGCCTGGTTCGGCCGGCGCTCCAAGGAAAGCCGCCACGAGCGCGGTGCGACCCTGGCCGAACTGCCCGCGCTCGTGACTGAAATCGAAGCACATAACGCCCGCGAGCGGGCATCCGAATATCGCCGCCTGCTGGGTTCAGGATGGCGCTATGCGTCCGCCGCAGAACTCCGCGAAGCCGGCCTGTACGAGCCCTATTCGCTCGCCGGCGTGCCCTACCCGTGGCGGCTCGAGCAGAGCCACGCGATGCTGATCGGAACCACCGGAACGGGCAAGACCGTCGCCCTGCGTGACCTCCTCGCGCAGGTCCGCGCGAAGGGTGCAAGGGCGGTCGTGTTCGACCTCACCGGCGCCTTCATCGAGGCGTTCTTCGACGAGGCGACCGACACCATCCTCAACCCGCTCGATGCGCGCTGCCCGATGTGGTCGATCTTCGAAGATTGCAGCGACGAGGCCGAACTGACCGCAGCGTCCGAGGCGCTCGTGCCGCACGATGGCGGCGGCTCCGAACAGTTCTGGGTGCTCGCCGCACGCATGCTGTTTGTGGAGATGTGCCTGAAGCTTATCCGGGACGGTCGTGCGACCAACGAGGCGCTCAGCACGGAGCTGATGACGGCGAGTCTCGCCCACGTCCACAAGCTGATGGAGGGCACCGTCGCCGATCCGCTCACCGCACCGGAGGCCGCCCGCATGGCGGAATCGATCCGCGCCGTGTTCAACGCCAATGCCAAGGCGCTCCGGATGCTGCCGACGACGGGCACGCCCTTCTCGGTCAAGCGCTGGGTCACCGGCGACAGCAAGCCCGGAGCGATCCTTTTCGTGTCGGCGCGCTACGTCGACATGTCAGTGGCATCGCGGCTGCTGACGGTGTGGATGGACACAGCGATGAACACGCTGATGACGCTCGAACGGTCAAGCGACCTACGGCTCTGGTTCCTGTTCGACGAGCTCGGCGCGCTGCACCGCCTGCCCGCGATCGAGAAGGGCCTGCAGACCGTCCGCAACTATGGCGGCGCGATCGTCGCCGGCGTCCATGCCTATGCCAAGCTGAAGGAGACCTACGGCGAGAACATGGCGATGACGCTGTCGTCGCTCGCCCGGACCAAGCTGTTCCTGGCGACCGCCGATCGCGAGTCCGCGACCTGGTGCTCCGACTTTATCGGCCACCGCCAATATCGAGAGATGGAGGAAGGCTATAGCTACGGCTACAACAACGCCCGCGACGCCGTCAGCCTGACGCCAAGGCGCCAGATCGAGCCGCTCCTGCTCCCCGATCAGCTCATGAACCTGCAGCGGCTTCGCGGTTATCTGAAGTTCCCGGACGGCTTTCCGGCAGCCCCGATCCGGCTCACCTATGTCGACTTCCCGCGCCGCGCAGAGGCCTTCGTCGCGCGGCCCAGAGTGGCGCTTTCGGAAACCGGGAACAGGCCTGCCGGACGACCAGACGAGCCTCCTGCCGACGGCGCTGATGCACCCGGTGCGACCGACCAAGGTCCGGGTCCGAGCAGCGATGCCCGAGAGCAATCGGTGCCGTCAGACGCGCGATCCGGCCCCTTGTTCGACTATGCCGATCAGCGCACTACAGAGCCCCCGATCCCGCCCGCGGACGTGCCTGCCAGTTCGTCCAATCCCGCATTGGCGCCGCTACGCCCGGCCTTCATAAAGCCTCCTATTCCGCCCGTATCGCGCGCGTTGAAGATGGGCGGAACAGCATCGCGGGGCGGCCAGGGAGAAGCCGCCGAACCGGCGGCCGGTCCGGCGGCGGGGAAGGAGCGATCTCCCGTCACGCCGCCACCCGGCACCCCCGGAACCGTCGACGCCGGGCGCGGTGTGCGGCCCCTCCCCGGCCAGGACAACATCTCGCTGCGCGAGCTGAAGTCCGGGGTCGCGCCGGGGGACACACCGGCACCGGATGACGGCATCGAGCTCTGAGAGGTGTGCCATGCTGTCGGTCGCAACCGTCCGCTCCGCCAAGGGCGCCGCCGGCTATTTCGCCGCCGATAACTACTATTCGCCCGGCGAAGCGGAGACGTCGGGCGATTGGTTCGGCAAGGGCGCTCAGGCGCTCGGGCTGACCGGCAATGTCGACAAGGAGACGTTCGAGGCGCTGCTGAAGGGCAGCCTTCCCGATGGATCGCAGGTCGGCAATCCTAACCGACACCGCGCCGGCATCGACCTCACCTTCTCCCTGCCCAAGAGCTGGTCCCTGCTCGCGCTGGTCGGCGGCGATCGGCGCATCCTCGACGCCTATCGCGCGGCGGTGAAGGAAACGCTCGGCTGGGCCGAGCGCAACGCCGCCGAGACCCGGATGGAGATCAAGGGCAAGGAGAAGGTTGTCGCTACTGGCAACCTGATCGTCGCCCTTTTCGAGCACGACACCAGCCGCGAGCAGGAGCCGCAGGCGCACCTCCATGCCATCGTCGCCAACGCCACCCAGGGGCCGGGCGGCAAGTGGCGCGCACTGCACAATGACAAGCTATGGTCGCTCAATACCTTGTTCAACGCGATGACGATGGCGAGCTTCCGCGACAAGGTGGAGGCGCTTGGTTACGCCGTCGGCGACCGCGGCAAGCATGGCAATTTCGAAGCCGAGGGGATCGGCCGCAACCTGATCATGGCGTTCAGCACGCGGCGCCAGCAGATCCTCGCCAAGGTCGCCGAGATGGCGCAGAAGACGCCCGAGGCGTTCGCCGCTGCGACGCTGATGACACGGTCCAAGAAGGCCCCCGTTGCCGTCCGTGAGGCGCTTTATGAGGGCTGGCGGGAGAGCGCCCGATCAGTCGGTCTCGACCTTCCCGAACTCATCGAGCAAGCCCGGGCTCGGGATAGTGCCACGCCATCTCCGTGGGAGCGGCTGGCACAGGCTGCAGGCGCCGCGACGACACGCGGCCGCGAGCTCGCCAGCGCGTTGGCCGATCGGCTCGGCCTTGCCAGGTCCGATCCTTATCTGCCCCGCAATATGCGCTCCAAGGACCCGTCCGAGGTCGCCGCGGCGCACGCTGTCGCCTCTGCGCTGCGTCACCTCGAGCAGCGAGAAGCCGCGTTCAAGACAACCGACATCTTCAAGGCTGCGCTCGACACTGGCCTGCCCACCGGCATCGATCAGATCGAGGCGCGCGTGGCCGCTCTCGCGCGGACCGGTCAGCTCGTTGCAGGTACCGGGCGCGCCGAGGACATGATGACGACGGCGCAGGGTCTCGCGGTCGAGCGACGGATCCTCTCGGCCGTGGATGCGGGGCGCGGCGCCGGCACCAGCTTCCTGCCTCTCGGCAGTGCCGGTGCCGCTCTGCGCGACAAGGCGCAGTCCAGTTCAGGCATTGTGCTCAACCCCGGTCAGGAGGCTGCAGGCGTCCTGCTACTGTCCTCCACCGATCGCATCATTGCGGTCCAGGGCGTCGCCGGCGCGGGCAAGAGCAGCATGCTGGCACCGGCCGCCAGGCTGATCGAGGAGAGCGGCAAGGATGTGCTGGGGCTCGCCGTCCAGAACACGCTCGTCCAGATGCTCGAACGCGAGACCGGCATTCGGTCGATGACCGTCGCCCGGTTCCTGCGAGCCAACGCACCGCTCCTTGGCGAGCGCCCAGACACGGGCGCGCTGACCGAAGCGCGGGCGGCGTTCGGCGGCACCGCCATCCTCGTCGACGAGGCCTCGATGCTGTCGAACGCCGATCAACTGAAGCTGGTCGAGCTCGCCAACCTGCTCGGCGTCGGGCGGATGGCCTTCGTCGGCGATGCGAGACAGCTCGGGGCGGTCGATGCAGGCAAACCCTTCTCAGTAATGCAGCAGGCCGGCGCGACCACCGCGCACATGCCGCAGAACATCCGCGCGCGCGGCGAGGCGGTAAAAATAGCTTCCGCAGCCGCGCAGATCGGCAATGTCGAAAAGGCCATGACCGCGCTGGAGCCATTCACGATCGAGGCACCCGGCCGCGGTGCCGAGGAAGCTGCGGAGCGGTGGCTGGCGCTTGGGCCGGAAGAACGATCGCGCACCGCCATCTATGCGTCGGGCCGACGGTTGCGCGGTGACATTAACCGCACGGTTCAAGAGGGCTTGCTGGCGCGAGGGGAGATTGGTCCGGCGAGCCTCGACCTTATCGTGCTGGAGCGGGTCAATCTCACCAACGAGGAGCTTCGGTACGCCCAGAATTATGCCTCCGGCATGGTGCTCGAGGTGTCGGAAGGCGTTGAGGGTCTTCGACTAGCGAAGGGTCGTGCAGAGGTCGTTGCGGTCGATGCGGCGGCGGGCATGGTCCGGGTGCGTGGCGCGGACGCGAAGGAGCGGACGTTCCGGCCCGACCGGATCAGAGCGAGCACCGATACCCGGTTGCAGCTGTACGAGCGCAAGGAGCTCACGATCCACGAGCGCGATCGCATTCGGTGGACAGCGAGCGATCATAAGCGGGGGCTGTTCAACGCCGACCGGGCACAGATCGTCGGGATCGATCGTGGCATCGTCAGCATCGAAACCTCGCTCGGCTTGAAGCTCGAATTGAAGCAGAATGATCCGATGCTGCAGCGGCTCGATCTCGCCTACGCGCTCAACGCTCATATGGCGCAGGGGCTTACGTCCGACGCCGGTATCGCTGTCATGGAAACGCGCGACACCAAGCTCGTGAACCAGCAGACCTTCCTGGTCACGGTCACGCGGCTTCGGGATACGCTGACCCTGATCGTTGATCGCGCCGACGGCCTGCAGCGTCAGCTTGTTCGCAACGCTGGCGGCAAGACCTCGTCACTCGAGACTGCCGGCGGCATCCCTCGCACTGGACCTCGGAGTACGGCGAACGAAGGCAAGGACAGCGGGGCCGATAAGCCGACCACGACACCCGAGAAGGCGCTCGATATCGACACCGGCCGTGGGAAAATCTTCGAGATCGGGATCTGAAACGGGGCGGGATCTAGTCTCCGGCTCGGCAGAACAGGTCCGAACTCATCCGAGATATGCATTCTCCCGGTGCCAGCGTAACGCCTCGGAGGACGGCGGATCGAAGCCGGCGATCGGTCGTGCCAGCGTGGTGCCCTGCATTGCATAGTAATGGACGCCGTTGTCGAAGTCGGCCTTCAGACGCTCTGATACGGCAAAGCGAAGCTCACTGTCGAAGGTGACATAGCCTCGATCGAACAGCTTGTGGATGTCCGTTCGCAGCAACAGGCCGTTGGAGACGGCGTGCTCACCTCCCGAAGCGAAAGAGCGGATATGAGCCGCATCGAGGATCGGCAGCGTCCGCTCGCCCGACACGGCACAACGTCGCCGGTAGCCGTCCGTAACTGCGAGGCGAAAAGCGCCCTGCCCCAGGCGCCGTCGCATGACAGTCGGGGTGCCGTACCGGTCGCCGGTCGAAACCTGAGGTGCGGCTGGCGTCGCGGCTAATCGCTCTTGCACCTCCCGCCACAACGCCAGCCCATCAGGCTGATCGGTTGAGTAGCCCCGGCCAACAACCGTGTTGGCCGAGAAGTTGGCGGGTGTCGGTATCCAGCGGTCCGCGGGCCAGAAGAATGGCTGCGTCAGGATCCTGCACCCAATGACGGGGTCGTCCCGATCGCCGAGCGGTCGCACACGCTTTAGCTTCGAGATGGTGCTGCGCATCTCGCCCAGGCTTTCATTGCCATTCGCTTCGCCGAAAGCCTCCCAAGCGAGCGATAGCGGCGCGAGGCTCGCATGCTCGAATACACCGCCGCCTGCGATCGCGTTCCAGGGCGCCTTCAGTTTGAACAGAAACAGGTCGCCAGGCTTCACCGCCTTGAACTCGCCTGATCCGGACGGCTGCCAGAAGTTCACGTCTGCCGGATGCAGGTTCGCCAGGTGGTCGAACCACGGCTTGTGTGTCACACCGACGAAGATCCCAGCCACCGCGAAAACATCGCTCTGGGTAGCATCATTGGCAACCCTGTTGCGTCTCGCCGACGCATCGTGGACGCTCCATCGCAATGAACGATCCCGCTCTTCACGACATTGTGGCAGCCTACGACGCGCAGGCTCCCAGCCTCGCGGCCGAGTATGAACGCATCGACCCGGTTGCCTACCGGTCTACCTTCTCGGACCTCATCCGGCCCCGCGCCGATTGCCTAGCGCTCGATGTCGGTGCGGGGTCCGGACGCGATGCCGGTTGGCTGGCCGCGCTTGGTTACGACGTGGTCGCTGTTGAACCCGCGGCCGGTATGCGGGCCGAGGCTCGCAAATTGCACCGCAATGATCGCATCCGGTGGCTGGATGATCGGCTGCCCGGGCTGAACGCGACCCACGCGCTTGCCCTCTCTTTTGACCTGATCCTGCTATCGGGCGTGTGGCAGCACGTCCCGCCTCAAGACAGACAGCGGGCGTTCCGTAAGCTTGCCACGCTGCTCAAGCCGGGCGGGCTTTTGATCGTCACCCTGCGGCACGGGCCCGCGCCACCCGATCGGCCCATGTACGATGTAACGACGGGAGAGATCGAGGCGCTTGCTCGGAATCATGGCCTGACAATTGCCCGCGTCGCTCCCGCGTCAGATGCGCTGGGACGACCTGGCGTAGCATGGACCACCCTCGCCATGACCTTGCCCGATGACGGAGCAGGAGCGCTGCCGTTGCTGCGAGGGATCGTCCTGAACGATGACAAGTCCTCAACCTACAAGCTCGGTTTGCTGCGGGCGATCGCGAAGATCGCGGACCTGACACCAAGCTTTGGCGTGCCGCACCCGAGTGACGATAGCGTCGAAGTGCCCCTTGGTGCCGTAGCGTTGAACTGGGTGCGCATGTATCTGCCGCTCGTTCGTTGCGGCTTGCCCCAGATGCCCGGCAATGCCGGTCCGGACGGGCTTGGCTTCGCGAAAGAAGGCTTCCGTGCCCTTCTGGCCGATGGGATAGCGCCCCTGGACCTGCGGGTAGGCGCCACCTTCTCCGGTGAGCGCGCCAAGGCCGTGGCTGGCGCGATCACCGACGCATCGCGCACGATTGCCACCATGCCCGCGAACTTCATCCGCTACCCGAACTCGGAGCAACGCGTGTTTACCGCCGCGACGGCTCGCTCGTCACGTGGTTCGGCAATCGCGCTGGGTGCCGACGCCTTGGGCGCGTTCGGCAGACTCGCCGTTCCCGGACATGTTTGGCGGACGATGCAACGGCTTGGCGTTTGGATCGAACCGGTACTAGCGGCGGAATGGGCGCGCCTCATGCGCGGCTACATGGAACGGCAAGGCAGAAGCACGGTTCCAGGCGAACTTGAGGCGGCCCTGGCCTGGATAGAACCTCGACGTGATGTGTCCGTTGCGCGCGATATAGCAGTCGACAGGCTCCGGCGGGGAGAACGCCTGCACTGCGTTTGGTCGGACCGGCCGCTGTCAGATACGACGCTCGACATCGATCATTGCCTGCCTTGGTCTGCCTGGCCCTGCGGTGACCTCTGGAACCTCATGCCGTCGCACCGAACGCTCAATCAGCGGGAGAAGCGCGACCTCCTGCCCAGCGCGAACGCGCTAGCCGCCGCGCGGACCGCGATTATCACTTGGTGGGACAACGCCTGGATGAGCAATGAAGCGCTAGCTGCTCGGTTCGCGCGCGAAGCCGGGGCCGCGCTGCCCGTCGAGATGACCGCTACCCGCGACGCGATATTCGACGGGCTGACTTGGCGCCGTCTTAGACTCAGGCAGGATCAGCAGCTCACCGAATGGGCAGGACTTCCAATTAACTGATCCAATGTCGTTCACCGTCCCTGGTGAGTGAAGCGTGATGATTGTCTTCCTTAAACATGTTGAACGCTGGAGCCTAAGGTCGGCGCTCTGCCAAGCTTGACCGTGTTCCGGATCCCCTAAGTCGCGATCAACAGTCGCGATTAGTCGAGGCGTATCCCAAAGCTTCGCTGAAAATGCCTCATCATTCCGATAGCCCACGCGTGCTGACTGTCCCAGTTCCGATCTGCATAGCCAGCCTTCAACGACGCGCGCACGGCGCTTTTTCTTTGGCCGGCCTTTTTCTCCCACAGGAGCGTCTCTCCAACCTCCTCCTCGATAGCGAACCGGTCAGCATGCAGCCTAGCGAGTTTCGTTCCGGCGTCGTCGTCCTCGTTGTTGAGGTTCACTTGGATGCGGTGCCGGGTAACGCTGAGACTGACATGTGATCTCCGGTCGAGCGGCTCCAACGGCGACCAGTTCCTGCCTGGGCGACGCACGGGAAGTCCGGCAATCTGCGCCTGTTTCGTGAAGGCAGCGAGATAGCACGTGAGTTCATCGCTCATGCCATCCGATGTCTTCGATGGGCTTCCGCTCGTCAATCTGTTGATAGTCACCTCCTATCGGCCTTCAGGTCGCTCTCGGTCTTTGGATCGGCGGCTTTCTTCGGACGCCGGCGTGTCGTGTTGGGTCGATCCGCCACTTGACCGTCGGCCGATGACGCGTCGGTCGCGCCAGTCGTCGAACGCCTTGCGAGCGACGTTCGTCAGCATGGGTGCAAACAGCTGGAGCGCCGCAGCGTAGAGGCGATGGCGCATCTTAGTATCGGCGTCGAAGTACTTGCCGATTGCCTCCGCGAGAAAGAAGCGCCTGTAGCGCACCTCGTGGCGATGTTCTCCCGAACGTACAACTTGAGTTTGCCGCAGCTTATATATGGGCGAGTTTCGTGCGCACGTCATCTGCCGGGAAGCCCGCCTTCTGGCATCGACCGGGGCGGTCATGGCTGCAATGGTATATTCCTTATGTCGACGAATTCATGGCGGGCCACCGCCGGTCTCACCGGTCAGAGGTCGAGACCGCCCGGGCTCCGACGCCGCCTTCAAACGCGCTCGAGTGCCTCAGCAAGGACCGTAATTGCCTCCTGCCGTACCGGAACATTACGGGCTGCCCAAAGCCGTCGAAGCAGGTTCTCGTCGACGAACTCATCCAGCTTCGCCGAGCGGAGGTTCTCGACGAATCCGGAAAGGCTCTCCACCGACGGGAACTCGATGACGGAGGCGAGCAGGCGGACGAGCTCGTCGGCGCCGCACTCGACCGCGATGATCCCGACGTCGTTCGCCTCGCACTCCACGCCGGCGGCCTGCACGAGGATCGCAAGGAGATCGTTCACGGCGGTCCCGGCCCAGGTCATGAGGTAGGCGTCACCGCCAGCCTCGACCGCGCTCCGGGTGTCCACGCCGAGCCGACGGTATGCCGAGCGTGCTTCCGTTAGAAAGGCCCGTGCTTGCGGATCTGCGTAGCTGGGCTCCTCCGCGTCCTCGAGGACACAGCGCATCATCTTCGACAGCCGGCCATGCACCGCCTCGCCGGTCACGGGATCGAACTTGGGTAGGCGCCCGGAGCGGTGCGGCAGGACCACCAGCACCTTGGCGCGGTCGTCGACCGCCTCGACGCGCCAGCGCCGGCCGGCGAAACCGACCAGCGATCCGATGCCGAGCACGTTGGAGATCGGCACCGTGCCGAGCGTGCGGCCGCCGGATACCAGCCGCCACTCCTCGTCTGTCTGGAACACCGCGTAGAAGTCACGTCCATCGGTCATCCGCTCGCCAGCGGGCCCGAGCATCAGCAGCCCGTCCGACGACTGCTCCAGCAGGTCCACTCCCTGCCGTCCGGCGCCGCGGAGCAGGTCGGCGTAGTCGCCGGGTTTCATCTCGAGGTAGCTGTCGCGCCCGCAGATCGCGCGGTGCGCGGCGGCCGGGCGGATGCCGCCGGCGGACGCTATAGTCGAGAGCGTCTGGTGCAGCGCCACGGTCGCCAGCGACGGATCCAGCGTGGCGGGCTCCACGAACCCCTCGAGCAGGAGCCGCACTGCCGCCACCGCTCGGACCGTCCCCAGCCGCAGCTGGTCGAGCAGGTCGGAGTCGGCGGCCAGGTGCTTCTCGCGAACGTAGATGCGCAGCACCGCGGGTTCGCCCCGCCTCCCGCTCCGGCCGAGCCGCTGCTTAAGGCTCGCGAGCGACTTCGGGGCCCCGATCTGCGCGACAGAGGCGACGCTCCCGAGATCGATCCCGAGCTCCAGCGTCGTGGTGGCCACAGCCGTGGTCGGCAGGTCACCTGCCTTCAGCCGCAGCTCCAGCGTCTCGCGCAGCTCCTTGGACAGGCTCCCGTGGTGCGGGAAGAACTCCTCCGGCACGCTGTTCCGGACGCAGCGCTGGCGGAGACGGTCGGCAAGCGCCTCAACGGTCCGGCGCGAGCCGCCGAAGACGAGGTTGTTGGAGCCTCGCAGGTGGCCGTAGAGGTGGTCGGCGATCCGGCTGAGCGCATCCTGAGCGCCGTCCTCCGCCAGCTCGTCGATTCCGTCCGCTTCAGGCGGCTCCGCGTATCCGCGGATCTGTAGCTTGAGGCCCGGGCCCCTCGCCTCCGACCGGAGCACGACCGCCGCGTCCGGGTGGGCGGGGTTGAGCCATCGCTTCCCCGACGTCTCGTCGCCGAGCGTCGCGGACAGGCCGACCCGGCGTGGACGCACGTTGCACAGCCGGTCCACCCTTCGCAGGAGCGAGGCGAGGTGGAGGCCCCGCGGACCCTTAAGGAACGCGTGCAACTCGTCGATGACGATCGACTCCAGGCCGCGAAACAGGTGCGCTGCCTCCGCCGGCCGCCGAAGCAGCAGCGCCTCGATCGATTCCGGCGTGATCAGGGCGACGCCCTCGGGTCGCCCTAGGAGCCGCCTCTTGGCGCCGGCCGGTGCGTCGCCGTGCCAGCGCGTCAGCGGCATCTCCATACGCTCGCAGAGCAACTCGAGGCGCCGATGCTGGTCGTTGATCAGTGCCTTGAGCGGACTGACGTACAGCACCCTCAGGCCGCCTGGCCCGGACTCCGCGGCCTGCGTGAGGAGCGGGAGGAAGGCCGCCTCGGTCTTGCCCGACGCGGTCGCCGCCATGATCACCACGTCCGAGGCCGAACCGAGGATCAAGCGCGTTGCCCGGTCCTGGATGTCGCGCAGCCCCGTCCAGCCCTGCTCGCGGATCCACCGCTGGACCTCCGGATGGAGCCGGTCGAAGGACGTGGCCTCAGATCCGGAGTTCGACAAGCTCGTCGTCCGCCTCCTCGTCGTCGGCGTCCTCCTCGACCTCGGGGGCCACGCCGCCGAGCAGCGCGCGCCAGTCCGTCTCGGGGTTCTGCTCGAGCACCGACAGGAACTGCACGAAGGCCTTGATCGTGTTGCGCGGCGTCCGGAAGTAGGCCTCCCCGATCCGTCGGTTGCAGTGCTCCATGAAGGCCGTCAGCGCCTCGTCTGGGACGAGGTGGGCCACCGGATCGTCGAGGGCGAACACCGCGCGGATATTCGACAGCAGGATCAGCAGGTCCTCGGGCGACAGGCTCTGTAACCGGAGCACCGGTCCGCTCATATCCACCCGTCCCTCGGTGGCGAAGCTGTTCTCGGCGAGGCGCGACTGCAGCGCCTGGTAGCTGTAGAGGCCACGGCGGCTGTCAAGCAGGAAGTCGGGGGTGCCCCCGAAGACGAAGCCGAGCCCCTCCACGTTCCCCTGCAGGACGTCGTTGAGCATCCGAAGGATCTGCTCATAGTTCTGGTTGCGCGCCTGCGCGCTCTGCAGCTTGTAGAGGTTCACCATCTCGTCGAACACCACGAGCATGCCGGAGTAGCCGGCGATGCGCACGAAGCCGGAGAGCAGCTTGAAGGTGTCGTACACGTCGGAGTCGTCGATGATGCTGCGCACCGGCAGCGCCTGCCGCGCCTCGGTCTTGGTGGCGTACTCGGCGCGGAGCCACCGGAGCGCGGAGGACTTGAGCGCGTCGTCGCCATCCTCGTGGCCCCGCCAGTACGCCTTCAGCACGGCGGCGAAGTCGTGGCCGCCGAGCATGTCGAGCAGCGGCGCGAGGCGGCTGTCGATGGTTCGCTCGACCGGGCTGCCGGCCGCCTCGGCCTCGCGCACGCACTCGGTGACGAACCGCTCGACGACGCTGGGCAGCGCGCCGCCCTCCGGCCGCGTTCGCGTCGCCATGTTGCGGACCGCCTCGGCGTAGAGCCCCCTCGCCTGTCCGCCGGTCGCGTGGACGCGGCGGTCGGGGGCGAGGTCGGCGTGGACCGTGACGCACTTCCGCTCGAGCGCGATCAGGCGCACGAGGTTTAGGAAGAAGGTCTTGCCCGCGCCGTACTCGCCGATCACGAAGCGCATCGAGGATCCGGTGTCGGCGATCCGGTCGATGTCGCGCACCAGCGCCTCGACTTCGCGGGAGCGGCCGACCTGGATGTGGCGCAAGCCGACGCGCGGGACGACGCCGGCCGATAGCGCCTGCAGGATCAGGTCGCGGTCCTTGCGGCGGATTGAACTCAAGCTGAGGCTCCCAGGGGTTCTAGCTGATCGATGACGTCGGGCGACACCCGGACCTCGTCGTCATCGTCGAGGACCGGCTCGCCGAAGCGGTCGAAGCCCCACTCGTTAATCGTCTCGATCGCCCCGTCTGCCATCAGCCGCAGGGCGGTCGCCGCCGCGTCGAACTCGTCCCGGCCGAGCGGGCCGGCGAGGAGCGCGAGCAGCAGCTTCGAATGAGGAGCGTCGAGACCGTCGATGGCACCAGCTTCCGCCGGAGCGCGTACGGCCTGCTGCGGCGCCTCCGGCTCGTCCTCCACGAAGATCGTCGCTAGCAGCGCCGACACCCGCGTCGTCTCGCCGCGGATGCGCTCAAGCCTTGCGGCGTCGATGGGAACGGCGCCTACCGGCGGCTCCGTGCGGATGGGCACGAGCCGCTCGGCGCCACCGGTGGAGACCGTCACCGGACCCGCGCCCTCGGCGCCGCGGTGGAGCGAGGCGTAGAGCGCCGCAGCCGGCAGGCCGAGCGCCGCGTGGAGGGCCTCGAGGAACTTGACCTCGTCGGGCTGCACGGTGCCGTCCGCAAGCACCGCCTCGACCGCGGACGCCGCCAGCGCCGCGCGCTGTCCGGGCGCCACCTCCGCTAGGCGCTTCAGTGCCGAGCGGACCTTTGGCGGATCCGCGGCGAGCGCGCGCCCGCACGCCATGAGGCGCGCCACCTCGTGCTGCGCCAGGTCGGGAAGCGAGCGAAGACGGCGCTCGACGGTGTCGAGTTCCGCATCGACGACCTCGCCGTCGGAGGCGGCCGCGAGCATGCCGATCTCGACCATCGTTCGCGCGGCGGCGTACGCGGGGCGCTCGTGGTCGACGGGTCCGCCTCCCTGCATAGCGAAGAGCGCGACGGGCGCATTGGCGCGAAGAGCCGAGCCTGGCCCGTACCGGCGGTCCGGCTCGCACCCGTGGTGGAGCGCGTCGAGCGCGGTGACGATCTGCCTGAGGAGGCTGGCGGACAGCTTGTCGGATCCCGGCTCCGGCTCGATGTCGAGCGTCCGCGCCAGCTCGGCGGCGGTCAGCACGCCGCGGCCGTTCCCCGACACAATCACGGCGAGCTTCTCGCGGCACGAGGTCAGGCAGGCGCTGCCCTCGCGGAGTTCGGCGGGCAGCAGGAGGTCGGCGCGGAGCATGCCCCGCGCCTCGGGCTCGCGCCCGAGCAGTCGGCTGAACTGGGAGAGGTCCTCCATGCAGAGTTCCAGCAGCGCGCGGAGCGGCCCGAGCACGCCCATGATGCCCGACACATCGGGCAGTTCGCCGACGTCGAGGTTCGCGGTGAACTTGCCGCTCGCGGCCCGGTACTCGTGCTTGAGCGTGGCCTTGGGTCGCCGGATCGTAAGGCCCTCGGGATAGCGCGCCGCAAACCGCACCGACCACAGTGCCCGCAACTCCTCGAAGCATCGCTGGCCCGGCGTACGCAGGTATACGTCCGGGAGTGCCAAGACCCAGCGCAGCGCGTCGTCGGCGTCGAAGGCCCTTCCGTCGCGGAGCCTGCGTCCGAGGCGTACGCGCACGTCGAGCGGGATCTCCAGGTCGTAGTTGTCGGCGCATGCGGCGGTCGGCGGCGCGTCGTCCTGGTCCTCGTAGAGGGCGGACAGCGCGAGCAGCCTGCCCGCGTAGGATCGGAACGAGTTGTTGTCGCCGTGGAGCGCGAGGAGCCGGCGCGTCTCGGCGAAGATGGCGGACGCCTCGTCCCTCGAATCGTCGAGCAGCAGGCGCTGCTCCAGGCCGTAGAAGAACACGAAGACGTAGCCGACCGGGATGGCCCGGTCGTTGCGGCCGCCTTCGAGCCAGGAGATGTAGGTCGCTCGCGCGCGCGGATCGAGACCCTGGTAGGACGGCCAGTAGTCGAGCGTGGTGCCGTAGGGGTCGCCTCGCGGGTCGACGCGCAGCGTGGGGTCTATCCGGGACTGGTCGTGGCGCGGATCGTAGCGGAGCGGCGTGCCGTGGTAGACCATGTCTGCGGTGAACGACCTTCCGCCCGCCGAGATCGTCTCGGGAGCCTGGATCCATCGAGGCGTCGCCCTCCCCTGGGCCGCATGCGCGGCGACCGGTGACGCCGGGACGGGTGCCGTGGGCGTGTGACGCCTGCGCTCGTGGTCGACCGCCTGCTCGAGGGTGGAGAACGAGTAGCCGCCGGAGACGTAGCGGCCGCTGGCGTCCGCGCAGACGCCGGGGTGCCCGGCGACCTCGGTGGAAGGCCGTTCCTCGAAATGCGTTGGCGGCGCAGGCGGCGCGGCGAAGCGGGCGTCGGCGGACTGGCCGTCGTCGACGACGTGCTGGCCGCCCAGCATCGCACCGAAGCGCCTCGCGACTCGCGCGAGCCAGCCTCCCGAACCTTCCATGACAGCCCCCTCCCTGACGATGCTGTCCTATTTACCGACCGAATTCCATAGCCTTCGGCCTTGGGAAAAGTACATTCTCACGAGTGGCCAGCGGTTAGTCTTTGAAACGCTGGCGATCTTGTAGCAGCATGCCGGCATCCGGGTCGTCTTCTCCGGACGGAGCGGCGCCGGGGGGCGTCGCGAGGGGGATTGACGTTAGATGACGTTCTCGGAACTTCCGATCGTGCCGGTTCTGGTCGCGATCACGTTGATCGGCTTCGCCTACGCGTTCGTGCGCTACTTTCTGCTGCCGGCCAACCACCTGGACGCCACCCTCGACGACGTGGCCCGGAAGGTCGAGGCGGCCCGCGCGACGGGCGGGCGCGACCTGTCCCCGTGCTTCGCGGGCGACGTCCCGCTGGCGGCCATCTGGCAGGAGTATCGCGAGACACTGCACGCGCAGAAGGCGCTCGACCCCGCGACCGGCGAACTGGTCGAGGTGGCCGTGCGCTCGACGGTGCCCGCGGAAATGTACCTGTCGCCGCACGCCGTGATCGACAACCGGGTGCATGCCGAGTTCTTCAAGCACTTGCCTGGAATCTTCACGGGCATCGGCATCATCGGCACGTTCTTTGGTCTACTCAAGGGTCTCTGGCTCTTCCAGATCTCGGAGGACGCCGGCGTTGTCCGCAACAGCCTGACCTCCCTGCTGCACGGGGTTAGCGAGGCGTTCGCCGTCTCGGCATTCGCGATCCTGCTCGCGATGGTGGCGACGATCATCGAGAAGTATCGGCTGAACGGTCTCTACGGAAAGCTGGCGCGACTGAACCACGGCGTCGACGCGACCTACGAGGCCGGGGCCGGTGAGGAGTACCTCGCCCGCCTCGTGTCCTCCTCCGAGGAGTCCGCCAGCCAGACGCGCATCCTCAAGGACGCGCTCGTCGCGGACCTGAAGGAGATCCTCACTGACCTGGCGGAGCGACAGATCGCGGCCACGAACGAGCGGTCGGGCGAGTTGGGCAGCTCCATCGCCAGTGCGCTAACGACCGCACTGAAGGAGCCGCTCGACCAGATCGCAGGCGCCGTCGGGGAGGTCAGCAAGGACCAGTCCTCCGCGGTCACGCACCTGCTGACCGACGTGCTCGCGAGCTTCAGCGATCGGCTCGAGGGCATGTTCGGAGGTCAGCTCTCCGGCATCGGCGACATGCAGCAGCGCACCGTGGAGGCCATGCAGACCGCGGTCGACCGGCTCCAGGAGCTCACCTCGAACATGGAGACGGCCGGCACCCGCGCCACCGACGCCATGGCGGCGAAGCTGCTTGAGGCCGTGCAGTCCGCCGAGACCCGCCAGGCCTCCATCACCGAAGAGCTGCGCACGGCCCTTGTCGAGATGCGCGCGGGCCAGGGCGCGGCGCAGGACGAGACGCGCGCCAGGCTGGAGGAGATGCTCGGCGAGCTCGGCCGAAGGCTGGCCGAGGCGGTAGCCGGCGTCGAGCGCCAGGCGGACGAGCGCTCGCGCCGCCAGACGGAGGAGGACGACCGCCGGTCGGCCGAGACCGCGCGCCACGTGGGCGGGATGGGCGAGAGCGTGGGCGCGCTGACGAACAACGTGGACGGCATGCTCGACGCGGTGCGCGAGATGGTGTCCCGTATAGAGGCCACCACAGCGAGCGCCTTTGCGCGGCTAAACGGTGGTGCCGACACCCTGCTTGCCGCCGCCGGAAGTTTTGAGACCTCGGGCCGCGAGGCCGCCGACGGCTTCTCGCGCATGGCGGCGGTCACCACCGGGCTGAGCGATGCCGCCGGCAGCGTTGCCGGTGCCGCCCGCAGCCTGGATTCCGTGGTTACTGACTACCGCAGCGCGCGCGATGCCGTCGCGACGATGCTGGAGGGCTTGAGGCAGACGGTGGAGGTCGCATCGCGCGAGGCGTCGCTGACGGCCGACGTGCTGTCGCGCATCGAGGGCGCGGCGCAGAGCCTCGCGTCCGCCCAACAGGAGGCGGACGGCTTCCTGGACGAGGTCGCCCAGGTCATCGCGACCTCGCACGAGAAGTTCTCCGACGGCATGCGCGGGACCGTGGTCGAGGCCAACCGCCAATTTCACCAGGAGCTCTCCCAGGCCACCGGCCTGCTGAAGGAGGCGATCCAGGAGCTGGAGTTCGCGCTGCCGGCGGGAACGCGGAAGGTGGCATGAGCTGAATGTTCGGACAGCGCATCAGTGTCGCCCGCCGCGGTCGCGACGACGGCGAGAAGCCCTTCTGGATCTCATTCGCCGATCTGATGACGGCGCTGATGGTCCTCTTCCTGCTCGTGATGAGCGTCGCCCTCCTCGCGGTCACCCGGACGATCACTGAGCAGGAGCGGCTCGAGAGCCAGCGCGAACAGTCGATCGAGCGGATCCTAGGCCGCATACAGAAGGCTGCGGATCGGCAGCCCGGCGTACGCGTCGATCGCAACCGCGCGGTCATCGACTTCGGCGATCGCGCCAGGTTCGACACGTCAAGCCACACGCTGAGCCCTGACCAGGAGCGTCTGCTGCGCGACTTCGTCCCCGAGGTGCTCGCGATCGCGCGCGACGCCGCGGGCCGCCGCTGGCTCAAGCGGATCGTCGTGGAGGGCTTCACCGACCGGCGGGGCAGCTACCTCTACAACCTCAACCTGAGCCTCCAGCGAAGCCAGCGGGTGCTCTGCGCGCTGATGACCGCGCCTGGCGCGGGGGAGCGCGTGATGAGCCGTTCGGAGCTGGAGGAGATCAGGAGGCTCTTCCTGGTCGGGGGCTATTCCTCCAATTCCGCCAGGGAGTCTCTCGACGCCAGCCGCCGCATCGAGCTCCGCCTCGAGTTCTTCGGCGTCGAGGAGCCGACCGCCCCGCCCGTGGCGCCGTACGACGGGGAGTTCGGCGCATGCGCCCTCTGAGTCCCCGCGCGATACGGCTCGGTGAGCGCATGCGCTCGTTCGGCGACGCGGCCCTGCGCAACGTGCCCGAGCCCGACCTCTCGAGATTGAGGGCGGAGGTCCGCCAGCTGAGGGCGATGCTCGGCGGAGCGGGGTCCGGCTCGGGTGCCGCCCCGGACCGCCTGCGCGAGCAGGTCTCCAGGTTCAGGGAGACCGGCAGGCTGCCCGACGTGAAGGCGGCACGCCTCGTATGCTGGGGCACCACGCTGCGCGATCCGCAGGCGTCGTCTCTCATCGAGGACCCTGACAGATTTCCGAACCTGATCCTCGAGGTCGATGGCTTCCGCGATCTACGGCGTCCCTACCGCAGGTGCTGGCGCGGACTTCTCGATGGCTATGTGCGCTACGACCCGGTCGGCGCGGTCGAGACGGGACGTCGCAACTGGGCGCTGCTGCGCGAGTACCTCAACGACAACCTGCCAACGCTTGAGCGCCAGGGCAGTCCGCCGGACTGGCTCGCGACGATCGACGGGCACCCGAACCTGCTCGGGGAGACGCCGTGCGACCGGTATGGGTCCGCTCTCTTGGAAGGCGACCAGGAGGTGCTCGAGCCACTGAGGCGCGATCTCGGGGTCGGCGACTCGTCGTGGCTGATGCGCCGGATCTTCGACGCGCAGATCGACGCCGCCGTGGCCTACGACGACACGCGCCTCAGGCGGGTGATGCCGAGAGTCGTAGAGTTGATCTCCGGACACGACCTGCTGGCGGACGGCGCGCTGGCGCGGGTGCTGGACCGGTACGCGAGGTGTGCCGCCGTCGAGGTCAACCCCGCGCTGCGCGACCTCTCCGTCACCCGCTGGGGCAACCCCTGGCTCGAGAGGAACGACACGCTGTGGACAGGCGTCGGCGATGCCGCGCGCCAGATGGTCTCCTCGTGGCTGAAGCTGTCGCTCATCGAGAAGTTCTTCTCGCTCCTCTCGGAAGACCGCTTGAATGATCAGCGCCGGGTGGCCTTCTGGAAGGGCTATGTCGACCGGATCGACGACATGCACTTCGCGCTCGGGGAGGCGGCATACCGGAACCCGACGCCCGACTTCCGGGCGCTGCGCAAGGCGATGGCCGGACGGCTGCTGCGCCTCGATGACGCCGGCACCGCGCGCAACAACGCGTTCATCATGCGGATGGGCGGCCGCGTCTTCGTTGAATTCGGCGAGAAGGGCAACGCCATGTTCGCCTTCGACGCGGGCGACGCGCCGTTCGACCTGAAGCGGCCGTCGATCTCCGGCAACCGGACGGCGCTGAAGCATCCCTCGCACCTCGCGCGCATGATCCACACGGACGTCGGCGGTGAGCGCTGGGAGCGCAAGGTCGAGCGCCGCATTTCCGAGCTGCTCGGCCGCGCGTCCTCGCGTGCAACCCGTCCGACGCAGCCCCCGGAGCCCCGCCCCGCCCCAATTGTCCGC
>CAYMIU010000053.1:0-27545 GCA_964390515.1 uncultured Stakelama sp.
CATAGCCCCTTCCTCTCAGGAGTTGGGGCCTCCGACAAACCCGGCGCGGTTCAGTCCTGATCGGCCGCTTGATCCGCAATTTCCCCTATCTCTTGCCCAACCGGCTTCCTGGCCTTGTTCTATACGAGCTGGGTCCGGCGCTGATCTTGGTTGCGGCCGTCGGCAGCGCCGTGATCTTCACCAAAGAAGACGAACCGCGCCTTGGTATCCCTGCGCGGCTTGCGCTGTTTGCACTCGCCGCGACGATCGCCGGGACCGCTGCCCTTGCTGCCGAACATGCTGCCGCTCTCGACGGGCAATGGCTATGAACACGAGGTGTGCCACGTGGCACACCTCGATCGCGAGACCCAAATAGCGTCGCGAAGACTTTTGTGAGGGCATGATGCCAATAGAGCCTTTTGTTCTGATTGTTGCCGATCACGACAAGCGCGTCTTTTCGGTCGAGGGGCCGATGGTGGACGACAACCCGTGGTCAAAACCGGTCGTTGATGCTCAAGAAGGCGGCAAGCGCCACATCAACTGCTTCGTTCCCGGTGGCCCCTCGCGCACCGACGTAGAAACCGCCGCGCGCGAATATCAGCGTGAATATGGGTATGCGCGTGTTGAGCCGGGATCGATCGTCAGCCGCAAGCCCTGCTAAGGTCGCAGGAACCGGCGTCAATCAACCCGGTTCGTTCATGCTATCTATCTGGCGCATTTGACCCGCCAAGCCGCTCAGACGGCCCTTCAGGCGTTGATCGCCGCTCCCGGGCTGCTGGAGGGCGAACATCGTCTGACGGTGCTTCAGGCGCTGGCGATTGGGCACGACGACCTTCCCGTCGCGAACGACGACACCCGTGATCTCCGCTGGCCGATCCACATAGTGCTTGAGCTTGTGATAGCGCAGCCCTGTCCGGTGGATCATGCGCCGCACATGCCAAACATCTGCTACGGGCACTTTCGCGCCGGAAATTGTCACGTCATCGACATAGACCGTCAGCGTGTAGCCCTTGGCCGTGCAGAACGCCGCGATCTCGGCCCACATATCGTGATAGCTATAATATGCCAGGATCGGGCTGAGGGGACTGCCCGTCGGCAAATGACCCTCGAACGTGCAAAGATCACCAAGAAGGCCGGCAACGTCGGCGCGGCATCCCATGATGCTTTGGAAGAACGCGATCACCCGCACACGGGGCGTGTTGGGGAAGAACTTCTTGATGTCGAGGCAGTGAACGACGCGGTTGCCGCGATGGCGCGCGGCATTGCTGACGTAGCATCGCCCCTTCACCGGGCAGAACAGAAAAGATGGCGGCTCGATCCGCGCCAGCATCTTGGCGATACGGCCCTGTACACGCTTGAGCGGCGCGACCGGATCTTCAACCGGACGTGTTCCGCCACTCTTCTTCTCAATCTCAAACTGCCGATACCGATCCGGCCCGGTCGCCATTGCCCGCAGCTCAGCTTCTGCAAGGCCGAGCACGTCAGCGAGGCGGCGCGGACTCGTGAGCTTATAGAGCTGCGACTGATTGAGCGGGATGACCGTCTTATTCGGCATGGGTCCGACCGGACCGCGCCTCAAGGAATTGTAGCAGGCTCACTACCTTACCAGCTACAAACGTCCGTGCCTGGTCGAGCGTGCTCTTCTGATCGAGGTTCTCCGAAAAGAACATGATCGACGAGACAGGCATGTCGAAGACAGTGGCATAGCGCTGGATGATGTCCAGCGTGGGCGTCTTCAGGCCGCGTTCGATTTCCGACAGATACGACGTCGAAACCTCCAACCGCTCAGCCGCCTGCTTTTGCTTGAGGTCGTGATAGACTCGGATCAAGCGAAGAGCTTCACCCAACATTGCATCTCCTTTCAGGAGGCTATTCAGGGTGCGAATTACTGGCGGAAAACCTTGATGATGGAGAGGGCGATGTGGAGCAGTTGCACCACCACTCGCCCCAAGGCCACCACCGTCTTCAAAGTGGACGGACGGATCAGGCGCTTTGCCCAATGCTGCCGTCGCACCGTCTTCGTTCGCGCACGCTTCTCGTTCAGACCAAGCTTTCGCATGGCGTCCTCCTCTGCCAACCCCCACACCATGCAGGGGCGCCGCCGAGGCTTTGGAGGGTGGGGTAGAAGCACGTTAACCCTGAACACCAAGGCGGACACCGGGCCGTCCGGTGGCCGCCCGCGGCGCCGCTCGCTCGCACGCACGGAGCCACAAAGCAGAGAAGGTTTCTTCTCCAGGAGGGGTTTCCCCCTCGGTTGATGGCGACACATCCCCTTTCAAACTGAACGAGAGTGTGATGCCCCAGCGCACTTCGCTAGTCAACGAATAAAATCCGCTCACAGCGAATTTATTGCTCTGCCTAAGCGGCGGCCGACGACGTTCCGCCCTTCCCTGCCATGCGACTGGACGACTCGATGCCAATCTACCGGCGAGCAGGTCATTATGTCTGAAGCTTGCGGGCTGCGTGCCAGTGCCGCAGATAAGCCAAGGGCCGCCCTTTTGAGGCGGCCCCGACCATTTAGTTCCCTCGCGGGAAACGGACACTCCCCAGGGGGAGGCCGCGCGTGCTCCCCATGTAGAAACCCATCCCTTACGATTCAACTAAAATCTGAAAGGACATCAACCGGCCTTACGCGCCGGAACCGGTGGGCGTAGGCGGCACCCCCTGAGGCGGCGACGGGGGCGTCGAGGGCACCGGCAGCCAGGCCAACACAAGGCGCAGCATGTCGTCGAACTCCCCGACCGGCATTCGCATGATGCCGCCTTTGTCAGGGATTAGCCGGCTCACCGCCACGGTCGTCAGCTTGTCGCAGATCGCGAACGCCGCCCGACCGTCAATCGTGGTCTGCAGCGGAAAGGCCCACTTGTTTCCTGGCTGCGCTGCCGTCGAGCACGGAACGACCGTGACCGCGCCATGCAGCGTATTCTTGAACGACACGATGATGACGGGGCGCCGCTTCCAGAACTCCGGGAGCTGGGCGTCTTGCGGAAAGTCACACCAGTAGAGCTGACGGATGCTTGGCGCGGCCGTAACCCTCGGTTCCACCTTCGGGGGTGGATCTTGGATATGCGCGTTCACTCGTCGTCATCCTGTACCAGACGCAGCTTAGGCGCCCCGGCCCGGTTCTGACGGCGCTTCGCCAACTCGGCCTTGTCCTTGATCTCAGCCAGCTTCTCGACCGCGAACGGCGCTACGGCCTTAATCAGCCCATCGAGATGGTAGATGTTGGTGCGGCTGCCAGTTTCGGTCCGCCGCTCCTCGCGACGGATATACCCTGCCCCCTCCAGCGCAGCGATGTGCTTCTGGATCGTGCGCGGATGAACGTCCATCGCCTTCGCCATCGTGGTCTTGGACGGAAAGGGCTTGCCCTCCGCCGTCCACCATTTGCTCGCCAGATACACGATGATATTGAGATCGAGCGGCGACAGCATGAGCTGGCGCTGATTTTCGATGATGACGCTCGGCAATGCAGTCCAGCCCGCATCCATCAGCGGCTTGGTCCACTTCTTCTCATTCGTTCGCAGATCGGCGCTGCTGTCCTTTTGCTTTTTCGCAGCCATATGATTATCCTTTCTGACCGCAAATATGTCCCTCGCGCGAAGGCGATTCAAGTTTGAGGGGGCGGCACTACGGGCGCCCCACAGGGCTCAGGGGCCACCCCCTCCCCAGCCTCTTGGACCGCCCTCCCGGGAGCCGCACGGGGCCTACAAAGCATAGGACATCCCCATATAGGAACCGCTCAGGGTACACTCCTGGCGTATCAACCGAGTAACCATCCAGCGGGAGCCCCCACGGCCTCCCCCTCTGCCCAAATTTTTCTGCGTCGCGTTGCTGCAAGGCAGGTGTGCCACGTGGCACACCCCTATGTCGCGCTACAGGCGCGGCACAGCCTGTTGGCCACCCTGCCCTCCCCCGGAGGCCAGACCGGTGCCGGGGAACACCAAGGGCGGCTGCCCTTTCGTTCCCGAACGACAATCAGGCCCCCCGTGTAATCCGCCAAGCGCGGCACCCGACACCTTGTAGGCGTCGGCCGCACTAGGGCGGCTCGCCCGCGCCAGGGACCAGATTCTCGCCCTCCCTCCCCATCCCGTTCCTCGCCGGAAAGGCAGAGCCGGTTGCTGTTGCGACCGGCTTTCAGCCTCAAAGGAAAGGAAGACATCATGGGACGGATCACCGACAATCGAGCCGACATCTATCAGGAAATCACCGATCAGATGATCGCGATGATCGAGGCAGGCACCCGGCCTTGGTCGAAATCGTGGAATGGCAGCCCCGCGCCCAATATCCCGCTGCGTTCCACTGGCGTTCCCTATCGGGGCATCAATGTCCTGACCCTGTGGGTTGCGTCGATGACGAAGGGCTATGCCTCCCCGCATTGGCTGACCTTCAAGCAGGCGCTCGCGCTTGGGGGATGCGTCAGGAAGGGCGAGAAGGGCTCTACCGTCGTCTATGCCAACAAGATCGAGGTGGACGCCGACAGGGGCGACCGTGGCGGCGATCAGGGGGGCGAGGACGGCAAGCGTCAGGTGGCGTTCCTCAAGCGTTACACCGTTTTCAATGCCGAGCAGATCGACGGCATTGAGGCGAAATATCCCACCCCCGCGCCGATCATCACCGCGACCAATCCCGACGAGCGGGACGCCGAGCTAGACGCCCTCTTTGTCCGCGTGCCCGTCACCGTCCGGCATCATGGTTCCCAGCCCTATTATCAGCCGAGCAGCGATCATGTCGTCATGCCGGAGTTTGCCGACTTCCACACCAGCGACGACTATTATTCGACCCTAGCGCACGAGCTATGTCACGCCAGCGGCCATGTGGACCGGCTCGCCCGCCCCACCCTCATTTCCACGAAGCGCGAGGACTACGCCCGCGAGGAATTGGTGGCCGAGCTTGGGGCCGCGTTCATCAGCGCGACGATCGGCATCAAGCTCCACGACCGCGAGGACCATGCCGCCTATCTGGCAAGCTGGCTTCAAGCCCTGCGCAACGACAAAAGATGCATCTTCACCGCTGCACGGCTCGCGCAGGATGCCTCCGACTGGCTGTTGAGCCGCATGGCGGTCGAGACGGCCTCCGAAATGGAGGAGGTAGCGTGACCGCCCCCCACGATCCCGGCCCCGACGAGGGCCGGGCCATCGCGGGGCGACTGGTCTATGATCCGAGCTTCGCGACCGTCAGCGAGGAGGAGTTTAACGAACTGGTCGCGATCATGCGCGACGGCATCGCCGCCAAGCCGCTGACCCCCGAGGCGCAATGGCGGCGCGACTATCACAAGGCGATGTTTCACCGCCGCCTTGTCGGCGTGCAGCCCGACCTATTCGGCGGGAAGCCGGTGACGCACATGCACAAGGCCGCGCCCGGGCCGGTCATCGACTGGAAGCCCGAGCCGGTGGAAGAGAAGCTGGCGCGGATCGCGCGCGACCCCAATGCGACGTTCGGCATCGGCCGTCCCGGCTTGAGCGCCGAGGAAAAGGCGGTGCTAATCCGATCGTCTGCGAATTGGCTGCGCGTCGGCCAGCGGGTCCGCATCGCCGGATCGTCCGTATCCTATGACGGCCGCTTTGAGCGCCGCGTTGGCCGGAAAGGTGTCATCTGGCGCTTGTGCAGTCCGGTGTTTGCGGACCACACCTATGTTTATCTCGATCCGACCGGGGCCGAACGGGTAGAGAAGATCGTGATGGTGGAACTGCGCGACGTCGAGCCGATCGACGATGCGCTGTTGGTCCCCGTCCCCTTCCACCCTTGAGGGCAGCAGGAGCTAAGTGTCATGAATCCACCTCAACGCCGCCCTGCGATCCGCGCCGTCAGCTTCGATGAGGTGGGCGGGGCTATCTCCCGCCTGATCGTGATCGCCGGGTCAGACACGGGACAAGCATCGCGCGCGGCCGACTTTCTGTTGGCATGGTGGGACGGCGCGACTTGGGGGCACTTCCCCGTTCTCCACCTGTGCAACTGCGATCCATCCATTTCGGAGGATATGTTGATCGTCATGGCGTATCTGGCGCAGGAACCAACCGTGTATCCCGACGCGTGGGGCTACCGCGACGCGATGGCGGCGCTGGTTGAGCAATGGCGGCCGGAATGATCCCGCTGCGCAGCGCGGTAGATATTTCGACCGGCGAGCTGATCGACCGTGACATGCGCCGCGCGCGGCTCCTCGCCGCGCGCCGCAAGCCGATCGGCAGCATACCCCGGCGCGGCATCCTTTCCGGCCATTGGGACGGCGGCAACGTCGTTGGGGCGTTCAGGGGCGGGCGCGGTAGTTTCATTGCCGGTTAGCCGGCAATCACGCGCTACTCCCCGCCCACGGACGAGTGGCGCATCACCAATATTTTGAGATCGCGCGGAACTGCTCCACCGCGGCCTTGGTCCCCTCGCCCTCTTCGGCATGGACTAGGCAATGGTCGATATGGTCGTTGATAAGCGCGCGCTTGGCGCTGGCGATGGCGTTTTCGACCGCTTGGAGCTGTTGCGCAATGTCGACGCAGGGGCGTTCCTCCTCGATCATGCCGACGATACTGCGCAGATGACCAGCGGCGCGGTTTAGCCGCTTGACGATCGCCGGGTGGCTGTTGTGAGCGTGATGGGTCATCCCCTTATCTAGTGCGCGTGAGGGGCAGTTGTCGAGTATCCCCCTGGGGGGATAGACTCAATCCCCCAGGGGGGATATAGCGCGAGCATGCTCAGCGTTCTTGCCAACCGTACCTATCGGCACTTGTTCCTCGCGCAGATC
Source organism: uncultured Stakelama sp. (assembly GCA_964390515.1). GTDB lineage: Bacteria > Pseudomonadota > Alphaproteobacteria > Sphingomonadales > Sphingomonadaceae > Sphingomonas. The sequence goes on from CAYMIU010000053.1 coordinate 6,713, forward strand.
ATCGCGCTGGTCGGGACCGGCTTGGCGACGGTCGCGCTTGGCCTGCTTGCCTACGACATAGCCGGTGGCAGCGCAGGGGCGGTGCTGGGAACCGCGCTTGCGATCAAGATGGTCGCCTATATTGGCGTCGCGCCGATCGCCGGCGCGTTCGCTAACCGCGTACCGCGCCGCGCCTTGCTGGTCGGAATGGACGCGATCCGCGCCGGGGTCGCCATCTGCCTGCCGTTCGTGAACCAGGTCTGGCAGGTCTATATCCTGATCTTCGTCCTGCAATCAGCTTCGGCTGCGTTTACGCCAACCTTTCAGGCGACGATTCCAGACGTTCTTCCCGAGGAGCGCGACTATACCAGGGCGCTGTCCCTCTCCCGCCTCGCCTACGACATGGAGAGCCTGACAAGCCCGATCCTTGCGGCCGGACTGCTAACCGTGATGAGCTATCATTGGCTGTTCTCGGGCACCGCGATCGGATTCGTCGCCTCCGCCCTGCTCGTCGTCTCGACCGTGCTACCCCGGCCCGCCCCCGTGGAGAGTGAGGGTGGCATCTACGACAAGACGACGCGCGGCACCCGCATCTACCTCAAGACGCCGCGCTTGCGCGGGCTGCTGGCGCTGACCCTCACCGCCGCCGCAGCGAGCGCGATGGTGATCGTCAACACCGTCGTCATTGTGCGCGGCATGGGGCTGACACAGCGCGATGTGGCGCTGACGCTTGCCGCGTTCGGCGGCGGATCTATCATCGCCGCCCTCACCCTTCCGCGCATCCTCGATCGCGTCGCCGATCGGACTGTGATGTTGGTCGGTGCGACCATCCTGACGATCACGCTCGGCGCGCTTGCCGCGATCACGGCCACGATGCCGCCGGGAGCGAGCTACTGGCACGTGCTGCTTGTCGGTTGGCTGATTATGGGGGCCGCCTATTCCTCTAACGTCACCCCATCTGGCCGTCTGCTGAAGCGGTCGGCGCAGACCGAGGATCGCCCCGCCGTGTTCGCGGCGCAGTTCGCGCTCAGCCACGTGTGCTGGCTGGTCTGCTACCCGCTCGTCGGCCAGCTCGGCGCTCGCGTCGGAATGGAAGCGGCGTTCGGCGCGATGGCAATTCTCGCCGCACTCGGCACCCTTGCTGCCATCCGACTATGGCCAGCGAATGACCCCGACGTGATCGCGCATGAACATGGCAATCTTCCTGCTGATGATCCGCATCTGGCGGTCCACAGCCACGGCGAACACCCCTATGTGATCGACCGTCGTCATCCACAATGGCCGGGCAAGTGATCTTGTTGCCCCGTGGTCGCTATCAGCCTAGACCCCCCGCTATGGCGATGCGTCATTCTCCTACGTTCCTTGGAGCCGTGCTGGCACTTGTTGCCATGCTCGGTCTTCTCGTGGCGTCGGGATGGCATAGCGCCACCGTCCATGACCATAATCCGATTAAAGTCGCTGTGGTCGACCACCATCACGATGTTACGGCAGAGCAAGGCGAACACGCTCCCGACAAGGAAAGCGGCGATGTCGGCCCGGTGCATCTTCTAGCACATGCCGCTGGCCACTGGGTCGCGTTCGGCGGACCCACGACCGCCCCTGTACCAACGATCGTCGCTACTCGTACATGGTCGATACTGACGGCCTCACTTCTCAGCACGATCGATCCCTCAAAGCTTCTTCGCCCTCCTCGCGGTTGAGTCTTGCCGGCGCGCGATACGCCGCCTGACTTACCTCTGGAGGATCATGGAATATGAACGGCTATTATCGCCGGCAGCGCACGCTTGCGTTGGCCGGCACGCTTGCGGCGCTATGGCCAGCGGGCGCGGCATGGTCGCAGACCGCCCCACCATTCGCCCAACTTTTGCGCGACGCACAGACCACGCCACGCGTTACGGTACTTGATGCAGAGATAGCTCGGGCGCGAGGTGTCGCCGAACAGGCGCGCGCTCGACCTAATCCTACTGTCTCTGTCTATGCGGAAAACTTTGCGGGCGACACGCTCCGCAATGCCAGCAATCAGCAACAGACGACATTTCAGATCGATCAGCCTATCGAGTTGGGTGGCAAGCGATCTGCGCGGATAGCCGCCGGCGAAGCCGGCATCGTTCTCGCACAGGCGCGTACCAGAGACGGCCGATTACTCTATGCGACCGAGCTAGCCCGTGCCTATGCCGGTGCCGAACTTGCCGAGCGCCGCATCAGCATCGCCGAGGATCAGGTTGAAGCGGCAACCCAGGATTTGAAGGTCGCGCAGGCTCTGGTTGGTGCTGGCAAGGAAGCGCGGCTGCGCCAACTACAAGCCGAAACCGACCTCAACACGCTTCGGGCTGATCTCGAGACGGTACGTGCGCAAAAGACCGTTGCACTCGCACGTCTCTCAGCTTTGGCCGGGGTTCCCATACCCTTCACGGGTGTGTCTGAATCGCTCGTCGGTCGGCTCAATGCACGCCCCGCCACGGGTCCGATCGATCCGATGCAAGCGACCACCGTCAAGGTTGCCGAGGCGGAACGAGATGCGGCCGCCCGGGCCGTGACGCTGCAGCAGCGGCTCGCGATCCCGAATGTCACTGCGCAGCTCGGTGTTCGACAGCTCAGGGTCGCCAGCGGCCCCGCCATCGTCGCCGGAATTGGCATCCCACTTCCCTTGTTCGACCGCAACCGCGGCAACATTTCCGCCGCTCAAGCCGACTTACAGGGGGCTGAAGCGCGCGCGGCCATCGCGCGATTGGACGCCGAGACTGGAAGCCGCGCGGCGCTTGCCCTCGTGGAAGCGGCGGACCAGCGAGCCGTTGCCGCCGAGCGCACGCTGGCGACGGCCGAGGAGGCCTATCGCCTCGCCCGCGTAGCATATGAGGCCGGGAAGTCGCCTCTGATCGAACTTCTTGCCGCTCGTCGCAATCTGGGGGCCACGAGGGTCGTCCTTCTCGACGCCGTGAGCGCCCGTATCGACGCTCGCGCCAACCTTGCCCGCCTGCAGGGCCTCACCATCACCGGAGAAGCGGTTCAATGACCGATAGAAATCGTCTTTATACCGGCGCCGCTATCGGCCTGGTTGCCGCCGCAGCGCTCGGCTTTGGCGCTGCGCGCCTCACTCAATCGCCGCCGCCCACCCCTGACCCTACGGAGGCCGCAGCGCCGTCGAAGCCGTCGAACACGGTTGCGATGACGCAACAGGCGCTTTCGGCATCGCAGATCACCGTCGCCCCGGCGGCCTCCGGCGAGCTGGACGCCGCGATCCTTGCCTCCGCCACGGTCGAGGCGACGCCCGACGCCGAGGCGGTGCTGACCGCGCGCGCGCCAGGCACGGTCAGCCGTATCATGGTCCGCATCGGCGATCCGGTTCGCGCCGGCCAGACCCTTGCGTTGGTCGAGAGCCGCGATGCTTCGCAAATCGCGGCCGACCGCTCGGCCGCGTCCGCGCGCGTCACCCTCGCCGCGCGTCAGCTCGAACGAGAGCGCGGCTTGCTCGCGCAGGGCGTGACTCCCCGCGCCGACTATGAATCGGCGCAGGCCAACCTTGCCGTCGCCCAGGCCGACGCCCGACGGGCCAGCGCCGCCGCAGGCGCGGCCCGTGTTTCGGGCGACGGTCGATCGGTCGCGGTCGTCAGCCCCGTCGCGGGGCGCGTCACCAATGCCGGTGCCAATCTCGGCCAGTTCGTCGCGGCTGAAACCGAGTTGTTCCGGGTCGCCGATCCACGCCGGCTTCAGATCACCGCAAGCGTCCCGCCTGCCGATGCTGGCCGTGTCCGAGAAGGCGACAGGGTAGAGCTGACCACCACAGACGGTCACACGATCGAAGGGCGGGTGCGGTCGGCGACCGGCGTCGTCGATCCGCAATCGCGGACCGCGACGGTCGTCGTCACGCCGACCGCCGGCGGCAGCACGCTTGCCCCAGGCCAGCTTGTTCAGGCCCGCATCCTTGCCAGTGGTGGAGCCGCAAAGAGCGGCGTGATGGTGCCGCAAGACGCGGTGCAGACGCTTGGCAGCGACAGCGTGGTGTTCGTCCGCACCGGCCAGGGCTTCCGCGCGCAGCGGGTTCAGATCGGCAGCCGATCGGGTGGGATGGTGGCGATCACCGGCGGCCTCGCCGCCGGCACACAGATCGCCATCACCAACGCTTTCCTTCTCAAGGCCGAGATCGAGAAGGAGTCGGCGGAATGATCGGCCGCATCCTCTCCCTTTCGGTCCGGATGCGATGGCTTGTCGCCTTCCTGACCCTCGTCGTCATCGGCTTCGGCCTCTGGCAGATTACCAAGCTGCCGATCGACGCCGTGCCCGACGTCACCAACCGGCAGGTCCAGATCAGCACCTTCGCTCCGACCTTGGGGCCGGTCGATATCGAGAAGCAGGTGACGTTCCCGGTGGAGACGGCGCTGGCCGGTATCCCAGGGCTTGAGATGACGCGCTCTATCTCGCGCAACGGCTTCAGCCAGGTGACGGCGGTATTCACCGATCGCACCGATATCTACTTCGCGCGCCAGCAGGTCACGGAACGGCTTGCGCAGTCGCGCGACAGCCTTCCCGCCAACGCGCAGCCGATCCTCGCGCCGCTCAGCACGGGGCTTGGCGAAATCTTCTTCTATTCGGTCGCCTTCCGTCATCCTGACGGCAAGGGCCTGAAGACGGTCGACGGCAAACCGGGCTGGCAGTCGGACGGCAGCTATCTCACCCCCGAGGGCGAGCGGCTAACCACCGAACTGGCAAAAGCCGCCTATCTCCGCACGGTCCAAGACTGGGTCATCCGCCCGCAGATGCGGGCGGTGCGCGGCGTCGCCGGCGTCGATTCCAACGGCGGCTATGTGAAGCAATATCTGATCGAGCCAAACCTCAACGCGCTCGCCAGCTATGGATTGTCCGTCACGGAGCTGGCGGACGCGATGGAGCGGGCCAACCTCTCCGCCGGGTCCAACTATGTCCGCCGCGCCGGCGAGAGCTTCCTTGTCCGCGCCGATGCTCGTCTGAAGTCGATCGAGGACATTCAGGAAGCCGTCGTCGCGACCCGCAACGGCGTCCCCGTCCGCGTCAAGGACGTGGGCCAGGTGGTGATCGGCGGTGCGGTCCGCACCGGCTCCGGCAGCCGCATGGGATCGGAAGCGGTCATCTCGACGGTGCTGATGCTGGTTGGGGACAACAGCCGCATCGTCGCGACCGATGCCGCCGAGAAGCTGACGCAGATCAACAAGGCGCTGCCGCCCGACGTGTTCGCCGAGCCTGTCTATAACCGCTCGAAGCTCGTCAACGCGACGATCGCGACGGTGGAAAAGAACCTGACCGAAGGCGCGCTGCTCGTCATCGTCGTGCTGTTCCTGCTCCTCGGCAACATCCGCGCCGCGCTCATCACCGCCGCAGTCATCCCGATTACCATGTTGATGACGGCCGCAGGGATGAACGGGTTGGGCGTGTCGGGCAACCTGATGAGCCTGGGGGCGCTCGACTTCGGGCTGATCGTCGACGGCGCCGTCATCATCGTCGAGAATGCGCTTCGCCGCCTTGCCGAGCGCCAGGAGCATGAAGGCCGGCTTCTCACCCGCGAAGAGCGGATGGAGGAAACGACGCTCGCGGCCAAGGAGATGGTGCGGCCGACCGTTTATGGTCAGCTCATCATCTTCCTCGTCTTCGTGCCCCTGCTCACCTTCCAGGGCGTCGAGGGCAAGACGTTCGCGCCGATGGCGATCACGTTGATGGTGGCGCTCGCCTCTGCTTTCGTCCTGTCGCTTACCTTCGTTCCCGCGATGATCGCGATCGTCGTCAAGGGCCGGGTCAGTGAGACGGAAGTGAAGCCGATCCGCTGGTTCAAGGAACGCTACGCCCCCGTGCTGGGCCGGGCTGTCGCCCGCCCGATGCCCTTCATCCTGGGCGGTGTCGGCGTGTTCGTTGCGGCCGTGCTGAGCTTTGGCTTGCTCGGCGAGGAGTTCATGCCGCAGCTCGACGAGAAGGACATAACCGTCACCAACTTCCGCGTGCCGTCGGCGTCGATCGACCAATCGACGCAGATGCAGCTCCAGATCGAGAACGCATTGAAGACGCTGCCGGAGGTGGCGCTGGTCTTCTCCAAGAACGGCAACGCCGATCTCGGCACCGACCCGATGCCGCCTAATGCGTCGGACACCTACGTCATCCCCAAGCCGGAGGACGAATGGCCGGCGGAGGTGAAAAGCAAGGAGGACATTCTTCGCCGCATTGAGGAGCGGATGAAACCGTTGATCGGCAACCGCACGGAGATCCAGCAACCGATCCAGATGCGCTTCAACGAGCTAATTGCTGGCGTCCGCGCCGACGTCGCGATCAAGCTCTACGGCGACGACCTTGACGCGATGAGCGAACAGGCGCGTCGCATCGCCGCCGTCATGCGCACCATTCCCGGCGCTGGCGACGTGAGCGCCGAGCAAACGTCCGGCGCGCCGACCTTCGATGTGCAGATCGATCGGCAAGCGGCGGGCCGTTACGGCCTGTCGGTCGAGGAGGTGGCGAACACTGTCTCGGCTGCGCTTGGCGGTCGTGAGGCCGGGTTGCTGTTCGAGGGAGACCGGCGGTTCGACGTCGTGGTCCGCCTCCCCGACGCGCAGCGGGATGACCTTGAGACGCTGGGGTCGATCCCGGTGATGCTGCCCGCGGCCGAAGGTCAGGTGGCGCGCTCGATCCCGCTTAGCCAGGTCGCCCGGTTCAACTACACGCAGGGGTTGAACCAGATCAGTCGTGAGAACGGCAAGCGGATGGTGGTCGTGCAGATCAACGTCCGCGGGCGCGACCTTGGCGGGTTCGTCGAGGAAGCGCAGGCGAAGATCGGCCAGATACAGCTCCCCGCCGGCATGTATACCGAGTGGGGCGGCACCTTCGAGAGTCTGCAATCGGCTCGGCTGCGTCTGCTGATCGTCGTGCCGATCTGCTTTATCGCGATCTACGCCCTGCTCTACATGGCGCTCGGCAGCTTCGTGTCGGCGGCGATCGTGTTCTCGGCGGTGCCGATGGCACTCGCCGGGGGCGTGTTTGCGCTGCTGCTGCGCGGTATCCCCTTCTCAATCACCGCAGCGGTCGGGTTCATCGCTCTATCGGGCGTCGCTGTCCTCAACGGCCTCGTGATGATGAGCGCGATCGGGAAGCATCGTGAGGAAGGGGCAAGCGACGACGATGCGATCGTGGGCGGTGCGATGGAGCGCGTCCGCCCGGTACTGATGACCGCGTTGGTGGCGTCGCTCGGCTTCGTGCCGATGGCGCTGGCTACCGGCACCGGCGCCGAGGTGCAACGGCCGCTCGCGACCGTCGTCATTGGTGGCCTCATCACATCGACCGCCCTCACCTTGCTGGTGCTCCCGGCGATCACCGCCCTCGCGGGTCGATGGTCGCAGCGGCGACGTACCGATTCTGCCACCCCGGCCCACGCGCTCGCGTGATGAAGCGGAGACAACTTACCGTGGAAACATCATCCAACCGCCCGTGGCTGCTCCCGCTGCGTTTGAGAGGGGTGACGACGCTCCTTGCCGTCGCCACCGCGACGTTCATGGCGAGCGCCGCCTATGCACATGGGGTCGCCAAAGGCGATCAGGCATTCATCGAGACGATCAACGGACCCGCCCCCGGCGCCTTCCTCTATCTCGGCGCCAAGCACATGGTCACAGGCTACGACCATCTGCTGTTCCTGTTCGGGGTGATCTTCTTCCTCTACCGGATGAAGCAGGTCGCAGCCTACGTGACGCTGTTCGCGATCGGCCACAGCACGACGCTGATCGCCGGCGTTCTGCTCGGCACCCACGTCAGTCCCTATGCGATCGACGCGATTATCGGTCTGTCGGTGGTCTATAAGGCGCTCGACAATCTCGGTGCCTATCAACGGTGGTTCGGCGTCCAGCCTAACACCAAGGCCGCGGTCCTGATCTTCGGCCTGTTCCACGGATTCGGCCTCGCGACCAAGCTCCAAGACTTCGCGCTGCCATCGAACGGCTTGTTGGTGAATCTGCTGTCGTTCAACGTCGGCGTCGAAATAGGCCAGTTGCTCGCTCTGTCCGCGATCCTGATCGTTATGGGCTACTGGCGCCGCACCGCCAGCTTCCGCCGATATGCCTTTGCCGCGAACGTGGTCCTGATGACCGCCGGCTTCGTCCTTTCCGGCTACCAGCTCGCCGGCCTCATTCTCGAAGGGAACGCCTGATGAAAAACGCCAATCTGCCGAACGTCGGCGATCTGCCGACGCTGCACCAGCTCAACCGGGCAACGGCGCTTGCCTTCGGCGTCGCCGTCGCGCTGCTCGCGACGACGATCCTGCCCGCCGAATATGGTGTCGACCCGATCGGGACGGGACGCCTGCTTGGCCTCACTCGCATGGGAGAGGTGAAGCAGGCCGAACATGCTGCCGAGACGGCTACCGTCCCGGCAGCCACTACGACAGCGCCGTCGGCGGCAACGTCGAATGTGCCAGCGACCGCGCAGAGCGCCGAGGTGAAGGTCACGCTCGCCCCCGACGAAGGGCGCGAGGTCAAAGCTGACATGCGCGCTGGGGACAAGATTACCTACGCTTGGACAACCGGCGGACCGGAAATTCGCTTCGAGTTGCATGGTGAAGAGCATGATGCGCCGGCTGACGAATATACCAGCTACGAGAAGGGATCGTCTGCTGGCGAGCGAGGTGAGTTCCAGGCTCCGTTCGACGGGATGCATGGGTGGTATTGGCGTAACCGTACCTCTTCCCCCGTCACCGTTACGGTGACGGCAACCGGCACGTTCCGTAGCTTCGCCGCGAAACCGAAATCCTGACCTACCCACAAGCCAATCCTTCAACCGGAGACGACCTATGAAATATGCTTCCTTGCTGGGGCAGCGCTCATTGCCTCCCCTGCTATGGCCCACCCCGACCATGATGAAGAGGTGCAGCAGCAAGCGCCAGCGGATCAGGCGCGTCAGCATATCATCCGCATGGTGACGCAATCGAAGCTTCCGGCGAGCTGGACGAAAGCCAATCTGCAAGGGTCTAGCGAGCGCACGCTGGGCGGCGCCCGTCAGACCGTCGTCACTTTCACAAATGCGGCGGATGCAGCGGCACGACGAACGCTTCGTGTTGTCGTGAATGCAGATGGAAGCGCGACGTCTACTGGCCCACCGCGAAGTGATTTTAAAGCCTCGGCGATCGGTCGCAATCGCCGAGGATTTGAATCTAGGAATGGCAGGGTGTTAAGACAGCACTTCGATTGTCAGCTACGATTATTTGCGGGTTTCCCGGCGGGCTAGCCAAGCTCGCATCTGGGCGATCTCGCGCCGCTGTGTCGCCACGACTTCGGCCGCGAGGCGGCGAACAGCGGGATCGCGACCATATTTCAGTTCGACTTCGGCCATCGCAATCGCGCCTTGATGATGCGGGATCATCGCACGCATGAAGTCGGCATCGGCATCGCCGGTGAATGTTACATCCATTTCGCCATGCATCTTGGCATTGGCTGCTCGGTAAGCCTCGGTTGCGGGCGTCTCGGTCCGCTGGTCAGAACCCACAGGGCCTGTTGAAAAATACCGGACATGCCGGGGTGCTCCTTCGTTTCACTCCTACCGTGAGGAGCGCCGCTATGATGGGACCAGCCTGTCGCGGTGGGCGGGAAGGGGCGTCCCGTTGCACCATAGAAGCCTTGTTGCCCGCAAACCACCTGTTGCGTCGTATCGATCAATGTCTCGATACGGGCGAGCTGAGAGAAGCGCTGGCTGATCATTACAGCGCGCGAGGTCGGCCTTCGATCGACCCCGAACTCCTCATCCGCATGACCCTGATCGGCCGCATCTACGCGATCACGTCCGAGCGGCGTCTGTGCGAGGAGCTGCGCTACAATCTCGCCTATCGCTGGTTCTGCCGTCTCACGCCGGGGGACAAGGTTCCGCACCACTCGACCTTCAGCAAAAACCGGCACGGACGCTTTCGCGATGCCGGCGTCTTCCGGCAGCTGTTCGAGGCCACGGTTCGCCGCTGCATCGGAAAGGGCTTGGTCGGAGGCAAGGACGCCGCGATTGATGCCTCGTTCATCGAGGCTGATGCGTGCTGGCAGCGCAAGACCGTACCTGGCTATTTGCCCTACGTAGCGAACGCCGGTCGTCCTGTCCGGGAGTGGCTGGCCGATCAGGGTAGTATCAGCACAAAACCTGGCGGCTCGAAGGATTTCGAGGGTGTATCGCGAACCGATCCCGCCGCAGCCTGGTCGGCACGCCCGGGGCGCGCGCGGTTCGGCTATGCACTGAATGCGCTGGTCGACACGCCGAGCGGCGTCGCGCTCGACGTCGAAGCGACGCCGGCGCGCTTTGCCGAGGAGGTCGATGCCGGCCGTGTCATGCTCGGACGAGCCGCCGATCGCTTTGACTATCACCCCAAGCGGATTGCTGCAGACAAGGCCTATGGCAGCGCCGGCTTCCTCGGTTTCGTACGCGACCAAGGCGCGATCCCGCACATCCCGGTGATCGACCGCACGCAGCAGACGAAGGGCAAGCTGCCGCGAACGGCATTCAGCTATGATCGCGACACCGACAGCTTCACCTGTCCGATCGGCAAGACGCTCCGGCACTACACCTTCCACCTGCGCACTGGCGTACACCGCTATGCTGCCGATGCACGGGACTGCGAAGGCTGCGTGCTTCGGAAGACATGCACGAAGGCCCGTCGTCGCACACTGGTTCGTCTCGACAATGAGGACGCCCGGGATCTCGCTAGGGCCGAACTGGAAACCGGGCTCTTCAAGCGATCCATGCGATTGCGGCGCGGGGTCGAGCGGTTCTTCGCCGACGCCAAAGGCAAGCATGGCATGCGGCGACTTCACCTGCGTGGCATCCGCGGAGCGGAGGAGGAATTCCTGATTGGCGCGGCCGTGATGAACCTGATGATCCTGGCGCGACCACAGCGTCTGACCGACAAGCCCAGACGAGGCAGGTGCATTCCAGCAGCGTTGACCCCGGCGGCCATATCGGCCCGGTCGATCGAGCATGATGTGATCGTCTCGCCACCGCGACGATATGCCTGATCGCTGATGGGCTTTGCGCACGGTCACGCGGCGCGCAGTCGTTCTTTGCGGTACGGCACGCCATCGAGCAGCGCCTGGCCGGGCGCCTTGGGCGTGCCGTCACCATTCACGTACATATAGAGTGTCGTGGTCGTCATGCCGAGGCGGCGCGCGACATCGGCTGCGACTGCGTTGCGATCGGACATTGCAGCCATCGCCATCGCGAGGGTGGCCTTGTCCATCTTGCGAGGCCGACCGCCCATCCGTCCCCGTGCCCGTGCCGCGGCAAGTCCCGCCTGTGTCCGCTCGGCGATGAGCTCGCGCTCGAACTCGGCGAACGCTGCGAAGATGCCGAAGGCGAGGCGACCGTTGGCGGTCGTGGTGTCGATCTGCGCGCCGGCACCCGCCAGCACCTTCAGGCCGATGCCGCGTTCGCGCAGCGCCTCGGCCGTGACGACCAGATGGCGAAGATCGCGCCCAAGGCGATCGAGCTTCCAGAGGACCAGTGTGTTGCCGGGTTGCAGTGCCTTCAGGCACGCGGTTAGACCGGGGCGGGCGTCGTGCCGCCCCGACGCAAGGTCTTCGTAAATCCGCGAGGGATCGACGCCGGCCAAGAGCAACGCATCGCGCTGGGGTGCCAGCGTCTGTGACCCGTCAGCTTTGGACACCCTCATATATCCAATGAGCATTGTTACCCCGCCAGAAAAGACATCCGACAGCCTGCAATATGCCAGTGGTTTCCGCAACGGGTTTTCCGATTGGTGGAATGCGTTGACGAGGCAAAATCAGCAACCGCCAGAAAACCGGTCGTTTTTCTGGCGGTCTGGCTTTCCGTTTTGCCACGCTCGACAAGCAGTTCGGGAAACGGCACCCGCCTTGCCGTCTGTCGTGCAACTCGCGCATTGGTCGTGTTGGCCGCCCTTTCCAATCGGGATGGGACAAACTGAAAGTCAGGCGATCGTATCCACCACACCGCCGTCAACGCGTAGCGCCGCACCGGTGGTCGCGGACGCCTGCGGAGAGGCGATATAGACGCACAGGTTGGCGACTTCCCCGACCGTGGCAGCACGCCGAATAATCGAGGACGGTCGGTGCGCCCTGACGAAATCGGCGCCGGCCTCTTCCAACGATTTGCCCGATGCGACCGCGTCCGCCAGCATCTCGGTCACGCCCTCCGACAACGTTGGACCGGGAAGAATGGCGTTCACCGTCACGCCCGTGCCCGCCATGCGCTTGGCCAGCCCACGCGACAAGGCAAGGTCGGCCGTTTTGGTCACGCCGTAGTGGATCATGTCCGCCGGGATGTTTAGGCCGGATTCCGAGGACAGGAACAGCACCCGACCCCAGCCTTTGTCCCGCATCCCCGGGAGATAGGCCCGGGACAGGCGTACGCCCGACAACACGTTGACCCGGAAGAAGCGCTCCCATTCCTCATCGGGTGTCTCGAAAAAGTCCTGCGGGCCGAAGATGCCGGCATTGTTGACCAGGATGTCGACCTCCGGAAGCGCGGATACGATGGCATCACATCCGGCTTCTGTGCCGACGTCTCCGGCCACACCGCGCACATCGGCATCCCCGACCTCACGCTTTAGCTCGGCCACCGCCGCCTGGGTGCGGCTCTCGTCGCGCCCGTTCAGGACGACGATCGCCCCGGCTGCCGCCAACCCCTTCGCGATCGCAAAGCCGATGCCGGCGGTCGAGCCGGTCACGAGCGCCGTCTTGCCGGAAAGGTCGATGTTCATGCGCTATCTCCAGGGATGGTCGTTATCGGTCGGAGTTGTCCGTAACGTCAGCCCTGCGCGGCCAGTTGCGCCTGCACCGCATCGGCTAGTGGCGTCGTCGGACGTCCGATCAGCTTCGAGAGCTGGTGGCCGTCATCGAACAGCGCACCGTTCGAGGCATCGACGTCCCATGCCGCAAGTCCCTCGGCGAAGCCGTCGGGCAGGCCGACCTGCTTCAGGATCGCGGCGTAATCTGCCTGCGGCAGATCACGGTACGGGATGTTGCGACCCGTCTGGCGCGAGATCTCGGCGGCAAGGTCGGCGAGCGTCACCGCGTCGTCACCGGCCAGCTCATAGGTCTTGCCCTCATGGCCATCGCTGGTCAGCACGATGGCTGCGGCTTGGGCATAATCGGCGCGGGTCGCGAGCGACAGACGTCCCTCGCCAGCGCTGCCGACAAGCGCGCCATTCTCCAAGGCTGCGGGAATCGAGCCGGTGTAGTTCTCGGTGTACCAGCCATTGCGCAGGAGGGTCGTCGGAATACCGGAGGACGCCAGCAGCGCTTCAATCGCACGGTGCTCCTCGCCCAGGCTGATCGGCGACCGGTCGGCGTGCAGCAGGCTGGTGTAGACGATACGCTTGATGCCTGCCTTCGTGGCGGCTTCGATGACGTTGCGGTGCTGCGGCTCGCGCTGCCCGACTTCGCTCGACGAGATCAGGAGCAACGTGTCGATCCCGGTTAGTGCCGGAGCGAGCGTCTCAGGCTGCGCGTAATCGAACGCGCGTGCCTCGACACCCAGGTCGCTGGCCTTTTCGGGCGAGCGCACCAGCGCCACGATCGGCTCGTCGGTCGACTTGCGCTTCAGGCTTTCGATGACGAGGCGGCCAAGCTGGCCGGTCGCGCCGGTGACGCCGATGGTCATGACAATTCTTCTTCAGTAACGCGGTGAGATCAGTTGAAACGGAAACCCGAGATGGCGGTCGACAGCACTTCCTCGGCATAGACCCGGGCGCCTTCGCCTTCGGCCGCGCCGGCCGCGACCATCAGAGGCAGCAAATGCTCCTCCTTGGCGGGCGGATGGGCGAACCGCGCCGATGGCGCATCGGCCCAATGCGCCAGACGCTCGGCTCGCTGCGCACCATCCAGTTCCATGCTCTCGGCCAGCCACTGGTCGAACGCCTGCGAGCCGGGCGTCGAGCGCGGGTCGCCATAGGCGCGCATGTTGTGGAAGCTCATGCCCGAACCCAGGATCAGCACACCTTCCTCGCGCAGCGGCGCGAGGGCGCGCCCGGCAGCGACATGGAGGGCCGGGTTCAGCCCCCGCTCGACGGACATTTCGATCAGCGGAATGTCGGCATCCGGAAAGGCCACCTTGAGGGGCACGAACACGCCGTGATCCAGGCCCCGTGTCGCGTCGACAGACGAGGGGATGCCCGCATCCTTGAGCAGGGCCGCGGCACGGGCGGCGAGCGCGGGCGAGCCTGGTACGTCGTAGCGCAGCTGATAGGTATGGGGCGGGAAGTTGTAATAGTCGTAGATCAGCTCGGGCCGTTCGGCGCCGGTCAAGGCAAAGCCGTCCGTTTCCCAATGTCCCGAGACGACGAGGATAGCCTTGGGCTTCTCGGCAAGCGAGTTCGGCAGGCTGCGCAGGAACGCTTCCATACCGCTCCACACGCCGCGCGGATCCTCCATGAAGAAGCAGGGGCCGCCGCCATGCGGGATGAAGTAGGTGGGCTGGACGCTCATGGTCATACACTCCGGTGCAGGCGCCACGGAGGCGGCCTGGATCATCGTTCGATCTGTCGACCGGAATATGTGCCCGATATCGCGCAATGATAATCGTTCGCGTAGAAGGAGCAGCTTCAACCACGGGTAGGAAGTCATGGCGGATCGGTTGACGGGTATGGACGTGTTCGTGCGGGCGATCAGGCTCGGTGGCATCTCTGCTGCCGCACGCGATCTGCACATGTCGCCGGCGATGGCGGCCAAGCACCTGGACGCCCTCGAAGCGCGGCTCGGCACCACGCTGGTCCAGCGCTCGACGCGTCGGCTGTCGCTGACCGAGGCAGGCACCGACTATTTCGAAAAGGCCGAACGTATCCTGATGGAGATCGGAGAAGCCGAGGCGGAGGCATCGTCGCGGTCGATCACCGCCCAGGGACTGCTGCGCGTCAGTGCGCCCGCCACCTTCGGCGTTCTGCACCTTGCCTCACTCATCCCTGCTTTCTCCGCACGTCATCCCGAGGTGACGATCGAACTGGGCTTCAACGATCGTTACGTCGACCTGCTGGAAGAGCGTTGGGATGTCGCCGTACGGATCGGGCGCCTCGCCAACAGTGCGCTTGTTGCCCGCAAGCTCGTGGCGATGCGCGTCGTGTTGTGTGCCGCCCCCTCTTATTTGGCGAGGCGGGGAACGCCAACTCGCCTGGCCGATCTCGGCGATCACGATTGTCTGGGCCACACCAACGCGTCGCTTGCAGGAACGACATCGTGGGCGTTCGGCAAAGACGGGACGATCAAGGTGCCGATCTCAGGATCGATGTGTTGCGACAATGGCGAGGCCTTGGTTCGCGCTGCCATCGCGGGCCAAGGGCTGGTCTATGGGCCACGCTTTATTGCGGCAGAGGCGCTTCGCGCCGGTCAGTTGAGCGAGCTTGAGCTGGACGAGCCGCCTATGATGCTGGGAGCGGCGTATGCCATCACACACCCGACGCGGCGCCCCGCCGCCAAGACGCGGGCGTGGATTGACTTCTTAGCCGAAGCACTTCCCGCTCTTGGCACCGATTGGTGAGAGGCCGAGCTGGCAGACGTCCCGAGTTTTCACCCGAGGACCGCGTCTGCTATCTCGAACCATCACGGTCTTTTACGATTGTAGATATCAGTGACCCAGCGAAAGCGACGCCCACAACCGCACATGGCTGGCATCGATTACGCCGAGGCTTGGTCCCTTTCAGTTGGTGCAGCGGGGGCCGCGGGCGCGACGGACGTTGAGTGAGCGTGAACCGCATCACTGCCAACCCTCGATGACGATCTTGCCGCGTGCGGTAGTGCTCTCAAGCGCCTGGTGCGCGCGCTTAAGGTTCGCGGCGTTGATGGGGGAGAACCGTTCGGTGAGGGTGGTGCGCACCTCGCCGGCGTCCACGAGGCTGGCGATGGCCGACAGGATCTGACCCTGCGTTTCCATATCAGCAGTCTCGAACATGGACCGGGTGAACATGAACTCCCAGTGGGTCGACACCGACTTGCGTTTGAACGGTACGACATCGAGCGTCTTGGGGTCGTCGATGAGCGCAAAACGTCCCTGCGGGGCGATCAGCTCGGCGATCTGCTCGATATGCTCGTCGGTGTGCGTGGCCGAGAAGATGAAAGCCGGCGCGCCGATGCCCAAATCCGCCACTTGCCGAGCCAGCGGCTGGCGATGATCGATGACATGGTGCGCGCCGAGCTCACCCACCCAGGCCTGCGTTTCAGGGCGCGAGGCCGTCGCAATGACGATCAGCTCGGGTACTTGGCGAGCAAGCTGGATCGCCATCGAGCCTACCCCGCCGGCACCCCCGACAATCAACAGCGCATGTGCTGCACCGGCTACAGGAGTACGCACGGACAATCGCTCGAAGAGGGCCTCCCACGCGGTGATCGCCGTCAGCGGCAACGCCGCTGCCTCTGCCCAATCGAGGCTGGCCGGCTTCTTCCCGACAATGCGCTCGTCGACCAGGTGCAACTCGGCGTTGGTCCCATCGCGGCCGATACTGCCCGCGTAGAACACCTCGTCGCCCGGTTCGAAGCCGCGCACTTCAGGGCCAACAGCGCGAACGACACCGGCGGCATCCCAACCCAGCACACGCCAGTCGCCGCGGATCGGACCCGAGCCGCTGCGGACCTTCGTATCAACCGGGTTTACCGAGACGGCCTTCACCTCGACGAGGAGATCGCGCCCAGTGACTACGGGATCGGGAAGCTCGATGTCGACGAGCGATTCCGCACGATCGATCGTGCCGTGCTGCTGATAAGCTACTGCGCGCATGATAAGTCCTGTCGTTTCAGAGGCTATATAGCGATACTTGGTGAGTCGGGGGATATGCACAACCGCCGTTGCCGGTCCGACAGCGTCCCTCAGGCTGGCGACGGCGTGGCTGCCGCTGCCGTCTTTCCCTTGAGATCGGTGATGACCTCGCCGATCAGCGTCCGCAGCCAGCGGTGTGCGGGATCGTGCCGGTAGCGGACGTGCCAGGCCATCTCGACGGGGAAGCTGCCGAGGTCGACCGGGGCCGGCAGGATCTTCAGCCGGGGGTCGTGCATCAGCCGCCTGCAGATGAGCGAGGGCAAGGTGGCGCAATAGTCAGTCACCGCCACCATCTCCGCGACCGCGAAGAAGTTGGTCACGGAGATCGCGACGTCGCGCTTCAGCTGCTGCTGCGCCAGCGCCTGGAAGAGCCCGGCGCGCATCCGTCCGGGCGGCACGATGTTGACGTGCTTCATCGTCTCGAACTGCTCGCGGGTCATGGCATCGCCGACGTCCGGATGGTCGGCGCGGACGGCGCAGGCGAGCCCCTCGTCCATCAGGTGCTGGACGACGAGGTTGTCGGGCGGGTCAACGATGCGGCCCAGCACGAGCGCCGTCGTGCCCGACACGACGCCCGTCTCAACGAGATCGTTGCCGTAGGGGGTCAGGCGGAGCTTAATGCCGGGTGCGACTTTCTGCAGTCGCGCCACGACCGCGGGGACGAGGACGAATTCGACATAGCCGTTCGGCGCGATGGTGAAGAGGCGTTCGGCCTGTGCGGGGTCGAAGGCCTGCTGACCGAGGACCGCGTCGTCGAGCTGTGCGAGCGCTTCGGCGATCAGCGGCGCGAGTTCTAGCGCGATTGGGGTCGGCTGGATGCCGTAGCGCTCGCGGACGAACAGCTGGTCCTGAAGCATTAGTCGTAGACGCGATAGGGCGTTAGACAGGGCGGGCTGTGTCATGCCCATGCGCTCGGCGGCCCGCGTGACGCTGCGCTCCTCCATCAACGCGACAAAGATCGGCAGCAGGTTCAGATCATAGCGCACGCAGTTATACTGTCATACTTATATCTGAAATCAAGAAGATAAACTTCTGGAATATGTCAACAAGGCCCATTTCTCATCCATCGGCGACGGACGCCGCGAACATGGAGGTTCAGATGAGCAAGGGACAGGTTCTCGTTCTTGGATCGAACGCGACGCAGATCGGTCTGCGTGGCGGTGGTACCGCGACGATCGGTCAGTATCTCAACGAGACGGCGGTCCCCGCGCTGGCTCTGCTCGACGCCGGCTATGATATTGTTCTCGCCACGCCCAATGGGGCCAAGCCACACATCGACGCCGTCTCCGTTTCGGTTGATCATTTTGGCGGCGATGAGACGGCATTCCAGCGCGCCAAGGACTTTTTTGCCAGCCACCCGGCGATGAACGACGTCCGCAGCTTGCGCTCTGTCGTCGAGGGCGGCCTGGACGGCTTCGTCGGAGTGTTCGTGCCGGGCGGCCACGCTCCCGTCGTCGACCTGATGCAGGACCACGACGCGGGCACGATCCTCCGTCACTTCCACACGGCGGCCAAGCCGACCGCGCTCCTCTGCCACGGACCGGTAGCCGTTGTCGCTACGCTCGACGATGCTCCGGCCTTCCGCAAGGCGCTGGAGGAAGGCGATGACGCCGGGGCGGCCGACCTGGCGCGAGACTGGATCTACTCGGGCTACCGCATGACCGTCTTCTCGGCGAGCGAGGAGAAGATCGCCGAGGAGCAAGTGCTGAAGGGCGAGCTCTTCTTCGACATGGAAAAGGCGCTGCGCTCGGCCGGTGGCGACGTCTCGGTCACTGACAAGAACTTCGCTTCGAATGTCGTCGTGGACCGGGAGCTGATCACGGGTCAGAATCCGGCGTCGGACCAGGCCATGGCCGACGCTTTGATCGAAGCCCTCGATCGCGCCGCTGCGTGAGTACCAGGATGACGGGCGGGGCGCTCAGGATGCGCCCCGCTTCGCATATAACCATGACGAGGAACGGTGCCATGACAGCCAACGTGAAGATCGTCGCCGTGCTCACCGCCCGTGCGGATACCGTCGACCGCCTGCACGCTCTGCTCGACGCCATGTTAAAGCCGAGCCGTGCGGAGCCGGGCAATTTGCGCTACGATCTCTGGCAGGACCAGAGCGATCCGAACCGCTTCGTCCTCGACGAGCTGTACGCGGACGCGGATGCAGTTGCCGCCCACCGCGCGACGCCCCACTTCCAGAACTACCTCTCTGAGATCGGCGATCTGGCCGAGCGCGGCGCGTTCGTCCTCAACCCCGTCTCCGCGACCTGAGGGTGCTGCCATGGGCAAGCTTAAAGAATGGGTGGGGTCGGCGCTGCTGGCACAACCGTTCTACGTAGAGGAGCTGCGGATGATCGGCCTGTTGGCACCTGCGCTTCGCCTGGGCCTTATTGGCCTCGTTTATCCACGCGGCGGCTACCGCTGGCGCGGGGCCGCGATCCAGCGGAAAATCAACATCTGAAATCAAGGACACACAGTCATGACCAAAGGCATCGAAGGCAAGGTTGTTCTCATCACCGGCGGCAGCACCGGTATCGGCGCGGAAACCGCGCGGCTTCTCGCTGAACGCGGCGCCAAGGTGGCCATCGCCGCACGGCGCAAGGACAAGCTCGACGAGGTCGTCGCGCAGATCGCCGAGAACGGCGGAACGGCACGCGCCTATGCGCTTGACGTCACTGACAAGTCGGCGGTCCAGTCCGTCGTCGCCGCGATCGTCGCCGACTTCGGCCGTCTCGACGTATTGATCAACAACGCCGGTCTGATGCCGATCCGTCCGATGGCCGAGGTCAACACCGACGAGTGGGACCAGATGATCGACGTCAATTTGAAGGGCACGCTCTACGGCATCGCCGCGGCTCTTCCCGGCTTCCTGGAGCAGGGCAGCGGCCACATCATCAACCTGAGTTCGGTCGCCGGCATCAAGGTCTTCGCCCCGGGCGGCACGGTCTATTCCGGCACCAAGTTCGCCGTCAGCGCGATCAGCGAAGGTCTTCGCCAAGAGGTGGGCGAGAAGGTCCGCGTCACGTCGATCGAGCCCGGAGCCGTCGAGAGCGACCTGAAGTTCACGACGTCGGGTACGGCTGCTGAGACGGTGCTGGACTTCTACAAGCAGGCCATCCCGGCGGCATCGGTGGCGCGTGCTATCGCGTTCGCTGTCGAACAACCTGATGACGTCGACATCAACGCGATCGTCATCCGGCCGACCGCACAGCAGTTCTGACGATGGAGAGGAGGCGGAGCGGAGTGTGCTCCGCCTTCGTTACGTCAGTCAATCGCACCGCCGTTCAGCTAAAATTGCGGCGTAGCGACAAACGTGCTGACGATGTTGTATCTCACACTTCAAATTAGTCCTTGGTCGGCGCAGCGAGCCTTCCGGAAAGGAGCCCATTCCATGCCGAACGCGAACCCTATCGATGGGGCCACGCAACCCGATACCGAAGCGCGTGACCGCTGGGCAACGTTTCCACCCTCTCGTTCGTTATTTAGACAACTAATACCTAGTCATTTATCTTGAGGAGTTGGTCATGCCCAAACTTGCGCTGTACGTGCCACTGAAGGCCAAGCCCGGAAAGGAGAGCGAAGTCGCGGATTTCTTGACCTCGGCGCTACCGCTCGTTCAAGCCGAACCCGGTACCCTGACTTGGTATGCGATCCAGGAAGGCCCCGGTGCGTACGCGATCTTCGATACGTTCGACACAGAGGAAGATCGGCAGGCGCATCTTGACGGCAAGGTTGCCGCCGCACTTATGGACAAGGCCGATGAGCTGTTCTCCGAACCGCCGCAGATCCATAAGTTCACCCTACTGGCAGCTAAATAGCAGAGTGCTCGACACCGTTCCGTCGGGCTTGGCTGAACGGCATACCGGGACTTCATACACCCGCGTTCTCGAGGTACGATGTTGGAGTCCTGAACTGCCGTTCGACTGAACGGTGATATACGTCTGCCATTCGGAATGAACGGGCCGGCTTTGGACTTCAATCAGAAGAACACGACAGGCCATCCGCCATAATGGATGGCCTGTCTTTTGCGTTTTATCCCGCTTTTGATGCTGCTGCTGATGACGTGATGGGGTGGACGGCCCCCGCACCGAGGTAGGTGTGCGATGATGCGGCT
>CAYMIU010000054.1:0-13539 GCA_964390515.1 uncultured Stakelama sp.
TCAGATGGGAGAGCGCTGCAATCGCACTGCAGAGGTCAGGGGTTCGATTCCCCTCGGCTCCACCACCCGCCACCTTCGCCTGGCTTCCTCATCATGATGGCACGCCGACCGGGCGGGCGCTTGGCAACGCATTCACCATGTTCCGCAAATATCGCGCCGGTAGCACGTGACTTTCTTGGCGGAGCATCGTTTAAGTCGATCGTATGAGTGAAAAGCTGCCCGATCCGATCCCCGCCGCGACCCTCATCATCTTTCGCGATGCCGGCGATGGCCCGCCTGAGATCCTGATGGTCGAGCGCGCCAAGGCGATGGTGTTCGCTGGCGGTGCAATGGTCTTCCCGGGCGGGCGCATCGATCCCGGCGATCATGTCCTGGCTGAGCTACTCGGCGGAGACGACGAGACCGCCGCGCGCATCGCCGCGGTGCGCGAGACGATTGAGGAGGCAGGTCTCCCTGTCGGTCTCGCCGAAATGCCGACGGCAGATACGCTGGCCGAGATGCGCGCCGCGCTTCACGACAGCAAGCCGTTCGCAGAGGCGCTTGCCGCCGCGGGTGCAAAGCTCGATCTCGATCTGCTCACCCCCTGGGCGCGCTGGCGCCCCGCCCACGCGCACATGCGGATCTTCGACACGCGCTTCTACCTTGCCGAACTGCCGAAGGATGCGCCGCGCGCCAGCGTCGATCACACCGAGAACGTCCGCCTCGTCTGGTCGACGGCACAGCAAGTGCTTGACGATGCCGATGCCGGCAAGCTCGAGGTGATCTTCCCGACGCGGCGCAATCTCGAACGATTGGCGCAGTTCGGCAGCTATGCCGAGACCGTGGCGCACGCCAATGCCACTCCGGTCAGGACGATCACCCCTTGGCCGGAGACCCGCGACGGCCAGGATTATCTCTGCATCCCGGACGATGCCGGCTATCCCGTTGCGGCAGAGGCGATCTCCAGCGCCATGCGAGGCTGATGCGCCGGCGTGATCGCGCCGCCCGGCGCGTCCGCCGCACGCTGCGCGTGATCGTCGCGCTGGCCGTCGCGGCGCTGCTCGCGCTGCTCGGCTATAGCTGGCTTGTCCGGCACCCCCAAGACACACCCTGGGCGCCGCTCGATCTGGCGCAGCCGATCGGCATGTTCACCGGACGCAAGCTCGTTGCGCTCGGTCAGGACTTCCCGCGCTGCCAGGCGCTGCTCGATCGCGCCGGCGTCACCTACACCGTGCTTCCCGAACGGCGCGACGGCCCCAATTGCGGCTATGCCGACGGCGTGCGCTTCGCAGCGGAGGAACCGCGGATCACGCCGTTCAGCGCGGCGAACCTCGGCGTCGCCTGCCCCGTGGCCGCCGCGCTAGCGCTCTGGCAATGGGAAGTCGTCCAGCCCGCCGCCGAACGCCATTTCCGGATGCGGGTATCTCGTATCGAGCATCTCGGCAGCTACAATTGCCGCCGCCTTTACGGCCGCAGCCAAGGCGACTTCAGCCAGCACGCCACCGCCGATGCCGTGGACATCGCCGCCTTCCGCCTGGCAGACGGAACGCGCATCTCGCTGCTCGATGATTGGAAGAAGGACGGCCCGCGCGCCAACTTCCTGCGCGAGGTGCGGGATGGCGCCTGCGGCGTCTTCGCCACCGTTCTGTCGCCCGACTATAATGCGGCGCACCGCGATCACCTGCACCTCGATCAGGCGGATCGCGGCGCGATGGGCTGGCACTCCTGCCGCTGAGCATCGCGTGCCGCTCAGTGCGGCAACGCGCCGGCCTCCACTTTCTCTACCCAGTGCGGGAAGAAGGCCGGCTGCCGTGCCGACCATCCCGATGCCGTCGCCGCTGCCTCGCTGATCGATTGCAGCAGCTTTCGGCGCAACTCCGGATGCAGGTGCGGCAGTGCCGCAGCGGCGCAGAAGGCGCCCGGCAGCCACGGCCGCACGGCAGCACCGATCAGCCGCTCATAAAGGAAGCGGTAGGCGGAGAAGGTGGTGATCCGGCCCTGCCCCAGGTCGAAGGCCGTCACCGTGACAAGCGGCGCCAGGAACGGCTCCACCGCATCGAGGCCGCTGTCGTCGGGCACCATTGCGCGGATGTCGGAGAAGCGCTGATAATGCCGCGCTTGCGCCCGAATGCTGGCGGCCTCGACCAGATCGCGGGACCAGCGTTCCATCGCATCGTCCCGCTCCAGCCCGATGTCCAGGCTCCGGCGTATGTAACGCTGCGTCGCGCCCGGGAAGCCCGCGAACTCCTTCATCTCGGCCAGTGTCATGGCACCTTCGGCCGGCCTCATCTTGGCACTCATCTCGACCACCCCGCCCAGCTCATCCGAGCCGGCGCACCGTGCGGCAGGGCGGGTAACGGCCGCCTTGACGCTGATGTGCCGGCCTTTTGGATAGGATCACGCCGGATGCCGCGTCGCAACATGCGATGCGACGAGCCGAGCCGAATTGTCATAAATTGCTGGCAAGTGCGGCCAGCGCGCAACAATCAGGCGTCGCGCTGGCGCTCCGCCTCTTCGTCATAGCCTGAGGATTCCGCCGGGCCGTCACGCCCGGGCTGCGTCGTCTGCGGCGGGTCGGACGCGTCCATCGATTCATCCAGCGCATTGTCGAGCTGCGCGTCCTTGCTCTCCGGATGCTTTTCGAGCCGCTTGGCAATCGATTTGTCGCGGCCCGCATCTTGGTCTGGCGTCGGGTTCGTCGGCATGAGCCACTCCTTTCGTAACGCAAGCTCAACGGCCCAATATGGCGACCTGTTCCTTAGGCCTGCTCACCCTCAGCCAGTCGCGTCACCGATACGCGCTGCGCATAGAGCGTTGCCGTGCCGAATATCGTCATGAACGCAATGTCAGTCGCATCCCGCCCCACGGCGACGCGAACCAGATCGTCCGCCGATGCCATACCAGTCGGGTCGACCAGGCGCCATTCTCCCTTCAGCCACAGTTCCGCCACCGCATGAAAATCCGGCGGATCGACGCCCGGCGCATAGGCCGAGACGCAGCGCGCCGGGATCTCCCCCGCCCGGGCCAGCGCCACCAGCAAATGGGCATAGTCGCGGCACACGCCGCGCCGCTCTGCAAAGGTCGTCAGCGCCGTGCCACGCGGCTCGGTCGCAGCGCTGCTATATTCGATCGTGCCGCGCACCCAGCCGAGCAGCGCACCTGCCAGCGCGCCACCGCTCAGCCCGGCAAACTCGCGGCGCACGAAATGCTCCAGTCGGTCGGATTCGCAATAGCGGCTGGGCAACAGATAGCGCACGAGTTCGCCCGGCAGCTCGCGCACCGGGCCGTTCTTCAGCACTTCCAGGTCGGTCGGCTGGCGTTCCACGCGGACGATCGCACGATAGTCCGCCTCCAGCCGGTGTTCCGCCCGCGCCCAGCAGCGTTGCCCGATCCCTTCCTCGCCGCGCACCGCGCGGATCGGATGGTCGGATCGGATGACCAGCGATTCGGCCTCGATCCGCTGGTCGGCCATGGCCGCCGCCTCGATCTGCAGCAGCACGTCGGCCACTTCGGGGAAGCGATAGTCGAGGTGGACGTCGATCGCGATCCGCATGGTCGCTGCCTTTGAGAGATGGCCAAAAGAAAAGGGCCCGGCGGATCATCCGCCGGGCCCCTCGAACCTGTCCTCGCTGCGCGCTTACTCGCGGCTGCCGAGGAACGAGAGCAGGAACTGGAACATGTTGATGAAGTCCAGATAGAGCGACAGCGCGCCCATGATCACGGCCTTGCCCATCATGTCGGTGCCTGCAACGTGCGCATACATTTCCTTGATGCGCTGCGTGTCATAGGCGGTCAGGCCAGCGAACAGCAGCACGCCGATCGCGCTGATGCCCATCTGCAGCGCCGAGCTCTGCATCCACAGGTTCAGCAGCGAAGCGACGATCAGGCCGACGACGCCCATGATCAGGAACGTGCCGAATGCCTGCAGGTTACGCTTCGTCGTGTAGCCGTAGATGCTCAGCGACAGGAAGGCGACGGCGGTGGCGAAGAAGGTGGAGGCGATCGAGCTGCCCGTGTAAACGAGGAAGATCGTCGACATCGACAGGCCCATGATGCCTGCGAACGCCCAGAACAGCAGCTGCGCGGTGCCGGTCGACAGGCGGTTGATGCCGAAGCTCAGCACCATCACGAACGCCAGCGGCGAGAACATGATGATGTACTTCAGCGGCCCCGGCGTCATGAACACCTGCGCCGCCAGGCTTTCGCGACCGCCGCTGGCGAACAACATCGCCACGATACCGGTCAGCAGAACGCCAGACGCCATGTAGTTGTAAACGGAAAGCATGTACTTGCGGAGACCCGCGTCATACGTCGTCCCACGCGTGCCCGGCACGCTCGCGCCGAAGGCGGTCGCCGTCGGACGGGGGTCGGACCAGTTAGCCATTGTCAGTTCGCTCCTTCATCCGGCAAGGGGCCGGACACGTCCCGAATATCGCGCGGAAGAGCCAAAATTTCAAGTTTGGCGGGGTACAGCAACAGTTCGTCACAGCGGAAGGGTCCGCCATGCACCGTTTGTTCGTCGCACTGCGCCCTCCACCGGCTGTCCGGGACGCGCTGCTCGACACGATGGACGGCATTGCCGAGGCACGCTGGCAGGATGACGAGCAACTGCACCTGACGCTCCGCTTCATCGGCGCCGTCGACCGCCCCGTCGCCGAGGACGTGGCAGCCGCGCTCGCCACGATCCACGCGGCGGCGCCGATGGTATCGCTCTCCGGTGTCGGCAGGTTCGATCGGCGCGGCCGCCCCGACACATTATGGGCCGCCGTCACGCCGCACGACGCGCTGGCCGCGCTTCATCGCAAGGTCGACCAGGCGATCATCCGCGCGGGGCTCCAGCCGGAGCGCCGCGCCTACCTGCCCCATATCACGGTCGCGCGGCTCGGTCGCGGCGCGTCGGCGGCGCTGGAAGTGGAGCGCTGGCTCGCTCGCAACGCCGGCCTCGCCAGTGAGCCTTTTCCCCTTACACACCTCATCCTCTACGAAAGTCACCTGGCGCATAGCGGCGCGCACTATGAGCCGATCGCCCGCTGGCCCCTCGGCTGAAGCTCTGTTACGCGCGGCGAAAGTGTCGTGAGTAAAAGGGGGGAGCGATGGCAGCCACGCCGGTCGAGGAACAGCAGGGCGAATATCGTGCCACCGGCTATGCCTGGTACGTGCTGGCGATCCTGTTCGTCGTGTACATCCTCAATTTCATCGACCGGCAGGTGATCTCCATCCTCGCCGAGGACATCAAGCGGGACCTCGGGCTGCGCGACGAGGATCTGGGCTTCCTCTATGGCACCGCCTTCGGCGTCTTCTACGCGCTGTTCGGCATCCCGCTCGGCCGCCTGGCTGACAGCTGGCACCGCGTGCGGCTGATCAGCGGTGGCCTCGCGCTCTGGTCGACCATGACGATGCTGTCGGGCCTGTCGCGCTCCGGCGGCCAGCTGGCCGCGGCGCGCATCGGCGTCGGCATCGGAGAGGCGACCGCCAGCCCGTCGGCCTATTCACTGATCTCCGACTATTTTCCCAAGAAGCTGCGCGGCACCGCGCTCTCGATCTATTCGGCCGGCATCTATGTCGGCGCAGGCATCTCGCTCTTCATCGGCGGCCTGATCGTGCAGAGCTGGAATGCGGCTTATCCCAACGGTGGTCCGTTCGGACTGGTCGGCTGGCAGGCCGCGTTCATGGCGGTCGGCTTCCCCGGCGTCATCCTGGCGCTGTGGATCGCCACCATCCGTGAACCGGTACGCGGGCTCTCCGAAGGCCTGACGCAGCCGCCGCACCCTGCCCCTTTCAAGGCGTTCTTCGAAGAATTGCTGACGATCATCCCGCCGCTCACGCTGATCGGCGCCGCACGCTGCGGCGGCAGGACGCTGATGTGGAACCTCGTCGGCTTGGCCGTGACCGTGGCGGCCGTCGCCTTGCTGGTCAGCCTGGGCGAACCGCTGCCACAATGGGTGGCGGTCGGCATCGGCTGCTACGCGGTTTTCTCCTGGGCCATCACGCTCCGGCACCGCGATGCGCCGACGTTCGCACTCATCATCGGCACGCCCGCATTCCTGTGCACCGTCGTCGCTTACGGCCTGAACGCCTTCCTCAGTTATGCCGCGGGCTTCTGGGCCGCGCCTTATGCGATGCGCGATCTCGGCATCTCGCCGGCCGAGGCCGGGCTGATCCTTGGCGGCCAGGGCGCACTGTCCGGTTTCCTCGGCGTCACGATCGGCGGTATCCTCGGTGACAAGCTGCGCCAGAAGCACCCCGGCGGCCGCCTCATCATGGTCGCGCTCGGCGCTGTGGTGCCGACGCCGTTCCTGGCGATCGCCTTCACCACCGACACGCCGATCATTCTCTACGTCTGCCTCTTCATTGCGCAGTTCACCGCCAGCTGGGCGCTGGGCAATTCCGCCGCGACGACGCAGGATCTCGTCCTGCCACGCATGCGTGGCGCGGCCACCGCCACCTACTTCATCGGCACCACGCTGCTCGGGCTGGCGCTCGGACCGTATCTGGCCGGCCGCGTGTCCACGCTCACCGACAGTCTCTCCACAGGCATGCTGTCGCTGCTCATCACCGTGCCGATCACGCTCGGCGCCTCGATTGCGGCGTTCAAGCTGGTGCCGCGTGCCGAAGCGACGCGCGAGGAACGCGCAAGAGCCGCCGGCGAACCGGATCTCGACGCCGCCTGATCTGCCGGTGGCACGCGTCATCCTCCGGCTGGCCGCGCTGGTCGGCGCGCTGCTCCTCGCGTTGCCGCTCCACCTGCTGTGGCGGCTCGTTCGGCTGCCATCGCCGTGGCCGCGCCTCTTCCTGGGTGCACTCGGCCGGATCATCGGCGTCCGGACCCGCACCATCGGCACGCCGCTGAAGCGCGACGTGGTGTTCGTCGCCAATCACTTGAGCTGGATGGACATCCCGATCCTCGCCGGACGCACCGGCACCGCTTTTGTGGCGAAGGCTGAGCTTCGCCAGGTGCCGCTGGTCGGCTGGCTCTGCACCTTGAACCGAACTCTCTTCGTTCGGCGCGAAGACCGCATGGCGGTCGCTGACCAGATCAACGCCCTGCGCGACGCACTGGCCGAGACCTGGGCGATCGCTATCTTTCCCGAAGGCACGACGGGAGACGGCACCGCCCTGCTGCCGTTCAAGGCCGCCCTCCTCGCGGTGCTCGATCCGCCGCCGCCCGGCATCCTCGTCCAGCCGGTCCGGGTCGATTACGGCGCCGCCACCAGCGAACTCGCCTGGGTCGGCGACGAACCGGGCCAGGCCCATGCGCTACGCGTGCTTCGCCGCCGCGGCACCTTCACCGCCACGCTCACCTTCTGCGATCCCTTCGACCCGCACGATTATCCTGGGCGCAAGGCCACCGCTGCCGAGGCGCGCGCGCGGATCGCGGCGGCCGGTGGCGGAGAGGCGCCGCGCGCGCTATAGGCGCGGCCCCATGAAGCCTGTCCCGAAAACCCCAGCAACGCCAAAGACCTTCGCGGTGAAATCGTTCGGCTGCCAGATGAACGTCTATGACGGCGAACGCATGGCCGAACTGATGGCGGGCGAGGGCCTGACGCCGGCCGACGCCGCAGACGCCGATCTGGTAGTGCTCAACACCTGCCACATCCGCGAAAAGGCTACCGAGAAGGTCTTCTCGGACATCGGCCGGCTGCGCAAGGATCGTCTCGGGCGGGGCGGACAGGCGCCGATGATCGCGGTCGCCGGCTGCGTCGCGCAAGCCGAAGGCGAGGAGATCGTGCGCCGCGCAAAGGTCGACGTGGTCGTCGGCCCGCAGGCCTATCACAATCTGCCCAAGCTGGTCGCCGCCGCCGCTGCCGGCACCGCCGCAGTCGACACCGACATGCCGATCGCATCCAAGTTCGGCGCGCTTCCCGCACGCCGCAAGGTCGGCCCGACCGCCTTCCTCACCGTCCAGGAAGGCTGCGACAAGTTCTGCACCTATTGCGTCGTGCCCTACACGCGCGGCGCAGAAGTCAGCCGCTCCTTCGCAGCGATCGTCGACGAGGCGAAGGCGTTGGTGGACGCCGGCGCGCGCGAGATCACCTTGCTCGGCCAGAATGTGAACGCGTGGGAAGACGACGATGGCCGCGGCCTCCACGATCTCATCCGCACGCTGGACCGGATCCCCGGGCTCGCCCGCATTCGCTACACGACGAGCCACCCCAACGACATGAAGCAGGGGCTAATCGACGCGCACCGCGATGTCGAAAGCCTGATGCCCTTCCTCCACCTCCCGGTACAGGCCGGCAGCGATCGCGTGCTGAAGGCAATGAACCGCAGCCACACGCGCGATTCGTACCTGCGTCTGCTCGATCGCATCCGCGCCGCCCGGCCGGACATCGCGCTTTCGGGCGACTTCATCGTCGGCTTCCCCGGGGAGACGGAGGCGGAGTTCGCCGAGACGCTGAGCCTCGTCGATTCGGTCGGCTACGCCCAGGCGTTCAGCTTCAAGTACAGCCCGCGCCCCGGCACGCCGGCCGCCGATCTCGACGGCCAGATCCCGCAAGAGGTGATGGATGACCGGCTACAGCGGCTGCAGGCCGCGCTGAACCGCGATCAGCACGCCTTCAACCGCAGCACCGTCAGCCGTACCTGCGACGTCCTGATCGAACGCGCCGGCAAGCACCCGGGCCAGATGCTGGGCAAATCGCCGTGGCTGCAATCCGTTCATCTTTCGGGCGCCCATGCGATCGGGGACTTGGTGTCGGTCACCTTGGTTCAGGCGGGTCCCAACTCTCTTGCCGGCCTTCCAAAACTTTCTTTTGTCGCGTGATTTGAACGGGCTGACGATGGTCACCGGGAAGTAGAGTTTTTCCGATCGCTGCGAGCGGGATGCACCTTTCACGTCGCACGCCATCATCCCCGTATCGATCGCGCCCCCGCTTCGCCGTCCCGCCCGTGCGGCACGTCCGGGGCCTTTTTCGTGACGGAACGAAAGGGGCTTACGCGAACTTGTTGGCGCTGTCAGAAATGGCACGGATGACGCGCCGCCAGGGAGCAAGATGAGCCGCAAGCCCGTACCCGCCCAGCCGGGCGATCGCAGCCGGACCGAACTCACCTTCGATCGGCCCCAATTGCTCAGCGTGCTCTTCGGCCAGTACGACCGAAACCTCGTTGCGCTCGAGAACCGCCTGGGCGTGTACATCACGGCACGTGGCAATCGTGTGGGGCTGGAAGGAAGCGCCGAACAGGTCGCCCTTGCCCGCGACGTGCTGAACGATCTGTACCTGCGCATTCAGCGCGGCGAGGAGATCGACGGTGGCCTCGTCGATGCCTCGATCGCCATGGCCTCCGAACCGACGCTCGACGGCATCATCTCCGCCGAACGCAGCAACGGCGGCCCGCCCTCGATCATGATCCGCACGCGCAAGAAGACGATCGTGCCGCGCACACCGGCGCAGGCGCATTACATGCGCGAACTGGTCAGCAACGACATGATCTTCGCGCTCGGCCCCGCCGGCACCGGCAAGACATACCTCGCAGTGGCCCAGGCGGTGGCGCAGCTCATCACCGGCAGCGTGCAGCGGCTGATCCTTTCCCGCCCCGCGGTCGAGGCAGGCGAGCGGCTCGGCTTCCTCCCCGGCGATATGAAGGAGAAAGTCGATCCGTACCTGCGCCCGCTCTACGACGCGCTCTACGATTGCCTGCCCGCCGAGCAGGTCGAGCGGCGGATCGCATCGGGCGAGATCGAGATCGCGCCGATCGCGTTCATGCGCGGCCGCACGCTCGCCGATGCCTTCGTCATCCTCGACGAGGCGCAGAATACGACGCCGGCGCAGATGAAGATGTTCCTCACGCGCTTCGGCCAGAACAGCCGGATGGTGATCTGCGGTGATCCCAACCAGACCGATCTTCCCGGCGGCGTCGCGGCAAGCGGCCTTGCCGATGCGACGATGCGGCTGGAAGGCGTCGAGGGCATCTCGCTCGTCCGCTTCAGCGCGGCTGACGTGGTGCGCCACCCGATCGTCGGCCGGATCGTCGAAGCCTATGAGGGCCGCGACGCCTGATCCCCACGCGCGGCGCGCAAAGTCGCTCCACAAGCGGCCGGATTTGATGCACACAGGCCGGACATGATCGAAATCGCTTTGTCGACGGACGAGTCCTGGCCTCACGGGCCGTGGGAGGAACTCGCCACCGCCGCCGCACGGGCTGCCGTGGGCGCGACCCCCTATGGTACCATCCTCACCACCGACGCCTCGGTCGAGATCAGCGTCCGGCTGACGTCGGATGACGAGGTGCACGCACTCAACCGGCAGTATCGAGACAAGGACAAGCCCACCAACGTCCTGTCCTTTCCGATGGTTCAGCCGGACCTGATCGACACCGTCAGCCAGAATTCCGACGATGGCGAAGTGCTGCTCGGTGACATCGTGCTCGCCCGCGGCGTCTGCCTTGCGGAGGCGGCGGAACGCGCTATCTCCGCTGAGGATCATCTGACGCATTTGATCGTGCACGGCACGCTTCATCTGCTAGGTTATGATCACATGACCGACGAAGAGGGTGATGCGATGGAGGCGATCGAGCGCGATGCGCTCGCCACGCTCGGCATTGCGGATCCCTACGCCATACGAGAGGACTAAGTGTCCGAAGACCGAAGTAGCGCCGGAAACGGCGACTCCAATGAATCCGGCATCTGGCGCAGCTTGCGCTCCCTCATTTTCGGCGACGCTTCCGAAGGGCGGCTGCGTGATCAGCTGGAAGATGCCATCGACCGGCACGAGGACGATCCCGCGCCAGAGGCGAAGGGCGATCTCACGCTCCTGGAGCGGCAGATGGTCCGCAACCTGCTCCATTTCGGCGAGCGCGACGCCGGCGACGTCGGCGTGCCGCGTGCCGATATCATCGCGATCGAGGAACAGACGACCTTTGCCGAACTGGTGAACGTCTTCGCCGACGCTGGCGTCAGCCGCCTGCCGGTCTATCGCGAACGGCTCGATACGATCGTCGGCATGGTCCACATCAAGGACGTATTCGCGATCCTGGCGAGTGGTGCCCCGCACCCGTCCGACATTGCGGCGCTTATCCGTCAGCCGCTGTTCGTGCCGATGAGCCGCGGCGCGCTCGATCTGCTTGCCGACATGCGCCAGACGCGCGTTCACCTCGCCATCGTGCTGGATGAATATTCCGGCACCGAAGGCCTCGTCACGATCGAGGATCTGATCGAGGAAATCGTCGGCGAGATCGAGGACGAGCATGACGAGGCGCCTGCCCGGCTGCTGTTCCCGCTCGACGGCGGCGCCTGGGAGGCCGATGCGCGCGTCGAGCTCGAGGACATCGGCGAGGCGGTCGACGAGCGTCTCGCGGAGGCGGACAGCGACGTCGATACGATCGGCGGCCTGACGGCGGTGCTCGCCGGCCGTGTCCCGGAACCCGGCGAGTGGCTGGACCATCCGAGCGGCTGGAAGATCGAGGTGGTCGATGCGGACGAGCGCCGCGTCAACCGCATACGCCTCCACCCGCCGATCCCCGAGCCCGAGGACGAGTAACGCCGTCAGTGATGATCACCCCCCGGGGCGACCCGGGGGTGATCCAGCCGTCAGCGAAAGTTGTCGGCGTAGCTCTGCAGCTTCAGCTTGCGCGCGGGAGCAGGGATCACCGTGTAAGGGATGCCCTCGCGCTCGGCATAGGCAATCGCCGCCTCCAGCGTCGGGAAGCCAAGCCGCACCTGTTCGCGCGTCTCTGCCCCGCCGGCCCAGCCGGTCAGCGGATCGGGCCGCTTGGGATCGTCGGACGCGAAATCCAGCTGCCACAGGTCGGTGCGAGACTTGCCCGATTGCATGGCATTCTTCGGGCGCTGATAGATACGGGCGTTCGACATGGGCCTGCCCTTACCGCGAACCGCGCGCGCGCGCATCGGCATTTTTCGTCCGCAGCGTTGCCGCCGCGCTCGCCGGATCGTCCGGCCAGGGGTGGCGCGGATAACGGCCGCGCATTTCCTTGGCCACCGCTGCCCAGCTGCCAGCCCAGAAGCCCGGCAGATCGCGCGTCGTCTGGATCGGTCGGCCCGCGGGCGAGGTGAGTGACAATACCAGCGGGACACGCTCGGCGCCGATCGTCGGATGCTCCGCCAGCCCGAACAACGCCTGTACGCGAAGCTCGACGCGCGGGCCGCCTTCCGCGGCATAATCGATCGGGTGGCTGCTGCCCGCGGGACTGGTAAAATGCGACGGCGCGACCCGCTCGATCCGCTGCTGCTCGTCCCAGGAAAGCAGCCCGCGCACCGCGTCGCTAAGCGCGCCCGCGGGTATAGCATCCAGCCTCCGCCGCCCTGCCACCAGCGGCGGCAGCCATTCGTCAAGCCGTTCGAGCAGCGCCTCGTCGTCAAGCGGCACACCGGCATAGACCGCGCGCTGGCGATAGGCCGCCATGTCCTTGCTCCACGGCAGCAGCGCCAGCCCATGCTCGCGTACCCCCGCTACCAGCGCGGCCTCAATGGCAACGGGATCGGCATGACTATCAGGCCCACCCGAAAGGCGGATCGCCCCCAGCCGTCGCTCGCGCACCGGCCGCACACCGCCGGTCGCCGGGTCGAAATCGGCCGTCCGCCGAGTCTCGATCCGGTCGGCGAACAGAGCTTCCACCACCGCCTCGTCGATCGGTGCAGCGGAGAGGATTCGCGCACCCGCCGCCATGCCCTGCGTCTCCGCCACCGCCAGCCATGGCTCGCGTGCCAGCGACGCGGTCGGATCAAGCCGGAAGCCACGCCCGCCGACGGAGGCCCAGCGCTCTCCGGACGAATCGCGCCGCTTCGCCACCCGATCGGGAAAAGCGAGCGCCACTGCCACCTCAACGCCGCTCGCGCTCGCCAGATCGAGCACCGGCGAGCGCTCCCCGCTTCCACGCGGCACCGTCCGCGCCCAGCGCTCGGCCAGCTTGCGCGCCGCTTGCGCCTTGGGCGAGCGATCACTGCGCCAGCGCCGCAGCCGCAACTCCAGGTCAACGTCGCTGCCGCCAAGCCCACGCTCACCGAGCAGCACCGCGACTTCTGCGGCCACCCCGCCAAGGCCGATCTCACCCGCGCGCAGCAGCATATGCGCCAGCCGCGGCGGCATCGGCAGCGCAGCCATCGCCCGGCCGTGGGCGGTCGGCCGGCCGGCATCGTCGACCGCGTCGAGGCTCGCCAGCCGCGCCTGCGCTTCCGCCACTGCCGAGGCGGGCGGCGGATCGATCCACTTAAGCTCGCGCGGATCGGCAACGCCCCAGATCGCGCTTGCCAGCACCAGGGCGGAAAGGTCCGCCTCCAGGATCTCGGGCGGGTCAAACCGCGGCAGCCCCGCCGTGGCTGCTTCTTCCCACAAGCGATAGGCGACACCCGGCCCCTGCCGTGCTGCGCGCCCCGCACGCTGCGTTACGGCCGCCTGGCTCGCGCGTTCGGTCACCAGCCGGGTCATACCCGCCGGACGGTCGTAGCGCGGCCGTCGCGCCAATCCCGAATCGACGACGATGCGGATCCCGTCCAGCGTCAGGCTGGTCTCCGCGATGGAGGTCGCCAGCACCAGCTTGCGGCGTCCGTCCGGCTCGGCGCGAATCGCCGCGCGCTGGGCCGCGGGGTCGAGGCTGCCGTGAAGC
>CAYMIU010000054.1:13549-27485 GCA_964390515.1 uncultured Stakelama sp.
GCGCCACGCCGGCGATCCCCTCAAGCCGCTCCGCCGTCCGCTCGATCTCCGCCACCCCGGGCAGGAAAGCGAGCACGCCGCCCTCCGCCTCCGACAGCGCCTGCCGCACCGCGGCCGCCACCGCATCCTCGATCCGTTCATGCGTGCGGCCGATGTGACGCAGCGTCAGCGGCCAGCTTCGCCCCTCGCTCTCGAGCACCGGCGCACCGTCCATCAGCGCGGCGAAGCGCGCCCCGTCCAGCGTCGCGGACATGGCGAGGATGCGCAGATCCTCGCGCAAACCGCCCTGCGCATCGAGCGCCAGCGCCAGTCCGAAGTCTCCGTCGAGGCTGCGCTCATGCACTTCGTCGAACAGCACCGCGGATACGCCCGCCAGTTCCGGGTCGCGCTGGATCCGTGCGGTGAAGATCCCCTCGGTAACGACGGTGACGCGCGTCTCGGCCGATCTCTTCGTGTCGAGCCGGGTCGCATAGCCGAACGTCCGCCCCACCGGCTCCCCGGCGAGCGCGGCCATCCGCTCGGCCGCCGCTCGCGCGGCAAGCCGCCGCGGCGACAGCAGCAGGATCTCACCGGTGCACCATTCCTCGCCCAGCAGCGCCGGCGCCACCGCCGTCGTCTTGCCAGCACCCGGCGGCGCGACGAGCACCGCGGACGAACGCGCCCGCAACGTGTCCAGCAGATCCGGCAGCACGGCGTGGATCGGCAGCGCCTCGCTCATCGCGCGCCGCCGTTCGACAGACGCGGCGGGTTAGCGCCCGTCGTGGTGGCAGCTGTCGCCGGTTTCGCCGGTCGCAGTGATGGTCTGGCGCTTGAAGTCATAGGTTTCGCTGAAGCGCAGGTAGCGCGGCTTGCTGCCCGTCTTCCAGTAGACGTTCCGCTTGACCGACGCGCCATCGCGCACATGCGAGGCATAGGACAAGGTTACGCCGTCCCTGTCAGTGCTCCGGCCAAGGAACAGCGGCGCACCCGCGGTGGAGATGCGCCGCCGCTCGCCACCGGCATCGGAGAACAGGCCGCTCCCTTCCAGCGTGAACGTCGTCACCCGGGGTGAGGGAACGCCGCCGATCATCAGGTGGCAGGTCATGGTCTGCGGCGCCGCCTGCTGTGCCGCGGCCGGCACCGCGGCAAGCGCCGCTCCGATTGCCAGCGCCCTGCCGATCATCGCTCGCCTCCTCCTCTTGTCGCGAAGGATACGAGCGGTGCCGGCGAAGCGTTCCGCCTGAGAACAGGAGAAGCGCCGCACGCTCCCCGTCATCACACCTGGGCGGCGAGCACCTTCAGATCGGCCAGCGGCCGCGCACCGAAGTGGCTGATCACTTCCGCCGCGCACACCGCGCCAAGCTTCAGCGAGCGCTCCAGGTCCCAGCCCTGCGCCTGGCCGTGGAGGAAGCCCGCTGCGAACAGGTCGCCCGCACCGGTGGTGTCGACCACCTTGTCGACCGGCGCCGCGGGCACCCGCACATGCTCGTCACCGGCGATGGCGCAGGCGCCTTCCTCGCTCATCGTCACGACGAGCAGCGGCACCTTGTCCTTCACTTCGGCGATCGCCGCATCGGCATCGGCCGCCTCGGTCAGCGAAATGATCTCCGCCTGGTTGGCGAACAGAACGTCAATGAGACCGTCCTCGATCAGCTGGAGGAACGCCCCGCGGTGGCGGTCGATCACGAACTCGGCCGACAGAGTGAAGGCCACCTTGCGGCCCGCCGCACGCGCCACGTCGATCGCGGCACGCATTGCGGCGCGCGGCTCTTCCGGATCCCAGAGGTAACCTTCGAGGTAAAGGTACTTGGCGTCCGCGATCAGCGCGCGGTCAAGCGCTGCTTCGGGCAGATAGTGCGACGCGCCGAGAAAGGTGTTCATCGTGCGCTGGCCGTCCGGCGTCACGAAGATCAGGCAGCGGCCCGTGGTCGGGCTGCCCGGTCGCGCCTCGGTGTCGAAGCGGATGCCGGCGGCGCGGATGTCGTGGGCGAAGACATTGCCCAGCTGGTCGTCCGCCACCTGGCCGATGAAGGCGCACTTGCCGCCCAAAGCCGCCATCCCCGCGATCGTGTTCGCCGCCGAGCCGCCGGACACTTCCTGCCCCGGGCCCATTTTGGCGTAGAGCGCGTCCGCTTCCTCCGGTGAGAAGACCAGCGCCATCGCGCCCTTGGTCATGCCATTGTCGGCAACGAAGGTATCGGTCGCGGGCGAAAGAATATCGACGATGGCATTGCCGATCGCGACGATGTCGTAAGCAGGCTGGGTCAAGAAGAGCGGTCCTGGAACAATGCCGCTCCTTGGCGCCGATCACCGCCTGCGTGGCTGGCACGCAACTGGGAAACAGGCTCATCCGGAACGGGTTGAGGGTTGCGCGCGCCGTAACTGTGCCCTGTCCCTTGCGCAACTGGCGGGTTGCGCGCAATCCCGCCGCAATGCTCGGTGCCTTCGCTCTCAGCCTCGGACAGCTCGGCGATCGTGCGGTGCTCGGCGTGCTCGCGCGCAGCATCGCGCTGACGCTTGCGCTGTTCGTCGTGCTCGGCGCCGGCGTCTGGTGGGGCATGGATGCACTGTTCGCCACTTGGTCGTGGGGCGATGCGCTTGCCGCCGCAGCATCGGTGGCGGTCACCGCGCTCGCGCTCTGGCTGCTGTTCCGCGCCGTGGCGGTCGCCGTCGTCGGCCTCTTCGCCGACACGATCGTCGCTGCGGTCGAGGCAAAATATTATCCCGATGCCCTGGCGAGCCCGCGCGACGTGCCGCTCGCCGCGTCGCTGCGGATGGGCATCGGCTCGGCGGCTCGTTTGGTCGCGATCAATCTCCTGCTGCTGCCGCTCTATGTGGTGCTGCTCGCCACCGGCATCGGCACCGCGGCGCTGTTCCTCGCGGTCAACGCCTGGCTATTGGGTCGCGATCTGGGTGACATGGTCGCCGCCCGCCATTTGTCGCCGGCCGACATGCCGGCGTGGCGCCGCGCCACAGCGGCACGCCGTTTCCTCCTCGGCCTTGCCGCGGCAGGCCTGTTCCTCGTGCCGGTGGCCAATGTTCTCGCACCGGTCCTCGGCGCGGCGATGGCCACCCATCTGTTTCACCGGAGTCGTCGATGAAGTTTCTCGCCCCCGCCGTCATCCTCCTGCTCGCCTCGGGCTGCGCCACCGCGCCCGGCGGCGTGGCAGTGCCGGCGGATCGCGTGCCGCTCCCCTTCACCAGCGCCGGCCTCGAGCGCGTGATCGGGCAGGACGCCGCTGCGCTCACCCGCCTGTTCGGCGCGCCCAATGCCGATGTGCGCGAAGGCAATGCCCGCAAGCTTCAGTTCCAGAGCCGGATCTGCGTGCTCGATACCTATCTCTATCCGAAAGGCTCGTCCGAACCGCGCGTCACCTATGTCGATGCGCGCCAGCCCGATGGCCGCGCGATCGATCGCGCCAGCTGCGTCGCCGCGCTCACCCGCCGCGAAGGCGGGAAATAGCCCAGCCGGCCGCTTCCGCGATCACCGGGTCGGGATCGTCCAGCAGCCGCTCTGCGGGCGCGATCAGCGCCGGATCGCCGCTGTTGCCGGCCGCGATCAGGCAGTTGCGCATCATCCGGTTGCGCCCGATCCGCTTGATCGGCGATCCCGAAAACACCTGGCGGAACCCAGCGTCATCCAGCGCCAGCAGGTCGGCAAGCTCCGGCGCCGCCAGCTCGGCGCGCGGCGCGAACGCCCGGTTCGCCCGCGCCGTGGCGGCGAACTTGTTCCACGGGCACACCGCCAGGCAATCGTCGCAGCCATAGATGCGGTTGCCCATCGCATGCCGGAACTCGTGCGGGATCGGCCCGGCATATTCGATCGTCAGGTACGAAATGCACCGCCGCGCATCCAGCCGATACGGCGCCGGAAAGGCGTTCGTCGGGCACGCCCGCTGGCAGGCATCGCACGATCCGCACGAAGGCTTGCCCGGCCGATCCGGCGCCAGCGCGATCGTGGTGTAGATCGCACCCAGGAACAGCCAGCTGCCATCGGTGCGGCTGACGAGATTGGTGTGCTTGCCCTGCCATCCGAGGCCGGCCGCTTCCGCCAGCGGCTTCTCCATCACCGGCGCTGTGTCGACGAACACCTTCAGGTCACCATCCGCAACCGTCACCAGCCATCGCGCGAGCGCCTTCAGCGCCTTCTTGACGACATCATGGTAATCCGCGCCCTGTGCATAGGTCGAGATGCGTCCGATGCTTCGTTCGCTGGCCAGTCGCAGCGGGTCTTCTGCGGGGGCATAGCTCATGCCGAGGGCGATGACGCTCTTCGCCTCCGGCCACAGCCCCGCGGGCGACTCGCGATGATGCGCGCGCGCCTCCATCCACATCATGTCGCCATGGCAGCCTTCCGCCAGCCACTGGCGCAGCCGCTCGCCCGCACGCGGCGCGGCATCGGCGCGCGCGATCCCGCACGCCGCGAAGCCAAGCTCCGCCGCCTTCGCCTTTAACGCTGCTTCAAGCTTGTCTTGCGACATGACGGCCCGCTACCACGAGACGCCTGCGAAGACACGTCCGCCTCGCCAGCGCACGTTACGAGGATAGTGAACGACGTGTCCGATCCCGCCATCATCGCCAGCGGTCTGGTGAAACGCTTTGGTGACCGCCCCGTCGTCGACGGCATCGATCTCGTCGTGCCGCGCGGCGCCGTCTATGGCGTGCTCGGCCCCAACGGCGCCGGCAAGACGACGACGCTGCGCATGCTGCTCGGCATCATCGAGCCTGACGGCGGCACCCGCACGCTGCTCGGCACCCCGCATCCGCGCGACGCCAGCGACCGGGTCGGCTACCTCCCCGAGGAACGCGGGCTTTACCCCGCGATGAAGGCGCGCGAGGCGATCGCCTTCATGGGCGCCCTCCGCGGCCTGCCGTGGCGGGAAGGGCGCGCCCGCGCCGGCACGCTGCTCGAATCCGCCGGCCTCGGCCATGCGAAGGACCAGAAGATCCGCAAGCTTTCGAAGGGCATGGCGCAGCTCGTCCAATTGCTCGGCTCGATCGTCCATCAGCCCGATCTCCTCGTCCTCGACGAGCCCTTCTCCGGCCTCGATCCGGTCAACCAGGAACGGCTGGAGGCGCTGATCCTCAAGGAGCGTGATCGCGGCGCCACGATCCTCTTCTCCACCCATGTCATGGCCCATGCTCAAAGATTGTGTGATCGGCTGGCGATCATCGCCGGTGGCAAGCGCCGCTTCGAAGGCACGGTGAACCAGGCGCGCGGCATGCTCCCGCAGCAGGTCCATTACGTACCGCATTTCCCCAACCCCGGCCTCAGCGACCAACTCCCGCCGGACGCGGTAGCCGAGGGCGACGGCTGGAAATTCGAGCTTCCGCGCGAAGGGATCGAAGGGCTGCTGAAGCGCCTGATCGACGCGGGCTATGGCATCTCCGGCCTGTCGATCGAGCGCCCGGGTCTGCACGAGGCATTCGTGCGGATCGTCGGCGAAGCCGCTGCCGCGCCCGCCGCCGCGGAGCACGCCGCATGAGCGCCTCTGGCAACATCCGCCGTCGTCTGCGCCAGACGCTGACGATCGCGCGGCGCGATTTCGTCGCCACCGTTTTCACGCCGATCTTCCTCCTGTTCCTGTTCGCGCCCGTCATCATGGGCTCGTTCGGCGCGATCGGCGGCCTTGGCGCCGCCTCGGTTTCCGCCGGCTCTGCGGACAAGGAGCGGCTGGTGGTGATCGCTTCGCCTGCGGACGCCGGGGCGATCGTCGCCGCCGACCGCGCATTGCGCCCGCTGTTCAGCGCCGATGCCCGGCCACCCGTCCTCGATCTGCGCCCGCCGGCCAGCAACGTCGCGCACCAGGCACGCACCGCGCTCGATTCGCGCGATGTCGACGTCGCGGCCGTGATGAGCGGCCCACTCGAGAAACCGCAGATCCTCTACGGCCAGAGCCGCCGCCCCGCGCTCTATCTCGCCGCGCTCGCCGAACATGCCCTGCGCATCAACCGCAGCGGCGTCGAACAGGTGAGCACGCCGACGCTGGTGCGCGCCGACCGCAATTCGCCCTCTCTGGGCGGCCGCAACGCCTCGGCCTTCTTCGCCGTATTCGGCATCTTCTTCCTGACGCTGTTCCTCTCCGGCCAGGTCGTCGGCACCATGGCGGAGGAACGCAACAACAAGGTGATCGAGGTGCTCGCCGCCGCAGTGCCGCTGGAGAGCGTCTTCCTCGGCAAGCTCCTCGGCATGTTCGGCGTCGCGGTGCTGTTCGTCGCCTTCTGGGGCACGATCGTCAGCCAGATCGGCGCGCTGCTCCCGGCCAGCGCCGGCATTGCGGAGCTTACCCCCGCGGTCGGCTTCGGTACCTTCGCGATCCTGTTCGCGGCCTATTTCACGACCGCGTATCTGCTGCTCGGCTCGGTCTTCCTCGGCGTCGGCGCACAGGCGTC
This sequence comes from uncultured Stakelama sp., assembly GCA_964390515.1. Taxonomy (GTDB): domain Bacteria; phylum Pseudomonadota; class Alphaproteobacteria; order Sphingomonadales; family Sphingomonadaceae; genus Sphingomonas. The sequence continues at coordinate 19,922 of CAYMIU010000054.1, forward strand.
CACGATGCGCGAGATCCAGATGCTCTCGCTGCCGATCACCATCCTTCAGGTGGCGATGTTCGCGCTCGCCTCGGCCGCCGCGTCGAACCCGGACGGATGGGTCGCACGCGTCGCGGAATGGTTTCCGCTCTCCTCGCCCTTCGCGATGGCGGGGCGCGCCGCAAACTCGCCAGAGATCTGGCCGCACATCGTCGCGCTTGCCTGGCAATTACTGTGGGTCGCGATCTTCATCTGGGTCGGCGCGCGGCTGTTCCGCCGCGGCGTGCTGCAATCCGGCAGCCCGGCGGGTGCCTGGAAGAGGCTGTTTGGTCGCAACCGTAACGCAAGGGATCGTGCGACGTATTGACAAGACTGTCAGTTAAGTTTTCTCTCGCAACTGAATTAGACGCGGGAGAGAATTGATGGCGACGCTTGCCAGGAACGTGGTGGAAACGCGGGCAGTCGACCCCTTCGACGTCAGCCGGCCGGAGCTATATCGTGACGATACGTGGCGCGAACCCTTTGCGAAACTGCGCGCCGAGTCGCCGGTCCACTATGTCGCGGATTCCGAATTCGGCCCGTACTGGTCGGTCTCCTCGTACAAGCCGATCGTCGAAGTGGAATCGCTACCGGATCTCTATTCCTCGGAAGCGGGCGGCATCACGATCGCCAATTTCGATGCCGAGGATCCCAATGCGGTGCGCATGCCGATGTTCATCGCGCGCGATCGCCCGGTCCACACTGCGCAGCGCCGCACCGTCGCGCCCGCCTTCACTCCGTCGGAAATGACGCGCCTGTCCTCCGACATCCGCCGCCGCACCGAAGAAGTGCTCGATACGCTCCCCTGGGGCCAGCCGTTCGACTGGGTCGATACCGTCTCGATCGAACTCACGACGCAGATGCTGGCGATCCTGTTCGATTTCCCCTGGGAGGATCGCTGCAAGCTCACCTTCTGGTCCGATTGGGCCGGCGATATCGAGATCATCAAGAACCCGGATCTGCGCCAGCAGCGGCTGATGCACATGTACGAATGCGGCACCTATTTCCGCGGGCTGTGGAACGAGAAGCTGAACAAGCCGCCGCAGCCCGATCTCATCAGCATGATGATCCATTCCGATGCCATGCGCGAGATTGACGATCATGAGTTCCTCGGAAACCTCATCCTCCTGATCGTCGGCGGCAACGATACGACGCGCAACACCATGTCCGGCCTCGCCTATGGCCTCGACAAATATCCCGATCAGCGCGCCAAGCTAGAGGCTGATCCTTCGCTGATCCCCAATGCCGTCAGCGAGATCATCCGCTGGCAGACGCCGCTCGCCCATATGCGCCGCACCGCGACGCAGGATACCGAGTTGATGGGCCAGCAGATCAAGGCCGGTGACAAGCTTGCCATGTGGTACATTTCCGGCAACCGCGACGAGAGCGTGTTCGGCGAGGATGCCGACAAGCTGGTCGTCGATCGCCCCAACGCCCGCCGCCACCTTGCCTTCGGTCACGGCATCCACCGCTGCGTCGGGGCGCGCCTCGCGGAGCTTCAGATCGGCATCCTGCTCGAGGAAATGGCCAAGCGGCGGATGCGCGTGAACGTCACCGGCGCGCCGGAGCGTGTCGCCGCCTGCTTCGTCCACGGCTATCGCAAGCTGCCGGTGGAAATCAGCAAATACTGATCGACTGATCCCCCTTTCCTCGCGGCCGCCGCTCACCCGGCGGCCGCTTTGCTTTGCCCCCGCCCGCTCTTATGAAGACGGAACAGGCGGAGGCGGGGGCATGGCCGACGGTTTTGAAGCAGGGGCTGATATCGTGACCGGCGGGCTGATCGGCCGCGCCGTGGAGCCGCACGCCGGCGCGTCATCGGGCACGGACACGCACGCCCATCCCGCCGATTGTCTCAATTGCGGCACCGGCCTGATCGGCGCGCACTGCCACAATTGCGGCCAGTCGGCGCATGTGCACCGCACCGCCGGCGCGATCCTGCACGATATCGCCCACGGCGTGTTCCACTTCGAGAGCAAGGCCTGGCACACGCTGCCGATGCTCATCCGGCAGCCGGGCGAACTCACCCGCCGCTATGTCGACGGCGAACGCGCGCGCTTCGTGTCGCCGCTCGCGATGTTCCTGTTCACCGTCTTCCTGATGTTCGCCATCGTCGCGAACTTGCCGGGCTGGAGCTTCGGCGAGCCGAACTTCCTGAAGCCGGGCCTGAACGGCGGCATTGCCGATGCGCGCGCCAAGCTGACGCAGGAGCGCACCCGCGCCGATGCCGAAGTGGCCAAGATCGCCAAGTCGCTCGGCCGCGAGCGCGCCGCCGCCAGCCCGGATGCGGAGGATATCGCGCGCCTCGAACAGCGGCTCGCCAAAGCAACCGAATCGCGGCGCCAGCTGGCGCAGGCGGAAGGGATCCTGCCGGACGCGACCACCTTCGACATTGAAGGCGCGCCGGCTGCGGATGGCGACAATTGGCTGCAGGCGAAGGTCCGCCATGCACGCGAGAACCCGACGCTGCTGCTCTACAAGCTCAAGACGTCGGCTTATAAGTTCAGCTGGGCGCTGATCCCGCTGTCGATCCCGTTCCTGTGGCTCCTGTTCCCGTTCAGCCGCCGCTTCGGCCTGTACGATCACGCGGTTTTCACCACCTATTCGCTGACGTTCATGTCGCTGCTGACGATCACGCTGGCGCTCCTTGGCACCCTCGGCGTCTCGGCCGGCATCCTGTTTGCAGCCGCGGTGCTGATCCCGCCCTTCCACATCTACAAGCAGATGAAGGGCACCTATCGTCTCGGGCGCACCGGCGCGCTGGTGCGCACAGCCTTGCTGGTGACGCTCATCGTCGGCGGCGTTGTCCCGTGCTTCACGCTGCTGCTCCTCTACCTCGGGCTAGCCTGACACGCGGCTGGTACGTCACCGGCAACAGTCAACCCGGCCTTGAGCCGTGGTCCCACTTCTCCCTCAATTACGCTCACAGCGGCGCGCTACAGACACAAAAAGCAGATGCCGAGCCATCGCCCGGCATCCGCCGTTTCGTGTTAGCTCACCCGGTCCGCACCACGCCGGCGCGGCCCGGCGCCGCGTCAGGCGCCCGCCGGAGACGGGTTGCCGAACGGCCCCTGCGGGCGGTGCGTCTTGGGGATCGACGTGCCCACCGCCGGGATCGCGGCCTTCTTCGGCCCCTGATCGATGCGGCCGATATTCTCGCCCGCGATCAGCTTCTTGATCTCGTCGCCCGACAGCGTCTCATATTCGAGCAGCGCGCCGGCCAGCAGGTGAAGCTGGTCGATATTCTCGGTCAGCACCGTCTTCGCACGGGTCAGGCCACCCTCGACGATCGTCTTGATCTCATGATCGATCAGCTGCGCCGTCTCGTTGGACATGTGCGTCGGCTGCGAGGAGGAATAGCCAAGGAAGCTCTCGCCCTCCGGCTGCGCATAATCGACCGGGCCGACCTTGTCGGACATGCCCCATTTGGTGACCATGTCGCGCGCCAGGCCAGTCGCATACTGGATATCGCCAGAAGCGCCCGACGAGACCTTGTCGTAGCCGAAGATGATCTCCTCGGCGACGCGCCCGCCCATCGCCACCGCCAGGTTCGCGTACATCTTGTCACGATGGTAGCTGTAGCTGTCGCGTTCCGGCAGGCGCATCACCATGCCCAGCGCGCGGCCGCGCGGGATGATCGTCGCCTTGTGGATCGGGTCTGACGCCGGCTCGTGCAGCGCGACGATCGCGTGGCCCGCCTCGTGATAGGCGGTCATGCGCTTCTCGTCCTCGGTCATCACCATGGAGCGCCGCTCGGCACCCATCATGACCTTGTCCTTGGCCTCTTCGAACTCGGCCATGGCGACGAGGCGCTTGCCCTTGCGTGCCGCGGTCAGCGCCGCCTCGTTGACGAGGTTGGCGAGATCCGCGCCCGAGAAGCCCGGCGTGCCGCGCGCGATGGTGCGGCTGTCGACGTCCGGCGCCAGCGGCACCTTCTTCATGTGCACTTCGAGGATCTTCACGCGGCCCTCGATGTCGGGCCGCGGCACCACGACCTGGCGGTCGAAGCGGCCCGGACGCAGCAACGCAGGGTCCAGCACGTCGGGGCGGTTGGTCGCCGCGATGATGATGATGCCTTCGTTGGCCTCGAAACCGTCCATCTCGACCAGAAGCTGGTTCAGCGTCTGCTCGCGCTCGTCGTTGCCGTTGCCGAGGCCAGCGCCACGATGCCGGCCGACCGCGTCGATTTCGTCGATGAAGACGATGCACGGCGCGCTCTTCTTCGCCTGTTCGAACATGTCGCGCACGCGGCTGGCGCCGACGCCGACGAACATCTCGACGAAGTCCGAACCGGAAATGGTGAAGAACGGCACGCCAGCCTCACCCGCGATCGCGCGGGCGAGCAGCGTCTTGCCGGTGCCGGGCGAGCCGACCAGCAGCGCGCCCTTCGGGATCTTGCCGCCAAGCCGCGCGAACTTCGACGGATCCTTCAGGAACTCGACGATTTCCTCCAGCTCCTCACGCGCCTCGTCGATGCCCGCGACGTCGGCAAAGGTGACCTTGCCTTCCTTCTGCGTCAGCATCTTCGCGCGGCTCTTGCCGAAGCCCATCGCGCCGCCCGCGCCGCCACCCTTCTGCATCTGGCGCACCACGAAGAAGGCGATGCCCAGGAACAGGAGGAACGGCAGCGACTGGTACAGCAGCACCATCCAGATCGACGGGCCGTCGTCGCGCTTGCCGGAAATCTCGACGCCCGCCTTGCGCAGGCGGTCCGTCAGCTGCGGATCGCTCACCGGATCGGTGCGGAATTTCTCGCCGCTCGACAGGGTGCCGCTGATCTGCTCGCGCGAGATCGTCACGTCCTTGACGGTGCCTTCGTCCACCTTGTCGAGGAACTGCGAATAGGCGATCGACGTGCCGCCGCCGGCAGCGGTGCGGCCGTCGAACATCGTGACCACGATTGCCAGCGACAGCAGGATACCCACCCAGATGAGCAGGCTCTTCATCCACGGGTTGGGGCCATTGCCGCCGTTGTCGCCGCCAGACTGCTTGTCGTTGTCGTTCATGCGTTACCTTTCAACGCCTGCAATGTAGGCTGCGCAATGTTAATGGCAATGGAACGGAGGGCGGATTCCCGCCGGATTTCCCCGGTCAGAGTGATCGACGCGGCGGGGCGGGGCGGAAGTGCCAGCCGGTCTTGCGCACCGCCGCGATCACGCCTGCGTGAGTCGCTCTTTTGCCCGCCAGCAGCGAATCGAGCAGCGGCTCGATATTGGCGCCCGCGTCGAACGGCGGGGTGGTGATTGCATGATGCTCGCGCACGGTCGCGATCGCCCGCCGCGCCATCCGCCGCAGCGTGTCGCGCGGGAGGTCATCCGCCGCGAAGGTCACGTTCCCCTCGTCCACCCCGGCACGCTCACGCCACATCAGCGCGCCGATCGCCGCCAGGTCGCACTCCGCCTCGCCCACCCAGGCCGCCGTACGCGCCAGCGCCGGCGGATCGAGCCACTCGTGCTGGTCGAGCAGGCGGCGGTAGCGCGTACGGTCGTGCCGCGGATCGGCATTCGACGGGTCGTCGACGAACGACACACCCTCGCGCCGCACGATCGCGCGCAGCGCCGCACGTCGCCAGCCGAGCAGCGGCCGCACCAGCGCTGCGCCCGCCACGGTCGCTCGCGGTCGGATCGCGGCGAGGCCGGTGATCCCGGAGGCTCGCCCGGCGCGCATCAGGAAGGTTTCGGCCTGGTCGTCGGCATGATGCGCCGTCGCCACCGCCAGCGCCTTCATCTCGTCCGCCCATCCGGCCAGCAGCTGATAGCGCGCCCGCCGCGCCTGCGCCTGCACGCTCGCGCCAGTGATCGGTGTCGCAACCGTCAGGGTCGTGTGCGGCACGCCCAGCGCTTCGGCCTGCCCCGCCACCATCCGCGCTTCGCTGGCGGCACTGTCGCGCAGCCCGTGATCCACCGTCGCCGCGATGCAGGCCTGCGGAAAGGCGCGCGCCGCCAGCACCAGCAGCGCCATGCTGTCCGGCCCGCCCGACACGGCGACGCCGATCGGCCGGGCGAAGCTTGGTGCCTCGCCTGTCAGGGCAATCAGATCGTCGCGGAAACGCTCGACGTCGGCCGCGTCGGCCACCCGCTCACTTGCACTTTGCGGAGGTGCGGGCGCGCGCGACATTGTCCTTCATGCCCTGGCCCATCTTGTCGCCATAGACATCGGTCAGCTCGCCATAGACCTTGCACGCATCCGCCGGCTTGTTGAGCTTCAACAGCGCCTGGCCAAGGTAATAGAGGCTCTCGGGCGCCCGCTCGCCATCCGGGTACTTCTTGTAATTGTCGTAGAAGGCGATCGAGGCGAGGCTCGGCTTGCCATCGTCGAGGTACGAGCGGCCAAGCAGGTTCTGTGCGTAGCTCGCGCGGCGCGACCGCGGATAGGTCGCCACCACCTTCTTCAGCTGATCCGCTGCCTCGGCATAACGCTTCGCCGCCCACAAACGATAGCCATAGATATATTCATCCTCGTCCGGCTGGCCGGTCGAAGGCTTCTCGATCCCGCCCGCTGATGCCGGGCGCGCGGCGGGCGCCGTCTCGCCCAGCTGCGCCTCGAGGCTCCCCGGCGGGCGAGCCCCCGGGCGTGCCGGCGCAGTGCCAGCGGCCCGCGGCGGCGGCGGCACTACCGGGCCTGCCGTATCGTCACCGCCGCCCATCGGCACCGGCGCGCCACTGCTCAGCCGCGCGTCCGTCGATTGCTTATAGGCGTTGAACTGCTCTTCCAGCTGGCGCAGCCGGAACTGCGCCTGCTCGATCTGCCCGGTCATCGACGCGATCTGCGATTCCAGCGATGACACGCGCTGAGTCAGATCGTCGACTGCGCTCGACGAGGGCGCCCCGATCACTTCGCTCGGCGCTTCGGCCGGGCGCACCTGCGGCTCGAGGTAAGCGCCCGCGCCGCCCGGAAACACCTTGCGCTGCACCGCGCGCATCTCGCTCTCGAGCTTGCCAACGCGGCCTTCAAGCCCGGACTGGGCGAACGCCGGCGTCGCGCACCCGGCCAGCATGACGGCGATCAGGAACTTACGCATCAACGACACCCCCCGGCATGATCTTGCCAGCGCACTATAGTTAGGCGCGCCATCCTGTATCCAGGCTTAAGGTTGTGCCGGATCACTGCCCGATCCCGCAAATGCCGGCGGCACGGCGCTGTCGGTGCGGCGCACCGGCACCGCGGCCGGCGCCGTGGTGCCGGCCGTCTCGGCTTGCCCGCTCGACTTGGCGAGCAGCGCAGCCGCACCCACCGGCACGTTCTTGATCGGTCGCTCGCCGGTGCCGAGCGGCGGCAGCACCGATCCGTTCAGCGTCACTTGCAGCTTGTCCGGCCGCCCGACGTTGATCATCGGCGCGTCCGCATCCGGCGGCACGTCGAAGCGCTCGCCCTTCTTCAGCGTGCCGGTGAACAGCGTCTTGTCCGCCTTGTCGTAAACGCGCAGCCACACCTCGTCGGTCGCCACCAGCGCGACCTGGCCGCCGCCCGCCGGGGTCGGCGCCGCAGACGGCTGCGCTGCCGGCACCGCGACCGCGACGGAGGGCGCGCCCGCCGGCGCATCCGCATC
>CAYMIU010000055.1:0-26434 GCA_964390515.1 uncultured Stakelama sp.
ATCGCAAGGGGCCCCCGCCAGCGCGCACGCCCGCCGCGCCACCGCGTCGGCGCTCGCCTGCGGGTTCGGCAACAATGCGGCAAGCAGCAGCGCATCGTCGCGCGACAGGCTTTCGGGCGTCTTGCCGAACAGCCCCAGCGCCGCCGCGCCGATCCCCTGCGCTTCGCCGCGAAAGCCGGCGAGGTTCAGATACGCCTCGAGCTGCTGGTCCTTGCTCCAGCGGTCGTCGATCGCGGCGGCGGTGCGCATCTGGCGAACCTTGTCGCGCCACCCGCGCGCGCCCGGCTGCGCCAGTGCCGGCGACAGGAAGCCCGCCAGCTGCATCGTGATCGTGCTCGCCCCGCGCCCGCGCTTCCCCTCCGCCCGGTCGCGCGCCGCCCCGGCCAGCGCCAGCCAGTCGACCCCGCCGTGGTGCGCGAAGCGCCGGTCCTCGGCCGCGACGATCGTCTCGCGCACCACTGGCGCAACCCGGTCGATCGGCGTCCACGCCAGCCGCCGCGCGGCGAAATCGACCCGCGATGAATCGAGCAGCCGCCCCTGCCGGTCATACAGCCACGCCTCCGACGGCTGCCAGCGCCCGCGCACCTGCGCATAGCCCGGCACCGGCGGCGGCCGCGTCAGCCAGTCGGCAAGAGCAACCATCGCGGCGAGCAACAGGATGGTCGCGATCGCCACCCGCGCCCCGCCCGTCAGCGGTGCCTCAGCCGCCGGCTTCACACTCACCCCATGCTCAGTCTGTCGAGACACGTATCCTCACTTCAGCCCCACGGTCACCGATCCCACCGGCACCGCCGCGCGGATGTCGGGCGAATACATCGCCTCCACCCGCGATGCGGGCAGCTGGAACCGCCCCGCGCCGTTCAGCCGCATCGTGTAGCTGACGGTGAAGCGCCCCTGCGGCACCCAGGCAAAATAGCCGCGCCACGCCTCGCGCCCGCGCTCGATATAGGCCGGCGACACGCCCTCGCTCTCGCCCCCTTCGCCGAGGATCGCGGATTGCCCGCCCAGCCCGCCGATCACCGTCGCGCCCGGCGGCACCGGATCGCTCACCACCACCCAGTTGCGCTCGACCGACGCGTCGACGGTCAGCGTCACGCGCACCACGTCGCCGCGCGTCAGCCGGCCCGGGTTGCGCGCCTGCACCACCTCGGTCTTGCGCGTCAGGCGATAGCCCGCGGCAAGCGGCTTGGTCAGCGGCACTGCGGCGCGCACCGCCACGCTCGCCCACGGCCCCGTGCCGCCCACTTGCGCCATCACCAGCGACGACGGGCGTGCCGGCAGCGGCAGGCGAACCAGCCGCGCCTCGGCGGCCAGCGGCCAGCTGCGCGAGATGGTCTGCCCCGCGAGCGACACCCGCGTCGTCCCCGCGATCGCCTGCGCCGGATAGAGCGCGGCGAACTTGCGCACCGCCAGCGCGCCCCACGCGTTGGCCGTGGTCGTGTCCCAATGCCCGCGGCGCTGGCGCATCGCGGTGCCCACCATCATCCGTGGCCCCTCGTCCTGCCAGCCCGGCCGGCCCAGCGTCGCGATCAGCGCCTTGTTCGCCTCGGTATCGGCAGACGACATCAGCCACCACGGCGCCTTCGAAGCATCGGTCAGGTCGATGCGCGATCCTTCATAAACCAGCCGGCTGCGCAGCACCTCTTCCGCCTGCGCCTTCAGCGCCGCGCCATTGGCGAGGCCCGGCGTGCGATCCACCGCGACGATATAGTCGGCGACGAGCCCGGTCGGCATCTCGGCCGGGGCGATCCCCAACTGGCCCAGCATCCCCGCCTCCGCCGCCCCGGCGCGGGCAAGCGCGGCAAAGGCGGCGACGCGCTGCAACCGCGGATCGCCATATTCCTCGCGCCGCAGCCGCCCGTCGAGCACCGCCTTCAGCCCCTCCACCATGCGCGTGCGCACCGCATCGGGGATCGCCAGCCCCGCCTCGGAGGTAATCGCCAGCACATAGGCGGTCAGCGCCTCCGATCCCTGCAGCGTGTCGCCGGGGAAATAGCGCAGCAGCCCATCGGGCGCCTGATAGGTCGGCATCTCGCCCGCCAGCACCGCCCAGCCGCGCGCGTCGCCCAGCGTCACGATCCGGCTCAGCCGCTGCTCGAAGCAGGTGAAGGGATAGGCTGCCATATAGTCGCGCACGCCCGCCATCGGCGGCGCCAGCGTATCGCTCACCGCCACGTCGACGCTGCCGAGGCCGGGCAGCGCGCCCGCCGGCGCGGTGATCGGTACGTTGGTCGCCTCGCCGATCCGCGCGATCGTCGCGGCCCAGGTTTCCACCGGCACCGGCGGGATCACGTCCTGCGTCACCGTGATCCGGTCCGCCGCCCGGCCGTCCGCACTGCGTGCGCTCACCTGCCAGCGCAGCGTGCCTTGCGCATTCGGCGCCGTCAGGTTCCAGGCGATCGGCGCCGCGCCACCCGCCGGGATCGTCACCGTGATCGGCCGCCCCTGCGCCACGCGTGGCGTCAGCGACGCTTCCGCCGTCACCGTCATCGGCTTCTCGGAGCCGTTACGCAGCGTGAAACCGGCCGCATAATAATCACCGCTGCGCACCAGCGTCGGCATCCCGGCATAGATCGACAGGTCCTGCGCGGTGCGAATGTCCGCCGTGCCCGTGCCGAACAGCTGCGCACCATCCGTCGCCACCGCCACCAGCTTGAACGACGACAGCGCATCGCTCAGCGGCACCGCCACCGTCGCCCGCCCCGCGCCGTCCAGCGCCACGCGGCCCTTCCACAGCAGCACCGGCTGGAAATTCTCGCGATTGAGCGCGGACATGTCGCCGCCCCCGCCGCCGCCGGCCTCCACCGCCTTGCGCCCGTAATGCCGCTTGCCCACCACCTGGGTCTGCGCGGTCGAGGTCAGCACCGACAGCGGACGTTCGCCCATCATCGCGGTCAGCACGTCCCATGAATCGTTCGGCGCCAGCTGCAGCAATGCCTGGTCCACCGCGACGAACGCCACGTCCGCCGCCGCCGCCGGCTTGCCGTCGGGCCGCGTCACCACGATCCCCACCCTCGCCGTATCACGCGCGCCATAACGTTCGCGATCGGGCTTCACCGTCACGCCCAGCCGATGCGCTTCCCAGCCCACCTTCACCTTGGCGATGCCCAGGCGATACGCCGGCTTGGAAAGGTCGACCAGGGCGGTGGCCGCCGGCGCTTCCTCGCGCCCGCCGAACAGGGATTTCAGCCACCCCCACCAGCCCTGCGTCGCGCGGCCGCGCACCGCCATCACGGAAACATAGACGTCGGGCGCATAGGCCCCCTGCAGCGGCACTTCGATCACCGGGTCCTTGCCCGACAGATGCGTGGTGAAGCTCGACAGCACGCCCTCGCGCTCCACCGTGACGAGCGCGGTTGCCTCGCGGAACGGCATGCGCACCTGGAACCGGCCGGTCTCGCCCGATTGATAGGCGGTCTGCTCGGGCACCACGTCCATTCGGTCGCCATTGTCGCCGCCGAACCACCAATCGTCGTCGCCCGCCAGCCACACCGATCGCGTCGCCCGCGCGACATTGCCGTCACCGTCGCTGGTGGTCGCCACCACCTCCACCTCGCCGGAGACGCCCGGATCGAGGCTGCATTGCGCCAGCCCCTGCGCGTCGGTCGTCGCCGAACAGCTCGCGCCCAGCTTCTCCACCCGCACGCGATTGTCATAGGCATAGAAGCCGCCGATCAGCCGCCGCCGCGCGGTCAGCACCTGGCGGCTGTACACCGCCACGCTGATCTTCTGCCCCTTGATCGGCTTGCCCTCGGGATCCAGCGCGACGAAGCGCAGCCGCAGATCGTCCTGCTTCATCAGCCAGCCGTCGGTCTTGACGCCAAGCTGCACCGCGGAGGCGAAGATCGGCAGCGTCCGGCTCGCCGTCAGCGTCTCGCCGTTCGCATCCTGATAATCCATCTCGACGCGCATGTCGGCATTGCCGTCCAACCCGCCCGGCACCTCGACGGTCATCCGCTGCGTGCCGTCCGGCCCCAGCGTCGCGGGCAAAGTCTGCGTCGGGGGGAAGGCGGTGCCCGTTTCCTCCCCATCGCCGTCCAGCGGCCGAACGCCTTCCTGCACCGGCCGTCCGCCGAAGCTATAGCCCTCATATCCTTCCGGCGTGCTCGTCCGCGCGGCCCAGGCGACCCGCACGTCGACCGGCAGGTTCGATGCGCCGCCGCCGGACAGATAACCGACGAACAGGTCCAACGGCACCGTCTTGGGCCGCACCAGCGCACCTTTCGGCCCGGTCACGCTCGCGCGCATCGTCGGCAATTTGTATTCGTCGACGCGGAAGCTCTGCTCGGTGTAGATCGTGCGGTCGCCGGTCACCACCTGCAGGTCGTAATCGCCCATCGGCGCGCCGGCCGGCGCGGTCCACTCGGTCTCTCCGATGCCATTGGCATCGATGGCGAGCGGCAGCTCGAACTGCGTGTCCGATCCGCGATGCGACAGGCGCAGCGTGCCGCGGAACCCCGGCGGAATGGCAAAGCCGCTGCCCACCGGCTGGCGGGAGATATGCTTCATGTGGATGGTCTCGCCCTGCCGCACGAGCGCACGGTCGAAGACGGTGTGGAGGATCTCGCGCCGCGCCTCATAGCCATAAGGCAGGTCGAAATCGTACGGCCGGATGCCCCGGCTCCAGTCGCTCAGCGTGAAGCTGTAATCGCCGTCCTTGCGCGCCGACACCATCAGCGTGTGCGCGGTCGAGCCGTTCTCGCAACTGGTATAGGTTTCGGGCTGTGGCAGCCCCGCGGGGATCATCACCCCGCCGCTGCGGTCGGTCACCCCGCGCGCCAGCAAGGCGCCGGTGCAGCTGTCGGTCACCGCGACCGTGGCATTGGCCACCGGCTTGCCGCTGTCGAGGCTCGTCACCCAGGCAAGGCTGCGCTCGCGGCCCCATTTGAAATGCACCGCCATGTTGGTGACGAGCGCGGTCGCCGCGACATAACGCGTCGCCTTGCGCCCCAGCAGCGCCTCGCCCAGCACCGGACTCGCCAGCTCGACGACATAGAACCCGGGCTTGGTCAGCGGGATGCCGACCACTTCGAAATCGCGCCCCTTGGCAGGCAGCGCGACGCTGATCTTCTCGCCCTTCCCTTCCAGCACGGATTCCGCGCCGGTCCGGTTGATCCGCCGGATCACCTCGCCCTTCCCGTCGGTGATCGTCTCGATGTTGGTTTCGCCGGCCTTGTCCACCGCGCGCAGCCATTCGGCGACGGTGCCGTCCAGTCCGTTCGGCCCACTCTCCACCCGCATCGCCGCGCCGCCCACCGCCAGGTTGCGGCCCTGCAGTTCCGGCTCGACGTTGCGCACCGTTACCGGCAGAACGCCGCCTTCCTTGGCTTCCAGCACGCCGAAGACGGCGGCGAATTTGACGAGCGGCGGCGCCTGGTCGAACTTCACCTCCAGCGGGAAGCGCTCGGCATTGGCCAGCACGCGGCCGCTTTCGTCCTTGACGCCCGCTGGCAAGGTCACCCTGGCATCGGTGCCGGCGGGGAGCGGCGCCGCAAACGTCACGTCGGTGACGGTCGCCTGCTGCTGTTCTTCCTTGCTGAACGTGGGCGCGATCGCCTTGCCGCCAGCGGTGACGATCCGGATCTCCTTGGCCTGCGACATCGGCACCGGCGCGGTGAAGCGCACCTGCGCCTTTTCCACCGGGCTGCATCCCGCCTGCGGATTGACGCGGCTGCATTCGAACCGCGCCGTGAACGGCTTGCGCACCGTATAGTCGAACCGCTGGTCCGCGCCCGCCCGCTTGCCGCCGGCGGAGGATATGTCCGCGCCCCACACCAGCGCCATGTCGCGCCCCGGCGGCAGCGCGCGGCGGCAGCGAAGCGCCGTCACGCCGGCCAGCGCGCGCGCGCGATCGGGCGCGGCTTCCGGCAGGTCGGCCGGCATGCCGCCGTTCTCGAGGAACTGGCGAACCTCCCAGCGGTCCTTGCCGAGCCCCGACAGGATCTTCCCCGCCGTATCTCGCCCCAGCACCTCCACCGGGATCCGCTCGCCGATCCCGTCGACCGCGCAATATGCGTTGGCGGCAACCGACTGGACGCTCGGCGGCAGGTTCGCCGCGACCAGGAAGATCTGGTCCTCCTCGATCTCGGTGCCGTAAGCGGAAGGCAGTAGCGCGCGCGCCACCGGCCCGCCGGCATCCACCGTGAAGCTCTGCTCTCCGGTCACGGCAAATCCGGCCAGGCTCTTCAGGCCCTCGCGCGTCTTGAAGGTGCAGGTCGTCCCGCCCGGCAGCGGGCTCGCGAAATCATAGACCCAGCTTTGCTGGTCCACCCAGCGGCCCGATCCGCCGACGCTGCACGTCACGTCCATCGGGGCTGGCGCGCGCGGATCGCCGAGCGGCACCATCGGCCGACTGAAACGAACGGTATAGCGCGCGATCCCGCCCGCCTCGACGCCGGCCTGCGCCAGCACGACGCGCGGGGCATTGTCGGAAAGTGCCGCCACCGGCGCCATGGCCAGGCCCAGAATCGCCAGCCGAACCGCCAACCGCATGCGCAACTCTCCACCGATCCTGCCGCATCCTTAGCCTGATCTGCGTCAAGCCTCCATCCGGCACCCGCCGTCCTCGGCAGCCAAATACGCTTGTGTCGAAGTCGTAACGTTTACTTGGGTCGTTCCAAATCTGCAGACCGACAACAAATCCATTGCAAGTTATGCCCACGATTATTCGATCTTTGCAGCAACATCTTTTGTGTTAACCATCGAAAGAATAACCGAGTCGGGGGGCGCGGCGATTGCTACATGAACTGGTGGGCACAGCATGGCTTGACGCCATGCTGATCGAGTTGACGATGTTTGCTGCCGTGGGGTTTTGTATCGGCGGATCCGACGATGTCCTGATCGATGTCGCTTGGCTCTTTCATCGCACCATCTACGGCACAACCCGGCGCCAAATTGACGGCCTGCCCCATCCCACAACGCCGGGCCGGTTTGCAATCTTCGTCCCGACTTGGGAGGAGGCCGGCGTGATCGGCGCAATGCTATCGACCACCCTCGCCCGTGTCGATCATCCCGATTACTGCATCTACGTCGCCTGCTATCCTAATGATCGCGACACGATCGCCGTCGTATCCGCGATCGCCGCGCGCGACTCGCGCGTCCGGCTGGTGGTCGGCGATCGGCCGGGGCCGACCACCAAGGCGGACAACCTCAACACCCTGTGGCGCGCGCTCCGGTCGGACGACGCACGCGACGGCACGGTCACTCGTGCGGTGGTGCTCCACGACGCGGAAGATGTCGTCGACGCCGCCGAACTCACCGTTCACGATGCGTTGCTCGGGCCGTGCGGGCTGGTGCAGATCCCGGTTCTGCCGCTGATCGATCCCGAAGCGCGGATGGTGTCCGGCCATTATGCGGACGAGTTCGCCGAAGCGCACGGCCGCCAGATGGGGCTGCGCGCCGCAATCGGCGCCGGCCTTCCGCTCTCCGGAGTCGGCTGCGCCGTGACCTGTGACGTCCTCGCCGAACTGGAGGCGGCCTATGGCACGCCCTTCGACGAGGCGAGCCTCACCGAGGATTACGAACTCGGCCTGCGCGCCCACGCGCTCGGCCACCGGGCGTGCTTCGCCCGCGTTATCGATGCCGATGGCGCACTCGTGTGCGTCCGCGCCTTCTTCCCCGCCACGCCCAATGCCGCCGTGCGGCAGAAGGCACGCTGGATGACGGGCATCGCGCTCGCCGGCTGGGATCGCATCGGCTGGGGCCGCTGGTGGCATGTCGCTGAGCACTGGATGCGCATGCGCGATCGCCGTGCGCCGCTTGCGGTCATCGTGCTCCTCGCCGCCTATGTTGCGATCCTTGCCTGGCCGATCTCGATCATCCTCCACTTCCTGCTCGGCACCACCCCGCCCCCCGTCGGGCCGGGGATGGCGGCCATCCTCATGGTCAATGCAGCCCTGCTGTGCTGGCGCCTGATGTGGCGGATCGCGGCCACCACCCGCTTCTATGGCTGGCGCGAGGGAATGTGGTCCGTGCCGCGGGCGGTGGTCGGCAACGTCATCGCGCTGTTCGCCGCGCGCCGCGCCGCCGCCACCTATGCGCGGATCCTCGCCGGCAACAAACCGCAATGGGACAAGACGGCGCATGTCTTCCCGGTTCTGCCCCATGATGGAGCGGCCGAATGAGCGCCCCGACCGTCGCGCGCGGGCGCCCCTTGCGCTTCCTCGTCGCCCTCCTCGGCCTCTGGGTGGCCGCCCGCGTCGCCCAACATTGGCCCGAGCCACCACCCCTCCCGCACCTCGCCACCGCCATCAACGCGGCGGCCACTCCCGCTATCATTCCCCAACCATCCGCGGTCCCTCACGCCACTTCTGTGTCATCCAGCGGAACCATCCTGGCCCGGGCAGCTCCTCACCTCCGTCCGATGTCGTTGCCGTTTCGGCCGCAGCGACAGCCACAGCCTGTCCCCGCCCCCCTACGCCCCTTCCTCCTCGCCGCGCAGGCCACCGTTGCCCCCGGTGCCGCGCCCACAATCCCCACCACGCCCGCACCGCTCGGCCCGACCCCATCCCGCCTCGCGGGCAGCGCCTGGATGATCGTGCGCGGATCAAGCTCCGCCACCCCGTTCGCGCCGCAACTCGGCGGCAGCCAGGCGGGCGTTCGCCTTACTTATGCGATCACCGAGAACCGGCGCCTTGCCGTTGCCGGGCGCCTCTCCACCGCGCTCGCCTCACGCCAGCGCGAAGCCGCGATCGGCATCGACTGGCAACCGACCACCCTTCCGATCCACATCGTCGCCGAACAGCGCATCGGCATCGAACAGGCACGCGGCGGCCCCTCGCTCAACGTGATCGGCGGATTCGGTCCGGCGCCGATTGCCGGCCGGCTTCAACTCGACGCTTATGCCCAGGGCGGCGCCATCGCGCGTGACGGCGTGGAAGGGTTTATTGACGGCGCGGTGCGGCTGAACCATCCGGTTGCCACCCTCGGCCTTGCGCGCCTCGATCTCGGCCTCGGCGCCTGGGGCGGCGCGCAACGCGGTGCCTCGCGCCTCGATGCCGGTCCGAGCGCCTCGCTTGCCTTGCCTTTGGCTGGCCAGAACCTGCGCATCTCCCTCGACTGGCGTCAGCGTCTCGCCGGTCGCGCGGCGCCATCGTCAGGCCCGGCGCTGTCGATCGGCATCGATTTCTGACCGCTGGCGCTTCCGCCTCGCGGCCTATAGGCATATCCGGGCGGCCATGGATCTTTACCTCCCGATCGCGAACCTGTCGGTCAACGCGCTCGTCATCATCGCGCTCGGCGCGGGGGTCGGGCTGCTGTCCGGGATGTTCGGGGTCGGCGGCGGCTTCCTCACCACCCCGCTGCTGATCGTTTACGGTATCCCGCCCACCGTCGCTGCGGCGTCCGCCGCGAGCCAGGTGACCGGCGCCAGCGTCTCGGGTGTCTCGGCCTATCTGCGGCGCGACGGCGTGGACATGAAGATGGGCGGCGTGCTCGTCGCCGGAGGGATCATCGGATCGGTCGCCGGCGCGTGGCTGTTCCAACTGCTTCAGGCGACCGGCCAGATCGACACCACCATCGCGATCACGTACGTCCTGCTGCTCACCACGATCGGCGGGCTGATGCTGAAGGAATCGGTCGAAGCGATCGCGGTGACGCGCGGCCGCCGCCCGGCCCCGCCCCGCCGCCGGCGGCATCATCCGCTGGTCGCGGCTCTTCCTTTCCGCATGCGCTTCTACCGCTCGGGCCTCTACATCTCGCCGCTCGCCCCGCTGCTGCTCGGCTTCGCGACCGGCATCCTGACGATCCTCCTCGGCATCGGCGGCGGCTTCGTGCTCGTGCCGGCGATGATCTACCTCCTGGGCATGGCGACTCAGGTCGTCGTCGGCACCTCGCTGTTCCAGATCCTGTTCGTCACCGCCGCGGCCACCATGGTCCACGCACTCACCACCAAGGCGGTCGACATCGTGCTCGCCGGCCTCCTGCTCCTCGGCTCCGTTGTCGGCGCGCAGGTCGGTGCGCGCTTCGCCGCGCGCGCGAAGCCCGAATATCTCCGCCTGGCCCTCGCGCTGATGGTGCTGCTGGTCGCCGGCCGCATCGCGCTCGGCCTCGGCTGGCGCCCGTCGGACATCTATTCGGTCGAGCTGTCGTGAGGCACCTCGCGCTGGCCCTCGCCGCGCCGCTGCTGCTGGCGCAGGCCAAGCCCGTGCTCGTGCCGGACGTGTCACAGCGTGACATCCAGATCGCCTACAGCTTCACCGGCGCCGAACTGCTGTTGTTCGGCGCGATCCTTTATCCGGGCGGCAAGCTGCCGGAGGACGAGCATCGCACCGATCTCGTCATCGTCGTGAAGGGCCCCACCCAGTCGATCACGGTGCGTGAGAAGGAAAAGCTTGCCGGCATCTGGGTCAATGCCGAAGCGTTGCGCTACCGCTCCGCTCCCAGCTTCTACGCCATCGCCTCCTCCCGCCCGATCGACCAGATCGTCGACGATCGGACGCGCGCGATCTACGAGCTCGGCCTTGGTAGCCTGCAGCTCTCCCCCGTCTCCGCGGTTCCCTCGGCGGTGCAGGATCGCTTCACCCGCGGCCTCGTCGATCTGCGCCGCCGCGCCGGCCTCTATTACGAGGCGCCGGGCGCGGTAGAGATCACTGAGGGCGTGCTCTACCGCGCCCGCGTCTCGATCCCGGCGCGCGTGCCGGTCGGCCGCTTCACCGCCGAAACCTTCCTGATCCGCGACGGCAAGGTGCTGGCAGCGGCGGTGCGCGATATCGAGGTTCAGAAATCCGGCTTCGAGCGCTTTGTCGCCCGCGCCGCGGACCGCGCGGCACTCGCCTATGGCCTCAGCGCGGTTGCCATGTCGGTGCTGCTTGGCTGGGGCGCCGGAAGCATTGCGCGCCGCTTTTGAAGCACTTCGCCGCCCGCACTCACGGTTAATTTACGATCTTGGCGCCAAGGGTGGCCGGATGAGCAACGCCCGGGAACGACCCGAATGACCGAGATGCCGCTTTCCGGCGCGTTCGAGGCGCGCGCGCTTCACGCCGCCGACCGCGCGCTCGCCGGGCCGGATGCGATTGGTATCGTGCTCGAAATTGCGGGTTCCTCCAGCCAGGTGATGTTCGATCCTGCCGCCATGGCAGTGATCGCGCATGATCCGGATCCGGCCGCCGCTGCTGCCGGCCAGGTCGGGGGCCAGATCAAGCTGCGGGTGGGCAATTCATGGCTGATCGCGAACGTCCGCTCGCTCCGGCTGGACGATTTCACCACCGGCCGCATCGTCGCCAACATCGATTTCCTCGGTGAAGGCGACGAGGAGCGGCTGACCGGCAAGCTCTACAATTTCCGCCGCGGCGTCACGCGCTTCCCGACGCCGGGCGCCGAGGTCTATCCCATCTCCACCGCCGATCTGGTCCAGATCTATGCCGCTGACGATCGCGCCAGCATCGAGATCGGCCACGTCTATCCCACCACCGACATCCGCGCCGCGCTTTATGTCGATGCGATGCTCGGCAAGCATTTCGCGCTGCTCGGCTCCACCGGCACCGGCAAGTCGACGTCGGCGGCGCTGATCCTCCATCGCATCTGCGAACTCGCGCCGCAGGGTCACATCGTCATGATTGACCCGCACGGCGAGTATTCCGCCGCCTTCAAGGGCAATGGCGCGCTCTACGACGTGTCGAACCTGCAGATGCCCTATTGGCTGATGAACTTCGAGGAACATTGCGAGGTGTTCCTGACGACGGAGGGGGCGGAGCGGCAGGTAGATGCCGACATCCTCGCCAAATGCCTGCTGGCCGCCCGCGCCAAGAGCCGCGTCGGCAGCGAGATGCCGAAGATGACGGTCGATGCGCCGGTGCCCTATCTCCTCAGCGATCTCACCAACCTGATCCAGCTCGAGATGGGCAAGATGGACAAGGCCACGAACACCGCGCCTTACCTTCGCCTCAAGTCCAAGATCGACGAGATCAAGGCCGATCCGCGCTACAGCTTCATGTTCTCCGGCATGCTCGTCGCTGACACGATGAGCGATTTCATCCAGCGCATCTTCCGCCTGCCCGGCGATGGAAGGCCGATCTCGATCATCGACGTGTCCGGCGTGCCAAGCGAGATCACGTCCGTGGTAGTCGCAGTGCTCAGCCGCATGGTGTTCGATTTCGCCATCTGGTCGCGCAACGAGCCGCAGCGGCCGATCCTGCTCGTCTGCGAGGAAGCGCACCGCTACATCCCGCGCGAGGACGATGGCTCGTCGGTGGGCCGAATCCTCGGCCGCATCGCCAAGGAAGGCCGCAAATACGGCGTCTCGCTCGGCCTCATCACGCAGCGCCCGTCGGATCTGGCGGAAGGCGTGCTCTCGCAATGCGGCACGATCATCGCGATGCGCCTCAACAACGATCGCGACCAGGCGTTCGTGCGTGCCGCCATGCCGGAGGGCGCGCGCGGCTTCCTCGATTCCATACCTGCCCTGCGCAATCAGGAATGCATCATCTGCGGCGAAGGCGTGGCGATCCCGATCCGGGTATCGTTCGACAAGCTGGAAGAAGTGAAGCGGCCTGCCTCCGCCGATCCGATCTTCTCCAAGCTGTGGCGCGACGTCGGCCACGAGGAAGAGATCATCCAGCGCACCATCCAGAAGTGGCGCGCGCAGGGCCGCTAGAGCCCGCCTTCTGCGGTACGGGAGGAGCACCGCCCCTCCCGTCTGAAACCATCTTCAGTCGCGATCAGCCCGCCGCCAGCGCCGCGAGCAGCAACAGCGCGACGATATTGGTGATCTTGATCATCGGATTCACCGCGGGGCCCGCGGTGTCCTTGTAGGGATCGCCCACCGTATCGCCGGTCACCGCCGCCTTGTGCGCCTCGGATCCCTTCCCACCGTGGTTGCCATCCTCGATATATTTCTTGGCATTGTCCCACGCGCCGCCGCCGCTCGTCATCGACAGCGCAACGAACAGGCCCGAAACGATCACGCCCAGCAGCATCGCGCCAAGCGAGGCGAATCCCGAAGCCTGCCCGTCCACCGCCGTGACGATGAAGTAGAGCGCGATCGGCGACAGCACCGGCAGCAGCGACGGGATGATCATCTCCTTGATCGCCGCCCGCGTCACGAGGTCGACGGTGCGGCCGTAATTCGGCCGGCTCGTCCCCTCCATGATGCCCGGATTGTCGCGGAACTGGCCGCGCACTTCCTCCACCACGCTGCCCGCCGCGCGGCCCACCGCCGTCATGCCGAACGCGCCGAACAGATAGGGCAGCAGCGCGCCGAGCAGCAGGCCGACGATGACGTACGGGTTGGACAGACTGAAATCGACCTGGATGTCCGGGAAGTACGTCTGAAGGTCAGTAGTATACGCCCCGAACAGCACCAGCGCCGCAAGGCCGGCCGATCCGATGGCATAGCCCTTGGTTACTGCCTTGGTGGTATTGCCCACCGCGTCCAGCGCGTCGGTCTTCTGGCGGACTTCATCCTCGAGCCCCGCCATTTCGGCGATGCCGCCGGCATTGTCCGTCACCGGGCCATAGGCGTCCAGCGCCACCACCATGCCGGCCAGCGCCAGCATCGAAGTCGCGCCGAAGGCGATGCCGATGATCCCCGCCAGCTTGTACGCCGCCACCACTGCGATGACGATCACCAGCGTCGGCAGCGCGGTGGCTTCGAGGCTGATCGCCAGCCCCTGGATCACGTTGGTGCCGTGGCCGGTCTCGCTCGCCTTGGCAATCGACTTCACCGGGCGGTAATTGGTGCCGGTATAATATTCGGTGATCCACACGATGAGCCCGGTCACCGCCAGGCCGATCATCATGCACCAGAACAGATCCATGCCGGTGAAGGCATCGGCCCCGGGGGCGCCGGTGATGTCCGTGACGACGAGGTCCCCCGCTCCGCTCACCACCGTATCGGTCTGGGCATCAAGGAAGCCCGACGCACCGATCGTCGCATTCAGGTCCCCCAGCGTCATCTGAGTCGCCAGGTAGATCGCCGGGATGGCCAGCACCGCGGAGGTCCAGAAGCCTTTGTAGAGCGCGCCCATGATCGAGCCGTTCGCGCCCAGCCGGACCATGTACGTGCCAATGATCGAGGTGATGATACACACGCCGCCGACGATCAGCGGCAGGCTCATCAACTGCATCAGCTCCGCCGACGAGGCCTGGATCAGCAGCGCGATCGAGATCATCGTCACGCCAAGCGTCACGACATAGGTCTCGAACAGATCGGCCGCCATGCCGGCGCAATCGCCGACATTGTCGCCCACATTGTCCGCGATGACGGCGGGATTGCGGGGGTCATCCTCCGGGATGCCCGCCTCAACCTTGCCGACGAGATCCGCGCCGACGTCAGCCGCCTTGGTGAAGATGCCGCCCCCCAGACGGGCGAAGATCGAGATCAGCGACGCGCCGAACGCCAGCGCCGTCAGCGCCTCGATAATCTCGCGCGCATTGGGCGCGTAGCCGGCAGGCCCGGTCAGATACCAGAAGAAGCCCGCGATCGCGAGCAGCCCCAGCCCCGCGACGAGCATCCCAGTGACGGCGCCCGATCGGAACGCCATGGTGAGGCCACTCTGCAGGCTGCTGCGCGCCGCCTCGGCTGTGCGCACGTTGGCGCGCACCGAAATGTTCATCCCCACATAACCAGCGACACCGGACAGCAGAGCACCGATCACGAACCCGACCGTCGAGAGGGTACCCAGCGTTGCGGCCAGGATCACCGCGACGATCACGCCGACGACCGCAATGGTGGTATATTGCCGACCAAGATAGGCCTTCGCCCCTTCCTGGATGGCGGCGGCGATATCTTGCATCCGGGCATTTCCCGGCGACGCACGTAGGACTTGTTGGCTCGTGAAGATGCCATAGACCACGGCCAGCAGGCCGCAGAGGATGGCGATGTAGACCGTGGTCATCGCGTTCCTTCCCCTAAACAATGCGCTGGTAGGCCTCATCTTTGATGAGTGCCGCCGAACTTCTATTGTGGGGTGGAGCGTAACCGCCTGAAGCGAAAGCGCAAGCGGCGGTTCGTGAAGGGCCGGCCGCCCCCCACGGATTGCGATCAGGCGCGGTGTTCGAAGCCGAGGCGCGCGGGCAGCGGCACCGGTCGCCCGCCCTGCGTCAACACCATGCCCTTGCCCGGCGCGAACTGCCCGATCCGCGTCGCATGGCCGGTCGGCCGCTGATCGGGCGGGAGAGCGCAGAGCAATTGGTAATCATCGCCGGCAGTGACGGCGGCCAGCACGTCGTCCGCCGCGAACGCGCGATAGGCCGGCGACAGCGGCACGGCATCGAGCGCGATGGTCACCTCCAGCCCGCTCGCCGCCGCCATCCGCCACGCATCGATCAACAGGCCATCGGAAACGTCCATCATCGCATGCGCGATCGGCCCCAGGACGCGCCCTTCCGCTAACCGGGGCCGCGGCCGGCGATAGGCCGCCAGCAGCGTGGATGGTCCGTCCCCCGCCTGCGCCACCTTCAGCCCGGCACCCGCATCACCGATCGTGCCGGTCACCCACAGGGCATCGCCCGGCCTCGCGCCCGAACGCGGCGGCGCAGCAGCATCGACCCCAAAGGCAGTCACCGTCAGCACCCGCGGCGCTCCTTCAGGCAGTGACACGGTGTCGCCGCCGAGGAGCGGGCAATCCAGCGCAGAAAGGCACGCGTCCAGCCCGGCGAGGAACCGCCGGTCCCATTCCCCGCCCGACAGCGGATAGTTCAGCAGCACGCCTTCAGGCCGCGCGCCCTTGCCGGCAAGATCGGACAGGCTGACCGCCACCAGCTTCCACGCCACGTCGCCCGGCGGATCGTCGGGCAGGAAATGCACCCCCTCCACCAACGTGTCGGTGGTAAGGACGAATTCCCCCAGCCGCGCGGCATCGTCCGCCAGCCCGAGCGCGCCCTTGTGGAGCGGCAGCCGGCGAAGCGCAGCGATGAACTCGGCTTCGGTCATATCATCCCGTCGTCGGCGGCATGGCCAAGGTCAGTCCGACAGCGCATCGTCGCTGACGAACATGTTCCACTGCCGCTCGTGCCCGAAGGTCGAAGGCTTGCCGTGCCCGGGGATGAACGCGGTCTCCGCACCCAGCGGCCAAAGCTTGGTCACGATCGAGTTCACCAGCTGCTGGTGGTTTCCCTGCGGCAGGTCCGTCCGGCCGACCGACCCCTGGAACAGCACGTCGCCGACCTGCGCGAAGTTCGACGGCGGATGGTGGAAGATCACGTGGCCGGCGGTGTGCCCGGGCGTGTGATAGACGTCGAGCGTCAGATCGCCCACTGTCACCGTGTCGCCGTCGTTCAGCCAGCGATCGGGCTCGAACGGCACGCCGATGATGCCCCAGCGCCCGCCATCCTCTTCCAGCCGCTCCAGCCAGAAGCGATCGTCCTCATGCGGGCCCTCGATCTGCACGCCCAGCTCGTCCGCCAGCGGCTTCGCCGCGCCGGCATGGTCGATGTGCCCGTGCGTCAGCAGGATCTTCTCGATGGTGACGCCGGCCTGCGCCAGCGCCGCCTTGATCCGCGGCAGGTCGCCGCCGGGGTCGATCACTGCCGCTTTCATGGTGCGCGTGCACCAGATCAGCGTGCAATTCTGCTCGATCGGCGTGACCGGGACGATCATCGCCTTCAGCGCAGGCTCACTCATTTCGCATTCTCCCCGAGCAGGTAGCGCTGCCAGAAGGTGAGCACTGCCAGCGTCGAATAGTCACGGTTTTCCTTCTTGGCGAAACCGTGGCCCTCGTCCGCGGCGACAATGTGCCACGCCGTGCCGCCGCCCTGGCGCACCGCGGCGACCAGCTGGTCCGCCTCGGACTTGGGTACGCGTGGGTCATTCGCCCCGGTCACCACCAGCAGCGGCACCTTGATCTCGTTCACTCGCGTCATCGGCGAGATCTCGATCAGCTTGGCCTTCTGCTTGGGATCGCGCTCGTCGCCATATTCCACGCGGCGCAGGTCACGCCGATAGCTTTGCGTATTCTCCAGGAACGTCACGAAGTTGGAGATGGCAACGGTGCATTGCGCCCCCTTCAGCCGCGCGCCGTACCGGATCGCGGAGGCGTAGCACATGTACCCGCCATAGCTGCCGCCCTGAACGCCCATGCGCGCGGCATCGATCGCACCATCCTTGCCGAAGTGATCGAGGAAGGCGCCGATATCCTGCACCGAATCCTCGCGCTTGAACGGCCCGTTGTCGAGGCTGACGAACCGCCTGCCGAAGCCGGTCGAGCCGCGAACGTTCGGATAGAAGAGCGCGATGCCAAGCTCGTTCAAATAGTAATTGGCCGCCCCGCGATAGCTCGGACGGGTCTGTCCTTCCGGGCCACCATGGATGTCGATCAGCAGCGGGCGCTTGCCCGGGAACTTGGCCGGGTCAGGCCGATAGAGAAAACCAGTCACCGGCTCCCCGTCGAAGCTCTTCACCGTCACGAGTTCGGGCGCCACGTTCTTCGCGGCATCCAGCCCGCCGGTCTCGCTCTCGGTCCAGCGAGTTACCGCCAGCGTCGCAGGATCGACGACGAAGGCGTCCCCCGGCGTGTTGGCGCTGCTCACCGTCACCGCCACCGCGCCCCACGGCGCGATCGAGATGCCACCGACGACACCCTCGGGCAGGCCGGTCACGTCGCGCGACTGCCGGGTCTTGGGATCGAGCAGCTTCAGCCGGCCGACGCCTGCTTCGTTGGTCACATAAGCGATGAAGCTGCCGTCATCGGCGATCTCGAACTCGTCGACGTCCCACTTCGCCGGGGGCGTCACCGGTGTGAACTTGCGCGTGCGCGGATCGAGCGTCCCGAGCCGCCGCACGTCCGAGCCCTGGTCGCTCGTCACCCACAAGGTGCCATCCGGTGCAAAGCGCGCGCTGCCCCATGATACATTACCCTCGGGGTCTGTGATCGGCGTCAGCGTGCCGGTCGCAAGGTCCAGCGCGTAAAGGTTCGATTTCTGGACCGAGACGTACTGGCCAACCACCGCGGTCTTGCCGTCAGGCGCGAAGTCGGAGATCCCCCAGCCGCCGCCCTTCACCTGAGCCACCAGCCGCTCGGTCTTGGGATCGCGCGGATCGACCACATAGAGGTCGCTGTCCGTCCCGTTGCGGCGCGTGGAGGAATAGCCAACCAACCGCCCGTCATGGCTGAACGCGCCGAACTGGTTGCGGCTCTTGCCGTCGGTGATCAGCGTCAGCCGGCCGTCCTTCAGCGTGTAGAGCTGATAGAATTCGCCGCCACCGGTGTCCTTCTGCACCAAGAGGACGTCGCCGCTCTTGGAGTAGCTTGCGCCGCCCACCCGATCGGTCTCGAACGTGATCTGGCGCCGCATCGCCAGCGGCGAAGCCACGGTGTGGAGCTGGGCGACATTGGCGAAGCGGGTGGAGATCAGCAGCGAGCGATCGACCGGGTTCCAGTCGACCGCGCCCGCCGAGCGCGCCTCCAGATAGGGGCGTACCTGCTCGGCTAGCGCGACCGGGATCGCGGGCACCTCCTCGGCGGTGATGGCGGCGGGTTTGGCGACTTGGGCGGCGGCGGGAAGCGCGGTCACGGCCAGCGCAGCAAAAGCAGATCGAAGCATTTCCCGTGCTTGCCCCGGTCCTTCCGCGCCCGCAAGCACCATGGACGGGGTTGCCGCCCGGCGGAAGGGCGGGCATGGCCGGTGCATGTCGCCAGACGCGCCTCTCGCTGCGCCGTTCGTGCTGCTGGACGATGCCCGGCCACAGGGCGCCGCAGCCCGGCTGTATCGCCAGCCGCTCGAGATTATCGAGGCTCGCTCGGCAGATGCGGTGGGTCCGGCGCTGGAGCGGATACGCGCGGCGGTTGCCGCCGGGCGCCACGCCGCAGGCTTCCTTGCCTATGAGGCAGGCGTCGCCTTCGAGCCGCGCGCGGGCACGCCGGCCTCTATCGTGACGCCCCTCCTCTGGTTTGGCCTCTTCGATGCGATGGAAGAACTCGCCGATCCGGAAACTTGGCTGCCTCATCCGTCCGGCGCCTGGATCGGCGAGCCTCAGCCCGTCATCACGCGCGCTGACTATGACGCGGCGCTCACGCAGGTGCTCGATCTGATTGCGGCCGGCGACATCTATCAGGCGAACCTCACCTTCCGCGCATCGGTGTTGATCCTCGGCGATCCGCTCGCCGCCTATTCGGCGATACGCCGCCGCGCGCAGGCTGGCTGGGGCGCGATCGTCGCCACCGGGCAGGATACGCTCCTGTCCTTCTCGCCCGAGCTCTTCTTCCGCCTCGGTGGCGACACGCTCACCTGCCGCCCGATGAAGGGCACCGCACGCCGCCACGCTGACCCGGTGCTCGACGCTACCGTCGCGGACGACCTTGCCAGCGACGAGAAGCAGCGCGCCGAAAACCTCATGATCGTCGATCTGATGCGCAACGATCTATCCCGCGTCGCCACGGCCGGCAGCGTCGCCGTGCCCGAGCTCTTCGCGGTCGAGCCCTATCCCACCGTCCACCAGATGACCTCCACGGTCACCGCAACGCTCGCCCCCGGGCAGGGTGCCGTCGACGTACTGGCGGCGCTCTTCCCGTGCGGTTCGATCACCGGCGCCCCGAAGGTTCGTGCGATGCAAGTCATCGGCGATATCGAACATGCTCCCCGCGGCGCCTATACCGGCGCGATCGGGCACTTCGATCCCGACGGCAGCGCGCAGTTCAACGTCGCGATCCGCACCCTCGCCATCCATGGCGAAGACGATCATGCCACGCTTGGCCTCGGCGGCGGCATCGTCGCGGATAGCCGGCCGGACGCGGAGTGGGACGAGGCACTCGCCAAGGGCGCCTTCCTCACCCACGGCCAGCGCTTGCCGGATCTGATCGAGACCATGGCCTTCGATCCCGACGCCGGCATCGTGCTGGTGGAGCGGCATCTTGCCCGTATGAAGCGCAGCGCGCTCACCTTCGGTTTCTCCTTCGATCGCCATGATGCCCGCAACGAGCTGCAGGCCGCCACTTTCCGCCTGCGCCAGCCCGCGAAGATCCGCCTCGTCGCCAGCGCGGCGGGCCGGATCGCGATCGAGGTGGCACCCATGCCCGCCCTGTCCGATCGCCCGCTCGCCATCGCGGTCGCGCCGCTACCGGTCGACTGCCGCGACTATCGCCTGCGCCACAAGACCAGCGATCGCAGTTTCTACGATGCGGCGCGCAGCGCCGCGGGTACGGCAGAGGTCGTCTTCCTCGATCCCGACGGCTTCGTGACGGAAGGGAGCTTCAGCAATGTCTTCGTCCGCCGCAACGGCATGCTGCTCACGCCCCCCCTCCACCGCGGGCTGTTGCCGGGTGTGCTGCGTGAGGAACTGATCGAATCCGGCCGCGCGGTGGAACAGGATTTGACCACCGCCGATCTTTCCGGGGAACTTTTTGTCGGAAATGCGTTGCGCGGTTTGATCCCTGCGTTGCTCGCAGTTGCGAAATCGGATCACCGGTCGCTATAGCCCGCGGCGCTTACAGGAGCCGCCTATCATGAAGACGTCCGCCGCGCTCGATCGCATCAGCCCATCGCCCACCCTGGCGATCACCACCAAGGTGCAGGAGCTGAAGCGTGCCGGTATCGACGTCATCGGCCTTGGCGCCGGCGAGCCCGATTTCGATACACCCGATTTCGTCAAGGAAGCCGCGATCGAGGCGATCCGCCGCGGCCAGACGAAATACACCAATGTCGATGGCACGCCCGAGCTGAAGAACGCGATCGCCGCGAAGTTCAAGCGCGACAACGGCCTCGATTATACGCCGGCCCAGATCAGCGTGAATGTCGGCGGCAAGCACACCCTGTTCAACGCCATGGTTGCGACGGTCGAGGCGGGTGACGAGGTGATCGTGCCGGCGCCCTATTGGGTCAGCTATCCCGATGTCGTGCAGTTCGCCGGCGGCACGCCGATCGTCGTCGCAGCGGGCCCGGAACATGGCTACAAGCTGACGCCAGCGATGCTGGAGGCCGCGATCACGCCGCGCACCAAGTGGCTGATCCTCAACTCGCCGTCCAACCCGACCGGCGCCGCCTATACCGCGGCCGAGCTGAAGGCGCTGGGCGAAGTGCTGGAACGCCACCCGCACGTCTGGATCTTCGCCGACGATATGTACGAGCACATCGTCTATGACGATTTCCAGTTCGCGACGATCGCCCAGGTCTGCCCCTCGCTCTACGAGCGTACGCTGACGGTGAACGGCTGCTCCAAGGCCTATGCGATGACCGGCTGGCGCATCGGCTTCGCCGGCGGCGCGCAGTGGCTGATCAAGGCGATGGCCAAGCTCCAGTCACAATCGACCAGCAACCCCTGCTCGATCGCGCAGGCCGCGGCGACGGCGGCGCTGAACGGCGACCAGTCCTTCCTTGCCGAGCGTAACGCTGCCTTCAAGGCGCGCCGCGATCTCGTCGTCGGCATGCTGAACGACACGCCGGGCATCACCTGCCCGACGCCGGAAGGCGCCTTCTACGTCTATCCCGAAGTCTCCGGCCTCATCGGCAAGACGACGCCCAAGGGCCAGAAGATCGAGACCGACAGCGATTTTGTCGGCTATCTGCTGGAAGAAGCGCGCGTTGCTGCCGTTCAGGGCGTGGCTTTCGGCCTCTCGCCGGCAATGCGCATCAGTTATGCCACGGGTGAGGACGTGCTGCGCGAGGCATGCACCCGCATTCAGCAGGCCTGCGCGATGCTGCGCTGATCCTCGATAGGTGCCGGCGCAATAGACGCCGGCTCCTATCATTGGTGTGACATCGGAAACGATTGCTTTCCCGCTTCGACATTCAGTCGAAAGACGGTCGTACCTATATCGCAACCCACGATGAACGGCGCTTCCATGCGTCGTTCAGCAAACCGGTGGCAGAAGTTGCCATCGGATCAACGAATAAAGAGCCAAGACGATGACCCGCTTTCTCAAATCCAGCTTCCTGTGGCAGTTCGCCGGCGGGTTCGTGCTCGGCGCGGTTGGTTTGTTCGCTCTGACGCCCGTCACCGATCCGGTTACTGGCGCGCCGATCGAGCAGGTACGCTGATCTTCCGCTCCGTTCAGGGGCTCCCCATATCGGCGTGATGCGCCGCTTCCTGATCCCGCTACTTGCCGCCGCAGCCGCTAGCGCCTGCAGCGCCCCCGTCGGCGCCGAGCGCGCCGTACCGATCCCGGCCGCGCAGCGCGACGTTCCTCCCGCCGCCGGCCTTCAGACCGCCGTCCTCGCCGGCGGCTGCTTCTGGGGCATGGAGGCGGTGTTCGAGCGCGTAAAGGGCGTCCGCTCGGTCACGTCCGGCTTTGCCGGTGGCGATCGCACGACCGCGAACTACGCCGCTGTATCGACCGAAGGCACACGGCACGCCGAAGCCATCCGCATCGTCTACGATCCCCGCCAGGTCAGCTATGCGACGCTGCTTCGGGTCTATTTCGCGATCGCTCATGATCCGACGCAGGTGAACGGCCAGGGCCCCGATCGCGGCCCCAGCTATCGCTCGGCGATCTTCCCGCAGAACGCCGCCCAGCGGCAGGTCGCCAGCGCCTATATCGCGCAGCTTACCCGTGCGAAGGCGTTCCCGAAGCCGATCGTCACCAAGCTGGAAAGCGGCCGGTTCTTCCCGGCGGAAGCGTCGCACCAGCAATTCTACGATCGCAACCCGAACCACCCCTATATCGTCCGCTGGGACAAGCCGAAGGTCGCAGCCTTCAAGGCCGCCTTTCCCACCCTCGCTCGCCCCATCTGATCGGCGGTGCCGCTTCGCTCCTTAAAGGACGCGCGGCGCCGACGCCCCGCCCCGCCGCACTTCGATGATCGCGCCATGGGGCGGCACCAGCTCGATCATCTTTTCCAGCGGATGGCCGGTCAGCAGCGCCCGCAGCGCCGCGATCGGGCCACCATGCGCCACCACCACGATATCCTCACGATCGCTGAGATCGCGCCATGCCGCATGGACGCGCCGCATCAGCGCCGCGCCGGTTTCGCCGCCGCCAGGACGAAAGGTGGCAGGCGCCGTCATCATCTTGTCCATCAGCGCCCCGGTCTCGCGCCAGATGGCGGTCCAGCTTCGCCCCTCCCAACTGCCGAAATCGCGTTCGAGCCAACGGCGGTCGGATACGATCGGCTGGCCGGAATGCTTACGCACCATCTCCGCCAGTACGCGTGTGCGGATCGCGCCCGAATGGACGATGAGCGAGTGCGGCTCCGCCGCCAGCCTGTCGGCCAGCTCGCCCGCCATCCGCGCCCCCTCGCGGCTCCAGCCCATCTCAGATCGGCCGTAGCACCGCCCCGCCCACGCCTTCGCAACCGGCGGATGGCGGACCAGGAGAACGCGCCCGCTCACCGTGCGGCCGCGCAGAACAGCACGCAAGGCCGGCCTATATAAGCCGCAAACCCCAGGCAATCGCTCGTGCTCCCCCCGATCCGCTTTGGCGGGAACCGCGCAATCCACGACAGGAACAGAAGGTAGATCACCGTTATGCTAACAGCCACATGGGCGGGCCGGCAGGAGTGGCGTGCCCCCCGGTATGGCGAGCAGAATCGAACCGGCAGAGCGATATTTGAACAGCACGCCCACTCCTCGCCGCCGGACAGCGCGCGCCTCCCCCACGCGCCCACGACGGCGCAGAACGTGGCGAGGGCGCGCGCGTCCTTCATCGCTTCAGTACGTCACGCGGACGCCGCCGAACGCACCGCGCCCGGGCTGCCCATATTGGTAGACCGTCTGGTAGCGCTCGTTGAACGCATTCTCGATGCGGCCGTACACCTCCAGATGCTCGTTGATCGGGAACGCGGCCCGAACGTCGGCGATGACGTAACCGTCCAGCCGCCGCGCGTTGGAGGCATTGTCGAAACTGTCGCCAACAGCGGTGATCGTCGCACCGGTCGTCAGGCCGAACGGCCAGCGATAATCGGCGTTCACCGTCACGCTGCTGCCGGGCCGACGTGCCAGATCGCGCCCGAAGTTCGCCGTGCCGGCAGACCGGTTCTTCGCGTCGAGGTAGGTGTAGCTCGCACTCACCGTAAAGTCGGTGGTCGGCCGCAGCAGCAGCGTCGCCTCAACCCCCTGCGCAACCGTACGAGCGATATTGTCGTAGGTGCCGCTGGGGCGGCCCGCGCATATCCCGGTGCGCGGCGGCGGACACGAGATGAAGGTGATGAGGTCCGACGACTTGCGATGGAAGTATGTCGCGCTCGCCTCCAGCGCGCCGCCGAGCGCCCGCTGCGTGATCCCTGCATCCCAGTCGTGCGATCGCTCCGGCCGAAGCGCGCCATTCCCATACTCGCTCTGCAGCTGGTACAGCGTCGGCGCCTTGAACCCTTCCGAATAGCTTGCCCGCACCGTCGTCGCGCCGCCATTGGGTGAGTAGGCGCCGCTACCTGCAAAGGTCGTCGCGCCGCCGAACACATTATGGTCGTCGTGCCGCAGCCCCGCCGTCGCCGTCAGCCCGGCGATCGGGGTTACGACCAGCTGGCCATACACGCTGAAGATCCGCGCCCTGCCGCGCGTCACCGGGCCGCCATAGCTCGACGAGGAGAAGCGCGATACTTCGCGCTCCGCGCCGAACGTGGTGAAGACGGCAGAGCCGAGATCGGCCGTGCCCTGATATTCCAGCCGCTCGTTGCGGCCGATCCCGCGGAACGTCTCGGTCGGTATGCCATCGGGATCGATGTTGCGTCGGTCCGTCTCGGTCCGTGCGTACGCAAAGCGATTGCGGAAGCCGCCGTCGAGCAGCGCCGCGTTAAGGCCCGCATAGCCGACCCACTGCTCGGTATCGCCATACTCCAACGTGTCGCCGAACGTGAAGGCCGGCGGCGGGAAGCCATCGATATCCGTCCGGCCGTTGCCGTAAAAGCCGCGCAGGTCCAGCGAGACATTGCTGGCAAGCTCGATTCCCACGCTCGCGTTCCCAGTATAGTTACGAAAGCCGTCGCGCTCACTCCCGTCTGCGAAGGTCGACACTCCGTCGGTCGTGAAATAGCCACCGCCGAGGCTTGCCGATACCGGCCCCGACTTGCCCGAAACATTGGCATAGGCCTGGCCGCTATTATGCCACCCGCCCTCGGCACGGGCGTTGACGGCCAACTCCTCCGTCGGCTGGCGTGTGATCAGGTTCACGACGCCGCCAATCGCCTGATTGCCCCACAAAACGGACTGTGCGCCCCGCAGCACTTCGATGCGGGCGATATTGCCGATCAGCAGATTACCGAAGTTGAACCCGCCGCCTGTGGAGGACGGATCGTTGAGCTTGATCCCGTCGATCAGCGCGACCGTCTGGTCGCTATCCGCCCCGCGGATACTCACCGACGTCGAGGTACCCGCGCCGCCATTGCGGACGACGGCGACACCAGGCGTCTGGCGCAGCAGGTCGGAGACGATCGTCACCTGCCGCTGTTCGATCGTATCGGCATCCAGCACGGTTACGGCCTGGCCGATGGTCGAAACAGGGCGGGCCGCGCGATTGGCCGTGACGAGGATGTCATCTCCGCCGGCAGTCGCCTGCTCAAGGCTGGACGTGGATTGGGCGCTTTGCGCAAATGCAGGCGTGGCCGCCGCAATGCACGGCAACAGGATCAGATAGGCACGATTCTTCAAGGCGTTTCCCCCTCGCATCAACAACGGGGGCACGCGCCACGGCTTCGCGGAACAGCTGTTCCGTCGCGCACGACCCCAACGACGTCGTCACGCGAGGAAGAACCTCGATCGCCCGGAACACCCCGTCCGCACGAAGGACAACCACGACAGGCAGGTCTCCTGGCTCCCGGGTCACCGCCTTGCTCGGCCTTCCCGGATCGCAATCGATCCAGTGGCACGCGAGGAGCAAGGCTCGCCGGTCACAGTTGCGGGGACAGCTCCGGATGGCGAGCTTGACGCTCGCGTCCGGATTCCCTTTTGATTCCATCTCTGGAAACCTGTCGCGGCGGCGCTCCTATCGAATTAGAGGAGCGGAAGGCAAGACAATCGTGAAGATCATATTCCTAGGCGGCGCCCGTTCAGGCAAAAGCCGCCTCGCGTGCATTGCTACCGAGCGTCACCCAGGCCAGCTTCATTATCTCGCCACGGCACGGGCACGCGATGCGGAAATCGCCGAAGGTATCGCGCGTCACCGGGCAGGGCGAAGCGGCCGATGGCCGACAGTCGAGTGCCCGATCGCTGCCGGATGCGATCAGGTCGGTCACCAGCAGGGCGATCATGGTGGATTGCCTGACCTTGTGGCTGTCGAACCTGATGATGGTTGAAGCGGACATCGAGAGCCACACCGACGATCTTGTCGCCGCGATCACGACGTCGCACCTGCCGCTAGCCATGGTCACCAACGAGGTCGGCCTGGACATCGTCCCCGAACACCCCCTCGGCCGCCGCTTCCGCGACGCCGCAGGGCGCCTCAACGAAGCCATCGCGTACCACGTGGATGAAAGCTATCTCGTAGGCGCAGGCCACGTCTTCCCGCTGCAGCGCTTCAACTGACCAATTCCACGATGGTTTGGCGCTCGTCTTGTACGGCGCGCTGATCGTGACCCTGACCTGCTCCCCGTTTTCAGGCCGCTGATAAGTTAGCTTCGGTGTCCACATGCC
>CAYMIU010000056.1:0-21389 GCA_964390515.1 uncultured Stakelama sp.
GAAGTGGTCTGCTCGCCGGGTCCGTTCATTGTCTTCTTCGAGTGGGACAAGTCGGACATCACCCCGGAGGCTTCGTCGATCCTCGACAACGCCGTCACGCAGTACCAGTCGTGCGGCAACGCGCAGGTCATGCTGGCCGGCCACGCCGACCGCTCGGGTTCGGCCTCGTACAACGTGGGTCTCTCGCAGCGTCGTGCAGACGCGGTGAAGGCTTACCTCACCTCGCGTTCGATCCCGGACGGCGTGATCTCGACGGAAGCGTTCGGCGAAAGCCGCCCGCGCGTCGATACGGCCGACGGTGTGCGCGAAGTGCAGAACCGCCGCGTGGAAATCACCTACGGCCCGGGTGCGGGTCAGTAAGGCTGACGCCTACAAGGCTGAAAGATCGGGGAGGTCGGTTCGCCGGCCTCCCTTTTCTTTTGTGATACTGTCTGGGCGCGCCGTAACTAACGCGGTGCCAAGTGTTGCCGCGTCGTTGAACTGTGCTCCTAGCCACTGAAGTAGCGTGACTTTTTTGCCGCGTCGCGCCTTCGCTGCTGTTTCGGGACACGCTGTGTGGTGAGCGGAGCCGAGCGCAAGAGCGCGCTGGTATTCCTCAGACCCCCCGTCAAAAGGAGGAACAGCTAGCGCCGTTGCTTGCGCTTTCGGCTCCTCGCGCATCAGGCCGGTCCGATCGGCCCCTTTCGTTGTGTCGGGTCTGCGATCGTGGCGCCGCCCCTCGTTGCAGCCAGCTCGCGAGACCGCTCATCGGCAGAATGCCATGCGGCGATGCATGCCGAGACATCAAACAGCGGGACGTGCGGCCATCGATCGCCATCGCCGGGCTGAGCGAGGGGCATACAGCGGAGCTTCTGGCGGCCTCGCTGGTTGTTTCTGATGGACGCGGTTCGTCGCTGCGCGCGATGAGGGGTATCGGTACTTCTATCGTCGTGAGTGCCGCGCGCCCTCGTGCTGTTGCGTGATGCAGACAGGGTCGGGATGGATACACCAAGGATTTCGGGACTGTTGGAGACGGCCCTGTATGTCGACGACATGGCGCGGTCCGCCCGATTTTTTCGTGATATCCTGAACCTTGCGCCGATGATCGAGAGCGATCGGCTGACGGCCTTCGACGCCGGGCGCGGCGGGGTATTGCTGGTGTTCGCGCGCGGCCAGTCAGACGAAGATGTCAAAACGCCGGGCGGGACCATTCCCGGGCACGACGGCAGCGGCCCGCTGCACATGGCCTTCGCGATTGCGGATGACGCCTACGAGCCGTGGCGCGCGCATCTTGTGAAAAATGATGTCCAGGTCACGCATGAGGTGCAATGGCCGGCGGGTGGGCGTAGCCTGTATTTCGAGGATCCTGATGGACACGTGCTCGAATTGGCCACGCCCGGATTGTGGAAGAATGATGCCGAGCATCCGGGGCGCTTGCCTGCGGGAACCAACTGACGGAATGCAGCCATGTCGCTGACCAGATTATCCAGGGAGGAAATGTGATCCTGCGCAGCTTGTTCGTCGCCAGCCTGCTGGCGTCCACCGCCTGCTCTGCCGAGCCGCAAGGACCATCGAACGCGGGGGACGCGCCTGCCGCGACGACCGCCGGGGCCAAGCCGTTCGTCGAAACGGTCGTGGCCGATTTCGATGCGCCCTGGGCCATGACGTTCCTCCCCGATGGGCGGATGCTGGTGACCGAGAAGGCGGGCAGCCTGCTGCTGGTGTCGGCGGACGGCAAGACGCGCTCCACGATCGCGACGCTGCCGGTGGATAGCGCGGGCCAAGGCGGACTGATGGACGTGGTGCTGGCGCCCGACTTCGCGACGTCGAAGCGGGTATACTTCAGCTGGTCGATGGCCGGGCCGGGCGGCAAGGGCGTCGTCCTGTCGCGCGGCGTGCTGGACGAGAAGAGCGGCAGCCCCAAGCTGCAGCAGATCGAGGAGCTGTTCCGGGCGACACCGTTCGTCGAGGGCAACGGCCATTATTCCGGCCGGATCGCCTTCTCGCCTGATGGCCAGTATCTGTTTTTCACGAACGGCGAGCGGCAGAAGTTCGACCCTGCGCAGGATCCGAAGGCGACGCTCGGCAAGGTGCTTCGCCTGACGCTCGACGGGAAGCCGGCGCCGGGCAATCCGCTCGCGGCGCAGGGCTTCCACCCGGCGGTGTGGAGCTATGGCCACCGTAACCTGCTTGGCATTGCCTTCGACGCGCAGGGGAACCTGTGGGAGCAGGAAATGGGCCCGAAGGGCGGCGACGAGCTCAACCTTGTCCTGCCGGGGCGCAACTATGGCTATCCCAAGGTCTCGAACGGGGATCATTACGATGGGCGCCTGATCCCGGACCACAGCCCGGGCGACGGATTCGAAGCGCCGAAGGTGTGGTGGACTCCGGTGATCTCGCCCGGTGGGCTGATGGTCTATTCCGGCGACCTGTTCCCGCAGTGGAAAGGCGACGCCTTCATTGGCGGGCTTTCGTCCAAGTCGCTGGTGCGCGTGGATCTTGACGGCACAAATGCCAAGAAGGGTGACCAGTTCGACATGGGTGCCCGCATCCGCGAGGTGGAAGAGGGGCCGGACGGTGCGATCTACGTGCTGGAGGACGGCGCGCAGGGATCGCAGGGCCGGCTGATCAAGCTCACTCCCGCACGATGAGATAGTTCATCCGCGCCGAGGCGATCGGCTTGGCACGATCATCCTGCCAGGCGGTCGCCTCCACGTTGGCGATGCGGGTGCCGAGCCGGGTGACGATGCCGGCGGCGCGCGTGACGCGCTGCCGGCCGCCGCGCATGAAATCGACCGTGACGTTGATCGGCTTCACCCGGCCGCCGCCGTCGGATTCGAGCTGGTGGCGAAGCGCGGCGATCGCGGCGACTTCGAGCAGCCCCGTGATCGCGCCGCCCTGAACGAAGCCGGGACGGCCGAGCACGGCTGGGCTGAACGGCATCGCCAGCACCGGGCGATCGTCTTCCCATTCGAGGCTAGCGCCGAGCAGATCTGCATAGGGCGGCAGCTTCATGCCTGGGGCTCCAGGAACATGAAGGTGCCCGTGACATGCGCGATCGGATCGTCCGGATCGCCATCATGTGCCTGGCCGCGCACGAAGCTGATCGACCGCTTCAGCGCATAGCATTCGCCATGGCCGATGACAGTGCGGCCCGGGCGGGCAGGGCGCAGGTAATCGACGCGAAGATCGAGCGTCGCGTGCGGCACGAAGCAACCGAGCCGGCGCATGCTGGCGAGGCTGGTGGCGATGTCCATCAACGCGAAGATCGGGCCAGAGGCGATGACGCCGCTGTCCTCGTCTCCGATGATCTCTTCGGAATAGGGGAGCGTCAACTCGACCCAGCCTTCGCCATGCGCGTGATAATCGATGCCGAGGCGACCGCCGTGGCCGCCAAATCGCACGTCTTCCATGCCGGGCAAGCCGGCGAGTGCCGCGTTGATGCTCATGGGCGATGGCTCTACACCAGCCTCAGGCGAGCGCAAC
Organism: uncultured Stakelama sp.; assembly: GCA_964390515.1. Classification (GTDB taxonomy): domain Bacteria; phylum Pseudomonadota; class Alphaproteobacteria; order Sphingomonadales; family Sphingomonadaceae; genus Sphingomonas. The sequence goes on from CAYMIU010000056.1 coordinate 3,466, forward strand.
GCCGCGAGCCGCGGCGAACAGCGGCATTGATGCTGCTGCGCGGCTCATCTAAGTCGATCGTATCAGTTCTCGGGAGAGGTGGAATGGACGAGCGCGTTACGATCACGGTGGAGGACGGCATCGCCGATGTGAGGCTGAACCGCCCGGACAAGATGAATGCGCTCGACCCGGCCATGTTTGCCGGGATCAATTCTGCGCTCGATCGGCTGGCCGGCATGCCGGAGGTTCGCGTCGCCGTCCTTTCCGGCGAGGGCCGGGCGTTTTGCGCCGGGCTCGACATGGGTTCGATGGCGGCCGGGGGATCGGGCAACGATCTGGGCAAGCGCAGCCATGGCCTGGCCAATACGGCGCAGAACGTTGCTTGGGGCTGGCGCGCGCTGCCGATGCCGGTGATCGCGGCGGTACATGGCGTGGCGCTGGGCGGCGGCTTCCAGATCATGTCGGGCGCCTGCGTTCGGATTGCTCGTCCGGACACACGCATGTCGATCCGTGAGACCTATTGGGGCCTCGTGCCGGACATGGCCGGGCTGGCCCTGTGGCGGACGCTGGCGCGGGACGACGTGCTCCGCGACCTCACGTACAGCGCGCGCGAATTCACCGGCGAACAGGCGGAACGTTATGGCTTCGTCACGCGGCTGGCGGATGATCCGCGCGCGGCGGCGCTCGAACTGGCGCGCGAGATCGCCGGCCGCAATCCCGATGCGGTGAAGGCATCGAAGCGGCTGATCAACCTGATGGCCGATGGCGACACGGCGACCATGCTGCAGGCGGAAAGCGACGAGCAGATCAAGTTGATGCGCTCCCCCAATCAAGTGGAGGCGGTGCGGGCGAACATGGAGAAGCGCGCACCGGTCTTTACCGACTGAGCATTGCGCCACGGCACCAAAGCGTCGGTCGTTGGTTGATAGCCGGATCGTTTATCCAAGGAGTATCGCCATGACCGACGCACTGACCGGCGACATCAACACCGTGACCGGCAAGGTCAAGGAAACTGCTGGTGCCGCCACGAGCGACCGTTCCATGCAGGCTGGCGGCATGTTCGACCAGCTGAAGGGGGCAGTTCAGAAAGCCATGGCGCCGGGCGCCGATGGCCAGCCAGAAGCTGTGGGCAAGGCAAAGGCCTTTGCCAAGGAACGCCCTTGGGCGACGGCCGCGCTGGTCGGCGTGCTTGGGCTCGCAACGCTCGGCACGTTGCGCGGACAGCGCTGACGAACACGGCTAAGCCTCAGCCAAGAAAGAAGCCGCGCCGGCGCACTTGCCCGCGTGGCTTTTTTCATTCGCCTTTGACCTGCATCGCTTCCAGCCGCCCTACGAACTCCGCGGGCAGGCCGACCCCTTTCGGATCGGTCATGACGATCGTGGTGTCGCAGGTGGCGATGCAGTGGCCGGACTGGAACATTGCCGCCAGCATCTCGAAGCTGCGATTGCCAATCCGACCGATGCCCAGCGCGATCTCGACATCCTCCGGGAAGGTGCCTTCTGCGAGATAGTTGATCTCGTTGCGGGCGACGACGGCGCGGAACGTCCCTTCTGCCATCTTGCCACGATTGACTCGGCCCAGTCGCTGGTTGGTGCGCACCCGCGCGTCCTCGAACAGCGAGGCGTAAGCGACGTTGTTCAGATGCCCCATCGTGTCGAGATCCTGGAAGCGGGTCTGCTTCGTCTCGTGCTGCGGATAGGAGGCGGGATCGAGGCGCCAGGCGGCGGGGCGGGACATGATGCTGTTCCTGTCGAACTGAAACAAATTCCCCGGCGGCGGCTCGTGCCATGGACGAGCGGCTCGTCTGTAGGCGCGGCCTTCGCCGGGGATCTGTGTTGCTTTGTGCGCGGCCGTCACGGAAGCAAGTCCCGTAACGTCAGACGCGGCGACGGGCGCCGCGCTGGCCGGCTTCGCACGAGTCGGCGCGCAAGCTGCGCGCCGGAGTGCTCAGCGCGGCGCCATGCGGATCGCGCCGTCGAGGCGGACGTCTTCGCCGTTGAAATAGCCGTTCTCGATCATCAGCGTGGCGAGCGCGGCATATTCCGACGGTTCGCCGAGGCGCTTCGGGAACGGCACCTGTGCGGCGAGCGCGTCCTTCACGTTCTGCGGCGCGCCCTGCAGCAGCGGGGTGTTGAAGATGCCCGGCAGGATGGTGTTCACGCGGATGCCCTCGCTCATGAGGTCACGCGCGATCGGCAGGGTCATACCGACGACGCCGCCCTTCGAAGCCGAATAAGCTGCCTGGCCGATCTGGCCGTCCTCGGCCGCAACCGACGCGGTGTTGACGATCGCGCCGCGATCACCGTCCGGCAGCGGATCGAGCGTCATCATGCCAGCAGCCGACTTCGCGATGCAGCGGAAGGTGCCGACGAGGTTGATCTGGATGATCCAGTTGAACGCATCGAGCGGGAAGTGCTTGATCGAGCCGTCTTCCTTGCTGCGGCTCGCCGTCTTGATCGCATTGCCGGTGCCGGCGCAGTTGACGAGGATCCGCTCCTGGCCGATCGCTTCGCGCGCCTTGGCGAAGCCGGCGTCGACCGAGGCTTCGTCGGTCACATTGACCTTGCAGAACACGCCACCGAGTTCCTGGGCGAGCGCTTCACCCTTTTCTTCCTGCAGATCGAACAGCGCGACCTTCACGCCCTTCGAGGCGAGCAGACGGGCGGTCGCCGCGCCGAGACCGGACGCGCCGCCAGTGATCACGGCGGAAATGGTGTTGTCGAGCTTCATTGGTGGTTCCCCTCCCGAAGAGGTGCCCCGCGCAGGCGGCGGCACAAGGGCGTCCCCGCGCAGCGCGAGGACGCATCACAAGGTTGATCGAACGTGGTTTAGGCCGCGGCCTTCGCCTCGCCCTGCCAGTCGCAGTTTTCGATGATCGTGACGTTGGCGACGCCGCCGCCCTCGCACATCGTCTGCAGGCCGTAGCGCCCGCCACGGCGGCGCAGTTCGTGCACCAGCGTTGCCATCAGCTTCGTGCCCGATGCGCCCAGCGGGTGGCCGAGCGAGATCGCGCCGCCATTGACGTTGAGCTTGTTCGGATCGGCCTTGGTGTGCTCGAGCCAAGCGACCGGCACCGAGGCGAAGGCTTCGTTCACTTCGTAGAGATCAATGTCATCGATCGAGAGGCCGGCCTTCTTCAACGCCTTGTCGGTCGCGAACAGAGGCTCTTCCAGCATCACTACCGGATCGCCGGCGGTGACGGTGAGGTTGACGATCTTTGCCAGCGGCTTGAGATTGTACTTCTTCAGCGCTTCCTCGCTGACGATCAGCACCGCGCTGGCGCCGTCGCAGATCTGGCTCGACGAAGCGGCGGTCAGCACGCCTTCCTCGGACAGCTTCTTCACGCCGGCCATGCCTTCGGCCGAGGCATCGTAGCGGATGCCTTCGTCGGACGTATGCACGTCCTTGCCTTCCGGCGTCTCGATCTCGACCGGGACGATCTCGTCCTTGAACTTGCCGCCCTGCGTCGCGGCGACCGCCTTGCGATGCGAGTTGAGCGAATATTCGTCGAGCTGTTCGCGGGTGTAGCCGTACTTCTTGGCGATCATCTCCGCACCAGCGAACTGGTTGAAGTTGATGCCCGGGAACTTCTCCTCGAGGCCCGGCGACTTGTTCTTGCCGAGGCCGGCATCATAGAAAAGCTTGTAGGTCGAGCCCATCGGCACGCGCGTCATGCTCTCGACGCCAGCCGCGATCACCACGTCCTGCGTGCCCGACATCACTGCCTGGGCGGCGAACTGGATCGCCTGCTGCGACGAGCCGCATTGACGATCGATCGTCACCGCCGGAGTCGACTGCGCCAGCTTCTTCGAGGCGAGCACGGCGTTGCGACCGACCTGGCCTGCCTGCTCGCCACCCTGGCTGACGCAGCCCATCACCACATCGTCCACCGCGTCGCCCGGAATCCCGCTACGCTCGACGATCGCATCCAGAACCTTCGCTGCCAGATCAACTGGATGGACACCCGCGAGCTTACCCCCGCGACGACCACCAGCCGTCCGAACTGCGTCGACGATATACGCCTCGGCCATCTTCCGACTCTCCATAACAGATGTTATCCCGGTGCGTCATGTGGCGCGGTTTGACGCGCTCGGCAAGAGGTGGAGAGGTGAATGAACGTATCTGATGCAGTGATCGAGCGGCGCTCGGTACGCGGGTTCCTCGACAAGGAGGTGCCGCTGGAGGTGCTGAAGGAACTCGCGCTGCGCTCGGCTCGGGCCGCGACGGGCGGTAACATTCAGCCTTGGCACATCGACATCGTCACCGGCGCGAAGATGGACGAGCTGAAGGCGATCATGCGCGGCAAGCTGGAGCGGCGCGAAAAGGAAACGCCGGGCTACGACATTTATCCGCGCGAAATGACCGATGCGACGAAGAAGCGCACCTTCCAGATCGGCGAAATCATGTATGGCCACCTAGGCATCCCGCGCGAGGACAAGGTGGCACGCGCGCAATGGTTCGCGCGCAACTTCCAGTTCTTCGGCGCGCCAGCGGCGTTCTTCGTGACCGTGGACCGGCGCATGGGGCCGCCGCAATGGGCCGACCTCGGCATGTACCTGCAGAACCTGATGCTGCTCGCGGTCGAGAAGGGGCTGGCGACTTGCCCGCAGGAATGCTGGGCGGTCTATCCGAACACCGTCGAGGGTTTCCTGGGCACGCCGGCAGAGCGGATGCTCTTCTGCGGCGTAGCGATCGGTTATGAGGATCCGGAAGAGCCGGCGAACCGGACGCGTGCGCCGCGTGCGCCGGAAGAGGAATGGCTGACGGTTCTCGCCTGAAGTTCGGCAGGAGCAAGGGAGGCCGCGCGGTCGCGGCCTCCCGGGGCTCAGGCGGCCGTGGCCGCACTTAGTCGGGCTTGCCCTCGTCGATTGCGGCGAGGATCATCCGTTCCCATGCGGCAGTATCACCGACGTTCGCCATCGCTTCGGTCGGCGCGCGTAGGGTGTGAAGAACCGCCAGTGCATCGTTGCGGAAATCACGCCAGGTGGCGTCCACCGCATTGGCCGCCGATTCCTGGTCGCCTTCGCCGTTCGCGCTGATGCGCTGGCCGGCGAGGACCCGCGCGATCCGCTCAAGTGCCGGGACGGTAGCTATATCCATGCTGGCTTCTCCTTGTTCCAGAGAAGCAACATTTCAGGCGGCGCCGGGTTTCACGGCGCCGCACTGATCAATCACCCCAGTGGTCAGGCCTGGGCAGCCGTGCGCGGGCCACCCCGGCCACGGCCGCGACCACCGCTACGGCCGCCGGCTGCACCACGCCGGCTGGCGTTCGCATAGTCGCGCGTCGCGGTCGGCTGATGAGTGGCCTTGGGACGTGCCGGGCCACGCTGCTGGCGCGGACGATCCTCGCGGGGGGCGGGATCGTTGCCGATTGCCTTGATCCGCGCCGCCTTTAGCGCATCGGCGCGCTTCATGAAATCCGCCGGAAGCGCACGGACCGGCACCTTCTGGCGCGTCAGCTTCTCGATGTCCTTCAGATACGGACGCTCGTCATCCGCGCAGAAGGCAACCGCGATGCCGCTGGCGCCCGCACGCGCGGTGCGACCGATGCGGTGCACATATTGTTCGGCAACGTTCGGCAGCTCGAAGTTGAACACATGGCTGACGCCGGAAATGTCGATCCCGCGCGCCGCAATGTCGGTCGCGACGAGGATCGGCACTTCGCCAGACTTGAACGCGGCGAGCGCACGTTCACGCTGCGGCTGGCTCTTGTTGCCGTGGATCGCGTTGGACGCAATGCCGTTGCCGGCCAGCAGCTTCACGACGCGGTCGGCACCATGCTTGGTGCGCGTGAAGACGAGTGCGCGATCAATCTGCTCTTCCTGAATGAGGATCGTCAGCAGCGCCTGCTTTTCGGTCTGGTTGACGAAGATCACCTGCTGATCGACGCGCTCCGCGGTGGTCGAGGCGGGGACGACCGACACGGTCTGCGGCTGGTGCAGGAACTGGTCCGCGAGTTCGCGGATCGAGCCGGGCATGGTGGCCGAGAAGAACAGCGTCTGGCGGCGGCGCGGGACCATCTTCACGATCTTGCGCAGCGCATGGATGAAGCCGAGGTCCAGCATCTGGTCCGCTTCGTCCAGCACGAGGATTTCGAGCATGGTGAGGTTGCAGAAACCCTGTTCGACGAGATCGAGCAGGCGGCCCGGCGTGGCCACGAGGATATCGACGCCGCGCGACAGATCCTGACGGTTCTTGTTGATGCTGGTGCCGCCGAAGACAGTCGCAACGGTCAGGCGCGAATTGCGGGCATAGCCGCGTGCATTGTCCGCGATCTGGTTGGCGAGTTCGCGCGTCGGGGCGAGGACGAGCATGCGCACATGCGTCGGCAGCACGCGCTTCTGGCCTTCGAGCAGGCGCTGAATCGAGGGGAGAACGAATGCGGCGGTCTTACCGGTGCCCGTCTGGGCGATGCCGAGAAGATCGCGGCCGGTCAGAACGACGGGAATCGAATCGCGCTGGATCGGCGTCGGCGTCTCATAACCCTTGGTCTCGAGCGCACGAACGAGGGGCTCGGCGAGACCGAGATCGGAGAAGTTCATCAAAAACGTACCTAAAATGATCGCACCCGCGCATCGCAAGGACACACGGGAAGCGGGGAAAAATGACACCCCGCGTGACTTGGGAAGCCGGTTCGATCGACCGAGGCGGAGCCTGGGCTTAATGCCCGATCACGCTGCATACGCCTCGATGGTCGCATAAATGCGCACGTCCGGCGCGTAAGTCAAGCTATGCCGCGGGGGGCAGCCTCGACGCATAATGCGGATTAACCTTTACTCGGCGCTAATTGTTCTCGGCCAAGGAGAGGGCATGAGCGTATCTTCCGTGCCCGCAACCTGGATCGCGGTTCTCGCGCAACTTGCCCTGGGAAGCGGCGCGCTCACAGCGCTCGCGTTCGCACCCCCGGCAAGCGGCGCCATGCTGCTGCTGCCGCTGACGAATGGCGCATCGGCTGTTGCGATCGCACGCGAGCATGATGCGCTGCTCGTCTCCTCGCGCGTCGGGGGGCGCCTGGTCGTGCGAGGGGAGCGCGAGGAACTGTTCTGGCCCCTCATGAGGGCAGGCATTCTCGTCCTCGCTGCGCCGGCCGGCAGTTGCGGGGAGCCGGGCTGATGTCCTCGCTCGACTCACTCCGGCGCCGCGGCTTGCGCTTGCTGGTCGGCATGGGCTGGCTCTGCATCCCCTCGCTGCTGATCCTGGGCCGCGCGCTGTCGAGCCCCAATATCGGGTTTGCTGTCGCTGTCGCCGCGACGGCGAACGTTGTCCCAACGATCATGGTGCTGCGCGGCCGGCATGATGCGGCGGCGCGGATGAGCGTCGCTGCGCTCGGCGCGGTTCTGCCGGCCTGTTTCGTCTATATGCTGGCGGGTCATGCGTGGCAGTTGGACGCGCACATGTACTTCTTCGTCGCGCTGTCGATGCTGGCGGTGCTGTGCGACTGGCGCCCGCTTGCGCTGGCTTCGGTCCTCGTCGCGCTTCACCATTTCTCGCTGTCCTTCCTGATGCCGGCTTGGGTGTTCGGAGCCGAGGGGACGATGGGTCGTGTGCTGTTCCACGCGCTCGCCGTAGCGCTGCAGTTCGCGGCGCTCGCGTACCTCACGGTTCGCCTGCGCACGCTGATCGTCGGGTTGGACACGGCGCGGGCCGAAGGGGAGCAACTTGTCGCGGTGGCAGAGGAGGAACGCGGGCGTGCCATCGACGCACTCGCGGCCGCCAAGATCGCCGAGGAGCGTTCCACCGAGGAGCGTCGCCGGCGTGTCGCGGCGGAAGCGCGGCTGGACGATGAGCGCCGGCGTGCGCTGGCCGCGCTGGCGGACGAGTTCGAGCAGACGGTGTCTGGTGTCGCCGTCGCGATCGAAGGCGCGGCGTCATCAATGGAAGCGTCGGCCGCGAACCTGACGCGGATTGCCGCGGATGCGGGCCGACAGGCGAGCGAAGTCGCCGCAGGTGCGAGCCAGGCTGCCGGCGCAACCCAGGACGTGGCCGATGCGGTTCATCGCCTCACCGGCTCGATCGTCGAGATTTCCGGCAGCGCTGAAGCACAGGCGACACTTACCGGCAACGTGCGCCGCCATACCGATGAAGGCAAAAGCGCGGTGCTCGACCTGTCGGTGCAGGCGCAGAGCATTGGCGGGTTGGTAGGCGAGATTCATGCCATTGCCGCGCGCACCAACCTCCTCGCTCTGAACGCGACGATCGAGGCGGCGCGAGCGGGCGACGCAGGCCGCGGCTTCACGGTAGTGGCAGGTGAGGTGAAGCAGCTTGCCGGTGGGACGGCGCGCGCCACCGACAAGATCGTCGCGCTGATGCAGGGCGTCGAGCAGGCGATCCGCGCGACCGAGGCGAATATTGTCGAGGCATCCGACGGCGTCGGTCGTGTCGCCACGGCGGCGGGAGATATCCGCGGCGCGGTCAGCGATCAGCGTCTGATGGCGGCAACGATCGAGCGTACCTCGCAGGAGGCGGCGCGCGGCGTCGACATGATCGAGCGCCGCATCGTCGAAGTCGTCACCGCGGCGAATGAGGTGGGGGCGCTGTCGCGCCACGTCCGCGACGCTGCGGACGCGCTGTCCGATCAGGCGCGCAGGCTGCGCGTCACCACCGACGGGTTCGTGCAGCAATTGCGCAGCGGAGATACGCCGTCACCGCGGACCGCTGCGATCACAGTTGCGGCATAGCCAAAGACAAACGGCCGGCAACGTGGCTGCCGGCCGCTAGGCTGCTCGGTCGGGCCGCTTAGAGCTTGCGGCTGATCACTTCCTTCATGATCTCGTTCGTGCCGCCGTAGATCCGGCTGACACGCGCGCCGCGCCACATCTTGGCGATCGGATATTCGTTCATATAGCCAGCACCGCCGTGCAGCTGGAGGCACTTGTCCATGACTTCCCACTGGAGGTCGGTGTGCCACAGCTTGGCCGCTGCGCCTTCCTCGTTGGTCAGTTCGCCCTTCAGATGGCGGGCGATCGCCCAGTCGAGGTGCGCCCAGCCGACCTGAAGCTTCGCCTTGAGATCGGCGAGGACGAACTTGGTGTTCTGGAAGTCGAACACCGTGCCCTTGAACGCCTTGCGCTCCTTCACGAAGGCAACGGTGTCGTCGAACGCCTTCTGCGACGAGGCCATGGTGCTGACCGCAATCGACAGCCGTTCCTGCGGCAGCTGGCTCATCAGATAGATGAAGCCCATGCCCTCTTCACCAAGGCAGTTGGTGATCGGCACGCGAACGTCCTCGAAGAACAGCTCCGAGGTGTCGGCCGCGTCCTGGCCGATCTTGTCGAGCTTGCGCCCCTTGCTGAAGCCTTCCCGGTCGCTTTCGACCAGGATGATCGACATGCCCTTATAGGCCGGCTGCGCATCGGGATCGGTCTTCGCCACGACCAGCGTCAGATCGGTGTTCTGGCCGTTGGTGATATACGTCTTCGATCCGTTGATGACGTAGTGATTGCCGTCCTTCTTGGCTGTGGTGCGGATCGACTGAAGATCGCTGCCGGTGCCCGGTTCGGTCATCGCGATCGCAGTGATCACGTCGCCCGACACCATCTTGGGCAGCCATTCCTTCTTCTGCTCTTCCGAGCCGTAGGTCTCCATGTAACCGGCAACGATGTCCGACTGGAGCGAGAAGCCGGCGGGAACGCCCGAATAGGCCATTTCCTCGTCGACGATGGCGTTATAGCCGAAGTCGAGCCCGAGGCCGCCGTATTCCTCCGGAACGGTCGGGCACAGCATCCCGACCTCGCCGGCCTTCTGCCAGAACCTCTTGGGAACGAGGCGATCCTTTTCCCACTGGTCCGCGTGCGGCACGCCTTCCTTGGCGAGGAAGCTGCGCACGGTCTGGCGGAACGCCTCATGATCCTCGTTATACGCGAAACGGCCCGCAATCTGGTCGAGCGACATTGAAGAAACCCCTCCAATAACTGATCGCTTCTTCTCGCGACGCGACAGCGGAGGGTCAAGTAACTTTTGTTATGGTGCGAATGGGCGTAGCCCGGCCCTCGACTTCGGCGGCGGCGGCGGCCTATGCCGAACGCGAAAGAGAGGTAACGGATGAAACTTGCGAGCCTGAAACATGGTCGTGACGGCAAGCTCGTCGTGGTGTCGACCGATCTCGCCTGGTGCGCCGATGCATCGCACATTGCGCCGACGCTGCAGGCGGCGCTCGATGACTGGGATCGGCTGCTGCCGGACCTGCAGAACCTCTCCACCGACCTCGATCACGAGGTGATCCCGCGGGAGCGCTTCCATGAGCGCGAGGCGGCCTCACCGCTGCCGCGGGCGTATCAATGGGCGGACGGCTCGGCTTATGTGAATCATGTGGCGCTGGTGCGGCAGGCGCGCGGGGCGGAGATGCCGGAGACGTTCTGGCACGATCCGCTGATGTACCAGGGCGGCTCGGATGGCTTCCTGGCCCCGCGTGATCCGATCCCTCTTGCCGACGAGAGCTGGGGCTGCGACCTCGAAGCCGAAGTGGTCGTGGTCACCGGTGACGTGCCGATGGGGGCGAGCCGCGAGGAAGCGCTGGCGGCGGTCCGGCTGGTCGGCCTGACCAACGACGTGTCGCTGCGCAATCTCATCCCCGGTGAACTGGCCAAGGGCTTCGGCTTCTTCCAGTCGAAGCCGGCGTCCGCCTTCTCGCCGGTGTTCGTGACGCCTGACGCGCTGGGCGACTGGTGGCAGGACGGCAAGCTGCATCGTAAGCTGATGGTGGACCTCAACGGCCAGCCGTTCGGCCGTGCCGAGGCGGGCGAGGACATGACGTTCGATTTCGGCACGCTGATCGCGCATGCGGCGAAGACCCGCGCGCTGGGGGCGGGGACGATCGTCGGGTCGGGCACTGTATCGAACCGCGACGCCGACGGCGGGCCCGGCAAACCAATTGCCGAGGGTGGGGTTGGCTATTCCTGCATCGCCGAGGTCCGCACGATCGAAACGATCGCGAGCGGCAAGCCTGTGACGCCGTTCCTGAAGAAGGGCGACACCGTGCGGATCTGGGCCGAGGATGATCGGCACCATCCGATTTTCGGCGTGATCGAGCAGGTCGTCGGAGGCTGACGCTACACCAGCCGCCGCGCGCCCGGCGGCTGGAAGGTTTTTTAGCCGCGTGGCAGCTCGTGGCGGCTGGGCTCTCCCGGTGCATCGGTGATCGCGAGCATGCGTGCGATCGCGACGGGCCGGTTCGGATCACCCTGATGTGCTTCCATGTCGAGCGTCACCGCGCGGCGGCCGGTGCGGCGCGGCACTACCCGTGCGACGAGCGGTAGCGTGGCGAGCGCGGGCGCGAGGAAGCGGGTCTCGATATCGAGCGGACGGAAGGCAGGGTCGATCGCGGACACGCCGGCGTGTTCGAGCAACGCTGCGATCACGCCGCCGTGGTAAGCAGGCAGCGGTGCGCCGACATGCTCCGCGCACGGCTGCATCGTCAGCCCGTCCGATGAAACGATGGCGCCGAGGTAGGCGGCGAAGTCCGGCGCGGGTGAGGGCGGCAGCACCTCATGGCGTTCATCCATCCGGCCCGGCGTTCCGCCTGGCATCGATCCAATCAGATATCGCGCAATCGCGGCGCCGACGGGTTGGTCGTTCGACGTGAGGCGGGCGCGTGACAGCGCCAGGTCGCCCTCGCGCGTCACGTCGTCGATGATGCAATCAAGCGGGCCGGCCGGAAGCGGACCGAACCAGTCGACGCGCAGGTCCAGCGTCATCATCGGGGTCGGCCGCGGCAGGATGGTGAACACGCCCCCAGCGGTCGCCTGATCAGCAAGCACCAGCGCTGCACCGCGTGATATGCGCCCAGCAGCGTCGCAGACTGCCGGCAGCGCTCCGTCAAGCGAGGTGGATACCGGCTCGCCAATGGTTGCGCGCTGGCGCATGCCGAGCGCGGCGCAAGCCGGAATGGTGTTGATATGCTCGTTCGGCCGGCTCCCCGGAAAGCCTGGGTACAGCCGCTCGGGATCGCTGCGGCTCACTTGGTACGGTACCGGATCGGCAGGCGCTTCAGGCCGCTGACGAAGCTGGCACGGGTCCAGGCCGGTTCGCCGGCAAGTTCGAAATCATCGAAGCGGGCGAGCAATTCCTCGAACAGGATACGCATCTCCATCTTGGCCAGGTGCTGGCCCAAGCACAGATGCGGACCGTAACCGAATGCGAGATGCTGGCGAACATTCTCGCGATCAACGCGGAAGGCGAAGGGATCTTCGAACACCGCCGCGTCGCGATTAGCGGACGGATAGGCCATGACAAGCCCGTCGCCCGCCTTGATGTGCATGCCGCCGACTTCCGCATCCGCGGCAGCAGTGCGGAAGAAGTGCTTTACCGGGCTGGACCAGCGGATCATCTCGTCGACCGCGTTGGGCAGCAGATCCGGATTGTCGCGCAGCTTCTGAAGCTCGCCGGGATTGCGGATCAGTTCGAGCAGTCCGGCGGAAGAGGAGGAACTGGTGGTGTCGTGCCCGGCGGCGGCGATGATGAGGTAGTAGCTCATCGCCTCCATGTTCCCCATCGGCGAACCGTCGGTGAGTGTGGCATTGGCGATGATGGTAGAGACGTCGTCGCGCGGGGTTGCCTTGCGGTCGGCAGTGATGCGATCGCACCACGCGTTGAATTCGGCGATGGTGGCGAAGAGGCCACCCATTTCCTCCGGCCGCATGTGATCGAAGTCCTGGGCGCCGAACACTTCCTGGGTGATCTTCATCAGGAATTTCTCGTCCTCGCGCGGCACGCCGAGGGTGAGCATGATGACGCGCAGCGGGAACCAGATCGCGACTTCGGTGGCGAAATCGCACTCCCCACCAAGCGACACCATCTGCTCGACGCTTTCCTTCGCCAGCGCGCGGATGTCCTCTTCCAGCTGGCGCATGTGCTTGGCGGAAAAATAGGCCTGGGTCATCGCGCGGAAGTGGCGATGGTCGGGGTTGTCCATGCTGACGAGATTGCGGGTCAGTTTGCCGTCGCCGCCAGTGATCGCCTTGACGCGTTCCTCGTCCGCGATAGTCGTCAGCGTCAGGCGCGGATCGTTGAGGAACGTGTCGGTATCGAGTTCGACGCGCTTGATGTCGGCATGGCGCGCCACCGTCCAGAAAGGGCGATAGCCTTCAGGCTCGCACCAATAGACCGGCGCTTCCTCGCGCAGATATTTGAAGATCGCGTGATAGCGCTCCTCATGCGCGTAGCTGTCGGGATCGACGATCGCCGCATCGAACGCGGCCTTGTCGGCAGGGGAGGGAACGTTGGGGGTGAGGCCGATGTCCGGTTCGGCAATGGCGGCGGCAGTGGCCATGGTATCTCTCTCCATCATGCCGGTCGCACCGCCGGCTCGCCAGGACGTAAGCCGATCGCTTTACCAAGATCAATGGAAGTCGTGGCTGCGGATCGGAATCACGTCCTCCGGCCGGTCCCGATAGTGCCCGTCTCTGTAATGATAGTCGGTGCGGTTGCGCGGCTTCCACCCGGCGTCGCCGCGATCGGGGGCGCCGGGGTGCGTGGCGCCGTCACCCCGGGCGACAAGCGAGGGAAGGTCGATCTCCCCCACTTCGCGCAGCATCCAGGTAAGATCGGTGATCAGATCGGCGACGACATGGATCACGATCCCTTCCTTTTGCACGCGACCCCGGATGCTGACCATCGCGGAGGACATGACGGTGCGGCGCTGCGCCTCGAACCGGTCGGGCCACAGGATGCCGTTGGCGACGCCGGTCTCGTCCTCGATGGTGAGGAACAGAACGCCCTTGGCACTGCCCGGCCGCTGGCGGACGAGGATGATGCCGGCGACGTCGACCAGCGTGCCTTCCTTAATGGTCTTAAGCTCCTCGCAACAAACGCAGCGGCGTTCACGCAGGCGATCGCGCAGGAAGGTGAGCGGGTGCTGGCGCAGCGTCAGCTGGGTGGCGCGATAATCCTCCACGACCTCGCGCCCGGCGGTGAGCGCGCGCAGGTGGACAGGATCCTCCTTCGTCTCGATGGCGGCGAGCAAAGGGAGCGGCGTGTCGCCGAGGCCGCGGATCGCCCACAGCGCCTGTCGCCGGTCGAACCCCATGCCGGCAAAGGCATCCGCCTTGGCGAGTTTCTCCAGCGCGGCGAGCGGTACGCCCGAGCGGCGCCATACATCCTCGACCGAGGTGAAGGGGCGAGCGGCACGGGCGGTGATGATCTTGCCGGCATCGGCGGCGGACAGGCCGTGGACGATGCGCAGGCCGAGGCGGAGCGGCTTTTGTGCCCTGCGATCCTCCAGCAGCGCCGTGTCCCACTCGCTGGCCATGATGCACACCGGCAGGATCTCGACGCCATGCGCGCGGGCATCGCGGACGATCTGTGCCGGGGCGTAGAAGCCCATCGGCTGGGCATTGAGCAATGCCGCGCAGAACACGTCGGGATGATGGCATTTCATCCATGACGAGGCGTAGGCGATCTTGGCGAAGCTGGCCGCGTGGCTTTCGGGAAAGCCGTAGCTGCCGAACCCCTCGATCTGTTTCACCAGCCGTTCGGCAAAGGCCTGCGAGATGCCGTTGGCGCGCATGCCGGCGATCAGCTTTTCGCGAAACTCGCCCACGCCGCCGGTCATCTTGAATGTCGCCATCGCGCGGCGCAGCAAGTCCGCCTCACCCGGGGTAAAGCCGGCGCCGATGATCGCGACCTGCATCGCCTGTTCCTGGAATAAGGGCACGCCAAGCGTCTTCTGCAGCACCGCTTTCAAGGCATCATTGGGATATTCGACCAGCTCCTTGCCCTCGCGGCGCTTCAGATAGGGATGCACCATGTCGCCCTGGATCGGGCCGGGGCGGACGATCGCGACCTGGATGGCGATGTCGTAGAAATTCCTCGGCTTCATCCGCGGCAACATGCTCATCTGCGCGCGGCTCTCGATCTGAAAGACGCCGAGCGTATCGGCCTGGCGGATCATCTCGAACGTCGGTTCATCATCGTCCTGCAAGGGCTCACTCGCCATCGTCATCGCGATCCCCTTGTGCTGACCGAGCAGATCGAACGCGCGGCGCATGCAGCCGAGCATGCCGAGACCGAGGATATCGACCTTCATGAAGCCAAGATGCTCAATATCCTCCTTTTCCCATTCGATGACGTGGCGATCGACCATCGCGGCCGGCTCGATCGGGACGAGATCGTGCAGCGGATCGCGCGTCAGGACGAAGCCGCCGGGGTGCTGCGACAAATGGCGTGGGGTGCCGATCAGCTCCTTGGCGAGCTCAAGCGCGAGTGCGAGGCGTGGTTCGCCGGCGTCGAGGTTGAGCGCCTGTACGTGGCTGTCGGGCACGCCTTCGTTGGACCAGCCCCATACCTGGCCGGCGAGCGCGGAGGTCATGTCCTCGGGCAGGCCGAGCACCTTGCCCACTTCGCGGATCGCGCCGCGGGTGCGGAAGCGGCTGACCACCGCGGTCAGCGCGGCATGATCCCGGCCATAGGTTTCGTAGATCCACTGGATCACTTCCTCGCGCCGCTCATGCTCGAAATCGATGTCGATGTCGGGCGGTTCGCGGCGCTCCTCCGAGACGAAGCGTTCGAAGAGGAGCTGGTGCTTGACCGGATCGATCGAGGTGATGCCGAGGACGAAGCAGATGACCGAATTGGCCGCCGAGCCGCGCCCCTGGCACAGGATCTCGATCGAGCGGGCGTAGCTGACGATCGAGTTTACGGTGAGGAAATAAGGCGCGTAGCCCATCTTCGCGACGAGCGAGAGTTCGTGTTCGAGCTGCCGGGTATAGGCGCGGGGCGGTTGGCCATCGAAGCGGTCGGCGAGCGCGTTGCGCGACAGGCGTTCCAGCGCTTCCTGCGCGCTGCGGCCGGACATGATGATCTCGTCGGGATATTGATAGTCGAGGTCGCGCAGCGAGAAGGTGCAGCGTTCGACGATCGCCTCCACCGCGGCGAGCGTATCGGGGTAAGCGGCGAAGCGGCGCGCCATTTCTTCCGGTAGCTGGAGATGGCGATCGGCGTGGCGTTCGCGGCGGAAACCGAGCTCGTCAACCGTGCATTTCTCGCGGATCGCGGTGACGATGTCCTGCAGCATCCGGCGATCGGGACGGTGGTAGAGCACATCGCCGGTGGCGAGCGGGGTGAGGCCGTAAGCGTCGGCGGCCTGCACCGTCTCGGCAAAGCGCCGCCGTTCGCCCGGGCGGCGCCAGGGGGTGAGGCAGACGTGGCCGCGTTTGCCGAAGATGTCGATGGTGGCGGCGAGCGCGGTCGGCGCCGCACCGCTGCGCCCCGGCACCAGCGCGGCGACGAGGCCGTCGGCATGCGCGGCGACATCCTCCCAATGGAGGAAGCATTGGCCTTTCTCGCCGCGCCGCGCGTCAGCGCGTGACTTGCCGAGCGTGAGGAGGCGGGTGAGCCGGCTCCAGGCGGCGCGATCCTCCGGCCAGACGAGGAGGGATTCGCCAGTGACGAGATCGAGCCGGCAGCCCGGGATGGAGCGGATGTCGAGACCGTGCTTCGCCTTCAGTTGCTCGCACGCATAAAGCGCGCGGACCACGCCGGCGACCGAGTTGCGATCGGTGATGCCGAGCGCGGGCATCCCCATCAGTGCGGCGGTGGCGAACAGTTCCTCGCAGGAGGACGCGCCGCGCAGGAACGAGAAATGCGTCGTGACCTGAAGCTCGCTGTAGGTCATGCGGCACCATGCGGATCATGCAAAGGTGCCATGGATGTACCAGCTGAGATCGCCCGTTTCCGCGCGCTCGCCATCGCCGCGGCGGAACAGCCAGAAGCGGTGGCCCTGTTCGTCCTCGACACGGAAATAATCGCGCACCCCGTCGCGCTCGCCCGCGTGGCGCCACCATTCGCCGGTGATCCGCTCCGGCCCGTCGGAATGGGTGACGCGGTGCGGGCGGCCACGCCAGGTGAAGCGGCGCGGCGCGTGGTCGGGCATTTCGGCCATGACATGGTCGATCGGCTCCGGGCGGCGCAGCAGTCGCGCGGGGCGCGGCCAGCGAGGGTGCCAAGCATGATCGGGCGTGCGGCCGTCGAGCTGGTGCACGTCGTCGCGCTTCAGGCGGGTGGCAGCGGTGGCGGGGGGATCGAGTGGCGGTAGCGGGGCGACCGAGCGTTCGGGGACGTCGCTTTCGATCGGCTGGTGCCGCCACAAACGCGTCGGGCCGATGCGATTGGCGAGCGTATCGACCAGCGGAGCGAGATCGGGCGCCTGCTGTTCGGCAAACGCAGCGCCCAGCGTTTCGGGACCGAGCGGATCGGCGCGGACGAGGTGAAGCGTCAGCGCGTCGAGGCCGTAGCCGACGTCGATCTCCTCGATCCGGCGGGCGATGAGACGCAGCAGGTGCGACGGTTCGCGGCTGGCGCGGGCAAGGCCGATGCGGATCACCTGATCGGTCGAATCGACACGCGCGGCGACGAAGGCGAGCGAACGGGCGCCGACGCCCGCTTTTGCCAGCGCCTCCGCCAGATCATCGACGAGGCCGGCGAGCCAATGGCTGATCGCATCGGCGGTGGCGATCGGTTCGGCGAAGCGGCGGGTGACGGCGATCGGCTGCACCGGGATGATCGGATCGAGTGGTTCGGGCAGGGCGCCGGTCGCCTGGTCGAGCCGCTGCGCGATCGTCTTGCCGAAGCGGCGGACGAGCGGGGCGCGGGGCATCGCCATGAGTTCGCCGATCGTATCGACGCCAAGGCGGGCGAGCAATTCGCGCGCGCCATCGTCGAGGCGAAGCGCGGTGACCGGCAGCGGGGCGAGCGCGGCGACATGCGCGCCGGGGGGGATGATCGCCGCGGGGGCGGCCTGACGCGCGAAAGCCCAGGCAGCGCCGGCGGTGTCGGCGATCGCCAGTTGCGCGGTGATGCCGAGCCGGGTGAGCAGGCGGCGCGCCATCGCTTCCTCGCCGCCGTGGAGGTGGGCGGTGCCGCTGATCTCCAGGAACAGGCCATCGCTGCCCGACAAAGCGACGACCGGGCACCAGCGGCGGGCGAGCGCAGCGGCGAGGCGGTGCATATC
>CAYMIU010000056.1:21399-25946 GCA_964390515.1 uncultured Stakelama sp.
CGCCTGTGTCAGCGCCATGCCCGGCGTGAGGCCGAGGGCGCGTGCTTCGGGAGAGGCGGCGGCGATTTCGATGCGGCTGCCGATCTTGTGGACGGTGATGAGGGGCGTGCAAACTTCTCGAACATTGCGCTTGTGAGGTTGGTTCGCGGGATGTTGGAGATTGCTGGCGCGGGCGACGGTGTTGGCGAGGGTTCGGCCGGTGTCGAAAAAGGGCGCGACGCCGGAAACGCGCGCGCCGGCATCGTTGGAGCCGCAGCGGGCGTATTTGTCGGGGTGGGGGCCTTCGCCGGGACCGCGCACCGCGGGCATGGCGTTCCACCGCGCGAGCGCGGCGGCGGCGCGGTCGTCGGCGTTGGGATCGAGACCGTCGAAGCCGCGCCAACGGGTGTTGGGCACGTCCTCGGGATCGGGGCGGACAGGTAACGTCGTCGGCACGGGGCGGGCGCCTTCGTCGGGCGGCATGGCGCGGAAGGGATGGTCGGCGGCCTCGCTGCGGCGGCCCATTTCGCGCATCGGCGGGCGCTGATGCGCGGGCATTGCCTCCACCTGGCGTGCAACATCGGCGCGCGTCGATTGCGACCAAGGCTTCTCGGCCGGGGCAGACGCATCGCTGCGCGCCCAGCGCGCGCCGGGGCGCCAGCCGGTGTTCTTCGGCGCGTCGCATTGCAGCACCTGTTCCTCGGCCACCGCCGCGGCGAGCGGCGCCAGATCGAGCGAATTGCCCGGTTCAGGCCGCGGCGTTGGTGCGCGGCGACGCTCGGCCCGGCGCACGCGATCGATCGCCCAATGCGGCAGGTAGAGCGAGACGACCCGTGTCATCGCAGGCCTCCAGTAAAATGTCGAAGGGTTCGCCGCTGCGTTGCCGCACCAGCGAGACGGACCAGCGCGGGCGGCCCATGCTGCCGCAGCGCAAGGGCACGGACGCGGCGGAAGCGATCCGCCAGCGGGTGAGCGCGGCAGACGGCGTGCCCAGCGGATCGGCATCCTCGCGCGCATGGCGGCGCATGAGGAGCGCGATCGTTCGGCCCCCTTCCGTGGCGAGCTGCAGCCGGCGGGTGGCGGCCATGCCGGCGCGCTTCACCTCCCCGATCACCGCGCCGAGGCCACGGTGACGCAGCCCTTCCTCCATCAGCGCGAGCACTTCGGCATCGTCGCGCGCCTCGGCATAAAGGACGCGTTCGGGGGAGAGACCCGCCTGATAGAGGCCGGGCGCGAACAGATCGCGGCGCCGCACGACCCACAGGATCGGGCCCCAGGCGCGCGCGGCGATTCCGGCCATGAACAAGGTGGCGGCGGCATCATCCGGCATTTCGGCAGAGCCGGCCGCGACCTCGTGCAGCGCATCCAGCCGCAGCCCGCCATCGGCCAACCGCGAATCGACTTGCGCAATCCCGAACGGCAGCGTTTCACGCCGGCGATGACCGTCGCCTTCAATGGCGCGGAGCGTTTCGCGAAGCTCTGCAATGACGGCGGGAGAGGACACTGGCACGACTCGATCAAGACTGTTGTTCCTATTTTGTTCCAACAGTCATCAGAGTCAATCAGGCAAAACCACGCCCTTCATTCCAGCGCTGATCGTTTCAGCTGCAACCATCACTAGCGCGGCGCTTTGAAATTTTATAACAAGGGCTCCAAGGACCCGCTGGCGCGTTTTGCCGGCGGTTTTCAGACCGGAGAGATCATGGCGGACGCCGCCCGCAGCAATTTGCCCCCGCTCGCGCTGCATGTGCCCGAGCCCAAGTTTAGACCCGGCGACACGGTGGATTTCGCGGACGTCGAGGTGCCCGCGGCAGGATCCGTGCGCCGGCCCGACACGGCCGAGGATCCGCGCGCCTTCACCGACCTCGTCTACACGATGGTGCGGGTGCTGGACGAGGACAACCAGGCCGTCGGCCCCTGGGACCCCAAGCTGTCGCCCGACACGCTGCGGCGGATGCTGCGCCACATGGCGACGGTGCGCGCGTTCGACGAACGCATGTTTCGCGCGCAGCGCCAGGGCAAGACGAGCTTCTACATGAAGTCGCTGGGCGAGGAGGCGGTGGCGGTGCCGCAGGCCTATGCGCTCGACGCCGACGACATGTGTTTTCCGTCGTACCGCCAGCAGGGCCTGCTGATCGCGCGCGGTTGTCCGATGGTCGACATGATGAACCAGATCTATTCGAACACGGGCGACAAGCTGCAGGGCAAGCAGCTGCCGATCATGTATTCGGAGAAAAGATTCAGCTTCTTCTCGATCTCGGGCAACCTCACGACGCAATATCCGCAGGCCGTGGGCTGGGCGATGGCGTCGGCATCGAAGGGTGACACGCGCATTGCCGCGACCTGGTGCGGCGAGGGTTCGACCGCGGAGGGCGACTTCCACTCCGCCTTGACCTTTGCCACCGTCTATCGCGCGCCGGTGATCTTCAACGTCGTCAACAACCAATGGGCGATTTCGAGCTTCTCCGGCTTTGCCGGCGCGGAGGCGACCACGTTCGCTGCTCGCGCGGTTGGCTATGGCATCGCCGGCCTTCGGGTCGACGGCAATGACGCGCTGGCGGTCTATGCCGCCACGCAATGGGCGGCAGAGCGTGCCCGGACCAACCAGGGTCCGACGCTGATCGAGCATTTCACCTATCGCGCCGAGGGCCACTCCACGTCGGATGACCCGTCGCAATATCGCAGCGCGGGCGAGCCGACGGCATGGCCGCTGGGCGATCCGATCCGGCGGCTAAAGGATCACCTGATCACCATCGGCGAATGGGACGAGGAGCGTCATGCGGCGATGGACAAGGAAGTGGCCGACGAAGTGAAGGTCGCGCAGAAGGAAGCCGAGAAGAACGGCATCCTTGGCCATGGCCTGCACCAGCCGCTCGACACGTTGTTCGACGGCGTGTTCGAGGAAATGCCGTGGCATTTGCGCGAACAGCAGGCGCAGATGATGGCGGAAGAGGCCGAGAGCGGCCGGCCGTGGGACCGCAAGAAGTGACCGCTGCGCCGGTGGAAGCCGCCGCGCCGACGGCGGACAGCCATGGCCGCACGCGCGGCGGCTCTTTCGACATGATGCGTTTATGGATTCCCGCCCGCGCGGGGATGACGGAGTTGGCCTGGTGATTGACGTGATCGAGACGAACGCGGCGAATGTGGCGGTGGAAACCGACGCGGCCGATGCCACCGCGCGCATGAACATGATCCAGGCGATCAATTCGGCCATGGACGTGATGATGGGCCGCGACCCCGACGTCGTCGTGATGGGCGAGGACGTGGGCTATTTCGGCGGCGTGTTCCGCGCCACCGCCGGCCTGCAGGCGAAATATGGCAAGACGCGCGTGTTCGATACGCCGATCACCGAGATCGGCATCATTGGCGTGTCGATCGGCATGGGCGCCTATGGCCTTCGCCCGGTGCCCGAGATCCAGTTCGCCGATTACATCTACCCCGCGCTCGACCAATTGGTGAGCGAGGCGGCGCGGCTGCGCTATCGTTCGGACGGCGAATTCACCGCGCCGATCACGGTGCGATCGCCGTTCGGCGGCGGCATCTTCGGCGGGCAGACGCATTCACAGAGCCCGGAAGGCATCTTCACCCACGTGTCCGGCTTGAAGACGGTGATCCCGTCCACACCGTACGATGCCAAGGGTCTGCTGATCTCCGCGATCGAGGACAATGATCCGGTGATCTTCTTCGAGCCCAAGCGCATCTACAACGGTCCGTTCAACGGCCATTGGGATCGCCCGGCGGCGAACTGGTCGAAACATCCCGGGGGGGAAGTGCCGACCGGTTATTACAAGATCCCGATCGGCAAGGCGGCGGTGCTCCGCAAGGGCGAAGCAGTGACGATGCTGGCCTATGGGACGATGGTGCACGTGTGCGCGCAGGTGGTTGAGGATACCGGCGTCGACGCCGAGATCATCGACCTGCGCACGCTGGTGCCGCTCGACATCGAGACGATCGAGGAGAGCGTGAAGAAGACCGGGCGCTGCCTCATCGTGCACGAGGCGACGCGGACCGGCGGGTTCGGCGCGGAGCTTTCCGCGCTGGTGCAGGAGCGCTGTTTTTACCATCTGGAGGCGCCGGTGGAGCGCGTGACGGGTTTCGACACGCCATATCCCCACAGCCTGGAATGGGCATATTTCCCGGGCCCCGTGCGCATCGGCATGGCCCTCAAGAAGATTCTGAAGGACTGATCGGCACATGGCGCGTTTTACCTTCAAGCTGCCGGACATCGGCGAAGGCATTGCCGAGGCGGAGATCGTGGGCTGGCATGTCGCGGTCGGCGACCGCGTCGAGGAAGACCAGAATATCGCCGACATGATGACCGACAAGGCGACGGTCGAGATGGAATCGCCGGTGTCGGGCGTGGTGGTCGAACTGGCCGGCGAGGTCGGTGACCAGATCGCGATCGGCGCGATGCTGGTGGTGATCGAGACCGACGCCGATGCGTCGGTCGAGCCGGAGGGCGAGGCCGCCCCGGACGTCGAGCAGAAGCTGGGCGGCGCGGACGAAGCCGAGGCATTCGAGGCGGAGAATCCGGGCGTCGAGGGCGTGGTGGAAACGACGCCTGCCAC
>CAYMIU010000057.1:0-17261 GCA_964390515.1 uncultured Stakelama sp.
GGTTCGCGCATCGCCCGCGACGGGTTCAGCGCGCCGACGCCGGTCTCCGTCGTCTCCGCCAAGGAGCTGCAGACCGAGGCGCCGGCGAACGTCGCGGATTTCGTCAACACGCTGCCGTCGGTGCGCGGATCGTCCACCGCGTCCAACTCGTCGGGATCGCTGTCGAACGGGCTTGCCGGCATCGCATCGGTCAATCTGCGCGCGCTCGGCGCCAACCGGACGCTCGTGCTGTTCGACGGGCAGCGATCCGTCGCCAGCGCGACCAACGGCGTGGTCGACGTCAACACCTTCCCGCAAGGCCTGATCGAGCGGATCGAGGTGGTCACCGGCGGCGCCAGCTCCGCTTACGGGTCGGACGCCGTGTCGGGCGTGATCAACTTCATCCTCGATCGCAACTACCAGGGGATCAAGGGCGATTACGAATATGGCGTGACGACCTATGGCGATGGCCCCAACCACAAGGTTTCGCTGACCGCCGGCACCAGCTTCGCCGATGGCCGCGGGCATGTGGTGGTGAGCGGAGAGGCGTTCACCCAGAAGGGACAGCACACGATCGACCGCGACTGGAACCGCGCCGGCTTCTTCCAGATCGACAATCCCGCTTATGTCCCCGGCAACGGCCTGCCTGCGCGCCTCGTCCAGTCGGGGATCGGCACGTCGCAATTCACCCCCGGCGGCCTCATTTCGACGGGGCCGTTCCGCGGCACGTACTTCGGCACCATCGGCGCCAACGGCGCGACGCTCAACCAGCTCGCCTTCGGGACGGTCAACGGCCAGTGGATGGTCGGCGGCGATTACGAGATCACGCGCGCCGGCCACTGGGGCAGCAACACGCTGATCCCGGACGAGGATCGCTCCAGCCTGTTCGGCCGCGTCGAATATGAGATCGTCGACGATACCAAGCTGTTCCTCACCGGCAGCTTCGCGCATTACGAGGGGCTGAGCTATTACCAGCAGACCCCGACGACCGGGGTGGCGATCCAGGTCGCGCCGTCCGCGGCGAACGGCGGCCTCATCAATCCCTATCTGCCGCAAGCCTTCGTCGACCGCGTGAACGCCTATAACGCGACGCCGGGCAACACGCCCGTCACCAGCGTCGCGATCGGCACCAGCAATGCCGGCATCCCCGCGCAAGGCAGCAACAACAAGCGCGACGTGTGGCGCGTCGTCGGCGGCGCGGAAGGCTCCTTCGGGCTGTTCGGCCGCGAATGGACGTGGGACGGCTACGTCCAGCACAGCCAGGCCGAGGTCGACGAACAGCTCATCAACACCTGGAACACCGCGCGCCTGGCGCTGGCCACCGATGCGGTTCGGGCACCGGTCGGCAACACGGCCGGCATCGCGGCGGGAACGATCGTCTGCCGCTCGACGCTGGCCAGCCCGGGCAACGGCTGCGTTCCGATCAACCGCATCGGCGTCGGCGGCGTCACCGCCGGGGCGATCGACTATATCTTCAACGGCGGCGACCAGCCCGTCCGCACCCAGACGCTGGAACAGACGGTCTCCGCGCTCAACTTCTCGACCAGGAACCTGTTCGACAACTGGCAGGGCCCCGTCTCGATCGCGTTCGGCGCGGAGGCGCGGCGCGAGGCCGTGTCGGGGCAGGTCGATCCGAAGTTCAGCTCCGGCTGGATCTACGGCAATTACCTCGTCACCGACGGGCGCTACACCGTCTATGAAGGCTATGTCGAAACGCTGTTCCCGCTGTTCCGCGGCGCGGACCTGAACGGCGCCTTCCGGCTGACCAACTATTCGACCAGCGGCAGCGTCTCGACGTGGAAGATCGGCCTGACGTGGCAGCCGATCGACGACCTCCGGTTCCGCGGCACCGTGTCGCGCGATATTCGCGCCCCCAACCTCGGCGAACTGTTCGCGCCGGGCACCGCGCGCACCAACACCGTCAACGTGCCGCTGCCGGGCGGCGGCCAGCGTGCCGACCAGTTCCTCGAGCAGACGGTGGGCAATCCCCGCCTCGATCCGGAAAAGGCCAAGACCTATGGCGCAGGCGTCGTCTTCACGCCGCGGTTCCTGCCGGGCTTCGCGGCCTCGGTGGATTATTACAACATCGACCTGTCGGGCGCGATCAGCAACTATACCGCGCAGACGACGGTGAACCTCTGCTACGAGCAGGCAGTCCCGGAGGCCTGCGCCAACATCACGACGGCCGCGGGGCAGGGCGTGGTGACGCCGGGAACGCCGATCACCGGCATCACCCTCATCCCCTTCAACTTCGTCGGCATCCAGACCGAAGGGCTGGATCTCGAGGCGAGCTATCGCCGGCCGGTCGGCGCGGGCCAGGTGACGCTGCGTGCGCTCGCCACGCACAACATCAGCCTCTACACCGACAATGGCGTCGATTTCCCGACCGAGGCGGCGGGCCAGAACATCGGCAGCGTCCCCAAATGGACGTATCGCTTCACCGCGCAATATGATCAGGGGCCGTTCGGCGCCCAGCTGGTGGCGCGCGGCCTGTCGGACGGCGTCTACGACAACAGTTTCATCGAGTGCCAGACCAACTGCCCGGTCTCGACGGTGAAGAACCGCACCATCAACAACAACCGCATCCCGGGCGCGATGTATATCGATCTCGCCGCAAACTATGCGTTCAAGGTGCAGCAGGTCGATCTCCAGGCGTTCGTCTCGATCCGCAATCTGTTCGACGTCGATCCGGTGCTTGTCGGGAACGGTCCTACCGGCAACAACATACCGGCTTATCCGCAGACCAATCGCAACCTTTATGACGTTCTGGGCCGCGTTTACCGCGTCGGCCTGCGCTTCAATTTCTAATCGGGGGAGACACGGGAAAATGAGAAAAGTTGGTGGATTGGCCGGCCTGCTGGCCAGTGCGGCCCTGATCACGCAGCCGCTCGCGGCGCAGACGGCGCCTTCCGTCGCGCCGCTGAAGGAACAGGCGATCGCCGGCGTCGACGGGCAGGCCAAGCTCGTCCAGGAAATGGTCGATTCCGTCTACAGCTTCGCCGAGCCGGGCTTCCAGGAATTCCAGACGATGGAATATCTGACCGGCATCCTCGCCAAGAACGGGTTCAAGATCACCAAGGGCGTGGCCGGCATCCCGACGGCGTGGACCGCCGAATGGGGAACGGGCGGGCCGAAGATCGCGCTTGGCAGTGACGTCGACGGCTTGCTCGGCCTCAGCCAGGTGCCGGGATCGGCGACGCTGAAGCCTCAGGTGGAGGGCGCGCCCGGCCACGGCGAAGGCCACAATTCCGGCATGCCGCTGATCATCGCGGCCGCCATCTCCGCCAAGCAGGTGATGGAAAAGAACAAGCTGCCCGGCCGCCTGATGATCTGGCCCGGCATTGCCGAGGAGCTGCTGGGCACCAAGGCCTATTACGTGCGCGCCGGGATGTTCGACGGTGTCGACGCCTGCATCTTCACCCATGTGTCCAGCGACTTCAGCACGGCGTGGGGCGATACCGGCAACAACGGCATGGTCTCCGTCGAATATACCTTCAACGGCAAGACCGCGCACTCGGCCGGCATGCCGTGGGAGGGCCGCAGCGCGCTCGATGCGGTCGAGCTCATGGACTATGCCTGGAACATGCGGCGCGAGCACCTGCCGGTGACGCAGCGCTCGCATTACGTCATCACGAGCGGCGGCGGCCAGCCGAACATCGTGCCCGACAAGGCGAGCGTCTGGTACTATTTCCGCGACCAGGATTTCGCGAGCGTGCGCACCCTGTTCGAGACCGGCAATACCATCGCCAAGGCAGCCGCGATGGGAACCGGCACCACCGTCACCCAGCGCACGCTCGGCTATGCCGCGCCCAACTACGGCAACAAGCCGCTGGCGGAGGCGGCATGGGCGAACATCAAGGCAGTGGGCATGCCGCAATGGTCGGCCGGGGACCAGGCCTTCGCCAAGTCGGTACAGGAAGCCAACGGGCGCAAGCTGAAGCCGCTGGCCGGCGACGTGTCGCCGCTGTCGACGCCCGAGACGCGCGAACGCTCGCTCGGCGGCGGGTCGGACGACATCGGTGACATCATGTGGACGGTGCCGACGATTACCGTCCGCTACCCGTCCAACATCCCGAACATGATCGGTCACAACGTCCTGTCGGCGATCGCCATGGCGACGCCGATCGCGCACAAGGGGGCAATTCAGGGGGCGAAGGCAGTATCCGCCACCGTCATCGACCTTGTCACCAATCCGGCGCTGCTGGCCGAGGCCAAGGCATTCCAGCAGGACGTGCAGTTCAAGAACCAGAAATATGATCCCGTCCTCACCGCCGAGGACAAGCCCGCCATCCACCTCAACACCGAGGTGATGGAGCGGATGCGGCCGAAGCTGAAGCCGCTCTATTACGATCCCAAGCGCTACCCGACGTATCTCGAGCAGCTCGGGGTCAAATATCCGGCGGGCTGACCGCCGACCGCCACGTGCCCCGGCCGCTCCGCCCCTGGCGGTCGGGGTGCGACCACCGGCGCGCCGAGCAACGATTGCCCGGCGCGCCGATCGTGGGTGGAAGCCGGGGGCGCTCGCCCCGTTTTCCTCACGCCGGGTTTGCCTACGCTAACGTGCGCACCTTCGGCTCCCGCGCATAGAAGCGCCGGCGGGCCGCGGCGATGAAGTCGTCGCCGAGATACGTGACGCCCTCGTCCTCCTCCACGCCGGCCTTGGCGAGCAGCGGCTTTGCTCCGTCGTTGGCGCCGATCGCCTTCAGATGGCCGAACGCGTCCATCACGAACTGGACCGCCGCGCCTTCCTTCAGCAGCGCCGCGCAGCCTTCGTCGGACAACACGATCGCCACCGCGTCGAAGATCTGGCTCGGCGTGCCCGCCAGCTGCCCGTCGGCCTTGCGCTTGCTACCATCCGATAGGGTCGCGCCGCCGACCTTGGGAGAAACCAGCACCGCCTTGCCCCCGGCGGCCTCGATCGCGGCTACCAGCGGGTCGATCTCGCCCGCGTTGCTGCCGTCGGCATAAAGGATGCCGACCGATCGGCCCTCCAGCGTATCCTTCATGTTCTTGTGGATCGACAATTTGTCGGATGGCTTCATGTCCACGGGCTCGCGCGCGGCCTTCGCCTTCTCCGGCAGGTCGATGCCCAGCCCGTCCGCGACGCGCTTCGCCAGATCCTCGTCGACGTTGCGCAGGCCGGCCACCATCCGCGGCGGCACCTGATCGAGCAGGCCCACCTTCGACAGTTCGAAGACGAAGGAGGAGGCGATATGCGCCTGCTCGCTCGGCGTCTGCGAGCGGTAGAACAGGCGCGCCTGGCTATAGTGATCCGCGAAGGTCTCGGCGCGGATGCGCTCCTTCTCGCCCTGTTCCGCGCCGCCGGTCGCCGCATTGACGGTGGCGAAGCCGCGGCCCGGGTTCTCGCGCGGGCCGCCTTCCTCGCCGTGCTCGGCCAGGCGGTTCGGCTCGTAATTCGCGCGCCCCTTGGGCACCTGCGTCTGCATCTTGCCGTCGCGCTGGAAGTTGCCGAACGGGCAGCGCGGGGCATTGATCGGGATCTGGTGGAAGTTGGTCGTCCCCAGCCGCGAGTTCTGCGTGTCGAGATAGCTGAACAGCCGCCCCTGCAGCAGCGGATCGTTGGAAAAATCGATGCCGGGAACGATGTTGGTCGGCAGGAAGGCGACCTGCTCCGTTTCGGCGAAGAAATTGTCCGGATTGCGGTTCAGCGTCAGCGTGCCGATCAGCCGGACGGGCACGTCCTCCTCCGGGATCAGCTTCGTCGCGTCCAGCACGTCATAGGGCTGCGCCTCGGCGAATGCCTGGTCGAACACCTGGATGCCCAGGTCCCATTGCGGAAAGGCGCCGGTGTCGATCGCTTCCCACAGGTCGCGCCGCTGGTAATCATTGTCCGCCGCCTGCAGCTTCAGCGCCTCGTCCCAGATCGTCGACTGGATGCCCAGCCGCGGCTTCCAGTGGAACTTGACGAAGCTCGCCTTTCCTTCGGCGTTGACCAGCTTGAACGTGTGGACGCCGAACCCCTCCATCGTGCGGAAGGATCGCGGCAGCGTCCGGTCCGACATCGCCCACATCAGCATGTGGGTCGATTCCGGCATCAGGCTTGCCCAGTCCCAGAAGGTGTCGTGCGCGCTCCCGGCCTGCGGATACGCGCGGTCCGCCTCCATCTTCACGGCATGGACGAGGTCCGGGAACTTGATCGCATCCTGGATGAAGAACACCGGGATGTTGTTGCCGACGAGGTCCCAATTGCCCTCGCGGGTGTAGAATTTCACCGCGAAGCCGCGCACGTCGCGCGGCGTATCGACCGATCCCGCCCCGCCGGCGACGGTCGAGAAGCGGACGAACACTTCGGTCTTCTCGCCCTTGGTGAAGACGGCGGCCTTCGAAAGGTCCGATATGTCGTCGGTCGCCTCGAACACGCCGTGCGCGCCCGATCCGCGGGCGTGGACGATCCGCTCCGGAATGCGCTCGTGATCGAAGTGGAAGATCTTTTCGCGAAGGACGAAATCCTCCAGCAGCGTCGGCCCGCGCGCACCGGCCTTCAGGCTGTTCTGGTTGTCGCTGATCGGCATGCCGTGATTGGTCGTCAGGCCCGGCGCATCACCGGCTGCCCGCTGATGCGTCTCGCCGCCGTTGCCGGCCGCAGTCTCGAACTTGCTCATGTGGATTTCCTCGGGCGCCAACGGGCGCGCGCGTTCAACGAAGCGACGGCGCGAAAGGTCGCATGACGATGCGCATTTAGGCTGGCGCCGCTTGAGCTTCGGCGGTGAGGCGATGAAGGCGGGACGCGCGTTATCGCCGCTCCAGTACGTCTCAGAGGAAGCCATGAGGATCATCGTCGCCAGTATCCTGCTCCCCGTCCTGCTGCCGGCCGCCGCGCTGGCGCAGGAACAGCCCTCCACGCTTGACCGCGCCGGCAACATCGCCCGCCAGCCGGTGCGCGACGTCGGCATCGAGAAGGAAAAGATCCCCGAGATCCTGCAGGAGGCGGTGGAGAACCCCTATGCGCCGCCGCCCTCGCGCACCTGCCGCGGCCTCAATGTCGAGCTCGGCAAGCTGAACGCCGTGCTGGGGCAGGATTTCACCGTCGGCGCGGCGACCAACGAGGATCGCAACGGCAAGATCGCCGAGGCGGTCGGCCGCACGATCGTCAACTCGCTGATCCCGTTCCGCGGCCTGGTGCGCGAAATCAGCGGCGCCGGTCCGCAGGAACGCCGCCTCCAGGCCGCCATCACCGCCGGCATCGCGCGACGCGGCTATCTGCGCGGCCTGGCGAGCGCGAAAGGGTGCACGATCGCGCCCGTCGTTCCGCCCCAGCCGGTCAAAAAGAAGAAGAAGTAGCGAATTACCTGTTCGGCAGGCGCCCGTCGTCGCCCACGCGCGCTCGATCGCCTGCCGGAAATCGCCAACGGGCGCCATTCGCACCCATCATGTTACCCTTGATGCACGCAATCGCCCGCACCGGCGTGGCACCCGGCTGAAAATACGCGGACCTTGCGTGGCTGAAAGGCGTTGCAGGGCGATGAAAAACGACGACAAGATCGTGGCGGTCGCATTCCTGACGCAGCAGGGCGTCGAGAGGCTCGGCGAGCACCTCGGCCGGGTCTGCCTCGAAGGGCTGGAGGACTTGCTGGCGCGGCTGGACGAGGTGGAGCCCGTCGCTTTCCCCGGGGAAACATCGCCCGCAACCCCCAGCGCCGGGGACTGATCCCGGCAATTCGCGGGCTGCACAACGCGTGCGAGCAGGCTCACCGCGCGTCTGTGGCGCGTTGCGGCGGATCCCGGCGCGCCAGCGTCAGGGTCCGGTCCAGCAACTGCTCGTAGATCGGCTTGCCCCCCAGCCAGTGCGCGACGAGGCTGGCGCACAGGCACGTGGCGACCAGCGGCATGGTCGTGTCATAGGCGCCGGTCAGTTCGAGGGTCAGCACGATGCCCACCAGCGGGGATCGTACCGAGGCGGTGAACAGGCCCCCCATCGCGGCGATCGCAAAGGCGCCCGGCACCGCGTCACCAGGCGCGAGGGCCATGTCGACCAGGCCGGCAAAGGCGAGGCCCGCGCACGCCGCCAGCGACAGGATCGGCGCAAAGATGCCGCCCGGAACCCCGGTCGAATAGCTCGCGACGCTGGTAGCGAAGCGCGCCACCGAAAGTGCCAGCAGCACGACGACACCGGGCCGCTCGCGCACCCAGGCGGGGATGAGCGCCTCGCCACCCGTCACCGATTGGGGATGCAGCGCCAGCAGCGCCCCCAGCGCCAGTCCCACCGCTGCCGGGTAAAGGTACGGCGCCCGCTCGTTCACCGCCGCCGCAAAGCCCAGCGCCTTCAGGATGGCCGCGTTCAGCAGCACGCCGACGCCGCCGAGAAGGCACCCCAGCAGCACGAAGAACGGCAGCATCGCCAGCGGCACCTGCGGCGCACGCATCGCCAGGTCGGCCCCCGTCCCGCCGATCAGCTGGGTCATCACGGTCGACAACAATGCCGCAATGATGACGGCCATATAGGTGCCGAAGCGATAGGGAAATTCGCGGCGCGTCTCCTCGATGACGAACAGCACGCCGGCAACGGGGGCATTGAAGGCGCAGGCGAGCCCAGCCGCCGCCCCCGCCGCAAGGAGCCCGCTACGCTCCGTCCGGTCCAGCCGGAACCGCCCGGCGAGAATGGCCGCTACCGATGCACCCATATGGATGGTCGGCCCTTCGCGCCCCAGCACCAGGCCCGAACCGATCGCGGCGATGCCGCCGACGAACTTCACCGGCAGCACCCTCGCGCCGCGCACTTCGCGAAGGCCCTCCATGGCCCCCTCAACTTCCTGAACCCCGCTGCCGCCGGCCTCCGGCGCCGCATGACGCACCAGCGCCACCGCCGCGACGGTTGCCACCATGGTGACCAGCGCCGACACGATCACCAGCAACGGCCCATGCAGCAGCGAGCGAAGCATGGCCGGCCATTGCGCCAACGCATTGAGGGCGAGGTGGAACACGGATCCGATAGCGCCGGCCACCACCCCCACGATCACGGCCAGCGCGAGATAGCGGGTCTCGGCCCGAGGGTCTTCAAGGGCGGATCGTGCTGGAACAGGCTCGTCCATTCATGCACCCCTCGCGTCCACGAAGTGCTGTCGGCTCCACCGCCAAAAGGAAGCCTGCCGGTATGGGAGTATGCCCTGTCCGCCCGGGTGGCGCAACGCTGCGCGGCCGCATCGGCGGGCGACGCGGCCGGCCAGCCCTGCTTGCTACAACTGCAGCAACACGGGGCCTATGCAGCGACATGGGCGTAGCACGATGCTCGTCTAAGCGGGGAAGGTGATACAGAGATAAGGTGATGTTGTGGGACTTGCGTCGAACGGTGCGCTCCAGAATTCGTCAGATCATGTCCGTCGCGAGAGCGAATGGACGGAGATGACGCCCGGTGAGCGGTTTGCCATCCGAACCTCGGTTGCCGAAACGTCGGGGCGATACGCGATCATCGAGATCGTCGCCGATCCCGGAAACGCCGTGCCGCTGCACGTTCACGCCCGCGAGGAAGAGCATTTCCTCGTCGTCGAGGGACGCGTCCACCTGACGAACGGCGATGAGCGGATCGAGCTCTCCGCCGGTGAAGCGGCGACCGTGCGGCGGGGTACCCCGCATGCCTGGGCCAATCTGTCGGACGCCCCGGTGCGGATGCTCGTGATCTTCGCGCCCGGCCACCAGGAAACGGCATTCCGGATGATCGCCACCGGGGCCGACCGGGATCTCGCCCGCATTGCCGAGGAGACGCAGCGCCTCGGCACCACCATCGCCGGCCCGCCGCCTTACGCCGATGTTTATTCGGTCCTCTCGCCAAGGCCGGCGGGAGGGGAGGCAGCGTGAAGTCGCGGTAGCGGCCGCCAGCCCCGGTCCGCAATGATACGTATGGCGACCCGGCAGATCGCCACTGAAGATGCCCGTCCCCAGCCGGCATCTTCAGCGGCCGGCGCCCGAGAGGAAAGTCGTGGCCCTCCCGCCAAATGTCGCCGCAAGCATTGATCATGATCCGACACGGCCGAAACACCATCTCCTTCCCGGCTGGCGCCGCCGCGCGGTGACGCGGATCGAAAGCGTCGGTTGATATGGCGCGGGATCAGCACAGGCCGCCCCATCCCTTCCAGTCCGATGCCGATCTCCTGAGGCATTCCGACGATCCGATCATCGTGTGGACGATCTCCAACGGCGTGGAAACGTGGAGCGAGGGCGCTACGCAGCTCTACGGCTATTCGGAGGAGGAGGCGCTGCATCGCTCCCCGGCGGAACTGCTGGGCACCGACTATCCGGTGCCGTGGGACGAGATACTGGCCGCGCTGCGCCGGGCGGGCAGCTGGGAAGGCGAGCTTCGCAAGCATGGCAAGGACGGTCAGGAGGTGGTGCTGTGGTCCAGGCTCCGGCTGCTGGTCGACGATGACGGCACGGAGCGGGTGCTGGAGGTCAGCCGCGACGTCACCAGCCGCAAGCGGATCGAGGATGCGTTGCGCGCGGCCGAGGCGCGTTTCCGCTCGCTCTACGAGGCGCAGCAGACCGCCCACCTCGTCCTTGCGACGGATTTCACCATCGAGGCGGCCTCCCCGGCGTACCTCCGCGCCACCATGACGCGCGAGGAGGATCTGGTCGGCAGGAACATCTTCGATGCCTTTCCCGACAACCCCGACGATCCGTTCGCCACCGGCGCGCGCAACCTGCGCCTCTCCCTGCAACTGGTGCTGGACACGCGCCGGGCCGATCGGGTCCCGGTGCAGAAGTTCGATATCCGAAGCCCGGATGGCGCCTTTCAGTCGCGCTGGTGGGTGCTCCTCAACATCCCGGTCTTTGCGCCCGACGGCCGCGTGACGAACATCATCAACCAGGTCGAGGATGTGACCGCCGAGGTGGAGGAGCGGCAGAAGGCCGCCGAGGCGCAGGCGCGGGAGGAGCGCTTCCGCACCGTCGTCGAAGCGATCCCGGCGCTCGCCTTCGAAACCGATGCGGCCGGCAGCTATACGTACGTCAACGCGCCTTTCTCGTTGCTCACCGGCCTGCCGCGATCGGCGCTGCTCGGCGACGGGTGGCTGCAGATCGTCCACCCGGACGATCGCGTGATGGCCGCTGCCGTCTGGCACGAAGCCGTCGAGAATGCGCAATTCTACGAAAATGCCTTTCGCATCCGCACGGGCGAGGAAAGCTGGCGGTGGTTCATGGCGCGCGGGAACCCCCTTCGCGACGGTTCGGGCGATGTCGAAAAGTGGATCGGGGTCTGCAACGACATCGACGGCGCGAAGAAGCTGGAAGAAATCCAGCAATTGATGATGCGCGAGATCAGCCATCGCGTGAAGAACAGCCTGGCGCTGGTCGCCTCGCTGCTGGCGCTTCAGGCCCGTACGGCCGGGGAGGAACTCCGCAACGCCTTGCAGGATGCCTCCGCCCGGGTGCAGGCCGTGGCGATCGTGCACGACCAGCTCTGGCGCCAGGCGGACGCACGATCGGTCGAGCTTTCGCTCTTCATCCCCAACCTGGCCCTTGCCGTCGCCAAGACCGCGCCCAGGCATGACACGGTGGTGAGGGTCGATCCGGCGCAGGTATCGGCGGAGATGGCCGTGCCGATCGGCCTCTTCGTCAACGAGCTTGTCACCAACGCCTACAAATATGCCTATCCGGAAGGCGCCGAGGGCGAGGTACGGGTAACCGGAACGGCGCTGGGCACCGATCGCTATCGCCTCGAAGTGGCTGACCGGGGCCGCGGCCTCCCCGAGGCGTTCGATCTCGCCGGCACGACCACCAGCCTTGGCATGCGCGTCATCACCAGCCTTGCCGCGCAGCTGAACGGTCACCTCGCCGTCGCCTCGGCCCGGCCGGGCGCCCTGTTCGTGCTCGAATTCCCGCTCGTGCCGCGACGTCGGGCCAGCGCGGCCGGCGGGTGATGAGGCGTCCGCGGGGAGAGCACCTCTGGGCCGAATCGGTGCGGACGAGCATCAGCCGGGAATGCGTAGTTTCCGAGGCTGCCGATGCCGCCGCCCGGCCGCTAGGCACCACGAGCGTCGCGACGTGCCGCCATACGTTGGGATGATTGTCCGGGCTGTCGGGACGATCATCAATGACACGGCCCATCCAGGACGGCGCAGCGCCGTGGAGAAACGTGAGGGATCTCATGTCCCAGCTCATGCCAGCCGACATAATGGAAGAGATCGCGTCCATGCGCCGATATGCGCGATCGTTGACGCGGAACGACCAGGCGGCGGATGACGTCGTGCAAGACGCCGTCATGAAGGCGCTCGAAAAGCGTCATCTGTTCCGGCCTGACGGACCGCGACGTGGCTGGCTTCTGACGATCGTCCACAACGTCTTCATTTCGGCACGTCGGCGCGAGGAGGTCCGCGCCCGGCACGATCTGCAATTTGCCGCGATGCTGACCGATCGACTGGAGCCGGATCCGGAAAATGGCGATTGCTTGCGGCGCGTGGCACGGGCTCTTGCCGCGCTGCCCGAGCAGCGTCGCGCCGTCCTGCAACTGATCGCGGTCGAGGAACGAAGTTACCAGGAGGCCGCCCTCATGCTCGGCATTCCGGTCGGCACCGTCATGTCCCGTCTCAGCCGCGCGCGCGGCGACTTGAGGCGGTGGCAAAGCGGCGGCTCTGCGCCCGGGAAGGTGTCGCAGAAAGGCGCCCCTTCCGTTCACCCGAGCCTCGGCATGAAGCCTCGCGCTGCGAGGGCGGGATGAAGATCCATTACCTGATCACCAGTCTCGAGAGCGGCGGTGCCGAGGCTGCCGTGCCGCGCATCGTCGAGGTCATGCGCGGGGCGGGGCACACGGTGGAGGTCACGGCATGCGAGCCGCGCGACATGGTCGCCGCGCCCCTGCTCGATCAGGCCGGCATCCCCTATCGCCTGCTGTTCGACAGGCGACGGAACAAGATCGCGACGATCGACGCCTTCGCTCGCCTCGTGCGGCGCTCTCCCCCGGATGTCATCTGGACGTCGCTGAGCGCGGCAGGCTTCGTCGGCACGGTGACGGGCGCGTTCTTGCGCGTGCCCGTGGTCAGCTGGAAGCACAGCGCCAGCATCCGGCTGCATCTGCGCCTGACGAAGGGCCTGACGCGGCTGTGGATCGCCGATTCCCCCTCCGTTGCCGATTTCCTGACCACCAGAATGGGCGTGGCCGAGGATCGCGTGATGTCCTGGCCGATCTTCGAACCGTTGTCGTTCGATCGCGCGCCGCCGCCCTGGGACGGCGCACAGACCTTGCGGATCGGCAGCATCGGCCGCCTCCACCCGGTCAAGAATTACGACGTTCTCATCGCCGCGATGGCCCGGTTGCGGCAGTCACGCCCCGATCTGGCAAGCCGGCTCCATCTGACGATCGTGGGGGACGGGCCGGAGCGCGCTCGCCTCGATCGCCTGATCGCTCGTCATCGGCTCGAAGAATTGGTCGATCTGCCCGGCGCGGCGCTCGATGTCCGCCCCTTCCTGCAATCCTGGCACCTCTATGTGCAGCCATCGCGCTACGAAGGCATGTGTCTGGCCGCGCACGAGGCCATGTCGGCCGGGCTGCCGGTGCTCGCCACGCCGGTGGGGGAGGTGCAGGAGAGCATCCGGGCGAGCGGCGGCGGGATCGTGTTGCCACGCGACATCGTCCCGACATGGACCGCCTCCATCGAAGGCCTGATCGAGGACCCGCTCCGGCTCGCCTGGATGGGCGCGGCGGGCAGGGCCTATATCGACCGGACATATGGCAGGGCCGCCTTCGAACAGGCAGGCCTCGCCGTCATCAGGCAGGTCGAGGCGCTGGTCGCCGAGGCGCGCTGACCGTCAGCGACGGCGAAGCCAGTCGGTCGCCCGATTGGCGAGATGACGAACGGGGTGGATGGTGCGTTTCGCATCGATCAGCGTGACTGGCCCTGCCTGCGACAGGGTATGAAGCCCCTCGACATAGGGGTGAAAACTCGGCGGCGCCGTGATGCGGGTGCCTGTCGCCCCGATCCTGGGTGCATCGCCCGCGGCGCCGGTCACCGTCCGGATCGTGAGGGCGCCGCCATAGGTGTCGCGGCAGTCCTGCGTCGGCAGCAGCAGGGCGTCTTCCATCCAGACCGGGGTTCCCCCCATGCGCGCGCCGCCGCGATCGATGAGGATCGGGCCGTCCCCGCAGCGCTCCCACCGCCCGAGCAGATGATCGGCGCGGGCCAGTTTCAAGGCGCTGGTTCGCCAGCGCTTTGGCGCAGGAGGCGTGTAGAACATCCGCCATCCTTCCTGTGTCTGGACCGGGGTGGCGTCGATCGCGGCCTCGGGGAAGACGAAGCGGCTTTCGCGCTCCCAGCGCCATGGGAAACCGGTCGCCCGGTACAGGGTGAGGCGGCCCGACCTGTACGCCTCGGGCAGCATCCAGATCTCGCCCTCCGCCTCGAACACGAACGGGTAGGACAAGTGCCACGGCTCGCGCAGCGCCGGGCCGCGATGCCGGAGCGACAGGCTCTCATCGAGGATCAGAACCTCGATCTCCCCGCGCCCGGTGCGGTAATCATATGCCTCCACGAATATGTGGAGCAGCCCGTCCTTCCACAGGCCGAAGGGATCCGCGGTGAAGCGCAGCGGGCCTTGTGTGGGTAGCCAGACGATGTCGAAGGCGCCGAGATCCGCCTCCGCCAGGATGCGGGTGATCGGCGCCTTGACGATGCCCACTCGCCAAAAGTCGGTCCTAATCGCCGTCTTCCTTTCGTCGCGCGATGATCGAACGCATGGCGGCTAGAGCGGGTATCGAGCGACCAGCGTTTCGAGCCGCTGCCTTATGCCGGGATCCAGTTCTTCCGCCGTCCGGTAAGCACGTGTGCCCGCAAGCGCCTGTTCGACCATCTCGTCGTGGCGCTGCCCCATCAGGCCGTTGATCGCGCTCAGGTAGCGCGACATGCGAAAGTCGTGCTCGCGATGGTCGAGCGTACGCAAGGTATCGTAGAACGAGACGTGCCGGCCCACGATCTTGCGCACGCCGTGAAATTCATGGCCGGTCAGCTTCTCCTGGCCCAGCCGCTGCTTCAGGCGACGGATCTCGCTGCGGCGATATTCCACGAACCCGGTCGCGTCTTCCAGCCGTACGGCGCCCAGCCTCCGCCGGGTCGCGGACCAGAGCGGCGGGGCCAGCAGGGCCTGCAGCACCCGTGCACAAGCCGTCACGGCCCGCGCATGCCCGTTGCGGAACGCGTCCTGCAAATTGCCCATCATGCCCACCGTGACGTTGAACAGGGGAGGGGGGCGATGGCGCACATCGTATAACGTC
The DNA here is from genome assembly GCA_964390515.1 of uncultured Stakelama sp. Classification (GTDB taxonomy): domain Bacteria; phylum Pseudomonadota; class Alphaproteobacteria; order Sphingomonadales; family Sphingomonadaceae; genus Sphingomonas. The sequence continues at coordinate 15,194 of CAYMIU010000057.1, forward strand.
AGGGCAAAGCGAAGATGCTTACACCGTGCGCGGATGTGCTTGTACCGCACGCGATCGTCCGGGGAGAGATCGCCGTTGCGCAGCAAGGTCCCGATCAGGCCAAGTAACGCCTCGCGGCTGACGCCTTCCGCCCAGAACTGCAGGCAAAGCCGAAGGCAGCGCGCTATCGTCTCCTCGCTGCACGACAGAATGATCGGATCGGGCAGGTGGACCTCGGGATCGACGACATCGTCCACCTCCACGGCCGCAAACAGTGCGTCCAGCGTTTCGGACGGGAAGGGCCCGGACAAGGCGGCGCCCCGCTCGGTCATTCGGCCGCTTCCTGAAGGTGGCGAAACGCCGCGCGCCGGCGATAGGCGGCGATCGTGGGCGCCAGGGTGAAAAGTGCCTTGGCGCATATCCCGGCGACATAGGCGATACCGGCACCGATCAGTCCGAACCTGTGGGTGAAGAGGACCAGGATGACGCCGTAGACCAGCGCGGCCATGCCTTCCGCCACCAGCGCGGTGCGTTGGTGGCCGACCATGTACAGGAGGGATTCAAGCGGGAAGGTCGCGGTCGAGACAATGAGCGAGATCGACATGATCTCGAGAAGGTCGAAGGCCTCGAGATAGCTCTTCCCGAACACGCCGGCGATCAGCGGCTTGCCCCCCACCAGCACGACCAGCAGCAGCACCAGCCCCAATGCCCCCGCAAGCAGGCCGGTGTGGATTGCCAGCCGCCAGGGCCGCTTGCTGGCAGGATCGAGCCGCATGATCTCGGGATAGAAGCTCTTTTCCAGAAGGCTTGCCGGCTTGGCGGCACCCTCGACGAAGGTGGATGCGATCTTGAAAAGCCCGGCGGCGGCAGGGCCAAGCAGGCCGCCGACAAGCAGATTGCTGAGCGGCCCCCAGCCCGACCAGATCGAGTGCGCGATGTTCGTGGTCCATGCAAAGTCCCACGCGCCCCTGATCCGCCGGGCCGGTGCGAACAGCGCCGGGCGAAGCGCATGGCGGATGTGGCGATGCTTCAATGCGCGGGCAGCGAAGGCCCATAGCAACAGGTCGCCCGTCAGCTGCGCCGCATACCAGGTGACCACGAAGCCCGCGAAACCGAAGCCGCCGAGGTAACAGGCGATGCCGCCGATGGCGGTCAGCAGCGGTGTCACCAACTGCTGCAGGGCGATATGGTCGAAGCGGTCCAGCGTGCGCAGAATGCCGGTGGCGGTGGCCGCCGTCATGAACGGTATGAGCGTGCAATAGAGAAGCGCGAGCGGCAGGTCCTTGTCCGCTATCCCCACCCATTGGGCGGCGGCGGGCAGCAGCAGCATGCCGACGAGCATGCCGCTCAATCCGCTCGCCAGGTCGAGGCCGAAGGAAAAGCTCGTCGCGTCGCGAAACCGCTCGATGTCGTCACGGACGAGCGCCGGCGCGCCGAACCGGACGATCAACTGCCAGGTCTGGAACTTGACCAAGGCGCTCACCCCGGTCGCATAGGCGTGCACCAACGCCAATGTGCCGAAGAGCGTCGGGGTCAGCGCCCGCCCCGCGCAGGCGAGCGCCACCAGGCTGAGCATCGCGCCGACGAGCTTGCTTGAACCCAGATAGGAAGCATTGCGGAGGATGGCTCGGAACGCGCCGTCGGAGAGCCAGCGCTTCATCGCGTGTCATGGTCGGGCGCGATCGCGCTCGGGCGGCGGATCGGCAGCAGCGAAGCGATGGCGGCCTTCGCCTGCGCTTCGACGACGGCGGGCGGCTGCTCGGCATCGATATCCACGATCCGCGCGCCCTGGAAGGTGAGACCGGACAATATGCGCGTCTTGATCGCGAGCGATGCCGGGCGATGATCGGGCTTTCGCTGGTGGGCGACCTGCGGGCTGACATTGAGGCGCAGCACCACGTCCGGCAGCTGGGCCACCATGGCATCGAACGTCCGCCGCTCGCGGCGGGCGAGGAAGCCCACCAGGCCGGCCTGTCGCGCATTGGCGAGGCCGGGGCCATCCATCGGCCCCGGCACCTCCGTCTGCGGAAAACGGTCGGCGACGATCATCTTGCCCGCGTCGCGCAGCGCCATCATGCGGCGAAAGCGT
>CAYMIU010000057.1:17271-22756 GCA_964390515.1 uncultured Stakelama sp.
CCCGCCGGATCGCGAAGGCATAGATGCCGATCGCCGTCGCAAGGTCGGGTCCCTCTGGCGTCTCCGCAGTCTTCGCCTTTGCATAGAGGGACGCTTCCAGCTTGTGCCCGAAGAACGGCAGGCGGGTCAGCGCGCGGCCGGCGTTCCCGCTTTGCTTGCCCAGATGACAGACGGCTGTCGGCTGGAAGCCCGCCAGCCACGCGGCCAGGGCGGCCACCAGGGTCGACTTGCCGGAACCGTCACATCCCACGACCGCGATCATGGGGGGCAGGGCGCGCGACAAGGAGCGACCGGAAGAAGCGTGCGGGGTGAATGCCGCGCCGTGGGCAGGCGGGAGGGCGAAAGGATGCTCGATCCGCGCCTCGGCGGTCGGAGACCGCCCGGTCACAAGCTATGCTTCTGCTGCGGGACCACCGCCTCGATGGCATGCAATGCGGTTGCCAGAATCTCGTCGTACGGGCGGGTCGCATCGATCTCGAAGATGCGCGCGCCGTTGAAGCGTATCAGGGGCAGCGACCGGCTCTTGTCGCGAAGCTCGGCCAGCGAATGATCGGGCTTGCGGGCATAAGCCGTCTCGGCATCGATCGCGAGCCGGATGACCAGCGATGGCGTGCACCCCGCCATCACGTCGTATAAATGCTGCTCTCGCATCGCGAGCTTGCGCATCAGACGGTTTCTGCTCCGTTCGATGGAAAGCCCGGGGCCGTCGTAATGAAAGCCCCTTATCTCTGCCTGGGGATAGCGTTCCGCTATCACCAATATGCCTCGCTTGATGCGGCGTCCTATTTGAACCAGCTGGAGAAGCCGCCACAGCGACAAGGCGTACATGACGACTGCCGTGAGCGAATTCGGCGGACGTTCGTGCATATCCTGTGCACGCTCCGCCTTCCTCTTCATATAATTGTGGAGTGCGTCGCCTATGACGGGAAGTCGCTTGATCTTGTCTCCGGTCTCACCCGATACGAGCCCCATATAGCGGCGCTCCGCCTTCATTCTTTGCTGCAGCGTGATCGCGAGGTCAGCGGCAAGTCGCGTCTTTCCGGATCCGTCGCAGCCGACGACCGCGATCAATCCAGCGAAGGCGCTTTGGTCTTCGACAAGCGTCAATAGAAGCGACAGCATTGCAGGATCCCTGCGCTATTCTCCACGGCAGCATGAAGATATGCGGACCATGTCAGTGGAGATCATATCAGGGGGAATACTGATTTCGATCATACCTGCGTTTACCCGCCGGCCACGGTCATCCGCCGTGCCCCGCTCACCGCGGGAGGGGCGCTCGTGCCGCGCGCCGGGGCTTCGCCGGCGTTCAGGTTCACTGCCTGCCGCGCGGCGTCGAGCGCGCTCTGCAGGACTTCCCGATATGGCGCCGTCGCATCCAGATCGAGGATCGGCGCCGCGTTGAAGGTCAGCGTCGGCAGGAGGCGCGCCTTTTCGCGCAGCACTGCCAGCTTATGATCGGGCTTGCGGGCGTGCGCTGTCTCGGCATCGATGTTGAGCCGGATCAGCAAGCCGGGCACGTGCGCTGCCATATTCTCGTAAAGGCGTCGCTCGTGCGCGGCGAGCCAGCGTATGAACCGGCTCGATCGCACTGTCGCTTCGAGGCCCGGGCCGTCGAAATAGAAACCCGGCGCTTCGGCCTGGGGGTAACGGTCGACGATGATGATCGCGCCGCTGCGCTGAAGCGCCAGCATCCGGCGGAACTTGCGCCGGCGCCAATGTGAAAGGGCGACGATCACCAGGGCCGTCAGCGCATCCGGCTCCGCCGATTTCCCCTTGTCGGCGTGCGCGCGCCGGCTCCTGCTCTCCAGATAGCGTCCGATCGGCGCGCCGATCACCGGCAGGCGCCTGATGCCGCGAAGGATGTTCCCGGAATCCTGCCCCAGATACACAAGGCGGGCACCGCCTCCCATGCCGAGATGTGCCTGAAGATCGGCCGTCAGGGTCGATTTCCCCGCGCCGTCACAACCAACGACCGCGATGACGCGCGGGAGAAGATGGCGGGCGCCGTCTTCCCGATCGCCCAAGGCCGGGCTGCGGCGAGCGGCGCCTCCGGCGCGCTCCGAAGGGTGAGGATCAGTTCGAACGTCACTGGTCATGCGGAGCATACGCGCAGGCCCGCGCGCTTATTCCCGAACCGCCTGGCATGGTGTGATCCGGCCCGATCCGCGGTTCGACCCGCTTTAACCGAGCCGGACCCTCGGCAGGCGCCCCGTAGCGCCTGCCGCTGTCGGTGCGCCTTCCCTGATTCAGGACGTAATAACAGGATCGTGCAGCCTGATCGGGAAATTGACACCGGCGACGATCTCCTGATACTTAAGCAAATGCTACAGTGTGAGTCGGAGCAGCTGGACAGGGCCTTTCATGCGCTTTCCGATCCTAGCCGCCGGGCGATGGTCGAGAGGCTCAGCCATGGCCCGGCCACCGTCAGCGACCTCGCCAGGCCGCTGCCGATGACCCTTTCGGCCGTCACCCAGCATCTGAAGGTGCTGGAGGGGGCTGGGCTGGTCAGAAGCGGGAAGGCGGGGCGCGTGCGGACGTGCGCCCTGGATGCCTCCGCGATGGCGAGGATCGAACGCTGGATCAGCGACCGCAAGCTCTTCTGGGAACAGCAGTACGATCAACTCGAAGCATATCTGGCGCAAACGACGGCGACGGGAGACGAATGAATGCCTCTCACCAACGCGACATTCGTGATCGAACGGACGATCAGGGCCAACCCGCGGCGTGTGTTCGCGGCGTTCACGAGCCTGGAGGCGAAGAGCGCCTGGTTCAGGACGCCGACCGATGCCGAGGTTCTCGAGCGCCGCCTCGACTTTCGGGTCGGCGGGACGGAGCGTTTCCACGCCCGTTGGCCAAGCGGGTTGGTGACCGACTTTCAGGCGACGTACCACGACATCGTCGAGAACGAGCGCATCGTCCTCGTCTACGACCTGTTTCATGGTGACGAGAAGCTGTCGGTGTCGTTGCAGACGATCGAGATCATCGAGGAGCGCGGCGAGACGCGGCTGATCCACACGGAGCAGGGATCCTATTTCTCCGGCGGCCCGGAGGCGGTGCGGGGCCGCGAACATGGCACCGGCTGGCATGTCGACAATCTTGCCGCGGTACTGGAAGGCCGTGAGATGAGCGCGTTCTCATGACGATCGAGCTCTTCGCCCACCCGTTCTCCTCTTATTGTCAGAAGGCGCTTATCGCCTTCTACGAGAACGACATATCCTTCACCTACCGCATGATGGAGGATGCCGGCGTCGCAGAGGAACTGGCATCGCTATGGCCGATGAAGAAGTTCCCCATCCTGCGTGATGAAGGCCGGGTGATCGTGGAGGCGTCGATCATCATCGAATACCTTCAGGTGCGGCATCCGGGGCCGGTACGGCTGATCCCCGACCCGCCTGACGAAACCATCGAGGTACGCATGCTTGATCGCTTCTTCGACAATTATGTGATGACGCCGCAGGGCAAGTTCGTGCTCGACGCGCTTCGGCCAGCCGGGAGCCGCGATCCCTATGGTGTCGAAGAAGCGCGTCGGATGCTGGAGACGAGCTATGCCTGGCTGGACCGGCGAATGGAGCATCGCACCTGGGCGGCGGGTGAAAGCTTTACGCTGGCCGATTGTGCCGCCGCGCCGGCCCTGTTCTACGCGGATTGGACGCACCGTATTCCTGCCCATCACGTGCACCTCGCCGCCTATCGTGCGCGGCTGCTCGAACGGCCGTCGTTCGCGCGGGCAGTGAACGAGGCCCGGCAATACCGCCATTACTTCCCGCTCGGCGCGCCGGACCGCGACTAGGCCCCGACGATCGCCTTGTTGAGGAGCACGTCCAGCCGGTAGACATGCGCGGGCGCCGCGAGAATTTCGTTCATGCGGGCGTTGTCGCGGAAGATATCGCCGCCGCCGCCCGCCACATGCGCGTCCCGGCCGGCGATATTAGGGAACGCCTCGAAGATGCCGAACGTCGTCGAGGAGTAACGGACGGCAAACCACGGGCCGGTCGCTGGCTCGTCCAGCACGCACCCGTAGATGTCGTGCAGCATCCGTACGACCTCATCTTCCTTGCCCGCCCTCGCTTCGATGTGGATGTAGAACGCCTTGTGCCCCTCCTCGCCATTCTCGCCGGTCACGATGACTCCGCGGTGAGGGAGGCTCGATGACCGTTCGGGGCGCGGGATCGGCCCGGGCACCGTAGCAAGGTCTTCGGAGCGGGCAGAAGGCGGAGTGGCACTTGTCATGGGCTGCACCTTTTAATCGCCGGCCTCGATGGCCGCGCGAGGCGATAGAGTAGGCGGTTCTCCAGCCGTCACCATTGCGAAGCTCGGCGGTCCCTTCCACTTATTGCAAGTCAGCAACGGTGCTAGCGTCGTCATCGATGCACTTTCCTTCGACCCGTACCCTGCAGGCCTTTGTGACGACGGCGCGCCTCGGCAGCCTTGCCGCAGCGAGTGCGCGTGTCGCCATGTCGGTGCCGGCATTGTCGCGGCGGCTCGCGGCGCTGGAGAAGGAACTCGGTGTCCGCCTCTTCGAGCGCGTGCCGCGGGGGGTGGTGCTGACCAGCGCCGGCAGCAGCTATCTGGCGCACGCGGTGGCCGTTCTTGATCGACTCCAGGCTGCGGCGGCAGAAGTGCAGCAGGACGCGATGATCGTTCGGGTGACGACGATCCCCGCGTTCGCGACGCGCTGGCTGCTCCCCCGCCTGCCGGCATTCAACGCCCTTTACCCCGGCATCGAGGTGGACGTGCGGACCTCTATCGTCTTCGAGCGGCTCGACGCAGGCGGCTTTGACTTTGCCATCCGGCTGGCGCCCGATCACGAGATGGCGACGGAGCCGTTGCTGCCGATCCACCTCATGCCGGTGTGGAGCGCTGCCCATCCGCGCTCGATCACAAAGCCCGAGGATGTGCTGCACCACCCGCTGCTCGGACCCGATCATCGCCCGGAGTTCTGGCAGGAGTGGCTCCGCGCCAGCGGACTCGACGAGCGCGCGGTCGCGCCTCGCGACATCGACGCCTTGCTTTTATACGAGCGGACGTTGAGCGGTGCGGGTGTCGCGATCGGGATCGAGCCGCTGATTTCAGGACTGCTTGGCGAGGGGCGTTTGCAGGCACTGACCGAGCACCGGCTGCGCTCGGCCCGAAGCTTCTTCCTTGTCGAACCAGCCGAGGCACGCACGCGCGCGGCGCGGCTCTTTGGCGCATGGCTGCAAGACGAGGGGGCGCGCTGACCCTTCGCGGCCAGCTGCGGCCGGGTGAGGCGATCCTTGCGGCGGCGCCGTGGTGCGGCGTTGATGAGCGGCTTGTTCCAGGGGCACGCCGTCCGCCGGCTTTGACCGGCGTCAAGGCGGGGGAGGGTGCTGCGCTCCATCGGTCTGCCGGAGGAGACACTGATGGCGCAGGGGCCCAGCTTGATAACCATGGTGCCGTCGGCGCGTCGCTGGCACGTGATCGACGAGATCGATCTCGTGCGGATGATCCGCGGCCATCGCCGGCG
>CAYMIU010000058.1:0-22611 GCA_964390515.1 uncultured Stakelama sp.
TGAGAAATGTTGAGAGCGTTGGACGGCTGACATCGATCAGCTTGGCCGCTGTGGTGACGTTGGTGCCAACAGGAATGACGTTGGTTCGGACATACTCGCCCGGATGGATAGATTCATTTTTCATACGTGTAGTGCATGACGCTACACGATGCATGTCGATGGCAATGTAGCGTGATGCGCTACACGCTACATCAAGGTTTAGGCTAATGTCATTTCCAATCCGTGCCGACATCAACGCTCAGACCATTCGAAGTCTGCGGCTGCCGACTCTCACGCCGAAATGCGCTGACTGCTGACGGTCAAGTTTCGCCGTCGACTGAGAATAGGATGGTTTACGTCCGATCCGCTCGTTCGAGTGCCGTAACCTGCCAGTCCAAAACCGGCCCAGTTTCGGCTGCGACGGGTCGCCTGAATGGACGTCCGCTTTCGAGAAGTGGGCAAACGGCTGCCAGCGTCCGCGATTGGGGCAGCTTTACCTAACACACAGCCAGATCAGAGTTGATGTAGATCAGTGCGATGGGGGTCCTTCCCTCCTTCGCGATTTCGGGTCAGGCTAATTTGCGAAGCACGGCTGTGGCCGCGCTTTAGTGGCGACGAGGATCTCCGGAATACCGCTGGCAGACCCTCGGCCATCGTCGTCACTTGGGCCGGGGGTCTGCCAGCGGCAGCCCGTGAGTACACTCTCGTGTTGGATCGTAAAGAACCCGCCGCACATCAGGCGTCAGCGCGCCGTGCGGAGGTGGACGAAACCCGGCCTGGTCCGACATCGTTCGTCCAACCGCTGCTCTCCTCGATAGAGGAGATGCACCCCATCGGGTTGGGGTTCGAATGCCTCGCGACGATGGCGAGCCGTTCGGATCAGAACACCCGTTCGATCCGCCCCGGCAAGGGTAAGGATGAGGCCAATTTCGAGACCATCGGTTCTCGAAAGGAAAATGGCGTGCGCGTATCGCGCAAGAAGAGCCCGATCAGCACGGTTGCGATCCGCCGCACGATCCAAGCGGCTATGAAAGCCGGCCTGCCGATCGGCAGGCTCGAAGTCGAAACCGATGGCACCATCCGCCTGAGCGTTGCGGAAACACCTCTGACCGCTCCGACCACGCCGGAAGACATCTTCCGCGAATGGGAAGCGCGCCTGTGATCAAGGGGCTGCACTTCGTCCGGAAACGTCTGGCGGACGGAAGCAGCCGTTGGCACGTCTATGCATGGCGTGGCGGTCCTCCCGTCATGTCGGCAGATGGAGCCCGGCCGGACCTGACGACCGAGGCGCTGGAAAGTCTCGCCGCGGCGAGGAGGGATCGAGACGCAGCCCGGCAGCCGAACCCCACGACGCTCCAATCACTGATCGACAAGTGGCAGGCGAGCCCCGAATGGTCGCGGCTGAGCGAGAATACGAAGAAGACCTGGGGTTCGATCGTGCGCACGATCGAGGGGAGATGGGGCAAGGTTCCGCTCGCGATCTTCAATGACGAGCGGATGATCGAGAAAGTCGTCGACTGGCGCGATGCTCGTGCCGCCACGCCGCGAGCGGCGGATAATGGCGTTACCGTGCTACGCGCGTTGCTGAAATACGGCATCCAGCGGGGTGCATTGCGGATCAACGTCGCCGAAAAACTCGGGAAGATCTACGTCAACGGTCAGCGTGCCGAGATCGTGTGGACGAAGGTTGATCTGCTCGCCTTCGAAAAGGCCGCGGGAGAAAAGGATCGCTGTGTCTATTACGCCGTGCTCCTATGCTCCGTGACCGGCCTTCGACGAGAGGACCTCGCACGCATCACCTGGGCGTCGGTCGGCGAGTTCGCGATCGTCAAAAAGGCGAAGAAGACCAGCCGAGGCCGCCGTCAATTCGCGACTGTCCCGCGGATTCCACAACTCGACGCGGTCCTCACGAGGCTGAAGGACCATCCGCGTGCCCCGGGCGTCGATACGGTGCTGGTCAACCCGAAAGGACGACCGTGGAATCTCGACACGCTTACCAAAGAGGTTTCCCGTATCGCCAAGCTGGCCGGCATTTTTCATGTCGAGGCCGATCAGGCTGGCCAGTGCGACAGGCGGCACAAGCACCTGCACGATGCCCGTGGCACCTTCGCCACCCACCTCATGACCACGACCGACCTCACTGACGCGGAGATCGCCAGCATCATGGGCTGGTCCGAAGCGGAGGTCGAGCGCATCCGCCGCATCTATGTCGACGATACCGCGCGTCAGATCGCCTTGGGCAAGCGGATCGCGCGTGGCCTCGCCACCGACTGAACAGGGTGACCCGGATGGAGTCCGCATTCCTGAGCGTAGATGCCGGGCATACGTGTTGACGGCAGGATGATGCTCATGGCATTGGCTGCCGTCGCCGCTGTAAACCGGATTGTAAACCGGCAGCCAGCAGCGGCCTTTTCAGCGCTAAGTCGTTGAAATGCGGGTGTAGCTCAATGGTAGAGCAGAAGCTTCCCAAGCTTACGACGGGGGTTCGATTCCCCTCACCCGCTCCACCGCCTCAAGGTGGCGCAAGAACCAGCGGTACGTGTTTGCAATTCCCGCCTCGAGCGAAATTGTCGGTCGCCAGCCCATCGTGGCGAGCCGTCCTGAGTCCATCAGCTTGCGCGGCGTGCCATCGGGTTTGGTAAAATCTCGCCGGATTTGTCCTTCAAAGCCGATCACGCGGCATATCAATTCGGCGAGTGCCAAAACGGATATGTCGCGGCCGGAACCTGCGTTAATCGGGCTTTCATCCGAATAGTTTTTCATGAGGAAGACGCAGGCGTCGGCGAGATCGTCCACGTGGAGGAATTCACGGCGTGGTTCTCCGCTGCCCCAGATTTCCACGGCTGGCTCACCGATATTCTTGGCGGCGTGCGTCTTGCGGATGAGGGCCGGCAGGACGTGGCTTGATCGAAGATCGAAATTGTCGCCCGGGCCGTAGAGATTGCATGGCATTACCGAGATGAAGTCGCATCCATGTTGCCGGCGGAACGCCTGAACAAGCTTGATGCCGGCGATCTTCGCGACCGCATACCATTGATTGGTTGGTTCGAGTTGCCCGCCAAGAAGTGCGTCCTCGCTGATTGGTTGCGGCGCATGCTTTGGATAGATGCAGGAAGAGCCAAGTAGGACCAGTTTCTCCACGCCGCTTCGGTGAGCGGCTTCAAGTACATTGGCCTGGATCATCAGGTTTTCGTAAAGGAACGTGGCTGGATAGGTGGCGTTCGCCAGTATCCCGCCGACCTTCGCGGCGGCCAAGAAGACGGCGTCCGGCCTGGCCGCGTCGAACCACGCGCATGTCTGCCGCTGATCCGCCAGGTCAAGTTCTGAGCGCGGCGCGGAGATGATCGTGCATCCTTCACCAGCGAGCCGCCTGATGATTGCCGATCCAACCATGCCGCCATGGCCAGCCACGAAGACGCGCTTGCCGATCAGTCCATACGTACCGTTGGTCACCACGCATCTCGAGCGATAGGGGCGTCCCGCATGACGAGGAGGTCTGCATGGACCATCTCGCGCGCGAGTTCGCGCGCCGAGGTATCGTGAGACCAGCCGAGGCGTTGTTTGGCCTTTGATGAGTCGCCGATCAGAAGGTCGACCTCGGTGGGGCGGAAGTAGCGCGGGTCAACTTCGATGACGCACTCGCCGCTTCGCTCGCAAAACCCCTTCTCATCCGCGCCGCTGCCCTCCCAGCGCAGGCGGATGTCAACTTCCTCGAACGCCCATTCGGCGAACGCGCGGACGGTGGTGCACTCCCCCGTGGCGAGCACGTAATCGTCCGGCTCCTCCTGCTGCAGCATGAGCCACATGCCGCGAACATATTCGCGCGCGTGACCCCAGTCGCGTTGAGCATCCAGGTTTCCGAGCCACAACCGGTCCTGCCGGCCAAGCTTGATCGCCGCTGCGGCGCGCGTGATCTTGCGGGTGACGAAGGTCTCTCCCCGAAGCGGGCTTTCGTGGTTGAACAGGATGCCGTTCGACGCGTGCATCCCATAGGCTTCGCGGTAGTTCACGACCGTCCAGAAGGCGAAAAGCTTGGCGATCCCGTAGGGCGAGCGCGGGTAGAACGGGGTCGATTCGCGCTGCGGAACATGCTGGACCAGCCCGTACAATTCGCTCGTGGACGCCTGGTAGAAGCGGGTCTGCTTCTCCATGCCAAGGATGCGGATCGCCTCGAGCAGGCGAAGTGTGCCGATGCCGTCGGCGTTGGCGGTATATTCTGGCGTTTCGAAGCTGACTGCCACGTGGCTTTGTGCCGCGAGGTTGTAGATCTCGGTGGGACGTATCTGCTGGACCAGCCGGATCAGGTTCGTGGAATCGGTCAGGTCGCCATAATGGAGGTGGAAGCGGCGGGGCTCCTCATGCGGATCCTGGTAAATACTCTCGATTCGCGCCGTGTTGAACGAGGAGGAGCGCCGCTTCAGGCCGTGCACTTCATAGCCCTTGGAAAGAAGAAGCTCGGACAGATAGGCGCCGTCCTGTCCCGTTGCGCCTGTTATCAACGCGACTTTTGGATCAGTCATTGCGCGCCCCCCATTTTATTTATCGTCTATGGTTAACGCGTAAATGGATGTCCGCAAGTCTTGGATTAGGTGAACTCTCGCAATGATACCGCTCGGTCGAATACAGCTTCGAACATCGGCGTCGTGAGACGTCCCGTATTCGTGTTATAGCGTGAACAATGATAGCTATCGATCAGGATGCGGCCGTCCGGCATTCTGTGTTCCGCGAGGTGCCCAAATTTCGCTTTTGGCAGCTTTCCGCCTAGTGCTTTTACTGCAGACTGATGTGCGATCTGTCCAAGCGCGATGAACACGCGGGCCTTTGTTAGCGTTTCAAGCGGCGCTTCGAGGAAGGGCCGGCAGGTGCGGATCTCCTCCGGTGTCGGCTTGTTCTCGGGCGGGAGGCAGCGGACAGCGTTGATCAGCATCACACCGCGAAGCTGCAGGCCGTCGTCCGGGCGCGCGTCGAACGTGCCTTCGCTTAGCCCGTATTTTGCCAATGTCTCGTAGAGGAGGACGCCTGCGTAATCGCCGGTGAAGGGGCGGCCGGTACGGTTTGCGCCGTGTTTTCCGGGTGCCAGGCCGACGATCACCAACCATGCATCGGGATCGCCGAAGGCCGGGACGGGTGCATTCCACCAGTCGGGATGCTCGGCACGCAGCGCGTGTCGGAAGGCGGCGAGGCGGGGACAGAGCTGGCAGTCGCTGGGCGGCTCGGTGCGGGGCAGGGGGGATGGTGCGAAGTTCATGCAGGCGCGATAGGCTGAGCGGCATGGAGCGCTCAACCTATGTCGTCGCCGCCGGGTCGAATCGTCGCGGTCGGCATGGAGCGCCGGAATCGGAAATCGCTGCTGCGTTGGGGTGCATCAAAGGGCGCGTGACAGCCGCGGCAGTCCGTTTCAGCGCGCCGCTCGGTCCATCCACCCGGCGATTTGCCAATACCGTGGCGCTGGTGGAGACGCGCGCCAGGCCAGAGAAGCTGCTGCGGCGGTTGAAGCGGATCGAGCGGCGATTCGGACGGCGGCCTGGGCAGCGGTGGGGTGCCCGGGTGATCGATCTCGACATCATCCTGTGGTCCGGGGGGGCGTTCGAGGGGCCGGGGCTGACGATCCCACACCCGGCCTTCCGGGAGCGCGACTTTGTATTGGCCCCGCTGCTCGATCTTGCGCCCAATTGGCGTGACCCGGTCAGCGGATTTACCGTGCGACAGCTTCACAGCCGGTTGACCCGCCGCCGCCCGCTCCCTAGTCGCAGCGGCGCTGGTGCGGGTCCGTAGCTCAGTCGGTAGAGCAAGCGACTTTTAATCGAGAGGTCCCGGGTTCGAGCCCCGGCGGACCCACCAGCATTTCTCCGCCTGCCGTCACGCGGTCAGATGTCCGCGACCAGGCGGCCGTAGAGTTCGGGGCGGCGATCCCGGAAGAAGCCGAAAGCGGCGCGGTGGCGCTTTACGCGATCAAGATCGAGAGTGGCGGTGACCACGCCTTCTTCCTCGCGATCGAGTTCTGCCAGGATGTCGCCGCGCTCGTCGCAGATGAAGCTGGTGCCGTAGAAGGTCTGATCGTGTTCGGTGCCGACGCGGTTGGCGGCGATCACCGGCACGACGTTGGAGACCGCGTGACCGACCATCGCACGGCGCCACAGCCGAGCAGTGTCGAGCGAGGTATCATGCGGCTCGCTGCCGATGGCAGTGGGATAGAAGAGGACTTCGGCCCCCATCAGCATCATCGCGCGCGCGGTTTCGGGATACCATTGATCCCAGCAGATGCCGACGCCGAGCTTTGCCGGGCCATCCCAGACCTTGAATCCGGTATTGCCGGGGCGGAAGTAGAACTTCTCCTCATAACCGGGACCATCGGGAATGTGGCTCTTGCGATAGACGCCCTGGACGGCGCCATCGGGCCCGATCATTGCGAGGCTGTTGTAATAATGCGGACCATCCGCTTCGAAGAAGCTGGTGGGGATATGGACCTTCAGCTCGGCTGCGAGCGACTGCATTGCGCGCACCGCCTTGTGCTCGGCAGTCGGCTTGGCGTTGGCGAAGAGACCTTCGTCTTCCACGCGGCAGAAGTATTCGCCCTCGAACAATTCCGGCGGCAGGATCACCTGCGCGCCCGTGGCCGCCGCCTCGCGCACCAGGCGCGAGACGTTGGCGATGTTGGCATCGATATCGTTCGAGAAGGCGAGCTGAAGCGCAGCGACGGTGATTTCGGTCATGGGCGGCCATGTAGGGAAGGCCGCCGCCGCCCGCCAGCGTTGAAGGAGGCTGGCATCAGAAGATGGTGTAGCCGCCGTCGACGGTGAACGTGTCACCGGTGTGGAAGCGCGAGGCATCGGAAGCGAGATAGACGGCGAGGCCGCCGAAATCCTCCGGCTCGCCCCAGCGGCGCATTGGCACGCGGGTGATCACCTTGTCGTTGAACTTCTGATTGCCCTGCGCGCGTGAGGTCATGTCGGTAGCGATCCAGCCGGGGAGGATCGCATTCGCGCGGATCTCGTGCCGGGCATATTCGACGGCGATGCCGCGGATCATCGGCAGCAGCGCGCCCTTGGTGGCGGCATAGGCCTGGTTCCGCGGGGCGCCGTGGACCGCCGAAGTCGACGAGGTCGCGAGCAACGAGCCGCCGATGTCACCGCGTTCGGCACGCTCGGCCATGTGGCGGGCGGCGGCGCGCAGTGTCCAGAACACGCCGTCGAGGTTCACCGCCAGCACGCGGCGCCACAGGTCAGTGGTCATCGAGTGAAAGGATTCGGCCCCTTCGCCGATGCCGGCGTTGGCAGCGACGAAATCGAGACGCCCGAATGTTTCGACCGCACGGTTGACGCCTTCGTCAACGGCGGCCTCGTCACCAACATCGACGCGCTCGACGAGTACGCGCCCGCCGTGCGCCGACAGACGCGCCTCAGCCGCGGCGTTCTTCGTCGGGTTATTGCCCCAGATGACGACGTCAGCGCCGGCCTGAGCGAGCGCATCCGCCATGCCGATGCCGATTCCGCCGTTCCCGCCGGTGATCAGCGCCACTTTACCGGTCAGGTCGAAGGGGGCGTAAGGCATTGTTCTCTCTCCTGTTGTTTTTGATTCGTGCGGTGATTGGTGGCGGTGCGGCCAGCGCGAATGTTGAGGAAGTTGAGGCTCTGGCGCGTTTTTCTCCAACATCCTCAACATTCGCAACAGTGCTGCGAGACCTGGGGATGAGCAAGCAGAGGATCATGCCTTGCGCGCGCGATGTAGGACAGCGCGGCTGCGGGGCGGCCCAGAAGGCGCCGCTTGGAGGTGGAGCAGGGGCAGGGGCGACGCACAGAATGTCGAACCAGACAGGCGCGACGGCACAAGCCAGATCAGTTGATCTGGATCAATTCATCTACGGCAGACAAAAAAATAGCGGCCCGAAGGCCGCTATTTCCTTACCAAATCCAAGAAGGACTTAGTTGCTGTCCGAATCGTCGTCCGAATCGGCAATGATCACGATGCCCGCAATCACGGCAGCAGCCGCGAGAACGGCGACGATCACGCCACCGCCAGCAACCTGCTCACCCTTGGCGACCGACGCGCTAGCGCGCGAGGCCTTGGCAACCGACAGGCTCGATGCCGAGTTAGCCGGAGCAGCGATCGCCGGAGCGGCTGCCAGCGAAGCAGCGGCAACGGCCGCCATGTAACCACGAAGCTTCATTACGAACTCCCTTTATTGTCCGTCGCACGCCATCTGGCAGAGAATGTGGTGCGACGCAACGTACAAAACACGATGATCCGGGGGATATTCAACTGAAAAACGACAAATAGAAAGGTAGACGAGCTACAATATCAGTCGTTCCCAGCAACCGATTGTTGAGTTGCGGTCTGCAGCAGCCAGCGATGATCCCGCTCGATTCCCAATGCGGTGAGCCTCCCGCTGCGATAGGCCCCGGTGTCGATCCCGATTCGGTTATCGCACTCATCAACCTCTTCGGTAATCGTGTGACCATGTACCACGAACTTCCCGTGGCTTCCGCTGTGGGTGAGGAAGGGGCCGCGGATCCAGCGAAGATCGCTGGTCTGTTGCGCTTCCAGCGCCACGCCGGGCCGGATGCCGGCATGCACGAAGACATAGTCGCCCTCGACGATGTAATCATCGAGGTTGCGGATGAACGCCATGTGCTCTGCAGGCAGGCGCTTTGCGATCAGGGCTGCCAGTTCAGGCGCCGTCGTCTCCGCGACTTCGTGCGAAGTGAGGCCATAACTCAGCAGCGTTTCTTCTCCGCCGACGCGCAGCAGCAAACGCAAGAGATCGGTATTTCCATCATAGGAGCCGAGGAAGATCTCTTCATGATTGCCGGCAAGACAGCGCGCGTCCGGGCGTTCTGCGCACAAGCCGCGGACCCGCTCGACAACGCCGGCCGAATCCGGCCCGCGATCGACGAGATCGCCGAGGAAGATGAGCCCGGTGGAGGCGGGGCCGCGCGCAGCGTCGTCCGCGGCGATCTGTTCGAGCAGCTGATCAAGGAGATCGAGCCGACCGTGAATATCGCCGATGGCATAGATACGGCGCCCCTCGGGCAATCGCGCCTGGATCGGTTCGGGACGGCGGCGCGAGAGCAAACGCGAAAGCATAGGCAAGCAAGTTACTTCAGGAAAGCACGGCCCTTACCTGAGGTTCTTCGCGCCCGCAACATGAGCGGAAGGCTCGCAAAGATTATACGGCCAGCCGAAGTGGTTCCGCGCTGCGTGGTGCCGGCTGATCCGGCCAGATGCCGCGCGTATCCAGAACCTGCTTCGCGGCCCGCTCCTCGAGCGGCACTGAGCGGAACACGTCATGGTCGACGAGCACGATCATCAGCGGACAGCGTTCAATCGCCGTGTCGATGTCGATGAGTGTTGCGCCGGTACCATCGAAGGCGGGCGGCAGGGCGGCCGCATAAGGCTCGACGATCCGCACCCTGCTGCCGAACCGCTGCGCCAGGGCTGCGGCGACCTTGAGCGCGGGGCTTTCGCGGAAATCATCGATGTTCGCCTTGAAGGCGAGGCCGAGGCAGGCGACCGGCACGCCGGGGTTTGCCTCGATCAGTGCGGTGGCGCTGGCGATGACGTGATCGGTCTTGCCGTCGTTCACTTCGCGGGCCGTGCGGATGAGGGGCGTATTCTGCGGATCGGCGCTGACGAGGAACCAGGGATCCACGGCGATGCAATGGCCGCCCACCCCTGGGCCGGGCTGCAGGATGTTGACGCGCGGGTGGCGGTTGGCGAGCCGGATCACTTCCCACACGTCGACGCCCATCTTCTCGGCGACGAGGCTGAGCTCGTTGGCGAAGGCGATGTTCACGTCGCGAAACGCGTTTTCCGTCAGCTTCGTCATCTCGGCGGCGCGGGCATTGGTGGTGACGCAGGCACCGCGCACGAAGCGGCGATAGAAGGTGAGCGCCTTGCGTGCGCAGCGCGGCGTGATGCCGCCGATGACTCGATCATTGTCGATGAGTTCGACGAGGATGCGGCCCGGCAGAACGCGCTCCGGGCAATAAGCCACCGCGTAGTCGGCGCCTTCGCCAAGGCCGGGCGCGCGCAGATCGGGGCGCAGCTTCGCGAGGAGATCGCGCACCTGTTCGGTCGTGCCGACGGGCGAGGTGGATTCGAGGATCACCGTGTCGCCCGCCTTGAGCACGGCGGCGACCGTCGTTGCGGCCTTCAGGACATAGCCGATGTTGGGCGAATGGTCCTCACCGAAGGGCGTGGGCACTGCGATGACGAAGACGTCGGCGCGCTCGATCTGGGTGGAAGCGCGCAGATTGCCCCGCGCGACCACGCCGGAGACGAGACCGTCGAGGTCGACTTCCTCGATATGCACCTTGCCCGAATTGATCGTCTCGACGACCGACGCGTCGACATCGATGCCGAGCACCTGCGCGCCGGTCCGTGCGATCACCGCGGCGGTGGGCAGGCCGATATAGCCGAGCCCGAGGACGACGACGTTCAATTCAGTTCCCGACAGCATCGGCGACGATCCTTGCGATCCGTTGGCTGGCGTGGCCGTCGCCGAAGGGATTGTGGGCGCGGGCCATCGCGGCATAGGCGGCCTTGTCGTCAAGAAGGGTGAAGACTTCGGAAACGATCCGATCCTCGTCGGCGCCGATCAGCTTCGCGGTACCTGCGGCAACGCCCTCTGGCCGCTCAGTGGTGTCACGCATTACGAGCACCGGCTTGCCCAGCGCGGGCGCTTCCTCCTGGACGCCGCCCGAATCCGTGAGCGCGAAATGGCACAGGCCGAGCGCCCGGATGAAGTGCGGGTAATCGAGCGGATCGATGCGGGCGACATTGGCGTGATCCCCGAGGATCTTGTCCATCACCGACACGACGTTGGGGTTGGGATGCATCGGGAAGAGCACGGCCACGTCGTGGCGGGCCGCGATACGAGCGATGGCGCGGGCGATAGAGGCCATGCCGTCGCCAAAATTCTCCCGCCGGTGAGTGGTGACGAGCACGATCCGCTTGCCGGCGAAACGGCCGGCGATCGTGTCGAGGCCGGCGGCGAGCGCTGGCTCGGCAGCGATGCGGTCACCCGTCCAGTGAAGCGCGTCGATCACGGTGTTGCCGGTGACATGGACGCCGGTGCGCACGTTCTCGCGGGCGAGCGCCTCGGCGGCGATGTCCGTGGGGGCGAAATGAAGGTCGGCAATCGGCGCGACGATGCGGCGGTTCACCTCTTCCGGCCAGGGATGGTAGATATTGCCCGAACGGAGGCCCGCCTCGACATGAGCGACCGGGATCTTGCGGTAGTAAGCGGCGAGCGCGCCGCACATGGCGGTGGCGGTGTCACCCTGGACGATGACGCGATCGGGCTGCTCGCGATCGAGCACCTCGCCGATGCCGGTGAGCAACCGGGCGGTGAGGCGATCGAGCGTCTGCCCCGGCTCCATGATGTCGAGATCGACGTCCGGCGAGAGGCCCGCGATGGCGAGTACCTGATCGAGGAGGCCGCGATGCTGCGCGGTGACGCAGGTGCGGACGGTGAGCCCCGGCGTGTCGGCGAGCGCGCGCACCACGGGGAAGAGCTTGATTGCCTCCGGACGGGTGCCGAAAATAACGATAACCTTCATGACACCTTTTCGTAGCAGAGCAGGTTTAAGAGGCGACTAACCGCAGCAAGGGGGCCGAATGACGCTTGTCGTAGCGAACATCGGCCTTATTCCTGCGCGCGCAAAAAGGGGGAGAAATCAGCCGATGTCGTCGATCAAGCCGGTACGCAAGGCCGTATTCCCGGTTGCGGGGCTGGGAACGCGCTTCCTGCCGGCAACCAAGGCGATGCCCAAGGAGATGCTCACGGTCGTCGACAAGCCGCTGATCCAATATGCCGTCGAGGAGGCATTGGAGGCGGGGATCGAGCAGATCATCTTCGTCACCGGCCGCGGCAAGGGCGCGCTCGAGGATCATTTCGACATCTCCTACGAGCTTGAGACGACGATGAAGGAGCGCGGCAAGAGCCTCGCTGCGATCGACGGCATCCGCCAGAAGCCGGGTTCGCCGGTCTATGTGCGCCAGCAGGAGCCGCTTGGGCTTGGCCATGCGGTGTGGTGCGCGCGCGAGATCGTCGGCGACGAGCCGTTCGCGGTGCTGCTGCCGGACGAACTGATGGTCGGGACGCCGGGCTTCCTGTCGCAGATGGTGGAAGCCTATCAGCGCGTCGGCGGCAATGTGATCGGCGCGCTGGAAGTGGCGCCGGAAGAGACGAGCAAATACGGCATCATCACGCCCGGCAAGGTCGACGGGCGGCTGACCGAGGTGCTGGAGGTGATCGAGAAGCCGGCGCCGGGCACCGCGCATTCCAACCTGATGACGCCGGGGCGTTACATCCTGCAGCCTGAAGTGATGCGGATCCTAGACAATCCCACGCTGGGCGCGGGCGGCGAGATCCAGCTGACCGACGCGATGGCGCAGCTGATCGGCAAGCAGCCGTTCCACGGCTTCACCTTCGACGGGAACCGCTATGACTGCGGTGACAAGGTAGGCTTCATCCACGCGAACCTCGCGCTGGCGCTGGCGCGGGACGACATCGGCCCGCCGGTGCGTGCGTTCGTGAAGGACCTGTTGAAGTAGCGAGCGCCTCAGCGCGCCGAGGGGCCGCAGGCCGGGCAGGCCGGATCCTTCGGCAGGCGCACGGTGCGGAAGCGCAGATCAAGCAGATCGAGCAGGATGAGGCGGCCGGCGGCATCCTCGCCGAAGGGGGTGACGGCCCGGATCGCCTCGAGCGCGCCCATGCTGCCGAGCACGCCGGTGACGGGGCCGAGCACGCCCTGCTCGGCGCAATTGCCCTCCTCGCGATCGGGCGACGTGCCGACGAGGCAGCGGTAGCAGGGCTTGTCCGCTTCCCAGCCGCGATAGACCGCAAGCTGGCCTTCGAACTGGCCGACCGCGGCGGAGACGAGCGGGATGCGCAGACCAAGCGCCGCGTCGGCGACGGTAAGCCGGGTGGCGAAATTGTCGCAGCCGTCGAGGACGACGTCGGCGCCGGCGAGGAGCACGGCGGCATTGTCCGGCGCGATTCGGGCGTCGATCACCTGCGTCTCTACGTGGGGATTGAGGGCGCGGGCAGCGTCAGCCGCGGCCTGCGCCTTGGGGCGGCCGACATCGGCGGTGTCGAACAGGATCTGGCGCTGAAGATTCGACTGGTCGACCGAATCGTCGTCGATGATGACGAGCCGGCCGATCCCGGCGGCGGCGAGATAGGCGATCGCCGGTGAGCCGATGCCGCCCGCACCGATTACGGCGACACGTGCGCGCCTCAGCCGGCGCTGACCGGCGCCGCCGATCTCCTTGAGGATGATCTGCCGGGCGTAACGGGCGCGCTCCTCGGCGCCGAGCGTCACTTCCACGCGAAGACGAGCGCCGCGCGGTACCAGCGATCCTCGCCCGGCGCCGACACATTGTTGCGCGCCATCCGAGACATCACGCCCGAGGCATATTGTTCGACCGTCGGGCAAGCGATCGCGCGCGGGCGCACCCGGCGGACCTGGCCATTGGCAGCAACCAATACTGCGAGATCCACCCGGATGCTGCTCTCGGTTGCGGAGCAGCGGCCGGCGTGCACTTCATCGCGCACGAACTGCGACAGCGGGCGCATGTCCGTGAAGGGACGCTGGAGCGGCAGTTCCGGCAGCGCGGCGAAATCCGCGGGCGCTTCCGACAGCTCGACCGCGGGCGGCGCAGCCGTTGCGGCCTGATCCGGCGCCTGTGCCAGCACAGCAAGTATCGTCGTGAGTGCGATCATCGTCCTGTCGACCCGAAACCTCCGGCGCCGCGATTCGTAGCATCGAGTGCCTCGCACTCGTCCAGCATTGCCTGTAGCACAGGCGCGGGCACGAGTTGCGCGATCCGTTCGCCGCGCCGGACAAGGAAATCTTCCTCGCCAAGGTTCGCGAGAATCACCTTCACCTCGCCGCGATAATCGCTGTCGATCGTCCCCGGCGTGTTCAGACAGGTGATGCCGTGCTTGAGCGCAAGGCCCGAGCGGGGGCGCACCTGAACCTCGTAGCCAGCAGGGATCGCCATTGCGAAGCCGGTCGCCACCGCATGTCGCTTGCCCGGCGCGAGCGTCACATCCTCCGCGGCGACCACGTCCATCCCGGCGGCGCCGGCGGTGGCATAGGCCGGAAGCGGGAGCCCAGCGCCGTGCGGCAGGCGCAGGATCTGGATCCTGATCGGGTCAGTCATCGTATCTCCGGTTGATAGGCGCGCGAATATGGGGCGCGCCGCGCTTATTGCTGTAGCGCAGCGGCGATCTTTGCGGCGAGTCGTTCGGCGACCGCGGCCTTCGGCGCACGATCCCATGTCTCGACCGCGTCGGCGGAGACGATGTGCACGGTGTTCGCGTCACCGCCCATCACGTCTCCGGACACGTCGTTCGCCACGATCCAGTCGGCACCCTTGCGCGCGAGCTTCGCCTTGGCGTGCGGCACGACCTGCTCCGTTTCCGCAGCGAAGCCGACCAGCAGGCGCGGGCGCCGGTCGCTGCGGCCTAGTGTGGCGAGAATGTCCGGGTTCTCGGCCAAAGCGAGAGTCGGCGTTGCGCCGGCGGCTTTCTTGATCTTCTGACCGGCGCTGGCTTCCACGCGCCAGTCCGCGACCGCAGCGACCATCACGGCGGCGTCGGCCGGCAGCGCCGCGTCCACGGCAGCGGCCATCTCGCGCGCAGTTTCCACATCGATGCGGGTGACGCCCGCTGGGGTCGGTAGCGTGACCGGGCCGGCGATGAGCGACACGCGCGCCCCGAGCGCCGCAAGCGCGCCCGCGACGGCGAAGCCCTGTTTTCCGGACGAGCGGTTCGCGATGTAGCGGACGGGGTCGATCGGCTCGTGCGTCGGGCCGGCCGTCACGAGCACGTGCTTGCCGGCCAGCGGCTGCGCTTTTGCCCCCAAAATCGAAGCCGCGCCGCGCGAAGCGGCGAGTTGCTCCTCGATCGCGCGGACGATCGCTGCGGGCTCGGGGAGGCGGCCGGGGCCGTATTCACCGCAGGCCATCGCGCCTTCGTCGGGTTCCATCACCGTCACGCCGTCGGCGCGAAGCTGGGCCACGTTGCGCTGGGTTGCCGGGTGGAGCCACATTCGCACGTTCATCGCCGGCGCGGCGAGCACCGGCTTGTCGGTCGCGAGCAGCAACGTGGTGGCCAGATCGTTGGCGAGGCCGGCGGCCATGCGCGCCATCAGATCAGCTGTGGCTGGCGCGACCACGACGAGGTCTGCCTGGCGGCTGAGCTGGATATGGCCCATCTCGGCCTCGTCCTTGAGATCCCACAGCGTCGTGTGGACCTCCTCTTCGGACAAAGCGGCAAGCGTCATGGCGGTCACGAATTGGCTGCCCCCCTCGGTCAGGACGCAGCGCACGCCGTGGCCGGCCTTGCGCAGCAGACGGATGAGTTCGCAGGCCTTGTAGGCCGCGATGCCGCCGCCGACGATCAGGAGTATCCGGCTCATGATGCGGTTCTTGTCACGGTGATGCGTCGCCTGTCGAGCGCAGCGCGATAGAGATCGCGCAGCCCGTCCGGCACGAAGGCCAGCCCGACGAGTACGACAGGCGCGACCATCATGCCCCAGTAGAAGTTGTTGAGCCGGGCAAAGGCGCCGATCAGGATTCCATAGGCGGCGAGCACCACGGCCATGCGCATCGTCAGCGGATCGCGCGGCACCGTCCAGCCGAACAGCGCCAGCGCGATGAGCGGGGCGACTAGGGTGAATGGGAACACCTCCAGCACCGTCGCGTGACGCAGCGTCATGGCGTAGAACCACAGGCCGTTCAGGCCCGACCAGCCGTCGGACACGGGATCAAGCGGGCCGGTAACCTGCGCCACTGCCATGGCGTGCGCCACGACTGCGGCGGCAGACGAAGCGAGGCCGAGGCACCAGCCGAGGAATTCGCGCCGCTGGCCAGTGGCAAGTGCGAAGCACGCCATGAGCACGACGTACAGCGCGGCGGTCTCGCGGATCAGCATCGCGATCGTGGCGAGCGCGACCGACGCGACCCACTCGCCGCGACGCCGCACCGCCAGCGACCAGGCGATCAGCAGCGCTGCCCAGATCTCGTGCGCGGCGGTGAGTTCCGGCTGGACCGAAACGATCAGCCCGCCGGCAAGAAGCAAAGCCGCCACGATGCGCGGGGCCCGCTGCGGCAGGATCTCGCTAAGGCGCACCAACCACGCCGTCGCGGTGGCGGCGGCAATCAGCCACAGGAGCAGAATGGTGCCTGCAAGCGGCAGCGTTGCCTGAACCTGTGCAAGGAGCGGCAGGCGGAAGGTGACGAACGGGCGGAGCGGGTAACCAGGACGTGCGCGCAATTCCCGCGCGGTCGACTGGTAGTAATCCTCACCATGGCGCACGTCGTCGACGATCGCCTCGTAGAGGGCGAGGTCGGATTCGCTGCCCTTGTTCTCGATCGCGGCTGGTGCGTCGGGCGGCGGGGGCGGCCTGTATGGCTGGATGGTGAGCGCGGCGATCAGCAGGGCGAGGACGACAAGCGCGGTGCGCGCACGCTTCGCCGGCCAGCCCGCGAAGCGGGACGGCGCGGCTAGCCAGATCGGTCGGCCGGGCGCCGCCGGCATCTCAGCCGATCACCATCCATGTCGCGGCGATACTCAGCGCGGCCGTGGCGAGCGCCACCGCGGCATAGCGCCAGCCGCCGCCGATGCGGACGATCTCGATCTCGCGCAGCGGCGGGGCCGGGGGCGCGCCGCCGGGCGGGGGGAAGCGTGCCTCGATCCGGCGGACCAGCTCAGGCAGGCGATAGAGGGTCTTCACGTCCGCGACGATGCGATCCGCCACGGCGGCTTCCGGCCCCAGTTCGGTGCGAATCCAGTCCTCGACGAACGGCTGCGCGGTGTCCCACAGATTGATGTCCGGATCGAGGCCGGTAGCGACGCCCTCCACCATCACCATCGTCTTCTGCAGCAGCAGTAGGTGCGGCTGGGTGACCATGTCGAAATCGCGGGTGATCGAGAAGAGGCTGTCCAGCATCATCCCGATCGACATGTCCTTCACCGGCAGGCCGCGCATCGGCTCGCCCACGGCGCGCAACGCCGTAGCGAATTCGGCGACGTCGTGGTGTGCCGGCACATATTGCGCCTCGAAGTGGATTTCGGCGACGCGGCGGTAATTGCCGGTGATCAGGCCGTAGAGGATCTCGGCCAGCCAGATGCGCGCGCGGCGATCGATCCGGCCCATGATGCCGAAATCGATCGCGGCGATGCGGTTGCCCGGCAGCGCGAAGAGATTGCCCTGGTGGAGATCGGCGTGGAAGAAGCCCTCGGCGATCGCCTGGCGCAGGAAGGCGTGGACCAGCGTCTTGGCGAGCAGCGGCAGGTCATAGCCCGCCTCCACCAGCGCGGCGCGGTTCGACAGCTTGATGCCGTCGACCCATTCGAGCGTCAGCACCTTGCCGGACGTGCGGGGCCAGTCGATCGCGGGGACGTGGAAGGCAGGCTCCGCCGTCATCGCCTCGGCAAGCTCGCTGGCGGAAGCGGCCTCGCGGCGCAGATCGAGCTCGCGCGCCGTCCAGCGCTTGAACGTGGCGATGACGAGGCGTGGCTGGAGCCGCGCGATCTCGCCGCCGCCGCCGCGCCGGTCCTGCGCCTCGATCTGGGCGGCGGCCCATTCGTAGGTCTCGATCGCGCGGGCGAATTCTTCCTCGACGCCGGGGCGCAGCACCTTCACCGCGACGGGGCGACCGTCGGTGGTGATCGCGCGGTGGACCTGCGCGATCGAGGCGGCGCCGACCGGCACCGGATCGAAGCTGGAGAACATCGCCTCGATCGGGCGACCGAGGCTGGTCTCGATCTGCGGGCGGATCGCCTCGAACGGAAGCGGCGGCAGCGCATCCTGCAGGCGGAAGAGATCGAGCGCGGCCTCGTCACCGACGATATCGGGGCGGGTGGCGAGCGTCTGGCCGAACTTGATCGCGGCCGGGCCGAGCGCCTCGAAGGCATCGGCGTAGCGCGGCTGATCGGGCACGGACGCGCCGACGCGGGCGAGGCGGACGAGGCGGCGGACGCGGGGCGGGGTGTTGGGATCGCGTTCCAGGCCCCTGAGGGCGCCGTGGCGCGCGAGCGTGCGGCCCCAGGTGAGCAGCCGCCAGCTATGGACGAGCGGGTGGGTCAACGGGCGCCAGCGCCCCCAAGCAGCGGGGAATGCATCAGATTTTCCAGCCGCTGTGAATCGCGACGAGGCCGCCGAGCAGCGGCTCCACCTTCGTCTGCACGAAGCCGGCGTCGCGAATCATGCCTTCGAAGGTGGGCATATCCGGAAAACGACGGATCGATTCGATCAGATAACGGTAGCTGTCGGCATCCTGTGCGAGCATTTGACCGAGTTTCGGCACCAGATGGTGCGAATAGGCATCATATGCTTCCTTGAACCCCGGCCAGGTGGTGGTCGAGAATTCGAGGCAGAAGAAGCGGCCGCCGCGGCGGAGCACGCGGTGCGCCTCACGCAGTGCGGCGGGAATGTCCGTCACGTTCCGGATGCCAAAGGCGATGGTGTAGGCATCGAAGAACTTGTCCGGGAAGGTCAGCACTTCCGCATTGGCTTCCGTCCAGACGAGGCCGTCGATGCCGCGTTCCTGGGCGCGCTTCATGCCGACTTCGAGCATCGCCGGGTTGATATCCGCCACCGTGACCGAGGCGCCGGACTGCTGGAGGCGGAAGGCGATGTCGCCGGTGCCGCCTGCCATGTCGAGGATCTCCTCGCCGGCGCGCGGCTTCACCCGGCGCACGAAGCGGTCCTTCCACAGCCGGTGCATGCCAGCCGACATGGCATCGTTCATCAGATCGTAGCGGCTGGCGACATTGGTGAAGACGCCGCCGACGCGCGCGGTCTTCTCCGTGGCGGGGATGTCTTCGTAGCCGAAGGAGACGGTTTCGCTCATGTGCGCGGCTCTAGCGGGGCGCAGGGCGGGGGGCTAGGGGCGTTACGTGCCCGAGCTACCCGAAGTCGAAACCACCGTGAGGGGCCTGCGCCCGGTGCTGGACGGCGCGACCGTCGCCGCGATCGAGACGAGGCGCGGGGACCTGCGCCGGCCGTTCCCGCCGGAATTGCGCCAGGTGATGACCGGCGCGCGGATCACGGGCCTCGCGCGGCGCGCCAAATACGGCCTGATCGATACCGATCGCGGGCAGACGATGATCTTCCACCTGGGCATGTCGGGCCGGTGGCGGGTGGATCCGAGCGAGCTGCTGCCGCACGACCATCTGGTGATCGACACCGATGCCGGGCGGCGCGTGGCGCTGAACGATCCGCGGCGGTTCGGATCGGTCGACCTGTGGCCGACCGCCGAGCTGCCGGCTTTCCCGGCCTTCGCGGCGCTGGGGCCCGAGCCGCTGGGGCCGGAGCTGACCGGGGCGTATCTGCACGAGGCGCTGGCCGGGCGGCGAGCGTCGATCAAGCTGATGCTGCTCGACCAGCGGATCGTGGCGGGGCTGGGCAATATCTACGTCTGCGAGGCGCTGTACCTCGCCCGAATCTCCCCCAAGCGCGCCGCCGGGCGAATCAGCCGCGCGCGGCTCGACCGGTTGGTCGAGGCGATCCGCGCGGTCCTGCTGTCGGCGATCGAGGCGGGTGGATCGACCTTGCGCGATTACGCCCGGCCGGACGGCGAACTGGGCTATTTCTCCAAGCAATTCGCGGTCTATGGCCGGGAAGGAGAGCCTTGCGCATGCGGCGGCACGGTGCAGCGATATGCAGAAGGCGGACGATCAACCTTCTGGTGCCCGACCTGCCAGCGCAGTTGACCATTTGCGGCATTGGCGTTAAGTGGCGCGACTTCTAGGGCGATGGGTGTTCCCGCCGCCCTTTTTTCATCGACCGATATTTCGAGGACTGTAAATGGCGAACACGCCGCAAGCGAAGAAGCGCATCCGCCGCAACCAGCGCCGGGCCGAAATCAATGGTGCGCGCGTGAGCCGCATCCGCACCTTCGTGAAGAAGGTGGAGGCAGCGCTCGCAGCGGGTGACAAGACGGCAGCATCGGCGGCCCTCGCCGCGGTTCAGCCGGAGCTGCAGCGCGGCGTCGCGCGCGGCGTGCTTCATCGCAACACCGCCAGCCGCAAGTTCTCGCGCCTGACCAAGCGTCTGTCGGCTCTCGCCTGACAAACGCGCGGTGCCGCGACTCGCGGTGCTGCAGGACACGACATGGGCCGGGCGATCTTCGGATGGCCTGGCTTTTTGTCGTTTGGGTCTTCCGGCAACGATCTGAGAAGCAGAAGAACCCCCGGGCCGGGACCGGGCTAACGAGGCGCCGCGTCAGTCGACCAGCGACTCGGCGCTCGCGCGCAACAGCGCCAACAGCCCTTCCAGCGAATAGGGTTTGCGCAGGAAGCCGAAGCCATGGTCCCCCTCCTCGGCGAGCACGTGGCTGTAGCCGCTGGTAAGGACGACCTGCAGGCCCGGCCAGCGATCGGCGATCGTGCGGGCAAGATCGAGGCCGTTGATCCCAGGCATCACGACATCGGTGAAGACGAGATCGAACTTGTCGGCCGACGATTCGAGCAAGGCGAGCGCCATCTCCCCGTTCTGCGCCCATGTGACGATCTGGCCGATTTCCTCCAGCAAGCCGCGGGCGAACTGGCCGACCACTTCATTGTCCTCGACCAAAAGGACGCGAAGGGTGCGCAGCGTCCCAAGCCGTGCCGGCTGGAATGGCGCGGCGGCGGCGATCTGATCGGCGCGGGCGACCGGCAGATAAAGCGTGAAAGCGGTGCCGATGCCGATCCGGCTTTCGACGTCGATCTCGCCGCCCGATTGCTTGGCGAAGCCGTGCACCTGGCTGAGGCCGAGGCCGGTGCCCTTGTTCAGCCCCTTGGTGGTGAAGAAGGGTTCGAAGATGTGCTTGATCGTTTCCGCGGCGATCCCGCTGCCGTTGTCGGCAACGGTGACGGCGACGAACTTGCCGGCGGACCCGGCGTGGCCGCGAACGCGGGGCAGGGCATCGACGGTCGCAGCCTTGATGCTGAGCTCTCCGCCCGCGGGCATTGCGTCTCGCGCATTGATGACGAGGTTGAGCAGCGCCGTCTCGAACTGGTTGAGATCCGCGTTGACGATCCCTTCGCCCTCGGCATCGATGGTGACGCGGATCAGCGGGCCGACGCTGGTCTCCATCATCTGCTGGAGGCCCACCACCCGCTGAGTCACGTCAAAAATCTCGGGCTTCAGCGGCTGTCGGCGGGCGAAAGCGAGCAATTGCGAGGTCAGCGCGGCGGCACGATCGGCGGTGTCGGCGATAGCGCTGATGTAGCGTTCGCGCTTCTCCGGCTGGAGGTTCGGCATCTTGAGCAGATCCGCAGAGGAGCGGATCACCGTCAGCATATTGTTGAAATCGTGAGCGACGCCGCCGGTGAGGCGGCCGACCGCCTCCATCTTCTGCGCCTGCGCCATGGCTTCGCGGGCGCGTTCCACCTCCTGCTGCGCCTGCCAGCGTTCGGTGAGATCCCGCGTCACCTTCGCGAAGCCGACGAGCTTGCCGGCATCGTAGATCGGATCGATCAGTACCCCGGCACGAAAGCGCGTGCCGTCCTGCCGCACGCGCCACGCCTCGACCTCGTACTTCCCCGCTTCGCGTGCGGTGCGCAGCGCACGCTCCGGCTCGCCGGCCTGGCGATCTTCCTCGGTATAGAAGCGGGAGAAATGCTGTCCGATGATCTCGTCGGCCGTATAGCCCTTGATCGCCTGTGCGCCCGGGTTCCAGTTCGTGACGAAGCCGTCCCGGTCGAGCATGTAGATCGCGTAATCCTTCACGCCCTGCACCAGCAGGCGGAAGCGCTGTTCGCTCTCGATAAGCTTCTTCTGCGCCTCGCGCTTGTCGGTGATGTCGCGCGTCACCTTGGCGAAACCCAGGAGATTGCCGTCCTCGTCAATGACGGGATCGATCACCACGCTGGTCCAGAAGCGGGTGCCGTCCTTGCGCACGCGCCACCCCTCTGCCTCGAAGGTGCCGCACTCGGCGGCCGTCTTCAGCGCGCGGGCGGGGAGGCCGATGGCGCGATCCTCCTCGGTATAGAAGCGCGAGAAATGCTGCCCTATGATCTCGTTCGCGGTGTAGCCCTTGAAGCGAGCGGCGCCGGCATTCCAGCTGGCGACATAGCCATCCCGATCGAGGAGGTAGATAGCGTAGTCCTTCACCGCGTTCACTAGCAATTCGAAGCGGCTATCACCGCCCACGGCATCAAGACTGGTTTGGTGCGTCAAAGTGTCTCTCAATTGTAGGTCGAACCTGGGATCGGCGGGTGGCGCGCCGGAAGGATCAGGCACACTGCCGCCAATCGCGCGCGGACGCTAGCCCGCGAGAGAGGGTCTTTCACTAGCGCAGATTAACCCGTGACCCGGGCTGCGACACCGCGCCGCATCAGGGCATCCGCGATATCGCGGCGCGCATGCGCGGGCATATGGCGCGCGAAAAGAGGCGAGCCGAGTTCTTGCGTTACGAATGAAGACTTTCCGCTACGCGGCCAAGTGTTGGCGCGGGACGGAAGCGACCGCGTTAAGTGACTATATGGCAACATCGCGTCACAATTCGTTCATGTCAGGCGACGGGATAGATTGCCGCGGCGCAGCAGGGGGCGCAGCATCTGGGCAGAGGGAAGCATGTGTGGACGGCCCCCGCGGTGCAACAGGTTTTTGAGGGTCGATTAGCACC
>CAYMIU010000059.1:0-22552 GCA_964390515.1 uncultured Stakelama sp.
CTCGGTGGCTCGGTGGCTCGGTGGCTCGGTGGCTCGGTGGCTCGGTGGCTCGGTGCCGATGCTGCCCGCAACGGCGCCGTCAAGGTGAATGCCGATGGCTCCGTTCCGGGCCGGCCCGAAATCTTCGTGGTCGGCGACTCGGCAAGCTTCGATCATGGCCTGGAGAGGCCCCTGCCTGGGCTGGCGCCCGTGGCCAAGCAGCAGGGCCACTATGACGGCCGCCTGTTGAAGGCGACGGTCCAAGGGAAGTCCGGGCTTCCGCCCTTCCGCTATCGCGATTACGGAACCATGGCGGTGATCGGCCGATCCAGGGCACTCGCGCATTTAGGCCGGGTGCGACTCAAAGGCCTCGTCGCCTGGCTGGCATGGTCGCTCGTCCAGTTCATGCTCCTGGTCGACTTCCGGAGCCGGCTGATGGTCTATGCCAACTGGTCATGGGCCTGGTTCACTTATGGACGCGGCGCTCGCCTGCTCATGGGTGTTCCGACTTCGACTTCATGCGAGGTCGATGACCCCGAGAATGTCACAGCGGCGAGCGCCGGAGCGCAGCGCAGCCCTAAGTTAGGTGTTTGATCCCAGGTTTTGATGGTGCATCATTCACGCCTGAGTGGAAGGATGCGCTATGGGCCAGGTACTCCACGGGAGCGCCACAACGACTGAGGCAGTCCGTCGAGCGATACAGCATAGTCAAGAGAGCCTGAGGGCGCTCGCCAAGCGGCACGGGATCAACCCCAAGACCGTCGCCAAGTGGCGAGGCCGATCCTCAACGGCCGATCTTCCGACCGGGCCGAAGGCCCCTAAATCGACCACGCTGTCGATCGAGGAGGAGGCCGTCGTGGTGGCGTTCCGTCGCCACACGCTCCTCCCGCTGGACGATTGTCTCTACGCCCTGCAGGCGACGATCCCGCATCTCACACGATCATCGCTTCATCGCTGCCTTCAGCGGCACAGCATCAGCCGGCTGCCGGATGTCGATGGCGACAAGCCGGCTCGCAAGAAGTTCAAGCACTACCCGATCGGCTATTTTCACATCGACCTTGCAGAGGTGCGGACCGAGGAGGGTCGCCTCTACCTGTTCGTCGCAATCGACCGGACCTCGAAGTTCGCCTTTGTCGAGCTACACGAGAAAGCCACCCGGCGGCTCGCCGCCAACTTCCTTCGCAACCTCGCTGCCGCCTTGCCCTACAAGATCCACACTGTCCTCACCGATAACGGCACCCACTTCACCGACCCAACTGGCGATGGCTGGACGCCCGAGGACATCAAGGCGATGCGGGCGAAGGGCGAGCCGTTCCTCTGTCACGCTTTCGAGTTCGCCTGCGCCGATCTCGACATCGAGCATCGACTTACCCAGCCGCGGCATCCCTGGACCAACGGGCAGGTCGAGCGGATGAACCGGACCATCAAGGACGCGACCGTCAAACACTTCTACTACGAGACCCACGATCAGCTTCGACAGCATCTCGGCGACTTCGTCGCCGCGTACAACTTCGCCCGCCGCTTGAAGACGCTGCGCGGGCTCGCCCCATACGAAGCGGTCTGCAAAGCATGGACAGACCACCCCGCCCGATTCATATCAAACCCGCACCACCAATTGCCGGGACCAAACAGTTAGAGCGGTTTCCTTTCAGTCTGGGTCATAGCCGCAGGAGCTGAAGTAGTTGGCGCATTCCTGCGGTTGGAAGAGGTCGACCAGCTTGCCGATGAGGTTCCACAGCCCCGGAGACGGTGCGCTCGCCGGCCTTGCGGAGCATGGCCTTGAGGCGAGAGAAGGCCTTCTCGATCGGGTTGAAGTCGGGACTGTAAGGCGGGAGGAACAGCAGCCGGGCGCCGGCGGCTTCGATAGCCTCGCGGACGCTGGCACGCTTGTGGCTGGACAGGTTGTCCATGATCACCACGTCGCCGCGCTTGAGGTCGGGCACGAGCACCTGGCCGCCATAGGCCTCGAACCAGTCGCCGTTGATCGGCCCGTCGAGCACCATCGGTGCGACCATGCCGGTCGTGCGCAGCCCGGCGACCAGCGTGGTCGTCTTGCGATGGCCGTGCGGGTAACCCATCCGCAGCCGCTCGCCCGGCGGCAGCGGCCGTGGCTGCGGGTTATGGTGGCGGTCCAGGTTTCGTCGATGAACACCAGGCGCTCGGGATCGAGGTCGAACTGGCCATCGAACGAGGCTTCGCGCGCGTTCAGGACGTCGGCGCGGTCCTGCTCGATCGTGTGCCCGACCTTTTTACGCGTGACCGCCGTGGCGGGCGAAGAAGCGGTGCAGCGTCGAGATCGCCACCGTTACGCCTGCCTGGCCAAGCTTGCGGCGCAGCTCGTCCAGCGTGATGTCGCGGCGTGCCCCGTCCAGCGCCAGGATCGTGTCCCGGTACGCCTCGATCCGCTGCGACCGCGTGTCGCCGCCCTGCGACTTGGCGGCATAGCCACCCGTACTGCGGCGCTGGTCGTGCCAGCGGATCACCGTCGCGGCCGCTACCCCAAACCGCCCCGCCGCAGTTCGACAACTCATCCCCCCCGTCAACCGCGGCCAGCGCTCGCGACCGCAGGTCCATCGAAAACGGCTTACCCATCCATGCCGGCCTCCATCCAGCCAGCACTCTGAATCCGATCAGCACGCCCGTGTGAATCCCCCTCCGACTCTCGTCGGGCGGAAACCGCTCTAAAGAGACCTGTGCGCGGGTGGGCGTAGACGGCGGTCGCAAGTCGTGATTCTTTGGTGCGTCTGATGGCGGAGGCGGGCGTGGCGCATCGGACGATTGGCAGAAGAGTTTCGGGTTTTCGCAGCGAGAGCGGCCGCGGTCGACGTTGGACGAAATCGCCGCGCTCATCGATTGTGAGCCGATCGCGACGTGGCTGGGGCGGCTGTATCCGGCGACGAAAGGAGAGCCGGCCTGGCCGCCGCTGGCGATAATCAGGGCTATGCTGCTGGCGGTCTGGTACGACCTGTCGGATGTGAAGCTCGCCGATGCGCTCGAAGATCGCGCCTCGTTCCGCCACTTCTGCGGTTTCTCTGGCACCGAGGCGACGCCCGAGCGCACGGCGTTTGTCCGCTTCCGCCGCATGCTGGTCGCCCGCGACCTCGACCGCGCGCTGTTCAGCGCGGTTACCATCCAGCTCACCGCCAAGGCGATCACGGTGAAGGCCGGCACCATTGTCGATGCAACGATCATCGCATCCGCGAGCGAAGACGACGGCGATGGCCGGTGGGTGAAGCACCGCGGCAAGCGCGCGACGCACGGCTTCAAAGCGCATGTCGCCTGCGACGCGGACACCGCACCGGTCGAGCGGATCGCGGTCACGCCGGCCAACGTCAACGATGGCCGTGCCAGCCCGGACCCGCTGCCCGACTGTCCCGGCGAAGTCTTCGCCGACAGCGCCTATCGCGGACCGCACTTCGGCGGCGCCGTCCGCGCCGAGGGCGGCACGCCGCGTGTCGTACTCAACGCCATGTGGGGCCGCGACGAGGAAGAGACGCTCGGCCGCCTGCGGGACTGGAACCGGCCGATCCATCGCGTCCGCGGCCGGATCGAGAAGATCTTCGGCGCCTGGAAACGCTCGTACGGACTGCGACGGATGAGATGGCGACGCCTCGCCAAAGCCGCCGCCCAGATCCACCTCACCGCCATCGCCTACAACCTCAAGCGAACATTCAATCTCCTCGCCGCGACCGCCTGAAGAAGTGGAGGACCGATCGCGTCGATCGAGATGGCGACCAACGAGCCGTCCGGCGAAAGCGCGCCATCACAACGCCCTACGCCCACCCGCGCACAGGTCTCCTAGCTGTAGCGGCCCGCAAACATAATGGCGCCTGCTCACCATCGGAGCGATTTCCTGCTCACGCAATCTGCCACTGGCGCATGGCACCCTGCTCGAATTCGTTGCCAACGTGCTCGCCATCATCCGGCGCTGCTCGCAATTAAAGATACCTGCTCACATTATTCGTACCCCACCGGGTGCCGGAGGCAGGGGGGATCATACCCTACGCTGGACCGCCCCATGTCTCCGTCTTCAACAGGTAATTCTGGGAAAGGGCAATCGGGAACACATTTTGGGAAAACGGCTCCTTCTGCGCCGTCCAGCGTGCCTTGCGGCCGTCAGCCGTCCCAGCCACCCTTCCTTTGTGGTATACCAATCTCGATTTCAGTCCGCTGCCGGACCAGATGGCACAAGCTCATCTGCCTGTGTCCCGAAACCTTTCAGAAGCATCTTGCGACATGATCGAAGTCCGGCGGCGCAGGTAGTACACCGTGAGAAGGGCCAGCACCATTTCGGGTACGATCTCGACACGCAGGATCATGGATGGCGTGGGGCCGTCGGCGAGCAAGCTCCAGGCGCGTCCCAGCACAAACGCCGAGAGCATCACGAGGTTGATCCATAGAGCGTGCCGGCGGAACCCGGCTTTGAACGCGCCGCACAGCAGCGCCGCCCCGCTGACCAGGAGCGGGCCGCCGGCGGAGGTGCGCACGAGATGGTAGGCGTTGGCGCCGGAAAGCGGCTCGCCGTAGAGCGAATACATGAGCGGGGGATCGATCAGGTAGATCGCGCCCACCACGACGAACATCGCCCCGGTCAGGCCAAGGAGGATCTGCGCTCCGTTCAGTTTCATCATGTCCTCACATCTCCCGATCGGCCGGGTTATCAGTCGTCGAAGCCGTCCACCTCGATCACCAGCCGCTTGGGCCCGCGTGTTTCCGGGCTCGGCTTGTATTCGAGTTCTCCTTCGACCAGCCGCGGGTTGCGCAGCCGGCGGATCAGCTCGCCGAGCGCGATCTGGCCCTCCAGCCGGGCGAGCGGCGCGCCGAAGCAGAAATGGGCGCCGCTGGCGAAGCTCAGATGCGGATGCGGCGCGCGGTGGATGTCGAACGCGTCGGGGTTGTCGAACCGGGCGGCGTCCCGGTTTGCCGCCGCGATCGCCGGCATCAGCTTGGTGCCCGCCGGGATCGGCAGACCCGCGATCTCCATATCGTCGAGCGCGTAGCGCACGCGGTACTGGATCGGCGGCTCGAAGCGCAGCACTTCCTCGACCAGCGGCGCCACCAGACGGGGATCGGCGCGAACGTCGGCCATCGTGTCGGGATTGCGGAGGAGCTGGACCATCGCGTTGCCGATCAGCGTGATCGTCGTCTCGTGCCCGCCGGCGAGCAGGATCAGCATCGTCGACATCACCTCCTCGTCGCTCATCGCGTCGGGCGCGTCGTCTGCCAGCAGCCGGTTGAGGATGTCGTCGCCGCGAGGGTTCTGCTTGCGGTCCGCGACGGTCTTCATCAGGAAGCCGCCGAGCGCCTCGACCCCCTTCGCCTGCTCGCGCTGGATCGATCCGTCGGTATCGAGCAGCTTCATCGCTTCGGGCTCGAAGATGATCGAGGCCAGCCAGCGCCCGATCTGGTTCTGCTCCTCGATCGAGATGCCGGTGATCTTGGCGATCACCTCGACGGGCAGGCGGTTGGCGAAGGTCGAGATCAACTCGAACCGTGTCTCTCCCTTGAGTTCGTCGATGAAACGCTGGACGAAGCCGCGGATGTCGCCGGTCAGGCTGTCCACATAGTTGCCGCGATCGGGCGGCCCGAAATGCTTCATCGTCAGCCGCCGCAGCCGATCATGGTTGGGCGGGTCCATCAGGAAGAAGGGCGGCGCGAACGGCGCCTGCGGCTCATCGCGAACCTTGCTCGCATCGGAACTCACGCGTGGATCCTGGAACAGGGCGACGCAGTCGGCATGGCCCGGCACCAGGCACACGCCATTGTCCTGGAAGGCCGGACCATGGTCGGCAAGCTGCCGCCACAGCGGGTAGGGATTGGGGCGCGTCTCGGGCCTGGCGAGTTCGGCGAAGATCTGGTTGGGAGCGATGAGGGTCACAGACGCACCTCCTGGTTCGACTGGTGTGGGGGTGGCGCGAAGCCGGGATCGAAGCGAACGGCCGCCCCGCCTTCCACCGTCTTGATGGCTTCCCCGAACGGGGCGCGATTCCTGATCATCCGGGCGTAGAAATCGAGGTAGCGTCCGCGATCGAGCGAGATCGCCCCCACCGCGCGGCCCTCGCGGCCGAACAGCGCGACGAAGCCGTCGCCATCGAACGATCCCTGCACGACCGCCGCGCTGTCGGCGATGCTGGGCATGCCCACTGCCTTGATCGTGACGCCGGCCTGGTTCGACCAGAAGGTCGGCAAATAGTCGTGCTCCCGTACCGTGCCACTGTGAGCCACCATGTTGAACGCCGCGGTGCGCGCCTGCTCGTCGGCGTTGCTCCAGTGCTCGATCGCCATCTGCTGGCCAAACAGGCGCGAGGGCCAGACGGCGACGTCGCCGGCGACGAAAATGTCTTCAGCCGGAGAGCCGTCCTCGCGCAGCGCACGGCAATATCCGTCCGCATGCAGTCCGAGCCTGTCGGTCTTGAGGCCGCTGCCCGCCAGCCAATCGGTGTTACGCACCGCGCCCAGCGCCATAATGCACAGATCGGCATCGACGAGATTGCCGTCGGTGAGCCGCACGCCGGTAAAGCTGCCATGGCCGTCATCGAGCAACGCGGTCACACCGACGCCTGTCCGCAGGTCGACGCCCTGCGTCCGGTGCCGGCGCGCCATCAGATCGCCAAGAGTGCGGCCGAGCCCGCGCAGCATTGGGGCGGGGCCTCTCTCCAGGACGGTCACCGGCCGACCCAGATGACGGCAGATGGTGGCGATCTCGCACCCGATGAAGCCGCCGCCGACGATCACGATCCGCCCATCGGTGGCATCGAGCCGGTTCTTCAGCGGCGCTACGTCGTCCCGATCACGCAGCGTGAACACGCCAGCGAGTCCGGCCTCTTGCCTGTTCGGCCAGGGACTGGCCCTCGTACCGGTGGCGACCAGCAGGCGATCGTAGCTGAGTGCGCCGCCATCGGAGAGCCGGAGCGACCTGGCGGCCGGATCCACCCCCGTTGCCGCGACGCCCAGTCGCCAGTCAGCGTCAATCGATCGCCGTTCCGGCAGATCGATATGATCCGCGCCAATCTTTCCCGCCAGTACGGCCTTCGACAATGGCGGCCGGTCATAAGGGCGATGGCGCTCGGCGCCGACAATAACGATCTCGCCGTCATGCCCTGCATCGCGGAGCCCCTCGGCCGCGCGCAGGCCGGCGAGCGACGCCCCGACGATCACACAACGCCCGGTCATCGCCCGGCGCCGATCGGTTCGAACCGGGCTTCGCCGAGGCCTTGTTCGCGCAGCGTCTCGCCGTCCACGGTGATCGCGTGCATCGGACAGGCTTGGGCAGCCTTGACCACTTTGTCCGCAGACGCCGGGTCAGGCGCGTAATCGAAATAGAGCGCCTCGCCCCCTTCCATCCAGAAGGCTTCCGGCGCGGCGAAGACGCATTGGCCGTATCCCTGGCAGCGGTTCAGATCGACCAGAACCTTCATGCTGTTCTCCGTTGCATTGGACATTCGGTTGCTTCGCAAAGATCATCTATCTCGCGCAACAACATGACACCGTGTTGCGTTTAAACCCCAAACGCAAGAGAATCGTTCCGGAGGCAGGAGATGACGGATGGCGGAGGCAGGCGGGATCGCCGCTCCAGATAGGAGCATCGACGGAGTTGCAGTCGAAGGGCGTCGCCGCGGCGGCCGCCCCTCGCGCGAGGAGGAAGGCGTGCTTACCACGCGAATTCTCGACGCCGCGCTCGATGAGTTCCGGTCCAAGGGCTATGCTGCGGCGTCGATCGAAGCAATCGCGGCGGCAGCACAGGCGTCACGCAATGCCTTGTATCGCCGCTATCCGGACAAGCATGCCCTCTTCCGCGCGGTGCTTCTCGTCCAGATCGCGCGATTGCAGAAGGAAGTCGAGCTTCTGGTCCACGATGAGGAAGACCCGCTCCTCGCGCTGAAGCGCACCATCAGGATCTATTTCGACTTCTCGCTCCACCCGCTTGCGCTGGATCTGTTGCGGATCGTCGTCTCGGAGGCGCGGCAGTTCGCCGATCTCGCGGCCGAGATGACGTCGCCGCTCGCAGCTGGCTTGGGCGAGCGCCTGTGCGTGCTGATCAGGAACGCGCAAGCGGCCGGACTGCTCAAACCCGGCCCGCCCGAGCTGTGGCGCGACGTTCTGAGGCGTCTGGTCGTCGATGGTCCTCGGTGGCAGGCGCTCGGCGGGTGGAACTGGAACGAGCCCGCGATCCAGGCGGAGTTCGAGCGAATGTGGCCGATATTCCTCGGCATCGCAGGGACACACTGATGCCCGCCCGATTTCGCGCAGGATCGGCGACTGACTCAGGAGGTGTGATGAGCGATACGAAACCCAGGGTCATCATCGTGGGAGCCGGGTTCGGAGGCATGGCTGCCGCGAAGGCGTTGCGCGGCAGCGCTGCAGAGGTGACGCTGATCGATCGTACCAACCACCATCTGTTTCAGCCGCTGCTCTACCAGGTCGCCACGGCCGCGCTGTCGCCGGCCGATATCGCCACGGCCAACCGCGTCCTGCTGAGGGGTAGTCCAAACGTCCGCGTGCTGATGGCCGAGGTGGCAGCCGTCGATGTTACGACGCGCGAAGTCGTGCTGGGGGACGGAGGCAGGCTCCCATACGACCATCTCGTTCTCGCAACCGGCGCTGCCTACAGCTTCTTCGGCAACGATGCGTGGCGCGAGCACAGCCTGGTGCTTAAGTCGCTCGATGACGCACTCGCGATCCGCGCGCGGTTGCTCGAGGCGTTCGAACGGGCCGAGCAGTCCAGCGATCCCGCCGAGGTGCGGCGACTGCTGACCTTCGCGATCGTGGGCGGCGGGCCGACGGGCGTCGAACTGGCGGGCACGATCGCCGAGCTTGCCCGCACCACCCTCGCGCGCGACTTCGCCTTTATCGATCCGCGCAAGACGCGCGTTGTGCTGTGCGAAGCGGGCGAGCGGCTGCTGGCCGCCTTCGATCCGTCGCTTTCGGCCTATGCGGCTGACGCGCTCGCCTCGCTCGGCGTCGAGGTGCGCACCGGCAAGCCCGTTGCGAAGATCGACGCCACCGGGCTGATGCTGGGCGACGAGCGGATCGACGCCGCTGCGGTGCTCTGGTGCGCCGGAACCGAGGCGGCCCGCTGGCTCGGCGCCGATGCGGCCCGCAACGGCGCGGTGAAGGTCGCCGGCGACTGTTCGATTCCCGGGCATCCGGACATCTTCGCCATCGGCGATGTCGCCAGCTTCGATGCCGGGAACGGCCGTCC
Source organism: uncultured Stakelama sp. (assembly GCA_964390515.1). Lineage (GTDB taxonomy): Bacteria > Pseudomonadota > Alphaproteobacteria > Sphingomonadales > Sphingomonadaceae > Sphingomonas. The sequence goes on from CAYMIU010000059.1 coordinate 9,182, forward strand.
GCTTCCGGGTCTTGCTCCCGTCGCCAAGCAGCAGGGCGCCTATGTCGGTCGGCTGCTCGCGGCACGGATCTGTGGGCGGCGCGAGCCTGAGGCATTTCGCTATCGCGACTACGGCACCATGGCGGTGATCGGCCGTTCCCGTGCCGTGGCGGCGCTGGGCGGCTTCAAGCTCAAGGGCTTTCTCGCCTGGCTGGCCTGGTCGCTGGTGCACCTGATGCTGCTGGTCGACTTTCGCAGCCGCCTGCTGGTCTACGTCAACTGGTCCTGGGCGTGGTTCACCTATGGGCGCGGCGCGCGTCTGCTGACAGGAGAGACGCGTCCCGGCACGCGCTCGCCGCCGTTCGACGGGGTCGCAATCAAGGAAGGGAAGTCCTGATGGCCACCAAGATACGCCTCAAGCCCTTGGACGAGCAGGTGATCGTCGTCACCGGCGCGAGTTCGGGCATCGGCCTCGCCACCATCCGCAAGGCGGCCGCCGCAGGCGCCGCAGTGGTGTTGGCCTCTCGCGACGGCGAGACGCTGGCCCGCATCGCGCATGATATCGAGGCCAAGGGCGGCCGGGCGCTTGTCGTCCCGACCGATGTTGGCGACGAGGCTGCCGTCCAGGCGCTGGCGGACGCGGCAGTAGCACGGTTCGGACGGATCGACACCTGGGTCAACAACGCCGGGATCGCGGTCCATGGCGATCCGAGCGCGCTCTCCACGGCCGATCATGAGCGGGTGCTGCGGACCGACTATTGGGGCACGGTGTTCGGCTCGCTCGCAGCGCTCTCTCACTTCCGCGCGCGCGGCGGGCCCGGCGCGATCGTCAACATCGGTTCGATCGCGTCGGACTTCTCCTCGCCGCTGCTGACCGTCCACAGCGCGACCAAACATGCGGTGCGTGCCTATACCGATTCGCTCAGGCTGGAGGTGCTGGCCAAGCGGGAACCGATCTCGCTGACGCTGGTGAAGCCGAGCATGATCGGTACCCCCGGCATCCACGAACATGGCCGCGACCTAGGCGACTGGCAAATCGCCATGCCGATCGCCTATGCGCCGGAAATCGTGGCGGACACCATCCTGAGAGGTGCCGCGCGGCCGCTGCGCGAGGTCACTGTGGGATCGGCAGGCATTCTCGTCACGGGTTTTGCGCGCACCTTCCCGGCGCTCTACGAGCGGTTGGCTGCGTCGGGCAGCGGCACCATGAAGCAACCGCGCCAGCGTCCACAAGGCGGCAGCCTTTATTCGCCAATCGCCAACGGCCGGGTGGAATCCGATATCCCGGTCCGCCGGACCAGCATCGCCACGGCATTCCAGACCCGTCCCGGCGTGAAAATGGCAGTGAGTGCGCTGGTCGCCGGCACGACCGTCGCGATCATGCTTCGTCGGCACACTCAGAACTCGACACGTTAACGTCGGAACGGCGCCCTGTGCCTGACAAACATGCGTATCCGAGCCACTTGGTGAAGCTGAACCAATGGCAGGTTCTGGCAAGCGAAGAAGCGGAGTTGCTCGTCTTGGAACGCCATACGGCGTGCGGGTTGTCATCGGACTAAAACCGCTCAACCACGACTTCGTTCTGGATGGTTGAAAAGCCCGGCCGCACCTTCCGCTTTCCCGAAACACCATCCAGACCGTGCGAAAAGTCGTCGGCACGGTGCCAACCTGACGTTCTTTCAACGGGCGGATCAGGAAGCGCCCAAATCCGGGTTCTATGCTGTGCGGGCGGCGCATTTGCCGCTGCGGAGTATGTCTGGGCTGTGTCGGGGCAATTGGCGGCGCGGTTCAGGCCGTCACCGCCAGCATCGGGCCTGGAATGCCGATGAGGGTGATGGCTCGCCGGAGATTGTAGGCGAGCGCGGTCAGGCTGAACTCGCCGCGCACATTCTCCAGCGCGCGCATGAGAAAGGCGCCCTGGTTCATCCATTGGCTGATCGAGCCGAACGGATGTTCGACCGTTTCCCGGCGGATGTTGAGGATGCCGGGCCGGGCGGCGAGCCGCTTCGCCATGCGCTCGAGCACCGCCTCTTTCTCCCAACGGTTGATACGGCGCCAGCGGCTGCCGGTGCAGCGTGCCCTGATGGCGCAGGCGGCACAGGCGGCGGGGCTGGAATACTGGATCGACACATGTCCGCGCGTGACCGAACGGTAGCGGGTGTCGAGGAGCCGGTCGCCGGGGCAGTGATAGGCGTCGGCTGCTCATCGTAGGTGAAGCGCTCCTTGGGGAAGCGGCCGTTGGCGATGGCGGCGCCGCGCTCGGGTCGGGCGACATAGGGCATGATGCCGCTCGCCTCGCAGGCCTCGATGTCCTCGCCCTTGTAATAGCCCATGTCCGCCACGGCAGCGATGCGCTCGACGTCGAGCGCCGCCCTGGCCGCGCCGGCGGTGGATGCGAGCAGCCCCATGTCGGTCGCGGCGTTGGTGACGTGCTGCTCGACGATGAGCTTGTGCTTCGCATCGACTGCCACCTGCGCGTTGTAGCCGACCGTGGTCTCTTGACCCGTCACCATCGCGCGCGCATCTGGGTCGGTCAGCGAGATCTGGCTCTCGCCGCTGGCGGTTAGCTGCTCCAGCATCGCCGCCTGCACCTGCCGCTGCTCACGCACCTTGGCGATCTTCGCTGCCAGTGTCTCGCGGCGACCGGGCCCATGGCCATCCTCGCCGCAGTCGATGGCGTCCGACTCGGTCAGGTATCCCTCGATCCGCTCGTCGGCCACCGCTATGTATCTGGTCAGCTTGTCGCGAGAGAAGTTGCGTCCCGGATCGTTCACCGCCTTGAGCCGGGTGCCGTCGACCGCCAGCAACTCGCGCCCGAACAGGTCGAGCTTGCGGCACAGGACGACGAAGGCGCGGAACACGCCTTGAACGCACCCCGGTTATCACGACGAAAGTCGGCGATGGTCTTGTAGTCCGGCCGCAACCCGCGAAGCAGCCAGATCACCTCCAGTTTGCGCGTCGCCTCCGCCTCAAGGCGACGGCTCGACCGCACCCGGTTGAGATAGCCGTACAGGTAGAGCTTGAGCATGTCGCCCGGATCATATCCCGGCCGTCCCGTGGCTTTCGGCCGCGAGCGATGGAAGCCGGCCGCGCCCAGATCCAGGTCATAGACAAACGCGTCGATGAACCGCACCGGGCTGTCCGCCGCCACATAATGCTCGACCAATGCCGGCAGCAGCAGTGCCTGGTCGCGCGCATGACGATCTTGCCGGCGGATCGGGCAATGACGCATTTCTGCGCTCTATGGTTTGTCAGAACTGTTCCGGAAACCCGCGTCGCAAAATGCCTGCCGGTGACGGGTTTGGAGAAGCCTTTGGCAGACAGCGTGGGTACACCGCCCTCATTGCGAGCAGACGCCTCTACGATTGCAAGCGCCTACAAATAGCGCTCGTCAGCTGGTAATCCTGCGGCAAATGCGATGCGGAGCGCGTCGGACAAGCTATGAACGTGGAGCTTGCTCATCAGGTTTGCTCGATGGACTTCCACGGTTCGAGGGCTGATATCGAGGTCGTAGGCGATCGTCTTGTTGGGATGCCCTTTCGCAAGCCCGGCAAGCACGTCGCGTTCTCGCGCAGTCAGTGCAACGATACGCAGTTCAGCTTCGGCTCGATCGTTGAGTCGGCGGTCGGCGCCGCCGAGGCGGCCCAGCGCGGTCTCGATCGCTGCGAGCAACGGCGATTTCTCGATCGGCTTCTCGAGGAAATCGACCGAGCCGCCCTTCATCGCACGCACCGCAAGCGAGATGTCGCCATGGCCGGTCAGCACGACCACAGGCATCGCGATGCCGCGCTCGCGCAGCTGCTCCTGTACCTCCAGGCCATCCATCACAGGCATTCGGACATAGAGCAGCACGCATCCAGGGGTCACGTCCGTCAACGTGGTGTAATTTCGGGTGTGGTCCCGGCCCGCATCGATCAGGCGGCCTTGGATGTAAGTTGTAGCGGCGGCGTCTCCTCGATCTGGGGTGTGGCGAGCGCAGTCATGCCTTCGAGTTGCATGTAGCGGCACTGGAGCTGGTATTCGTTGTCAACGCCGATTGGATTCTGACCCACGGAGGCTCTTCGCGCCGGTTTGATTCTGACCCATCTTCTTGCCGGGGGTGGGGCGAGCCCCACCCCCGGCGGCGCCGTTCATCCGGGTGCCGCGGGCTTGGCGAGGATGCCGGCACGCCGCTTGTCCTTGAGCCGGTAGCTCTCGCCCTGGATGGATATCACTGTCGAGTGATGCAGCAGCCGGTCGAGCATAGCGGCGGTCAGCACGGCGTCGCCGGCGAACGCCTGGTCCCAGCTTCCGAACGTCAGGTTCGAGGTGAGGATCAGCGATCCCTTCTCGTAGCGCTTGGCGATCACCTGGAAGAACAGGTTCGCTTGGTCGCGCCCCATCGGCAGATATCCGATCTCGTCGATGATCAGCAGCTTGTACATGTTGACGGTGCGGTGAAGCGCCTCCTTCCAGCGGCCCTGTCGCTGGGCGGTTTCGAGCAGCAGCACGAGGTCGGCGGCCGTCGTGAACCGCACCTTCCAACCCTTTAGCGTCGCCAGATGCCCCAGCGCGATCGCCAGGTGGGTTTTGCCGACCCCAGACGGTCCAAGCATCACGATGTTTTCCGCGCGCTCGATGAAGGCGAGGCTGGCAAGCTCCATGATCTGAGCCCGCGGCGCACCGGTCGCGAAGCCGAAGTCGTAGCTGTCCAAGGTCTTGATCGCCGGGAAGCCGGCAGTCCGCGCCATCATCTCGCGGGCGCGAGCACGGCGCGTCTCACGCTCCCCGCGCAGCGTCTCCTCCAGGAAGTCGGTGAACGAGGTCCCCTTCGCCGCTGCCGCTTGGGCGTGCGCGCCATAGATCTGCGGAACGCCGACCAGCTTCAGTTCGGCACACAGCCCGGTGATCCGCTCATGCTGCAGGTCGGTCACGCCGCGACCCCCGCGAACCGGTCATACATCGCCAGCGGATGCTGGATGCCGACGATGGGGCGCGGCGCAACGATCACCGGCCGTAGGCTCTTGCCCCCATAGGGCGCCGGCAGCGGCGACAGCCTCGGCCGTTCGATCTCGAGCCGCTCGTGCGGCACCTCGCCGGTGGTGGCATGGACGCGCGCGTTCGCGACCTCGCGAAGCCAGCGGCCGACCGCGATATTGGCGAGCTCGCGATCGACCTGGAGCCCCTCATGGCGAAGCCGGCTCGCGAGCGGCACCCAGAAGCTGCCGCGCACATAGCGGATGAACCGCTCGACCTTACCCTTGTTCTGGGCCCTGTACGGGCTGCACAGCCTCGGCCTGAAGCCGACGTGCTTGGCGAAGTCGAAGAACGCCGGGTTGAAGCGATGCTTGCCGTCGCCATAGGCGTCGCGCTCGAGCACGACCGTCTTCATGTTGTCGAACAGCACATCCCGCGGCACGCCGCCAAAGGCGAGGAAGGCGTGCTCGTGGCATGCGATCAGCGTCTCGACACGCTCATCCTCGACGAACTCGATGTAGGCGGCGCGGCTCCAGCCCAACGTCGCGACGAACAGCGACAGCCGGTTCGCGCCGCGCCGGATCGTTGCCCAGTCCACCTGCATCTGCTGGCCGGGCGCCGTCTCGAAGCGCACCACCGGCTCCGCACCGCGACCGATCGTAGCGACGCGACGCGACGCGACGCGACGCGACATAGGCCTTCACCATCGTGTAGCCGCCGCAATAGCCCTGCTCGCGGATCTCGCCCAGCAACACCTTGGCCGGGATCACCTCGGGCAGCGCCGACCGAAGCCGCTCGGCAATATAATCCCTATGCCCATCCAGCTTGGTCGCCCGCGCCGGCCGCGGCCGATATCGCGCCGCCGCCGGCTCGCGCAGATAACGACGCACCGTGTTGCGCGAGCAACCAAGCTCGCGTGCGATCTCCCGAACCCCTTTTCCATGCTTCGCCAAGACCCGGATCTCCATCGCCGTCTCTTCCCCAACCATCCCGGCCTCCTCGAAGGGAGGCCCACGATATCGCCTGGGTCAGATTTCAATCGGCGCCTGGGTCAGTTTTACTTCGGCGCTTACATCGTCGTTCTGCTCGAGGAGCACGGCGCCGATGAGGCGGCTGATGCTGTCCTCGTTGGGGAAGATGCCGACGACATCGGCGCGGCGCTTCACCTCCTTGTTGAGCCGTTCGAGCGGGTTGGTCGAGTGGAGCTTCACCCGGTGCTGCTCAGGGAAGGTCATGTAGGCGAGCACGTCGTGCTCGGCGTTGTCCATGCAGGCGCCCAGCTTTGGCCATCGGGCGCGTAGTTGGTCGGCGACGTGGCGCCAGGTCTGGACCGCGGCGGCGTGATCCGGCTGGAGGAAGACCTGCCGGATCACGGCGGCAACGACGGTGTTCTGGCCTTTGGGTACATGCGCCAGCGCGTTCCTCATGAAGTGGACGCGGCAGCGCTGCCAGGTCGCGCCGACCACGCGGGTAATGGCCGCCTTCAGGCCCTCATGCGCGTCGGAGACGACGAGCTTCACGCCCTTCAAGCCGCGGCGAACGAGGTCGCGCAGGAAGGTCGACCAGAACGGCTCGACCTCGCTTGGGCCGATGTGCAACCCGACGATCTCGCGCTTGCCTTCGGTATCCACCGCGACGGCAATTATGGCGGCTACGCTGACGATGCGGCCACCCTCGTGGACCTTGAGGTAGGTGGCGTCGAGCCCCAGGTACGGCCACTCGCCGGCGAGCGGGCGCTTCAGGAACGCGTTCACGCGTTCGTCGATGTCCTTGCACAGCTTGCTGACGCTCGACTTGGAGATGCCGTTCATCCCCATCGCCTGGACCAGCTCGTCGACGCGGCGCGTGCTGACGCCGGCGATCCACGCCTCCTGGATCACCGATACCATCGCCTTCTCCGCGGTCTTGCGCGGCTCCAGGAAGCCGGGGAAGTAGGCGCCGGTCCGCAGCTTGGGGATCTTCAGGTTGAGCGTGCCGAGCCGGGTATCGAGCGCGCGATCGCGATAGCCGTTGCGCCAGGTGCTGCGGTCGCCGGATCGCTCGTGCCGGCCGGCACCGATCAGACCCTCGACATCGGCCTCCATGATGATCTGCAGCACGCTCTCGGCCACCGTCCGCAGGAAGTCGCCATCGCCGGTCTTCGCCATCAGCTCGGCAAGGGGTAGTCTGTCGTCGGTCATCGGGATCAACTCCTCGGTTGGGGTGAAGCTGGACACTTCCACCTGACCGATGAGCCCGGTGACCACCGAGACGTCGCCGCCGGGGTGGGGCCTCGGCCCCAGCCCGGCAACACCGTCATCTACACCGGGAAATTACACCACCACCGCGGACGCTAGCCCAGCAGGACCCCTGGCGTCACCCCATCGGCTGGCAGGTGTCGCTCTTCTTCGCCTTCCACTCGCTGGTCTTCTACTCGCTTGTCGACTGGTTCGCATCCTATGCAACCAGCAGGCATATTCCGCCCTCGGCGGCGGGGCTGATGCTGCTCGTCGGAACCGCCGGACTGCTTCTGCTGCCATCGCTCTCATTGCTCTGGCTCGCGAGCGCCGGTCTCGGCGAGGGCGTGGCGATGGTCACGAGCCTGTCGCTGTTCGGGCTGCGCACCCGCGACCATCATCAGGCGGCGGCGCTGTCGGGGTGGCGCATGTCATCGGCTATCTGGGCGCAGCCGAGGGTCCGCTGCTGGTCGGCGTGCTGCATGATGCGACCGGCGGCTGGACAGCGCCGCTCTCTCTGCTGGTCGCATCAAGCCTGCTGGCCGGATTGTTCGCGGCGCTCGCAGGACGACTTCCCTTCATCGCTTGAGCGTGTCGGCGTTCAAGAAGAAGGGGCGCAGGCTTGCCGGGCACATCGGCGGCAGGACCGGTGCGCCGAGCGACGTCCGGCTTCAGCCTGGAACCGCCTTGGTCAAGCTGTCGAGGATCGGGCATTCGGGCCGGTCATCGCCCCGACACGCCTCCGCGAGGTCGAGCAGCGCGTCCCGCATTGCCTCGATCGACGCGGCCTTGCGACCCAGCTCCTCGGCCCGGGACAGCGCCAGCGCCTTGACTTCGCTGCTGGCACGGCTGCGGTCCTGCCAGAGTTCGAGGAGCGAGCGGATCTCCGCGACCGGGAAGCCCAGATCCCGCGCATTGGCGACGAACCTGAGCCGATGCACGTCTGCTTCCGAATAGTCCCGATAGCCGCTGTCGCGACGCGCCGGCTGCGGGATCAGCCCGATCATCTCATAATGCCGGATCATCCGCTGCGACACGCCGCTCGCATCCGAGGCCTGGCCGATATTCATGGCCTGCCGCCCTCGAGGCGAACAGCGTTCAGGCGCAACGCATTCGCCACGACCGTGAACGAGGACAGCGCCATCGCGGCGCCCGCGAACATCGGCGACAGGAGGATGCCGGCGACGGGGTAGAGAATGCCCGCCGCGACAGGCACGCCGACACCGTTGAACAGGAAGGAGAAGAACAGGTTCTGGCGGATATTGGCCATGGTCGCCCGTGCGAGGCGACGCGCACGGACCATCGCCGACAGGTCTCCTTTGGTCAGCGTAATGCCGGCGCTCTCGATCGCGACATCGGTGCCGGTGCCCATCGCCACGCCGACATCGGCAGCAGCGAGCGCCGGCGCGTCGTTGATGCCATCGCCCGCCATCGCGACGCGGGCGCCCGCCGCCTTCAGCTCGCCAACGATCCGCGCCTTGTCCTCGGGCCTGAGGTCGGCGCGAACCTCGTCGATCCCGCCGATCGCCCTGGCGACCGCGTCGGCAGTGCTGCGGCCGTCGCCAGTAAGCATGACGACGCGCAATCCCTCGGCTCGGAGATCAGCGATAGCGCCCCGGGCGGAGGCCTTGATCGGGTCGGCGACTGCAATCAGCCCCGCGGCGATGCCGTCGACGGCAATGAGCATCACGCCGGCGCCTTGGGCGCGGTGCCGCTCCGCGGCGCCTTCGAGCGCAGCCGCATCTGCGCTAACCCGACGCAGCTGTGCGGCATTGCCGACGACGACCATGCGGCCTCCGATATCGCCACTGATCCCCATGCCGGTATGTGACTCGAAGTTCTCCACCGTCTCGACCGTGAGTCCGCGCTCCCGAGCGCCTGTGACGATCGCCAGGGCCAGCGGATGCTCGGACCGCACCTCGACCGCCGCGGCTAGCGCCAGGACCTCGTCGGCGTTGAAGTCGCCCGCCGGCTCCACCGCCATCAGCTTCGGCTTGCCCTCGGTGAGCGTGCCGGTCTTGTCGATCACCAGCGTGTCGACCTTGTCGAGCGCCTGGAGCGCCTCGGCGTTCTTGACCAGCACGCCGGCCTGGGCGCCGCGGCCGGTGCCGACCATGATGGACATCGGCGTGGCCAGCCCCAGCGCGCATGGGCAGGCGATGATGAGCACGGCGATGGCATTGAGCAGCGCATGGCCGAAGCGCGGCTCTGGTCCGACAAGGTTCCAGATCACGAACGTCGCGACCGCGACCAGCATCACCAGCGGCACGAACCAACCCGAGATGCGGTCCGCGACGGCCTGGATCGGGGCGCGGCTACGCTGCGCCTCGGCCACCAATGCAACGATGCGGGCGAGCATCGTCTCCGCACCGACTGCCCGCGCCTCCATGACGAGGCCGCCCGTGCCGTTGATCGTTCCGCCGGTGAGCGGGTCTCCGGGCACCTTGAGCACCGGAGCCGGCTCGCCGGTCAGCATCGATTCGTCGACCGACGAGCGGCCGTCGACGACCGTGCCATCCACCGGCACCGCTTCTCCCGGGCGCACGCGCAACCGGTCGCCCTTGGCGACGTCGCTCAGGCGGATCTCCTGCTCGTCGCCATCGACGCCGATGCGCCGCGCCGTCTTGGGCGCGAGGTTCAGCAGCGCGCGGATCGCGCGGCCGGTCGCTGCGCGCGCGCGCAGCTCGAGCACCTGGCCAAGCAGCACCAGTGCGACCACGACACCGGCCGCCTCGTAATAGACCGGCACCATCCCGCCATGCTCGCGGAAGGTCGCCGGGAACATGCCCGGAGCGACCGTCGCCACTATGCTGTAGAGGAACGCCGCCCCCACCCCGATCGCGATCAGGGTGAACATGTTGTAGTGGCGGCTCCTGAGCGAGGCCCAGCCACGCTCAAAGAAGGGCCAGCCCGCCCACAGCACGATCGGCGCGGTGAGCGCGAGCTGCACCCAGGGCGACCAGTGCATCGGCACCAGATGCAGCCCCGCCATCTCCGTGCCCATCGAGATCAGCAGCAACGGCACCGCCAGCACCGCGCTCACCCACCAACGGCGCGTGAAATCGACCAGTTCGAGGTTGGGGCCTTCGTCGGCGCTCGGCTCGGCAGGTTCGAGCGCCATGCCGCAGATCGAACAGGTGCCGGGCGCGTTGCGCCGGATTTCCGGATGCATCGGGCAGGTCCACACTGCCGACGAGGGCGCTGACGAAAGCGCTGCTTGCGGCTTCAGGTATTTGTCGGGTTTGGCAACGAACTTTGCCCGGCAACCGGCGCTGCAAAAAGAATAGCGCGCACCCGCATGGTCGGCCCGGTGCGGGCTCGTCGCCGGATCGACCTGCATCCCGCATACGGGATCGACCGCGGCCGCCCTCGGTCCCGAGCAGCATTGCGCTCCCTCGGCGTGCGAGTCCTGCATCAAAACACTCCTTCGCCGTGCGAGATAGGGTCTGACACCGTGTCAGGGTCAAGACCCTTCGACCTTGAGCCCGTCAATGCCTGCACACGCTTGACCCTGACATGGCGTCAGGCTGTACGACCCTGCCGATTAGCGGGCGTGCGAGAGAGTGAGACAAAAATTCGGCGACAGCGCCCGATACGCTCGGCAAACGGGTGAAGAGAGCGAAGCCACCAGCCTGGTTATAAGTGTCCGGGCCTGGTTCTAATATCCAAGAAAGAGAGTGCTAGGGTCAGGCGCGGCGACCACGTCGCCATTAGTGGCGATAATTGCCAACATTCGTTCACTCCAGATGAGTTGTCGCGTCACGTCGGGGCTATGCCTAGGATCGGCGTTCAGGGCTCCAGGACGATACGGCCCTCGACCTTGCCCGAGCGGAGCCGATCCAGCACGTCGTTGACTGCGGTCAGCGGCTCGACCCTCAGGGTGGCCCGCACCTTGCCCTCGGCCGCGAATGCCAGTGCTTCGGCAAGGTCCCGGCGCGTACCGACAATTGATCCACGCACCGTGATCCGCTTCAGCACAACGTCGAAGATCGGCGTTGGGAAGTCACCGGGCGGCAAGCCGACTAGTGCGACGGTGCCGCGGCGCCGTGCACAGCCGATCGCCTGCGCGAACGCGGCAGGCGACACGGCAGTGACGAGCACGCCGTGCGCGCCGCCGCCGGTCGCGGCGACTACCTTGGCCACCGCGTCCTCCGTCGCGCAATTGGCGACGAGATCGGCGCCGAGTTCGGTCGCAAGGTCCAGCTTGTCCTGCGCGACGTCGAGCGCCGCGACGTGCAGCCCCATCGCCTTGGCATACTGGATCGCGACATGGCCGAGCCCGCCGATGCCGGAGACAACCACCCACTCGCCCGGTCTCGCCTCGGTCTCCTTCAGCCCCTTGTAGGTGGTGACGCCGGCGCACAGGATCGGCGCCAGCGCCGGGAAGTCCGGGTTCGGCGGCAGGTGGCCGACGTAGGGTGCGCTGGCGATCGCATATTCGGCATAGGTGCCGTTAACGGAATAGCCGCTGTTGTTCTGCCGCTCGCACAGCGTCTCCCAGCCGGTCTGGCAATATTCGCACGCCCCGCAGGCGTCGTGCAGCCAGGGGATGCCGACAGCGTCGCCTTCCTTCAGGTCGATGACGCCCGCACCGAGGGCCGCGACATGACCGACCCCTTCATGGCCGGGGATCAGCGGCATGATCGGCTTGACCGGCCAGTCTCCGTCCACCGCGTGGAGATCAGTGTGACAGACGCCCGTCGCGGCGATCTTGACCAGTACCTCGCCCGGCCCGGGTTCGGGAATGGGCAGTTCGTCGATGCTGAGCGGTTGCCGGAAGCCGTGGGCCACCGCTGCCTTCATCATGGCCATACGTACTTCTCCTCTTGTCGATCCACAGCACAGGGACACCCGCTCAGTGCTGCCAGCTCAGTGCCAGCAAAGAACGTCGTCCTGTCTGCCTCGCTGCTGACGGCTTCTTCGTCCGGTCTTAGGACCAGCATCGCCGCTCCCTTACCATGCGGAACATCCCGTATGGTGCGGCTCAAGTGCGCCACTAGCTCGGAGAGCGCCGCGATTGATGCAGGGACCAACACTCCAATGACCGCATCGGAAAAGGACTACGGCGCCGCGCTTGATCTGCTGGAGACGATCGCGCGAGCGAACGAGGATTTCGAGCGGATCGACACGCATGCCGGCACCATCCTGCTTCACGGGAAGACCGCCTGGAAACTGAAGCGGCCAGTCCGGTTCGACTATCTCGACTTCTCGACAGCGGACCGCCGCCGCGCCGCCCTCGAACGCGAATTGAGGCTCAATCGGCGGTCCGCCCCGACGCTCTATCACGGCCTTCGCGCAGTATGCCGCAACGAGCACGGGACGCTGGAGCTGGACGGCAGCGGTACGGTGGTCGAGTGGCTGCTGGAAATGGAGCGCTTCCCGGATCGCGCCCTGCTCGCCCACGTCGCTGACGAAGGGGTGCTGGACGACCGGCTGCTGACCCGGCTGGCCGACACGGTTCATGCCTTCCACGAACATGCGCAGATCGTGCCGGGTGGTCACGGCGCCGAGCGTCTGGCGCGGGTGATCGAGGGCAATGCGGCAAGCATCGCGCACTATCCCGATGTGCTCGACGTTGCCTCATCGGGCGCGTTGATGGGGCAGCAACGTGATCTGGTCCGCCGCTTCGCCTCGTTGCTGGACGCGCGCGCCAAAGCTGGGCGGATCCGCGTTGCGCACGGCGACCTCCACCTCGCCAATATCGTGTTGATCGACGGCGAGCCGGTGCCGTTCGACTGTTTGGAGTTCGACGAGGCGCTTGCCTCGATCGACGTACTTTACGATCTCGCCTTCCTGCTGTTCGATCTCTGGCGCCGGAACCTGCACCGCGAGGCCAACATGGTCTTCAACCGCTATCTGGACTTGTCGCCTGCCGACGAGACCGGCGCCGCACTCATCCCGCTCTTCGTTTCCGTCCGCGCCACGATCCGGGCGCATGTGGCCGCAGCCACGGCCGGCCAGGCCCGTGAAGCGCAGCGCCTGCTGGCGCTCGCGGACGCCGTACTGGCGGTGTCCTCCCCGGTGCTGGTGGCGATCGGTGGCTTCTCCGGAACCGGCAAATCGAGCCTGGCCCGCGCGCTTGGCGATCTCGGCGGCGTGCCGGGGGCCCGCATCCTGCGCAGCGACGTGCTGCGCAAGCGGCTGGCCGGCGTTCCACCCGAAACCCGCCTCCCGCCCGAAAGCTATACGCCGGAGGCAAGCACGGCCGTCTACGACGTGC
>CAYMIU010000060.1:0-22521 GCA_964390515.1 uncultured Stakelama sp.
CCGCGGCGGGTGTGCCAGCCAGCCGGCGAAGCGAGGCGCCGGCTCAAGCCAAACAGCGATCGGAGGGTGCTCCCGCCACGAGCACTGCGTCCGGCCAGGAGGCAGCTGCGCGCGTGAAGGCGAGCCAGGAGTACCAGGAAGCGCGCGAGCGGGTCGAGGACAGCGCGCGCGGCGGCGCCGGAGCGACGCCCGGGGCGGGGCTCACGACCCTGACGAGCCCCACCGTCCGCGCTGCGAGCTTCCCCGCCGCGGTTCCGGAGGACAACTGACATGAGCGTAAAGCCCCGTTTCTACGACAACCTGCTCTCCGGTCTGTTCGGCGATAGCAAGCGACCAGAGGCCGAGCGTCCGGACTTGGCCGTGCCGATGCTCGCGCATTGGCTGCCCTATCGCAGCTACGACCCGAAGACGGGCATCTTCTACAACTCCGCCTCGCGCGGATTCGTGATCGAGGTCTCGCCGCTCGTCGGGGCGGATGAGCGTACCGGCGAGATCCTGACACAATTCTTGTCCGAGGGCATCCCGGTGCCCGGATGCCTGCAGTTCCACGACTGGATGAGCCCGCGGATCAGCGAGCGGCTCTCCAAATGGTATCTGCCCCGCTACTCGGCGAGCGGCGTCTACGAGCGGATGGCCAAGCATCGGGTCGACTTCCTCACGGACGGCGTGTGGAACTCGCTTTCGGCCGATGCGCCATTCTGTCTTCGCAACCACCGCGTCGCCATTTCCTATTCGACGCCGGAAAGCTCGCGTGTCTCGGCCGAGGAAATCGTCGCCGTGATGGACGGCCTCATCTCGGTGCTCGGCTCGATCGGGGTCTCCGCGCGCAAGATGGATCCGGTCGCGCTGATCGGGTGGATCGACGACATCACCTCGCCGACCACGGCCGCGGGCGACGACGTCATCAGCTACAATCCGCTCGACCCCATCGCTGACCAGGCGGTGCGCCGCGACATCGAGATGAAGGTCGACCCGGACCGCATCCTGCTGCGGACCGAACGGTTCCGTCCGACCGGCAAGGAGGTCAACGGCGCACCCGAGATCGGCGAGATCTATCCCGACGTATTCGACGTGCGTTCGTTCTCCGTCCGCAATCTTCCTCAGCGCTGGGCGCCCTGGGACTGCGCGCGGCTGATTGGCGACATGTTCGCCGACAAGCTGCGAATGCCGTGCCCGGTCTCCACGAACCTGTGCCTCGACTTTCCCGATCCCCAGGCCTCGAGCAACAAGGCCGGCTTCAAGTTCATGCGCACCACGAGCCTCGCCGACTCCAAGTCCGCGCGCTTCCTTCCCCAACTCCGCGATCAGTCCCAGGAGTGGAAGTTCGTCAATGACGAGATCCGCCAGGGGCGCAAGCTCGTGCGCCTGTTCTACAGCGTCACGTCATTCTCTCCCAAGGGGAAGGGAGACGCCAACGAGCGCGTCCTCAAGTCGGTCTACCGGGCCGCAGGCTGGGACCTGCTCGACGACCGCTACCTCCAGGTGATGGGCCTCTTGTGCGCGATGCCCATGACGATGGCGAACGGGCTGTCCCGCGACCTCGAGCGCATGAAGCGCATGCGGACCATGCTCAGCACGACCGCGGCGAACCTGGCTCCCATACAAGGCGAGTATCTCGGTGGTCACACGCCGCACCTGCTCCTGATCGGCCGACGGGGGCAGCCCTTCTTCTGGAGCCCGTTCGAGAACGCTGCAGGCAACCACAACGTGGCGGTGTTCGGCAAGTCGGGATCGGGCAAGTCGGTCGCCCTGCAGGAGCTGTGCGCCTCGTTGTGCGGCGCGGGATCCAAGGTTGTCGTGATCGACGACGGCCGCTCCTTCGAGCACTCGGCCAAGCTGCAGGGCGGTGCCTTCGTCGAGTTCACGATGTCGAGCGGCTTCTGCCTGAACCCGTTCTCGATGATCGACGCCGCCCAGGCGGCCGAGGACGAGGACTATCTCCTCGACTGCATGGCGATGCTCAAGGCCATCGTGAACCAGATGTCCCGCCACATCGACCGGCTGACCGACACCGAGCGCGGCCTGATCGACGGCGCGGTCAACCGCGTCTGGGAGGCCAAAGGCAGGAACGGCTCGATCGACGACGTGATCGCCGCGCTCAACGAGACTGGCAACGAGCTCGCCTCGCATCTCGCCATCGCGATGATGCCGTTCTCGAGCGCCGGCACCTACGGCAAGTTCTTCCAGGGTGAGGTCTCGTTCGAGCTGCAGGCACAGCTCACGGTGTTCGAGCTGTCCGACCTGTCCTCGCGCGAGGAACTGCGCAGCGTCGTCCTGACCGCGATCATGTTCATGTCGCAGCAGATGATGCGGAAGGTCGACCGCTCGATTCCCAAGGCGCTGCTCCTGGACGAGGCCTGGCAGATGCTTCGCGGTGGGGCGATGGCCGATTTCATCGAAACCTACGCCCGCACGTGCCGCAAGTATGGCGCCTCCTTGGTGACGGCCACGCAGTCGCTCAACGACTACTACAAGTCGGCAGGGTCCATCGCGGCCCTCGAGAACAGCGACTGGTTCGTGATCCTCCAGCAGAAGCCGGAAACGATCGCCGACTTCAAGAAGCACGATCGCTTCGAGATGGACGACTATACCGACGCACTGCTCCGCTCACTCAAGCGCAACGGCTTCGAATATTCCGACATCATGATCAAGGGGCCGGAGACGCTGGCGGTCGGGCGGCTGGTCCTCGATCCTTTCTCTGCCGCGCTGTTCTCGTCGAGTCCGCGCACCTTTGCTGCCATCGAGGCGATGGTTGCCGACGGGCTCAGCATGGATGAGGCGATCGAGCGGATCGCATTCCCCGAGAACCCCGAAAAATGGACGATGCCCGCCGGTGATACGGCGGCAATCGCTGCGGAGTGAACCCATGGCGACCATGCTCACAGAGCCGACCACGCCCAGCTCACGACGCCCGTCGCGCGGGCTCGATGTCGGCTTTCTGCTTTACTTCTACCTCCACATGGCAGGGTTCCTCGCGTCGACCCTGCTCATCACCTGGGGCCTGTTCGTCCTCTTCTTCCTCGCCATCGGCGGCTTCTCATTCGATGGGATGATGCACCAGCTCGACAATCTTGCGAGCCGGTACGTCGCCGCCGACGCCGCTCGCATCACGTCATTCCGGCACGTCCTGATCGTCGCGCACATGCTTCTCGCGGCCGCGGTCATCTTCTTCCGCCGGCACAGCATCCTGCCTTCGCGCGATCCCAAGGGGAGCAACACCGATGTCTGATCAGCCCCAGCTCGACCTTCAAGCTCCTCCGGCGGCGCCGAAGGCCGCTGCGCCGGCACGTTCGGGACGTGGTTTCGGCGGGTTCACGCGGGCTCAGCTGGTGATGGGCGCGATACTGATCGTCGCACTGATCTGGGCGATGTGGGTGACCAAGGCCCTCGTGGAGCCCCGCGAGGAGCATATCGTCAAGGCGAGCCTCTCCAACATCGTTGGCGAATATGTGAGCGCGCAGGCGCGCTCCGCGTCGCCCCCCGGGCAGGTCGAGGCCGAGATGCGTGCCTTCATGTCCTCGCTCGACCACGAACTCCAGCGCCGCGGGGCGGGCGGGCAAGTGGTGCTGGTCGGCGAGGCGGTGCTGACGAAGAACGTGCCCGACATCACCGACAGCCTGCGGAAGGCTGTCTATGCGAGCGGCGTTCGCCAACCCCGGCCGGCGAGCGCTCAGGAGATGCAGCAGCTCCAGCAGCAGATGGCGCCGGGACCGGCGACGCCATCGACGCCCGGCGGGCCCGCTGCCGCTGCCGGCGCAACGCTCGAGCCGATGGCGGCCGTCCCGGCCGGAGCAGCCATGCCGCAGGCCGGCTCCGGTGCCGGCGCTGCGCCTCCCGCGGCAATCCCCGGGGCAGCGATCACCACCTTTGGAGGTCCCGATGGCAGTGGCGGTCAGTAATGTGACGGCTGCCCGCTGGCGGCCGCGCAAACGAATTTGGGGCCTGTATGGCGGTCTCGTCGCGGGAAGCGCGGTGCTCGGCGCGATCAGCGACTGGCGCGACAATCACGCGCTCCTGATCAACACCACCGACTCGCTTCCGAACTGGGCGTTCGTCATCCACCGGAACAAGGTACCGGTCAGGGGCGAGTACGTCTTCTTCGATCCGCCCCCCAGCGACCTGGTGCGGCGCCATTTCGGCGACAAGCCGCAGATGTTCGGCAAGATCGTCTACGGCCTGCCGGGCGACGTGGTGGCGCACTGGCACCGCGCCGTGACGGTGAACGGACGGGTCGTGGGCTACACCAAGCCCACGACCAGAAGCGGCGAGCGGCTCGCGATCGGGCCGAGCGGCGTGATACCGGCGGGTTGCTACTATGTCGGCACCCCCCACAAGGATGGTTTCGACTCCCGCTACGCAGCGATTGGCTTTGCCTGTCGGCGCCAGATTGTCGGCACCGGCGAGGCGATCCTGTGATCCGCGCGGTCGCTGCCTCGCTCGCCGGTGCTGCCTGTCTGGGCGCCGGGGTCCTGGTCGCAGGATCGGAGCGGGGCGAAGCGCGGGACTTCGGCCAGCTCGGGCAGACGTTCCCTGTCATCGAAGCCGACCTGCTCTCCACGATCGAGGCTCGGTTGCAACGCGCGCAGGCGACGGGAGAGATGGACCGCGTCAACGCAGCCTTCGCCAAGCGCGTGGAGGCCAAGGTGCGGCGCCCGGTGCCGGTGGCCGGCATCACGCCTGCCGAGGAGCCGCGGGTCTGGGACTATGACCCGAGCATCACGCTCGAGCGCGAGATCCGGGACCACAAAGGACAGGTGATCGCGCAAGCCGGGCAGAGGATCAATCCGCTCGACTTCGTCTCGATGCGGCAGAGCCTTGTCTTTGTCGACGGCGACGACACAGCGCAGGTCGCGTGGGCGACCCGACGGTTCACCGAGCTCAACGCGAAGATCATCTTCGTCAACGGCTCGCCGATCGAGTCGATGACGGCGCGCAAGCGCCGGTTCTTCTTCGATCAGGACGGTCGCCTAACCGCCAAGTTCGGCATCCGCCACACCCCGGCCGTGGTGTCGCAGACCGGCAGTCTGCTGCGCGTCTCGGAAACCGTCCTCAAGCCGGGAGCAAAGAGTTGATGCCGCTTTGGCTGGACCTTCTGCGGACCCCCATGGCCGCACCGGAAACCGGCGCCCTTCGCCGCATGCGGCTGGTGTGGCAGGGGCTGTGCCTGTCGGTCGCGTTGGTCGTGGGGTTCTTCGCGCAGGTCCATGCCGCCCTTGGCCGGGCTGCGCCGTGCCTCGCGGCCGCGCTGCTCGCCGCGGCGGCGCTGTACACCTGGCTCTATCTTCGCCGGAAGAGTGTGGCCGACACCGCCTTCCTCCAGGAGACGGGGGAGGCGGGCTGATGCGCTGGCTGAGGGCCATCCTGGGCGTCTTGGGGTTGCTGCTCGTGGTGGTGGCCCTGGCGCCGCGCGCCGAGGCGGCGCCGACGTGCACGGGCAAGTTCGTGAATCCCATCACGGACGTCTGCTGGTCGTGCCTCTTTCCGCTTTCGATCGGCGGGGCGAAGATCTGGCCGGGCAACCGCCCCGACACCAACAATCCTGCGTCGCCGGTCTGCGCGTGCGCCGACCCCTTACCCCGGATCGGCATCTCGGTTGGCTTCTGGGAGCCCGCGAGGCTGGCGGACGTAACGATGAAGCCGTGGTGCTTTCCCAATCTCGGGGGAACGCGGATCGCGCCGGGCTTCGACATCGGCCAAGGCTACCTAGCCGGGCCGTCGATGGTAGGCGGCCGATCACAGAGCACGGCGAAGTGGCACGTCCACTGGTACGTCTACCCGCTCCTATACTGGATGGAGATCCTGACCGACTTCATCTGCTTCGAGCAGGCATCGTTCGACATCGCCTATATGACCGAGGTCGATCCGCTGTGGCAGGATGACTCGCTGACCGCGATCATCAACCCCGAGGCGATCGTCTTCGCGAACCCGATCGCGAAGGCGGCGTGCGCGGGCGACTGCATTGCGGGAACCGCCGCGCTGCCGCTCGACGCGCTGTTCTGGTGCGCGGGGTGCCAGGGCAGCATGTATCCGCTCAACGGCAATATTCCCGCCTCGATCGGGCATGTCCAGTCGTCCCGGCTCGCGCTTTCCCGGTTCGCCTACAAGATGCACCGCGAAGGCCTCGCCTGGGGCACGATGGGCTCGCAGGGGCTCTGCAAGAAGTACCTGATGCCGATCATGCGGAAGCAGCAATACCGCTTCCAGATGGTCAATCCGATCCCGACGGTGAGCGGCCGGTTCGCCTGCTCGGCGATCGGCGCCTCGACCATGCCGCCCGATGCCGGACGCGCCTTTCCCGCCGGCGGCGAGGACATGGGCTACCTCGTCTGGCGCAAGCGCAACTGCTGCGTGTTCTGAGGAGAGAGACATGCGTCTTCTGACATCCGGCATCGTCGCGCTTCTCGGCACCGCTGGCCTTTCGGCATTGCTCGCGCAATCCGTCGACGGGGTCGACGTTCAGGCCGTCAAGAAGCGCGCGGCCGACATGGCGGCAGAAGCGCAGGCCTTCGTCGACCAGGTGAAGGACCGCGGTGACGAATTCCGCGAGCAGGCGAACGTCGTCCGTAAGTCGGGCATCGACAACATGCAGCGGGTTGCCGCGACCGATCTGCCAAAGGGACCGGAAGGTAAGATCGACTTTGACGAGCTGGTGCAGGGCGCGGCGACAAATGCCAATGTCCCAGGGGGCGATGCCCCGCAGTTCATCGTCTTCGCCAGCCTGTCGATGCCGCCGGCGTCGCTCAAGCAGCTGATCGGCGATACCGCGCGGGCAGGCGGCGTCGTCGTTTTCCGCGGCTTCCCCAACAACTCGGCCAAGGAGTTCGTCAGCCGTCTCGGCCAGGTCGTGCAGAAGGGCGACATGCCGAACATCGGCATCGACCCGCGGCTTTTCCGCGCCTTCGACGTGCAGGCGGTACCGACATATGTGGCGGTCTCGTCGACCTTCGACTTGTGCGCCGGATTTCACTGCCAGACCAAGGTTCCGCCCCATGATCGCATCGAGGGCAACGTCACGGTCGACTATGCCCTCAACACCTTCGCGGAGGCCAACGGACCGGGCGCGCGCATCGCATCGGTGGCGCTCGGCAACCTGGCGCGGAGCCGGCGCCAATGAAGCTTCGCGCCATCGTGACCGTGCTTGCCGGCGTCTGCCTGACGATCAGCTCTGCTGGCGCGCAGCAGATGACGATCGAGCAGGCGCGCGAAGAGGGCAAAGCGTTTGGCAACGCGAAGCGGGGAGATGAGAGCCTTGTTCCCAGCTCGGAGGCACAGGCCCAGGCCGTGCCGGGCTATTCCGGGACCAATCAGCCGCAGAGCACCTACTTCGACGATCCGGACGCGCTCATCGCGGCGGGGACGGCCCAGCGCTCGACCAACGAGTCCTACCGGACCGTCACCGATGCGGACCGCACGCGGCCCGCCTTCAGCAACGCGGAGATCCTTGCGACGACTTCGCGCGCGACGTCGATCGAGAACGATCCGTCGGCCTACCTTGCCGATGAGAATATCGGCTCGAGCACCGGCCAGTGCCAACCGCTCCCGCCAGGTTCCGGCGCGGGAGGATATTACGAGGCGACGTGCAACCAGGGAACGAAGCTCGACGAAGTGCCGAGGTCCTGTTCCATCAGGATGGCGCCTGAGATCACGAAAATCGATGCGTACAAATATTTCGTCGTTCCCGACAGCGCCTACGGTACGCCGTTCGCACGCTATTCCTCGATGGCGCCGCACGTCGCGGCCGGAACCTGCAAGCCCACGGGCGTGGCCATGCAGGCCTGCGCCGCGCACCGGATTTACGGCGTGTCCACCAACAAGTTCTGCGATGACTACTATGCGACGGAGTATGTCTGCTCGCAGAACCTGAGGGATATCGCCCTCTTGCCGAGCCCCATCACTGGCGAGGGCTGGCACGAAAAGACCGTCCAGACCAGCGTGACGGTGAAGCGGGTCGACGGCTGCGCCGAAATGGCGGCCGATGCGATGTGCACCGCTGCCGCGGCCGGCGAGGTCTGCACCGAAGGACCTGAGACCCGGATCATCGACGGCGTGCCGGTAACGCAGGCCTGTTGGGCGTGGAAGCGCGACTTCACCTGCAATGTCATGAGCGCAGGTAACGACTGCGGCGATCTCGACGCGAACCGACAGTGCACGTTTCTGCGCGAGGACTGCCTGGACGACCCGCAGCAGGGTGCGTG
This sequence comes from uncultured Stakelama sp., assembly GCA_964390515.1. Lineage (GTDB taxonomy): Bacteria > Pseudomonadota > Alphaproteobacteria > Sphingomonadales > Sphingomonadaceae > Sphingomonas. The sequence continues at coordinate 8,196 of CAYMIU010000060.1, forward strand.
CAAGGTCAAGGAGAAGGTCTATCGTTGCCCGACACCGGACACCCCGACCTCAAACGCACCGCAGTACATCTGTGGTGACGACGTCTACTGCATCAACGGGGACTGCGAGCCGATTACCCGCGAAGCCTCGACCGAGTTCAAGGACGCCTTGGTCGCGTTGCACGCGATCGACGACGCTTCAAAGGGCTTCGACCCGAACAACCTCACCGTCTTCTCGGGAACGCGGGACACCTGCCACAAGCCGGTCTTCGGCCTCATCAACTGCTGTGCGGGCAAGGTATCCGGCGCGCTGACGGTCGCCGCAGGCGGCGCAGCGCTCGCCGGCGGGCCCGTCGCGATCGCCGCGCTCGCGACCCCGTTCCTGGCGCTGTTCGCCTGCTCCCAGGACGAGATGAAGCTCGACATCAAGGACCGCATGGGTTTCTGTCACAAGGTCGGAACCTGGTGCTCGTCCAGCTTCCTCGGCATCTGCAAGACGAAGAAGACCGCCTATTGCTGCTTCGAAAGCAAGCTGAGCCGTGTCCTTCAGGAGCAGGGCCGCGTCCAGCTGAACAAACCTTGGGGGAAGCCCAAGAACGAGCAGTGCAAGGGCTTCAGCATTGCCGAGTTCCAACGGCTCGATCTCTCGAAAATGGACTTCACGGAAGTTTACGCCGACTTCCTCGACGCGGCCAAACTGCCGGACGAGGTCCAGACGATGACCGAGATCCAGTCCAAGATTCAGAACTACTACGACCTGCATGGAGGCAAGCCATGACCAGCCACGAGCCAGGGGATCGAGATGACGGCCACGGCGAATGACCTGCTCTCTGCCGGCGCTCCAGGGTGTGACTGGAAGATGACCGTGTTCGAGCTGGCGATTTTCATGTGCCTGTATCGCGCCGGGCAGCCGCGGCGCGTCGAGGACATCTGCAAGGTGATCGGCGGCTGGTTCGAATGCGTGGTCGACCCGCCGGCCGCAGCCGCGCCGATCGAGCACATGCTGGCCAATCGATGGGTCGCGGAAAAAGGCCACGGCCTTTGCGCAACCGAGGAAGGCCGTCGTGCGGCGCGACCGCTGATGAGCGGCATGGTGCGGATGCTCGACCACGGGACGCGGCTGATCGATGTCGCCCTGATGATGTCCGTGCTGCGCTTGTCGAAAGGAGAACTGGACCATGGCATTCGCGATCTTTGAGCCAGCGATCCTGGCGGTGCTGCTCGCCGGCGCCGGCCAGCCAGCGCCTTCAGCGCCTATGTCCGCGCCCGCGTCGCCGTGCAGCCGTCACGCAACCCTCACCCCCGCCTTCGACTGCTGCCTCGACCTCGCGCTGTGGAAGGCGCCGCCCACCGCATCGCTCAACCACCCCGCGCCATCCCTGCACGGTGCGGCCGATCAGAAGGAAGGACGATAAGCATGTCGAAAGTCGCGAAGCTGGCGATGCTCCTGCTGGCGGTCGCGCCCCTGGCAGCGCCGCTGCGGGCGCAGGACGCCGAGCGCCGGGACGACAGCGTCGAGGCGTCCGACCGCGGTGACGATTTCTACTGCGGCGAGCGCAGGCTCGGGCAATGGTTCTACTGCACCAAGCCGAAACCGCCCGAGACCGCGAAGGCTCAGCCACAGACGCCCGAGCAGAGCGCGGCGGAGCGCCTAGCCGCCATCACGCGGGAGCTGGATGAGCTGAAGGCACGGGCGATCCTCGATCCATCGGAGGAGAATGTCATTGCCTATGTCCGTTTCCAGCGCGAGCAGCTGGACCGCGCGTCGACCTTCTCGGACACTTGGCAGCGCGCCCTCTGGCAGAACCCGGACATCGACTACACGCTGCAGCGGCCGGTCAACACGGTGGCCAAACGCGCGTGGCTCGACAACCGGAAGGCTGACCGCGACCAGGTCCTGACCAACCTCGGTCAGCGCTACGGTCTGTTCTACTTCTACGCGCAGAGCTGCGGCGCGTGCGAGGTCTTCTCGCCGATCCTGCGATCGGTCGCGAATAATCACCGCATGGCGGTGATGGCCGTCTCGATGGACGGCGGGCCGAGCCGCGACTTCCCCAACTATGTGGTCGACTCCGGCCAGCGCGCGCGGATGGGGATACCCGGCAACGAGACGCCGGCACTCGTCCTGTTCGACACCGCGACGAAGCGCACCATCCCCGTCGGCTACGGCATCCTCAGCGCCGATGAGATCATGGATCGGATCTTCATGCTCACCAACACCAAGGTCGGGAGCGACTACTGATGTCCATTCAACGGCAGAAGGGCCGGCTGAGAAGGCTGGCTCACCGGGCCGGCGCCGCCCTGACCATGGTCGCCGCCTCGCACTTCGCGCTCATCGGTGTCGCACGGGCCGACGTCGCCTCGGAGATGAACGGGTTCTTCAACGACGCCGGCGGCGCGGCGAACGTCACCGGGCCAACAGCGTTCCAGGGGCAGTCGGCCGGCTACTACTCGCTCGGCAACGTCTGGACGCGCTTCCCGCAGAAGAGCGTGTCGCCGTTCAATCTGCAGCTCCCAAGCGCGCGGGCCGGATGCGGTGGTATCGACCTGTTCTCCGGCTCATTCAGCTTCATCAACGCGAGCGAGATCGTCGCGATGCTGAAGGCGACGGCAAACAACGCGCTGGGCTTCGCCTTCAAGCTGGCGATCGACAGCGTCTCGCCCGAGATCGGCAAGGTCATGGACGAGTTCAGCCAAAAAGCTCAACTCCTCAACCAGATGAACATCTCAAGCTGCGAGACCGCGCAGGCGCTGGTGGACGGGATCTGGCCACAGATGGAAACCACCCGATCGACCATCTGCGAGGCTGTCGGCAACAGCCAAGGCGTCTTCTCGGACTGGGCCGCGTCCCGCCAAGGATGCAACAACGGGGGCCAGAGGGACGCGACACTCGCTGGAAACACCGACCCGGCGATGAAGGAGCAGATCATCGGCGACCCGCACAATTATACGTGGGAGGCGCTGAAGAAGTCGTCGAAGTTCGGAGCGTTCGACCAAGCCTTCTCCGAATATGTGATGACGCTGGTTGGGACGATCGTCACGACCCCGCCGACAGGCAGCGAGCATGGCCCGAAGGTGGTGATCTACGGACCGGCCGAGGAGGCGGTCGTGACGGCATTGCTAGACGGCACCGCGAACGCGCCGGCAGTGAAAATCCTGAAGTGCAACAACGACCCGTGCACCGATGTCTCGGACCAGACGCTCAGCGTGCCTGCGTCAAGCGCGCTGCGGCCCCGGATCGCGACGATGATCAAGAGCATGAGCTCCAAGATTCGCAGCGACAGCGCGCTCGACGCAGCCGAGAAGCAGCTGCTGAACATGGCGACTGTTCCGATCTACAAGATCCTCGCGGTTCAGGCCTACGCCCACTACGCGCTCACCGACGGCGAAATTCAGACGCTCTCCGAGATCGTCGCGGTCGATCTGCTGAACGCCATGCTCGACAACATGCTCGACAGGGTGGAGCAGGCGAAGGTCTTCTATCAGACCGCGGACCAGGAGACAGCGTCGCAGTGGCGCCAGCAGATCGCCGCGACCCGCGCCAAGTTCGCGCAGCGGGACGTGAAGCTCAGCAACAAGCTCCAGGTGACGATGCAGATCATCAACCGGAGCATCATGCTCGAATCGACGCTGCAGAACACCATGACGCCCGGCATGTCCTCAGCGCTCAACTTCTCGCGGGGATTGAACGCGCAGGGCTTGCTCTAGGCGCGCAACAGGGAGGTAGCGGCGTGCTCGAGGTCTACACCGTCGGCGGGGGCGAGTATCTCGTCAATACCTTCAACGCGGTCGCCGCGTGGGCGGGGGGAGGGGGCTATCGCTCTCTCCTGCGGGTCGTCATGGTGATGGGGCTGATCTATTCGCTGCTCGTCGTCGCCTTCACCCTCAACTTCCGCGCGTGGTTGAACTGGTTCCTCCAGGCAACGGGCATCTACCTGTGCCTCATGGTCCCCACGATCGACGTGAAGGTGACCGACCGCCTCAATCCGAGCCTGTCGCCTGCGACGGTGGCGAATGTTCCTCTTGGCCTGGGGGTCCTCGCGAGCTTCACCACCCAGATCGGCGACTGGCTCACCCGGACGGCCGAAACCGTCTTCGTCATGCCCGGAGAGCTCAACTATACAACGAATGGCATGGTGTACGGTGCACGGCTGTTCGACGCGACCCGCAATTTCACTATCCGTGACGCGGAATTCTCGACCAACCTCGAGAACCACTTCAAGAACTGCCTCTTCGGCGACGTGATGCTCTACCAGAAGTCGCTCACCAACCTGGCGAAGGCGCCGGACCTGTGGGCGGCGATCGGGCCGGGCTCGGAGGCGCGCTCGCAGGAGTGGCTGGAGCGCCAAGGCGACGGCTCGGTCCAGAACTTCATCATTACATGCCGCCAGGCCTATGACACGCTGAACGGCCAATGGGCGAGCATGATCGAGGCGAACGCAGAGCCCTGGGCGAAGGAAGTCTATCCCAAGCTCAGCAATGCCGTCGCTGCGGCGAAGCTCAAGCACGACGTCCCGATCGTGAATGCGGCCTTCACAGGCTCGGGTGACGACTTCACCGGCGTCATGAGGCAGAACACCGCCATCAACGCCTTCATGCAGGCGCGAAATTCGATGTCCGGCGGGAGCGGGGCGGCGTCGATCGACACCTTCGCGCAGACCCGCGCGGACATTCAGGCCCGCAACACCTACAATTCGATCGCGCAGCAGGCGATGGCGTGGGTGCCGATCCTGAACATTGTCCTGACCGTCGTCTTCTTCGCGATGTTCCCTGTGATCTTCCCGCTCTTCCTGCTCCCCCAGACCGGGCTGAGTTCGTTGAAGGGCTACGCGATGGGGTTCTTCTATCTGGCGGCCTGGGGACCGCTCTACGTGATCCTCCACATGATCTGCATGACCCGGGCCGAGGCAGCCTCGAACGGCGTCGCTGCAGGAGGGATGTCGCTCGGAAGCTACGCCGGCATCGGCGCGGTGAACGGCGAGACGGCGACGATCGCCGGCTTCATGCTGATGAGCATCCCGTTTTTGGCGGGCGGGCTTGCACGGGGCGCGATGTCGATCGCGGGACAGGCGACGTCGATGCTGGCGCCGGCGCAGAATGCCGCGGAAGCTGCTGCGCTGGAGCAGACCACCGGCAACTACTCCTACGGAAATGTAAGTTGGGCGAACTCGACCTCGAACATGCGGCAAGCCGACCAGTGGCAGACGGCGCCGAGCTTCATGGGTGGCGCGGCGAGCGTCGGCTGGCGCCAGGACAACGGCGCTGTGATCAGCGGTTTCGGCAATGGCCAGGAAGTGTTCGACACCGGTGGCGCGATCTCGCGGCTCTCATTCACCCCAACCGTGACCACCGGCACCGTGGCGGAATGGCGGGAGATGGCGAGCGAGGCGCACCGTCAATCGCAAGCCTACGACAACGCGGCTCAGGAGATGCTCACCTGGACCAAGACCGACCGGAGTGCGCACGGGACGTCCAGCGAGCGCTCGTCAGGCTGGGATTCGAGCAGCGGCCGCTCGTCGAACACGTCTGTCGAGCAGTTCGATCGAACAACCGGCAGCAGCTCGCAAGGGTTGGAGGATCGGTCGTCAACGGGTCAGAGCCTGACTTCGTCCGACGGGCACGACCGATCAGCCGGTACCATCAATCAGGTGTCCGGCTCTCTATCGGCAGGATTGGGCGGTGGTCAGCAAGGCGCAGGCGGCGGGCGAAGCGGTATCGGCAGAGTTCTCGGCCGCTTGCCGGGAGTGGGCGGCACCGTCACGACACAAGGTCAGCAGCAGGACACGTTGCGGCATGGGACGACGGATAGTCGTTCGTCTGATAGTTCCAGCACCGCAAGTAGCGGGGTCCGGGACGAACACTCCAACGGTTCGGGCGCAACGTCGTCCGATGGCACCTATGATCGCTCGGGCGTGTTCAGCCGCGCCTCGGCGACTTCCAGTTCCTCCCTCACCCACGAGCAGGCTCTGGCGCGCGCCCGGTCGTATACGGAGACGGCGCGGCAGCTTGAGGAATTGTCGCAGCAGCTCTCCCGCGATGCGAGTTACGCCGAAACGCACGGCATGCAGCTAAGCGAGAACATGAGCCAGGATCTGGCGCAGTGGTACCGGGCGCAACAGGCCTCAAACCCGGGTCTGGATGCTCCGGAGCTGTGGGCGACCGATCTCAGCGACCACCAGCGTGCCGTTCGGCAGGAGATGGTCGCTCGCTGGATGCGCGAGAAGCAGGACGACATTCGCGAGGAGATTGCCGGCAAGCTTCAAGAGCCAAACCTAGTCGAGGTGAGCAGGCCGAGTGTCGATAGTGCGGCGGACGTGGCAGCCTCGTATCGTCCACATGGCGTACCCGGTTTTCCGTCTGGTCCGGCCGGCGGCGATCCTCGGGCCGCTCAGTCGATTATCGAGGCTGGCGGGGACCGGCTTGAGGGCGATCGCGCCGCTGCGCGGGCTGCTCGGACGAATGCCGTGCAGGGTTCGGTCGACATTCAGCTAGAGGTGAATCGCGATCACAACCGCGGCTTCTTCAATGATCCGAAGCTGCGGGAGTAACCTCGGTGTTAAAGCGCGAAAATGAAGTACCCGATTACGCCAGCAAGAAGTGCATAGGCGACCAAATAGGCAGCCGCGCTCGCTCGGCTGACATTGCCATTGGCGTCGGTGACGGGACCGTGAGGCTCAAAACCGTCGTCGACGTACTGAATGATCGGACCCGCAGAGTTATCCTGGGTGATCAAGTATGTCGCGGTGTCAAGCTTGAGCATAAAACCTCCAAACCTGTCTAACATACAAGGCTTTAGGTTCGATCACAAGCAATGGAGATTGCGGCTGATGCCTCTGCGGCGGCTCCGGAGGGACCGACGGCACCGGGCATTACCTAGGCCGTCTGGACGCCGCTTCAAGCTGACCGCGCAGCCTATGGATTGCAGGCATGATTGCGAGACCGTTGCCGAGACGATCACCGGCACGATTGCCAAGTAGCGCTGCCACAGCGGCCAAGTGGCCGGCATGTTCATCGAGTTCCTAAATCCGCGCTGAGGTTGCGCTCAGCCGACCGCGGATGAAGGGCGCGCCGCACCTCGTCGGTGATCGTGTAGACGGCCTGGCGCTGGGCACCGCGATTATGATGGTCGACGCGGTAGCCCTGATAGTGACGCTGCATGAGGCCGGCCCTGACGAGTTCCGAGACGGCGCGGCTCACGTTGGTGCGGCCTGAGAGACGGATCCGTTTCTGAACTTCCGCAGCGATCAGCCGTTCGGCGGCCGCCGTGTCGGAGGGAAGCTCATTGCGCTGTTTGAGCTCCGCTCGTACCTTGTCGGCGATCGCAAGGCGGCGGGGGTCGCGCCGGGCGACGGGTACCAGGGCATCGCAGAGCCAGTCCCGCACCGGCACTTGGCGGTCACCTTCACGGACATACGGGCCGGCAGAGCCGCTTTGGGCGCTAACCTGCGCAATCAAGTTGAGCACCATGAAGCTGTAGCGTGGGCGCTCGCAAACTGCCGTCAGGCGATCGAGCAGTCCGGGCAGGTCCAGCGCGGGTGCATCCTGCGGCGCTGCTCGTTCCGCATTGCCTGCGGCGGCGAAGAAATCTGGCTGGAACATGAGAACGAATCAAGCACATCTCGATTCTCATGTGAATCCCTCTTGTTGTGGCGCGTCCATTTTATCGAGGTGTCGCGTGCCTGGCTCGCAAGCCGGGCCAGCCGCCAAACGTTTGGGCGCCCGGACCTCAGCGCGATGTGGGCTCATGGCTGTCGGGGTCGTCGAGCCACGTCGGAATATCGCGTCGCGCGTCGAGCACGCGCCATATGTCGATGTGATCGTCGCGTTCGACGTAGAAGACGAGCCACGGAAAGCGGGCGAGACGACGATGTCGCAGACCCGGCAACATCAGCTCGTGCGCGTAACGCGGAGAGCCGATGCCCGGTTGCTCTGCGATCGCGCGGTAGGCTGCTTCTAGCGAGGTCACGAAGCCGAGCGCGATGTCCGGCCCAGCCTCGTGAGCATAGTGATCGATGGCGTTCTCGACGTCGCGATGGGCCTGGTCGCGGGGCACGACCCGCTTCATGGTCATGCCGTGCGGCGAGCCCGCACGCGCAGTCCTTCGAAATAGGTGTCGTCTGCTGGGGCGCCCGGGGCGGATTCAGCGCCGTCGAGCAGCAGCCGGCGCAATCTCTGGCGGTCCTGGTCCTTGCGGATGAGCTCGCGGACATACTCGCTGCTCGTGCCGTAGCCGCGGCCGGCAACCTGCTCGTCGACGAAAGCCTTCAGCGTATCGGGCAGCGAGATGTTCATCGTGCTCATGGCCGCGGTAGTTAAGGGGTTTGGCAAAATTTGGCAAGGGGAGCCGCCCGTCCTGCGCCTTCTGACGATTGGTCCGACACTTTGCCGATCCGGCGAGGCTCGGGAGGGAATGAACAGCTGTGGCACTTTACCGGCGGGGTAAAGTGCCACGAGCGGTTGTCTTCGCGGCGAGAAACTGTGGGGGAGGTGATCGGCTCAGTGGGGAACAGGCGGGCGGGTCAAGCTCGCCAGGCTCCTCGAGCGGGGTGCCGGCTGACCGGCACCTGCATGACAGACTGATATAGCTCAGCGACGATTACATCTTTGATCCGGCACCCTTTCTGGCGGGGCGCCGTGGACCAGCAATCCAGGCTTCGCTGGGTGCTTTGTCGGCATGTTCGACGAGGGTCGCTCCTGCCCCGCGATACGTCGTCAGGCGGCGCGGGTCGCGCAGAACGGTCGGGGGAACCCATGCTCGAAGGGGGCAAGTTGTACGGTGAATAGCGAAGAACCTGCTGGAACGGGAGTGCCGGGCCTCGATGACATCCTCGGTGGAGGGTTGAGCCGCGGCCGAGTCTTTCTCCTCGAGGGCCTGCCGGGAACGGGCAAGACCACGGTCGCGATGCAGTTCCTGCTCGAAGGGGCCCAGACCGGAGAGAAGGTGCTGTATCTGACGCTCTCCGAAAGCGAGGAAGAGCTGCGCGCCGCCGCCGCAGCGCACGGGTGGGCGCTTGACGGCGTCGAGATCGTCGAGTTGATCTCCCCCGATAGCCTCGTTGACGAGAAGCAGCAGCAGAGCTTGCTTTACTCGTCGGACCTCGAGCTCGTGGAGACGACCCGGAGAATATTCGAAGCCTTCACGCGATCGAAGCCCGACCGGCTGGTCCTCGACAGCCTCTCGGAAATAAGACTGCTGTCACAGAGCTCGCTCCGCTACCGGCGACAGGTCCTCGCGTTGAAGCACTATTTCGCGGGCCAGGGCACGATCGTGCTGATGCTCGACGACATGACGACGGAGACCGAAGACAAGACCGTTCACAGCGTCGCGCATGGTGTGGTCTGCCTGGAGGAGCTCGCAAGAGAATATGGTCCGGAGCGCCGGCGGATCAGGGTCGCCAAATATCGCGGGCGAGGCTTTCGCGGCGGCTATCACGACTTCGTCATCGAACGAGGCGGGGCCCGCGTATTTCCGCGTCTGATCTCGGCCGAGCACCGGTCCAGCTTCGAGCGCGACAAGGTCACGACCGAGATTGCCGAACTGGACGCGCTGACGGGGGGTGGTCTGGAGCGTGGATCGAGCGTGCTGATCCTGGGCCCGGCCGGAACGGGGAAGTCTCTGCTCGTGCTGACGTTCGTCGCCGCGGCCGTGAAGAAAGGAGAGAAGGCGGCGTTGTTCGTGTTCGACGAGGAGGTCGGGCTCCTTGCCGAACGCGCAAGAGGGCTTGGAATCGACATCATCGCGATGATGGACGCCGGTGCCTTGCAGGTCGAGCAGATCGACGCCGCCGAGCTCACCCCCGGAGAGCTTTCAGCGCGGGTCCGGAAATGCGTCGAGGAGAATGGGGCGAGGACGGTGGTGGTGGATAGCCTTAATGGTTACCAGGCCGCGATGCCGGGCGAGAACGCCCTGGTGCTGCATATGCACGAGCTGCTGCAGTATCTGAACCGCCAGGGCGCAACGACGTTCGTGACCATCGCGCAGCACGGGCTGGTCGGCGATACGCGAACCCCCGTCGATGTCACCTATCTCGCCGACACGGTGATCCTGCTGCGCTACTTCGAGACCCGCGGCCGTCTCCGCCGGGCGATTTCGGTCGTGAAAAAGCGAACCGGTGCGCATGAAGACACCATCCGCGAATACAGCATTGGCGCCGACGGGGTCCGGATCGGCGAAGCGCTGGTCTCGTTCCAGGGAATGGCGCGCGGCGTGCGCAGCCTCTTCGGGGATGCACCTGAGCTGATCGAAGAACGCCATTGATGCCCGAACTTTCCGAGCGCGCGCTAATACTCGCGCCCTTCGGCCGGGACGCAGACGTCGCCGCAACCGTTCTGGCGAACGCCGGCATCACCGCGCTCGAATGCCCCTCGGTGGAACGGCTGGTCGAGGAGATCCGGGCAGGCGCAGGCCTCGCGGTCGTTACCTCGGAGGCGCTGATCGGTGCCGACACCGGCTCGCTACAGGCATGGATCGCGGACCAGCCAGAATGGTCCGACTTTCCGTTCGTGCTGCTTGTGCACCAGGGCAGCGGGCTCGAACGCAACCCCGAGGCTGCCCGCTTGCTGGAGCGGCTCGGGAACGTCAGCTTCCTCGAACGCCCCTTCCATCCGACTACCCTCATGAGCCTGGCGCGCGCGGCGCTGCGCGCCCGCCGCCGGCAATATGAAGCACGCGCGCGCCTCGAGGAGCTGCGTAGCCTCGCCGGCTCGCTCGAGCGCAAGGTCGAGGAGCGGACCGCCGAGCTATCGTTGGGCGAAGCGCGGATGCGGGCGATCTTCCAGACCAACAACCAATATCAGCTGCTTATCGATCTCGCCGGGACCGTCCTGGACGCGAACGCCACGGCGCTGGCGGGGATTGAGGGCCGGCTCGAGGATGTCGTCGGCAAGCCCCTATGGGAGACCCCGTGGTTCGCGCATTCGCCCGACCTTCACAACGCCGTGAAGGCTGGTGTCCTGCGCGTCGCAGCAGGCGTGACCTTGCAAAAGGAATTGACCATCCATCTTCCGATCGGCCCGCGCTCATTCGACGTGGGCATGCGGCCGATGCGTGGTCCGCAAGGCGATACGCTGGCACTCATCGTGGAAGCGCTCGACATCACCGACCGCAAGCGTGCCGAGGAGGCGCTCCGTCAGGCGCAGAAGCTCGAGGCGATGGGGCAGCTTACCGGCGGCGTCGCCCACGACTTCAACAACCTGCTGACGCCGATCGTGGGCGGGCTAGACATCCTGAGCCGCAGCGGACTTGGCACGGAGCGGCAGCGCCGGCTCATTGAGGGTGCCATACAGTCGGCCGAGCGGGCGAGGGCGCTTGTGCAGCGGCTGCTGGCCTTCGCGCGGCAGCAGCCGTTGCAGCTCCGCGCGATCGATATAGGTACGTTGGTGCGCGGCATGGCCGAACTGGTCGGATCGACGATCGGGCCGAAAATCAGCTTGTTGATCGAGGTGCCGGAAGGGCTGCCTTCCGCACGCGCCGATCACAACCAGGTCGAGATGGCTCTGCTCAACCTTTGCGTGAACGCGAGGGACGCGATGCCCGAGGGGGGCACGCTCAGCATCTCGGCATCCGAGCGGCATCTCAGCGAGGAAAATGACGAGGGCCTGAGCCCCGGCAGCTATATCAGCCTCGCGGTCTCGGATACCGGGATCGGTATGGATGAGGAGACAGCCAAGCGAGCCGTCGAGCCGTTCTTCTCGACCAAGGGGCTGGGCAAGGGAACGGGGCTTGGCCTTTCGATGGCGCATGGCCTTGCGCGGCAACTCGGCGGAACCCTCACGATCACGACCGCTCCCCATGCCGGGACCCGGGTGGAGATTCTCCTTCCCGTGTCAACGGAGACCCCGCAGCGCGCGGCGCCAAAGGTCGAGGGAACGCTGCCCCAGGAGGGAACCGCCCTTCTTGTCGACGATGACGATCTCGTCCGTTCGAGCGTCAGCCAGATGCTCTCCGCGATCGGCTATGAGGTGACCGAGGCGAAATCGGCGGAGGACGCGCTGGAGCTGGTGAACAGCGGCATGAACCCGAGCGTCGTGGTCACCGATCATCTGATGACAGGGATGTCGGGCGCGGCCCTCGGCCGCGCGCTGCGGGCGCGCACGCCCGTCCTGATCGTCTCGGGCTATGCCGAGAGCAGCGAGATCACTCCGGACTTTCCGCGCCTCATGAAGCCCTTTCGACAGGACGAACTGGCCGCCAAACTGGCCGAGATCCGGGCGGCGGCGAGCGCGACCGGTGACTCCGCCTAGGAGAAATGCACTCAGTGTTCGGATGGGGGCCTTGCGGCCCCCAATCCTTTAATAGTCCATCGCGGGAACCGGCGCCGGCTTTTCGTCCTTCGGCAGCTCCGCGATCAGCGCCTCGGTTGTGATGAGCAACCCTGCAACCGACGCCGCATCCTGAAGCGCGGTGCGCACGACCTTGGCCGGGTCGATCACGCCGGCCCGGACGAGATCTTCATACTCGCCGGTGGCAGCGTTGAAGCCCCAGTTGTAGTCCGATCCCTCGCCGAGCTTCCCGACCACGTAGGCGCCGTCCTCTCCGGCATTGTCGACGATCTGGCGCGCCGGCGCCTTCAAAGCCCGGCGGACGATCTCGATGCCGGCCTTCTGGTCGTCGTTGGCCGCGGAGAGGCTTTCCAGCGCCTTGACCGCGCGGAGCAGCGGGATGCCGCCCCCGGGCAGGATACCCTCCTCGACCGCAGCGCGCGTGGCGTGGAACGCATCGTCCACCCGGTCCTTCTTCTCCTTCACCTCGACCTCGGTGGCGCCGCCGACAAGGATCACGGCGACGCCGCCGGCGAGCTTGGCGAGCCGCTCCTGCAGCTTCTCGCGATCATAGTCGGAGGTGGTCGTCTCGATCTGCTGGCGGATCTGCGCGGCGCGGCCGTCGATGTCCGACTTCTGGCCGGCGCCATCGATGATCGTCGTGTCGTCCTTGTCGATCACCACCTTCTTGGCGCGACCGAGCATGTTGACGGTGACGTTCTCGAGCTTGATGCCGAGGTCCTCGCTGACGACATTGCCGCCGGTGAGGACGGCGATGTCCTCGAGCATCGCCTTGCGCCGATCGCCAAAGCCCGGCGCCTTGACGGCCGCGACCTGGAGGCCGCCGCGCAGCTTGTTGACGACCAGGGTAGCCAGGGCGTCACCCTCGACGTCCTCTGCGATGATCAGCAGCGGGCGGCCCGACTGGATCACCTTTTCGAGCAGGGGCACCAGCGCCTGCAGGTTCGAGAGCTTCTTCTCGTGGATCAGGATGTACGGATCTTCCAGCTCGACCCGCAGCTTCTCGGGGTTGGTGATGAAATAGGGCGAGAGATAACCGCGGTCGAACTGCATGCCCTCCACGACTTCGAGTTCGGTCGCGAGGCTCTTTGCCTCCTCGACCGTGATGACACCTTCGTTGCCGACCTTTTCCATCGCCTCGGCAAGGATCTGGCCGACCTCGGTGTCGCCGTTCGCGGAGATCGTGGCGACCTGGGCGATTTCGCTGTTCGCGCTAATCCTGCGCGCATGCGCCTTGAGATCGTCGACCACGGCTCCGACGGCGAGATCGATGCCGCGCTTCAGGTCCATCGGGTTCATGCCGGCGGCGACCGCCTTGGCGCCCTCGCGGACGATTGCCTGGGCGAGCACGGTCGCGGTCGTGGTCCCATCGCCGGCGAGATCATTGGTCTTGGACGCGACCTCTCGGATCAGTTGCGCGCCCATGTTCTCGAACTTGTCCTTGAGTTCGATCTCCTTGGCGACCGTGACACCGTCCTTGGTGATCCGCGGCGCGCCGAAGCTCTTGTCGATCACGACGTTGCGGCCCTTCGGTCCGAGGGTCACCTTGACCGCGTCTGCGAGCGTGTCCACGCCCCGCAGCATGCGGTCACGCGCGTCGGTCGAGAAACGGACTTCCTTTGCAGCCATTGTATCGTTTCCTCCTATGTTCGCGTGAATTTCTGTGGGTGCGCCGCCCTATTTGGACGACGCTTCGGCTTCGACGATCCCGAGGATGTCGCTCTCCTTCATGATGAGCAGTTCCTCGCCGTCGATCTTGACCTCGCTGCCGGACCATTTGCCGAAGAGGACGCGGTCGCCGGCCTTCACGGACAGCTCGACCAGCTTGCCAGTCTCGTCGCGAGCGCCAGGCCCTACGGCGACGACCTCGCCCTCCTGAGGCTTCTCCTTGGCAGTGTCTGGGATGATGATGCCGCCGGCCGTCTTTTCCTCGGCTTCGATGCGACGCACGGCGACACGGTCGTGCAGGGGACGGAAATGCATGCATTACCTCCTAAGCAGATCATGATGTGATGACCCTCCCGTTCGCGGGGAACGGTCGGTTTCGGCAGAGCTAGGAAGACGA
>CAYMIU010000061.1:0-4221 GCA_964390515.1 uncultured Stakelama sp.
AGCTGCCAGGTGACGACGCGATGCAGGATGTCGGCGCGCGGCTCGAGGCCGAAGACCTCGTCCGACAGCTCGACGTCCGCGGCGCTCGCCTTGGCATCGAAGGAGGAAACCTTGACCTTCACGTTCAGCCCTCCTGGCCTTCGGTCGCTTCGGGTGCCGGAGCAGCCGCTGCGTTGTTGCTATTGGCAGCCTTCAGGCCGGCCGGACGCGGTGCGTCGGCATGCGGCTTCAGCTTCACGGCGTCCTTGACGAACAGCCAGCCACCCTTCGAGCCGGGCACCGAGCCCTTCACGAAGATGAGGCCACGCTCGACGTCGGTGCCGACGATCTCGAGGTTCTGCTGCGTGCGGTTACGATCACCCATGTGACCGGCCATCTTCTTGTTCTTGAAGACGCGGCCCGGATCCTGGCGGTTACCGGTCGAACCGTGCGACCGGTGCGAAACCGAGACGCCGTGCGTCGCGCGCAGACCGCCGAAGTTCCAGCGCTTCATCGCGCCGGCGAAGCCCTTACCCTGGGTACGCCCCTGGATATCGACGAACTGGCCGGTGACGAAATGATCGGCAGCGATCTCTGCGCCGACATCGAGGAGGTTATCCTCGCTCACGCGGAATTCGTGGACGATCGCCTTCGGCTCGACTTCGGCCTTGCCGAAGTGGCCGCGCTGCGGCTTGGCGACATTCTTTGCCTTGGCGACACCTGCACCAAGCTGGACGGCCGTGTAGCCATCACGTTCTGTTTCGCGGCGAGAGATGACCTGAAGCCCTTCCAGCTGCAGGACAGTGACGGGCACGTGGCGGCCGTCGTCCTGGAACAGGCGGGTCATGCCCATCTTCTTCGCGATCACGCCGGTACGCATGATCCGTAGCTCCTCAACAGAGGCACCCTGAGGCCCATCCCCAAGGTGCTTGTGACACCCCCCCTGGAAGGAGGCATCGTTTTCGGGACCCCATCAAAGAACGCCTTTGACGAGATCCCTCAGCCCGGAAAATGCGAAACGTGCCCCCGTCCCGGGCTGGTCGCTTCCTCGCGGAAGCAGACGGGAGACGCTGTCCCAACCGCGAGCGGCTGGCGGTATCTCTTGCTTGTCAGGGGCCCCTGGGGCTTCCCAACCATTCCCTCACCACGGGAACGACAAACCCGCGGGACTCACGTCAACCGCGGGATGCGGGCCATTACGCCAGCTTGATCTCGACGTCAACGCCCGCGGCCAGGTCGAGCTTCATCAGCGCGTCGACGGTCTGGGGGGTCGGCTGAACGATGTCGAGCATGCGCTTGTAGGTGCGGACCTCGAACTGCTCGCGGCTCTTCTTGTCGACGTGAGGACCACGGTTGACCGTGAACTTCTCGATGCGCGTCGGCAGGGGAATAGGACCACGAATGAGGGCACCGGTACGTCGGGCGGTGTCGGCGATGTCGCCGGTAGCCTGATCGAGCACACGATGGTCGAACGCCTTCAGGCGAATGCGGATGTTGCTGTCCATAATCCCTACCGATGCGAAAGAGCGGGCCACGTGAACGCGGCTCTTGCTGTTCGTGAAACTGTCGAAGGCGCGGCCAATAGCCCTGCCCTCACTAAAAGGCAACCGCCCGACGCACCTTGTGGCGCGCCGGGCGGCAGCTTTGCGGCGAACCGCTAGATCTCAGGTAAAGATCTTACTTGGCAATCGCGCTGACGACGCCTGCACCGACGGTGCGGCCGCCTTCGCGGATCGTGAAGCGCTGGCCCACGTCCATAGCGATCGGCGCGATCAGCTTGATGCCCAGAGCGACGTTGTCGCCCGGCATCACCATCTCGGTGCCCTCAGGCAGCTCGACGGTGCCGGTCACGTCCGTCGTACGGAAGTAGAACTGCGGACGATAGTTGCCGAAGAACGGCGTGTGACGGCCGCCTTCTTCCTTCGACAGCACGTACACTTCCGACGAGAACTCGGTGTGCGGCTTGATCGAGCCCGGCTTGCAGAGAACCTGGCCACGCTCGACTTCGTCGCGAGCGACGCCGCGGATCAGCGCACCGATGTTGTCGCCAGCCTGGCCCTGGTCGAGCAGCTTGCGGAACATTTCGACGCCGGTGACCGTGGTCTTGCGGACTTCCGGGTGGATGCCGACGATCTCGACTTCCTCACCAACCTTCACCACGCCGGTCTCGACGCGGCCGGTGACGACCGTGCCACGACCCGAGATCGAGAACACGTCTTCGATCGGCATCATGAACGGCTTGTCGAGCGGACGCTCCGGCTGCGGGATGTACTCGTCAACCGCCTTCATGAGCTCCATGACGGCGTCGGTGCCGAGCTTCTGGTCCGAACCCGACAGGGCGCAGGTAGCCGAGCCCTTGATGATCGGAATGTCGTCGCCCGGGAACTCGTACGAGCTCAGCAGCTCGCGGACTTCCAGCTCGACCAGCTCGAGGATTTCCTCGTCGTCGACGAGGTCGACCTTGTTGAGGAACACCACCATCGCCGGCACGCCGACCTGACGGGCGAGCAGGATGTGCTCGCGGGTCTGCGGCATCGGGCCGTCGGTGGCCGAGACGACCAGGATCGCGCCGTCCATCTGGGCCGCGCCGGTGATCATGTTCTTCACATAGTCGGCGTGACCCGGGCAGTCGACGTGCGCATAGTGACGGTTGGCCGTCTCATACTCGACGTGCGCAGTCGAGATCGTGATGCCGCGCTCACGCTCTTCCGGAGCCTTGTCGATGTTCGCGAAGTCGACCGCTGCGTTACCAGCGACGTTCTCAGCGAGCACCTTGGTGATTGCCGCCGTCAGCGAGGTCTTGCCATGGTCGACGTGACCGATGGTGCCGATGTTCAGGTGCGGCTTGGTCCGCTCAAACTTAGCCTTAGCCATTGTTGTCCTACCTTCTGGATTTCCACTTGAGCCGCACGAGGACTCGCCGTGAAGGCGGCCCCATAACGACTGAATTGTCGTTTCGCAAACCCTGCCTTGCGGGCGGGGCCGACGCGGGAGCAAGTCCCGCGTCGTCGGACGGGTTCGGCGATGCCGACCCGCCGGCCGGCCTTTCGGCGAGGTGGGGCCAAGCTGGGCCTGGCCCCTGCCTGCCTTAGGCCAGCTTCGCCTTCACCTCGTCTGCGACGTTCTGCGGCACTTCGTCATAGTGCGAGAACTGCATCGAGTAGCTGGCGCGGCCCTGGGTGAACGAACGAAGCGAGTTCACGTAGCCGAACATGTTCGCCAGCGGGACCATCGCCGTCACCGCCTGCGCGTTGCCGCGCGTGTCGGTGCCCTGGATCTGGCCACGACGCGAATTCATGTCACCGATCACGTCGCCGAGGTAATCCTCCGGCGTCACGACCTCGACCTTCATCACCGGCTCGAGCAGCGTGATGCCGGCCTTCTGCGCCGCTTCGCGCATCGCGCCGCGGGCGGTGATTTCGAACGCCAGAGCCGACGAGTCGACGTCGTGGTACGCGCCGTCATACAGCACGATCTCGAAGTCGATGATCGGGAAGCCGACCAGCGAACCGGTTGCTGCCGTCTCGCGGAAGCCCTTCTCGATCGCGGGGATATATTCCTTCGGAATGTTACCGCCCTTGATCTCGTCCTTGAAGATGATGCCAGCACCGCGCTCGCCCGGCGTCAGCTTCACCTTCACGCGACCGAACTGACCGGTGCCGCCCGACTGCTTCTTGTGGGTGTAGTCGATGTCGACCGGCTTCTTCAGGTATTCGCGATACGCCACCTGCGGCGCACCGACGTTCGCCTCGACCTTGAACTCACGCTTCATGCGGTCGACGAGGATCTCGAGGTGGAGCTCGCCCATCCCCTTGATGATCGTCTGGCCGGATTCGTGATCGGTCGACACGCGAAACGAGGGATCCTCGGCAGCCAGGCGATTGAGGGCGACGCCCATCTTCTCCTGGTCGGCCTTGGTCTTCGGCTCCACGCTGAGCTCGATCACTGGCTCAGGGAATTCCATCCGCTCGAGGATGATCGGGTTCGCCGGATCGCACAGCGTGTCGCCGGTCGTCGTTTCCTTCAGACCCGCGATCGCGACGATGTCCCCGGCGCGCGCTTCCTCGATGTCCTCACGCGAGTTCGCGTGCATCAGGAGCATACGACCGATCTTTTCCTTCTTGTCCTTCACCGAGTTCAGGTACGTGCCCTTGGCCAGCTTACCCGAATAGATGCGCGCGAAGGTGAGCGAGCCGACGAACGGATCGTTCATGATCTTGAACGCGAGCAGCGACATCGGCG
>CAYMIU010000061.1:4231-22122 GCA_964390515.1 uncultured Stakelama sp.
CGGTCTCGCCGTCCAGCTTCACGCCCTGAACGTCAGGAATGTCGAGCGGGCTCGGCAGATAGTCGACCACGGCATCGAGCAGCGGCTGAACGCCCTTGTTCTTGAACGACGAACCGCACAGCACCGGCACGAAGTCGAACGCCAGCGTGCCCTTGCGGATCAGACGCTTCAGCGTCGCCGTGTCGGGCTCGTTGCCTTCCAGATACTCTTCCAGAACCGCCTCGTCCTGCTCGACGGCGATCTCGATCAGCTCGGCACGCGCAGCTGCAGCCGCGTCCTTCATGTCGTCCGGGATCTCGCGATATTCGAACTTCGCGCCCAGCGATTCGTCCAGCCACACGATCGCGCGATTCTCGACGAGGTCGACGAGACCGACGAACTGGCTCTCGATGCCGATCGGCAGGTACAGCACGGCCGTGCGCGCACCCAGACGATCCTTGATCATCTGAACGCAGCGATCGAAGTTCGCACCGGTGCGATCGAGCTTGTTGACGTAGCAGAGACGCGGCACGCGATACTTGTCGGCCTGGCGCCACACCGTCTCCGACTGCGGCTCAACGCCGGCAACGCCATCGAAGCAGGTGACCGCGCCGTCGAGCACGCGCAGCGAACGCTCCACCTCGATGGTGAAGTCGACGTGGCCCGGCGTATCGATGATGTTGATGAGGTGCTCATCACCCTTGCCCTCTTCGGCGCGCCACTTGCACGTGGTTGCCGCGGAGGTGATGGTGATGCCGCGCTCCTGCTCCTGCTCCATCCAGTCCATCGTCGCGGTGCCTTCGTGCACTTCGCCGATCTTGTAGGACTTGCCGGTGTAATAAAGGATGCGCTCGGTCGTCGTCGTCTTGCCGGCGTCGATGTGCGCCATGATGCCGATGTTACGGTACTTCTCGAGCGGATGGCTGCGGGCCATGGTCGGGCTTTCCTTAGCGATGTGGGGAGCAGGCCCATGGCCGGCTCCCCACGATATAGTTCACGTGCGTTGCGCTTCCAAGACGGAAGCCGCGGCCATTACCAGCGGTAGTGGCTGAAGGCGCGGTTCGCTTCCGCCATGCGGTGCGTGTCTTCGCGCTTCTTCACCGCGTTGCCGCGATTGTTTGCCGCGTCGAGCAGTTCACCCGACAGACGTGCATCCATCGTGTTCTCGCTGCGGCCGCGCGCGGCGGTGATCAGCCAGCGGATCGCCAGCGCCTGCGCGCGCTCGGGGCGAACCTCGACCGGCACCTGGTACGTTGCACCACCGACACGGCGCGACCGGACCTCGATGCCCGGCTTGATGTTGTTCAGCGCCTCGTGGAACACGCCGAGCGGCTCGCGCTTGGCGCGGGCTTCGACGGTGGTCAGCGCGGAATAGACGATGCCTTCCGCAACGGACTTCTTCCCGTCCAGCATCACGGAGTTCATGAACTTCGACAGAACCTCATCCCCGTAAACGGGATCAGGCAGGATTTCCCGCTTCTCGGGACGACGACGACGAGCCATCTGGTATCTTCCTTCTAAACTTCAGCCTGGGTGATCGCATTGCCGCGCTCCGGCCATGACCGGAGGGCAGCGACCGGCTTACTTCGGACGCTTGGCGCCGTACTTGGAGCGGGACTGACGACGATCCTTGACACCCTGCGTGTCGAGGACGCCGCGCAGCACGTGATAGCGCACGCCCGGAAGGTCACGCACACGGCCGCCGCGGATGAGCACAACCGAGTGCTCCTGCAGGTTGTGGCCTTCGCCCGGGATGTAGCTGATGACTTCGCGCTGGTTGGTCAGGCGGACCTTGGCCACCTTGCGCAGCGCCGAGTTCGGCTTCTTCGGGGTCGTGGTGTAGACACGGGTGCAAACGCCGCGCTTCTGCGGGTTCTGCTCCATCGCAGGGACCTTCGACTTGGCCTTCTGCGGTTCGCGGCCCTTGCGGACCAGCTGGTTGATCGTCGGCATTGAAGCCTTCACCTTTCCATAGGTTACTTTGCTGGAGCCATAACAGCACGTGGAATACAAAAAGGACCGGGGGCGGTCGCAAGGCGACACTTCCGGCCCTTAACGCATCCAGCAATGTTCAAGCTGCTCGGACGGGCAGGACCCACCACGAACCGGCGGGCCTATACGCATCGACTCGCCACGCGTCAATGCTGGCGGGCCTTGCCCGGGCAGGAGGAGAGGCCCCCCTGCCCTGCAGCAAGCGGCCGGCTCAGTCGACCTGTTCGCCGCCCTTGATCACCGCCGCCGGCCGCTCGAGCACGGTGATGTCGGCCAGCGGATTGCCCGGCACGGCCACCATGTCGGCATAACGCCCGACCGCGATGGCGCCGACGTCGCGGGTGCGGCCCAGCGCGTCGGCCGCGGTGACGGTGGCGGCGCGGATCGCCTGCAGCGGGGTCATTCCGTACTGCACCATGATGCGGAACTGCTTGGCCGCATCGCCATGCGGCATCACGCCGGCATCGGTGCCGAACACCATCTTTGCGCCGGCCGCATTGGCCTTGCGGAAGTTGTCGCGCTGGATCTGCGCCACCTCGCGGTCCTTGCGCAGGTTATCCTCGAGGATGCCGTTCTTCTTGCCCTCGGCCTGGGTATATTCGGTGTTGTAGATATCCATCGAGAGATAGGCGCCCCGCTCCTTGGCGAGGCGGATGCCCTCGTCGTCGATCAGGCTGGCATGCTCGACCGTGTCGATGCCGGCGCGGATCGCGGCCTTGATGCCGGCCGCACCATGCGCATGGGCAGCGACCTTCAGGCCCCATTGATGCGCCTCGTCCGCGATCGCGCGCAGTTCGCCTTCGGACAATTGCTGCTGGCCAGGCTCCGTGTTGCGGCTGAAGACGCCGCCCGTCGCGCAGACCTTGATCACCTCGGCGCCATATTTGCGCTGCTGGCGGACATGGGTGCGAAGCTCGTCGGGCGTATCGCCGACCGCCTTGCCGCGCTGGTTGAACGACGGCGGGAAGAAGGTGCTGTCGCAATGGCCGCCGGTCGCGGAAAGCGCATGCGCTGCGGGCACGATGCGCGGGCCGGTCATCAGCCCTTCCTCGATCGCCTGCTTGTAGGCGACGTCATCGAAATTCTCGGAGCCGACGTTTCGGACGGTGGTAAAGCCGGCGCGCAGCATGGCCTGGGCATTGGCGACACCCTGCACGGCCCAGAAGGTGTCGGTGAACTGAAGCGCCTGATAGGGGCCGTAGCGCGGGTTGGCATCGAGATGGACGTGCATGTCGATCAGTCCGGGCAGCAGCGTCACGTCGCCCAGGTCCAGCCGCTTCGCCCCGGCCGGCGCATTCGCCTCACCGCGACTGATCGAGGCGATGCGGCCGTCGGTCACCACGATCACTGGCCGATCAACAATCGCGCCCTTCTCCACGTCCAGCATCCGCGCCGCAGTGACGACCACGGTTTCCGCCGCCGCCGCGAATGGCGCCACGATTGCAGCCGCGCCCAGCAGGCCGGCGAGACACTTCATCTTCAAAGAACACCCCCCATTGAATCCATCGCGCGGCGATACTCCCCCGCCGCCTGGGCGATATCGACAAAATAGCCGATCCACATCGCCATCAGCACGACTACCGAGAGAAGGTACACCAGGAACCGCGCCTGCACCTTCTTCGGGCCGATGTGAATGAAGCTGTGCACCGCCCTGAGGCCGACGAACAGCCAGGCGAGCGTCACCTGGATGTAGTTCACCTGCGCCGTCAGCATCATCAGCGGCACCAGCGCGAAATACAGCACCGGCATCTCGAACAGGTTGGCGAGGTTGTTGGCCGGCATCTCGACCGGGCGGAAATAGCGCATGGCCGCCTCGCCATCGGCGAAGTCAGCCGGCTTCGGCGGGTTGCGCTTCATGTGGCCGAAGCGCTGCAGGAACAGCGTGAACCACACGATGAACACCAGCGCGACCAGCGCGAATGTCGGCCACAGAATATCAAGGATCGCCATGCGTCCCGCCCCCCATCTTTTTGCCCCATTGATTGGTCGGCAGCATGGCGCGGAATAGGGCGCGTGGGAAGCGGCGGCAGCTCGGACCGGGCTACCGCTCCGGCATCACTTCAGCGGGACGATGATCTCGTCGGGATGAGCGACGTTCAGTTCGCGCCGCACCAGTTCGTCGACCATGTCGGGGTTGGCATGGCGCGGATCGAGCAGCGCGACGCGATTGCGCAGCATCTCGCGCCGCTGGTCGAGCGCGGCATAATGCCGCTCGCGCTGCGCCAGCTGCCGCTTGTAATCCCCGAATGCCAGCAGGCCGTTGGCGCCCAGCACGGCATAGCCGCCGAAGAACGCCATGATCGTCAGCGCCACCGCCGGCCAGGCGGCACGCTTCAGCACGGACCGGAAGTTGGAGGGTTTGCGGCGCATCGGCAGCGATTCTCGCGCAAACCCCCCATGGATTCAAGCGTCTTTACCGCGTGCGCAGCACGTCCCGGCCAGCATAAGCGGCGATGCTGCCCAGCTCTTCCTCGATACGGATCAGCTGGTTGTACTTGGCGAGCCGGTCCGACCGGGCGAGGCTGCCCGTCTTGATCTGGCCGCAGTTGGTGGCAACGGCAAGATCAGCGATCGTCGCATCCTCGGTTTCGCCCGAACGGTGGCTCATCACGGCAGTGTAACCGGCGCGCTCGGCCACGCGGATCGCCTCCAGCGTCTCCGACAGCGTGCCGATCTGGTTGACCTTCACCAGCAACGAATTGGCGAGCCCGCGCTTGATCCCGTCGCGCAACCGTGCCGGGTTGGTCACGAACAGATCGTCGCCGACGAGCTGCACCTTGTCGCCGATCTTGTCGGTGAGCGCCTTCCAGCCTTCGAAATCGTCCTCGGCCATGCCGTCCTCGATCGACAGGATCGGGTAGCGCGCGACGAGATCGGCGAGGTAATCGGCCATGGCGCCGGGCTCGAGCGACAGGCCCTCACCCGAGATCTCATACTTGCCGTTCTTGAAGAACTCCGTCGCCGCGCAGTCCAGCGCCAGCATCACGTCGTCGCCCGGGGTGTAGCCCGCTTTCTCGATCGACTGCATGATGAAATCGAGCGCGTCGGTGGTGCTCGCCAGGTTGGGCGCGAAGCCGCCCTCGTCGCCGACGGACGTGGCGAGGCCCTTGTCGTGCAGGCCCTTCTTCAGCGTGTGGAAGATCTCCGAACCACAGCGCACCGCTTCGACGATGTTCGCCGCGCCGACCGGCATGATCATGAATTCCTGGAAATCGATCGGATTGTCGGCATGTTCGCCGCCGTTGATGATGTTCATCATCGGCACCGGCAGCACATGGGCGGCGACACCGCCGACATAGCGGTACAGCGGCAGGCCGCGCGCATCCGCCGCCGCCTTCGCCACCGCCAGGCTGATGCCGAGGATCGCGTTGGCGCCGAGGCGGCCCTTGTTCTCGGTGCCGTCGAGCTCGATCAGCGCCATGTCGATCTCGATCTGGTCCTCGGCCTCCAGCCCGCGAATGGTGTCCGCGATCTCGCCGTTCACCGCCTCGACTGCAGCGTCGACGCCCTTGCCCATCCAGCGGCTCTTGTCGCCGTCCCGCTTCTCGACCGCCTCATGCGCGCCGGTCGACGCGCCCGACGGCACCGCGGCGCGGCCGAAGCTGCCGTCTTCCAGAAACACATCGACCTCCACGGTCGGATTGCCGCGGCTGTCGAGGATCTGGCGGCCCTGGAGGTCAATGATTGCGGTCACGTAACGATCCTTCTACGATATCGAGGAACGGGTTCGGCACGCCCGATAACGAGGCGAGCCGCCCGCGGCAATTCACGATGGAACCGCTGCGCGCGCCTCGGGGTTTGTCGCTTCGACCAAGGAAGGATTCGCAATGGCAGACGACACTCTGAAGCCGATGACCGATCAGGACATTACGCCGGCAGCGGCTGACCCGTTCGCCCCTGCCGATCCGCTGAAGGGCCTGGACACCGACGGCGGTGACCCGCTTGCCACGGCAAGCAGCAATGGTTCGACCGGCGGCGCCAGCGGCGAAGGCGCCAAGCAGACGATCAGCGACAGCGTCCAGAAGCTGAAGGGCGAGGCCGGTGACCGGGCGCGCACCCTGGCGGACGAAGGGAAGGCGAAGGCAACGGGCGCGCTCGACCAGCTGTCGCAGATGCTGAACGATGCCGCCGCGCAGGTCGATGAAAAGCTCGGCTCGCAATATGGCCAGTACGCTCGCCAGGCGGCGGATTCGGTGCAGGGCCTCTCCTCGTCGCTGAACGACAAGTCGGTCGATGATCTGCTGGATGATGCACGCGAATTGGTGCGCAAGAGCCCTGCGGTAGCGATCGGCGCGGCAGCGACGGTCGGCTTCGTGCTCGCCCGGCTGCTTTCGGCCGGTCTCGACCAGCGTGAGCATGGCGGCCAGAGCAACCAGCGCGATCAGGCCTAAGCTTCGTGTTGGGGGACAGGACGATGCGTGACGAGGAGGTCGGCATTGCCGAACTCGTCGCGCAGCTTGCACTCGACACGCGCGAAATGGCGCAGGCGGAAGTGGCGCTCGCCAAGGCGCGCGCCACGTCTGCCGTCACCCGCTATCGCAGCGCTGCCGTATACTTCGCGGTCGCTGGTGTGCTGGCGCTGGCAGCGCTGATCGCGCTGCTCGTCGGGTTGATCCTGTCACTTGCCACGTTGATCGGGCCGGGCCTTGCGACACTGGCGGTGGTCGGCACCGTGCTGATCATCGCCGCGGTCCTTGGCCTGATGGGCAAGAAGCGCCTTGCGCCGCAGGTGACACCTTGAGCAGCGATCCCGCGGCGGCCAGCCTTGCCCTTGCCGAAGCCCGCGCCGCTGCCGCACGCGAGCGGCTGAACAGAACGATCAGCGCGCTTCAGACCAAGCTCGATCCGCGCCTGCTGGCTCGCGAGGCGATGGACGGGCTGACCGAATCGGGCACGAAGGCGCTGCGCACCAGCGTCGATACCGCCAAAACGCACCCCGAAGTCGTCGCCGGAGTGGGGGCGCTTGCGATCGCCTGGCTTGGCCGGCACCGGATCGCCTCGCTGTTCCGGCGCCGCAACAAGCATGGCGCAACCGCTGACAATCTAGCGCGTTCGATCCCAGGTGACTGGCCAGCCACGGCCGAGAGGAACGATATATGACCGACGACCAGACGCAGACCAATCAGGATCATGAGTCGCTGCGCGAGCGTGCGACCCACGCTTATGAAAGCGCCGTGGCGCGCGCCGGCGATACGGTTGAGCATTCGCGCGACACCGCGGGCAGCGCGATCGAGAACAACCCGCTCGGCGTCCTCGCCGGCGGCCTGGCGCTCGGCGCCCTCGTCGGCGCGCTGGTGCCGCGCAGCGAGCGCGAGAAGACTATGCTCGCACCGGTCGGCAAGCGCGTGAACGCCGCCGCAGCCGCTGCCGTCGTCGCCGCCAAGGAAGCCGGCCGCAACGAGCTTCACGAGCGCGGCCTCAGCAAGGAAGCGGCGCGCGATCAGGTGAAGTCGCTGTTCCAGGGCGTGACCAAGGCTGCAGCCCAGGCCGGAACTGCCGCTGCCCAGGCCGGCAAGGAGCAGATGACCGCCTCGGCACAGTCGCAGGAGCAGTGAGCGAAACCGCCGGCGAGATGATTTTCGTCGGCGAGATCGTGAATTGCCGTATTCCTACGGCTTCAAACAAGGCCGCCGAGGGACTATGGAGCGCCGCATGAGCAAGCTTCATCTCGTTTTCGGCGGCCGGGTCTCCGACCCCCGTACCCTTGAGTTCGACGATCTCAACTCGATCGATATCGTCGGTGTGTTTCCTGATTATGCCTCGGCCGAGAAGGCGTGGCGCGGCGCAGCGCAGCGCACGGTGGACGACGCGGAAATGAAGTACGTCGTCGTGCACCTGCACCGGCTGCTCGAGCCGGATCTGCTGAAGCCCGACGCCAAGAACTGATCCAGGATCCGAGATCGCCAACCTTCATGTGCCGGGACCGACATCCCGGCACTTTCTTTATGGCGATTGTGTGCAGCGGCTTTTGGCGTTTCGGGCCCGCCTGATTAGCACATGGCGACTCAGGACGGCGGGGAGCCGTGAAGGGCAGGTTCCCCTGCCCTGCGGTTCAGATGAACTCGATTTTCGAAACGACGTAATAGCGGTCGCCAGCCGGCACCGACACCTCGACCTCGTCGTCGACGCTGCGCCCGATCAGCGCGCGGCCGATCGGCGAATTGTAGCTGATCCGGCCCGACTTCGCATCCGCCTCGGTCTGGCCGACGATCTGGTACTTGATCGGCTTGTCGTCCTCGTCGAGCAACGTCACCGTCGCGCCGAACACCACCTTGTCGCCGGACAGGTCGCGCGGATCGATGATCTGCGCGCGCGACAGCTTGTCCTCGATGTCGGCGATGGTCGCCTCGATCTGGCCCTGCCGCTCCTTGGCGGCGTGATACTCGGCGTTCTCCGACAGATCGCCATGGGCGCGTGCTTCCTCGATCGCGTCGACGATCTGTGGCCGTTCGATCTTCAGCCGTTTGAGCTCCGCAGTCAGCTTGTCATAGCCTTCCTGCAGCATCGGCATCTTCTCGACGGTCGCCATGTGCGCGTCACCCTTCAATAAACACGTCCCCGAGCGGCCTCCTCTTAGCCGCTTCGCACCTCAAACAAATTGTCGGGGATTAGTTGTGCGACTGCGAATAATAGGCCTGCAACGGGCGCACTTCAAGGTTCTGCGACACCGTGGTGATCGCCTTTGCTGCCTGAATGCTTGCCTGAGCGGTGGTGAAGTACGGGATTTTCTGATTCACCGCCGACGCGCGGATCGGCTGAGAATCCTTCAGGCTCTGCCAACCTTCCGTTGTGTTGAAGATCAGTGCGATGTCGCCGTCCTTGATCCGGTCGACGATATGCGGCCGGCCCTGCGCCACCTTGTTCACCACCTCGACCGGCAGGCCCGCGCGCTGCAGGTGATCGGCGGTGCCACCGGTCGCGACGATGGTAAAGCCGGCGTCCACCAGCTCGCGAATCGCCGGGGTGATCGCCGCCTTGTCATTGTCCTTCACGCTGACGAACACCTTGCCGCCGCTCGGCAACACATTCCCGGCGGCGAGCTGTGACTTGGCGAAGGCGGTGGTGAAATCGCGATCGATTCCCATCACTTCGCCCGTGGACTTCATTTCCGGCGACAGGACCGGATCGATCCCGGGGAAGCGGTTGAACGGGAACACGGCTTCCTTCACCGCCACGTAATCGATGTTGCGATCGATGGCCGGCAGGTCCTTCAGCTTCTCGCCCGCCATCACGCGCGCGGCGATCTTGGCGATCGGAGCACCAATTGCCTTGGCGACGAACGGCACCGTGCGGCTGGCGCGCGGATTCACCTCGATCAGATAGACCTTGCCGTCCTTCACCGCGAACTGGATGTTCATCAGGCCGCGCACGCCAAGGCCATGCGCCAGCGCCTCCGCCTGACGCTCGATCTCGGCGATGATCTCGGCCGGCAACGAGTAAGGCGGGATCGAGCAGGCGCTGTCGCCCGAATGGACGCCGGCTTCCTCGATATGCTGCAGCACGCCGGCGACCACGACATCGTCGCCGTCGCAGATCGCGTCCACGTCCACCTCGATCGCGTCACGCAGATACTGGTCGATCAGCACCGGGGCGTCGCCGGACACCTGGACTGCGGTCTGGATGTAATCCTCAAGCTGCTGCGGCCCGTCGACGATCTCCATCGCGCGGCCACCGAGCACGAAGCTCGGCCGCATCAGCACCGGATAGCCGACCCGCTCGGCGACGTTCAGCGCCTCCTCGCGGCTGCGCGCGATGCCGTTGTTGGGCTGAAGCAGGCGCAGCTTGTCGACCAGTGCGGCGAACTGCTCGCGATCCTCCGCCAGATCGATCGCAGAGGGCGAAGTGCCCAGGATCGGGATCCCGGCCGCCTCGATCGCGCGGGCGAGGTTCAGCGGCGTCTGGCCGCCGAACTGGACGATCACCCCGACGAGCTCGCCCCTGGATTGCTCGACGTGCAGGATCTCCAGCACGTCCTCCGCCGTCAGCGGCTCGAAATACAGGCGATCCGACGTGTCATAGTCGGTCGACACCGTCTCCGGGTTGCAATTGACCATGATCGTCTCGAACCCGGCATCCGCCAGCGCGAAGCACGCGTGGCAGCAGCAGTAATCGAACTCGATTCCCTGTCCGATCCGGTTCGGCCCGCCGCCCAGGATCACGATCTTGCGACGATCCGACGGCATCGCTTCGTTCTCGGGCTCGCCGAAGCTTGGCGCCTCATAGGTCGAGTACATGTACGGCGTCTTGGCGTCGAACTCGGCCGCGCAGGTGTCGATGCGCTTGAACACCGGGCGCACGCCAAGCTTGTGGCGATGCTCGCGCACCTCCTGCTCGGTGACGCCACCGGTCATCGCCTTCACCGCCTCATGAATGAGGCCGGACCCTTGCGCGATGCCGCGACGCATGCCCCGCAGATTGGCCGACTGCAGCGCAAGCCACGCGAGACGCTTGTCGCTGAAGCCCATCGCCTTCAGCCGGCGCATGCCCGCCGCGTCGATCGGCAGGCCGTTGCGGCACACCTCTTCCTCGGCGCGGACGATCTCCTCGATCCGTTCCAGGAACCACGGATCGTATTTGGCGATCGCTTGCACCTCGGCGACGGTGAAGCCCTCGCGCAGCGCCTGGGCGGCGACGAGGAGCCGATCGGGCGAGGCAACGGCAAGCGCCGCCTCGATCTCGGCACGCGGCGCGCCGACCAGCCGCTCAACCCGGTCGAAGCCGCTAAGGCCGGTCTCCAGGCCCCGCAGCGCCTTCTGCATCGATTCGTGGATGTTCCGGCCAATCGCCATGACCTCGCCGACGCTCTTCATCGCGGTCGACAGAACCGCCTCGGCGCCCTTGAACTTCTCGAAGGCAAAGCGCGGGATCTTGGTGACGACATAGTCGATCGTCGGCTCGAAGCTCGCGGGCGTCGCGCCGGTGATGTCGTTCTCGATCTCGTCGAGCGTATAGCCGACGGCCAGCTTCGCCGCGACCTTGGCGATCGGGAAGCCGGTCGCCTTCGACGCCAGTGCGGATGAGCGCGAGACGCGCGGGTTCATCTCGATCACGATCAGGCGACCGTCCTTCGGATTGACCGCGAACTGTACGTTCGAACCGCCTGTTTCCACGCCGATTTCGCGCAGCACCGCAATGCTGGCGTTACGCATGATCTGATATTCCTTGTCGGTCAGGGTCAGCGCCGGCGCGACCGTGATGGAGTCGCCCGTGTGGACGCCCATCGGATCGATATTCTCAATCGAGCAGATGATGATGCAATTGTCCGCACGGTCGCGGACCACCTCCATCTCATATTCCTTCCAACCGAGCAGCGACTCCTCGATCAGCACCTCGGTGGTCGGCGAAGCGTCAAGGCCCTTGCGGACGATCTCGAGGAATTCCTCGCGGTTGTACGCGATTCCGCCGCCGGTGCCGCCCAGCGTGAAGCTTGGCCGGATGATCGCGGGAAGCCCGGTCTTCTCAAGCGCCTCCAGCGCCTCCGCCTCGGTATGCGCGACGGCCGAGCGGGCGCTTTCCAGCCCGATCTTGTCCATCGCGTTGCGGAACTTCTGCCGGTCCTCGGCCTTGTCGATCGCCTCAGCATCGGCGCCGATCATGGTGACGCCGTACTTCTCCAGCGTGCCATCATGGAAAAGCGCCAGCGCGGTGTTGAGCGCGGTCTGCCCGCCCATCGTGGGGAGCACTGCGTCGGGCCGCTCCTTCTCGATGATCTTCGCCACGATCTCCGGCGTGATCGGCTCGACATAGGTGGCGTCGGCGAGTTCGGGATCGGTCATGATCGTCGCCGGGTTCGAATTGACCAGGACGATGCGATAGCCCTCTTCCTTGAGCGCCTTGATCGCCTGCGTGCCCGAATAATCGAACTCGCACGCCTGACCGATCACGATCGGCCCGGCGCCAATGACGAGGATGGAGGAGATGTCGGTGCGCTTGGGCATTATGTCTCTCTTGGTCCTAATCGGCAGCACCGGCCCCGGCGCCGATCGGCGTGAGGCGGGCTCCCGAAATCTTCTTCACTTCGGCGGCGATGCAGGCGGCGGCCTGCTCGGCCTCCGCGCCTGACATCTCGGCCGGCAATTCCATCGTCACGTCCGCGGCCGACGTCGCCTTAAGCCGCGCTTTCTCCACCCCGCACGTGTTCGGGATCGAGGAAAGCCGTGCCTGCAACTGGTGCTGGTTCGCCGGGGCAGCCTGCGAACAGGCAGCCAAGGCGAGGGTCAGAACCGGGGCAGCAAGCCGGCCCGTGATGATCAACGCAGCGAACCCACGAACCGCTCGAACAGGTAGAAGCTGTCCTGCGGCCCCGGGCTCGCCTCCGGGTGATATTGCACACTGAACGCGGGCTTGTCGGTCAGCTCGAGCCCCGCATTGCTGCCGTCGAACAGCGACACATGCGTTTCGCGCGCATTCGCCGGCAGGCTTTCGCGCTCCACTGCGAAACCGTGGTTCATGCTGGTGATCTCGACCGCGCCGTCGGCAAGGCGCTTCACCGGATGGTTAGCCCCGCGGTGGCCCTGGAACATCTTCGTCGTGCGCGCGCCGACGGCGAGGCCGAGCAGCTGGTGCCCAAGGCAGATGCCGAACAGTGGCTTGCCGGTTTCCAGCAGCTTCTGGATCACCGGCACCGCATATTCCCCGGTCGCGGCCGGATCACCCGGACCGTTCGACAGGAAGATGCCGTCGGGGTTGAGCGCCATGATCGTGTCGAAATCGGTTTCCGCCGGCACCACGGACACCTTCGCGCCGGCCTGAACAAGATTGCGGAAGATATTGTGCTTGCTGCCGTAATCGATCGCCACGACGTGTGGGCGATCGTCGCCCTGCACGCCGTTATAGCCAAAGCCGATCTGCCAGATCCCGCCGTTGCGATCCTCGCCCCACGTGCCGTGCGTCTCGCGCGTCACGATCTTGGCGAGGTCCATGCCCTCGAGCCCCGGCCACTCGCGCGCCATCTTCAGGAGAAGGTCGAGGTCGAACTTGCCGTCCGCCGAATGGGCAACGACGCCGGTCGGCGCCCCACCCGCACGGATGCGGCGGGTCAGCGCGCGGGTGTCGATGCCCGCAAGGCCGATGCGCGCATGACGCTTCATCCAGCCCTCGAGGTTCTCAGCGGCGCGGAAGTTCGACGGCGCGGTCGGATCCTCGCGAACGATCATGCCCAGCGCATGCGGCTCGTCCGCCTCGACATCGTCCGGGTTCGCACCGACATTGCCGATATGTGGGAAGGTGAAGGTGATGATCTGCCCGGCGAACGAGGGATCGGTCATGATCTCCTGATAACCGGTCATCGCGGTGTGGAAGCACACCTCGCCAACGGCCTCTCCCTCGGCGCCGAAGCCACGGCCCCAGATCACATCGCCTGAGGCGAGGACGAGGACGCCGGTGGCGCCGTCAGGTTTGGGCGCGTGCGAAGGCTTGGCGTCGGCCATGTGGCGGGCACTCCTGGGTAAGCGGCGATGTACGTTAAGTGCGGCGCGCTAAACTCGCCCCACCCCCGCGTCAATCTGATATGGGCGCAGTCATCATGATTCGAGACGATATCAAGCAAGCCCAGATCGCCGCCATGAAGGCCGGCGACAAGGAAACCCGCGCTGCGATCAGCCTTATTCAGGCCGCGATCAAGAATCGCGACATCGAAGCCCGCACCCAGACGAACGCGCCGGAAGACGACGCGCTGGTGGTCGAGGTGCTGCAGAAGATGAAGAAGCAGCGCATCGAATCGATCGACATGTATCGCAGGGGCGGCCGCGAGGAGCTGGCCGCCGCCGAGGAAGCCGAAGTCGCCGTGATCGACCGCTTCCTCCCCCGCGCACTGAGCGAGGAAGAAACCACCGCCGCAATCGAAGCGATCAAGGCCGAGATCGGCGCATCCGGCATGAAGGACATGGGCCGCGTGATGGCGGAACTGAAGGCGCGCCACGGCACGGTGCTGGATATGTCCAAGGCCAGCGGCCTGGTGAAGGCGGCGCTGGCGTAGTCATCGGGACAACGGATCTCCCCTCCCGCTTGCGGGAGGGGCTGGGGGAGGGCATGTCCGCACATACGATGCCTGACCGAGGCTATGCCCGCCCCACCGCTCGATCGCGCGAGCTTCGCGCCGCGATGAGCGATGCCGAACGGCGCCTCTGGGCCTGCCTCAGCGCCCGCAAGGTAGCCGGCGTCCGGTTCAACCGACAGTTTCCGGCAGGCCCGTTCATCTGTGACTTCGTGTCGCGCAGCGCGCGACTGGTGGTTGAGGTAGATGGCGGACAGCACGCTTGGCGTACGAAGGAGGACGCGGACCGAACACGCTTCATCGAGTCGCGCGGCTTTCGCGTGATCCGCTTCTGGAACGACGATTTGCTGCAGCGACTGGAAGGCGTCGTAAGCGAAATCGAACGGGCGCTTTCGGACAGCCCCTCCCCTAGCCCCTCCCGCCCGCGGGAGGGGGATAATGAAGATATTCCCGCCGCCCCATGTCCCTGACCCCCGCCTTCCTCGACGAACTGCGCGCGCGCACGTCGCTGTCCGCCCTGATCGGCAAGACGACCAAGCTCACCAAGGCGGGCCGTGAATATAAGGGCTGCTGCCCGTTCCATAACGAGAAGACGCCCAGCTTCTACGTCAACGACGACAAGGGCTTCTACCATTGCTTCGGCTGCTCCGCGCACGGCGATGCGATTCGCTGGATGACGGATCAGCGCGGGCTGCCGTTCATGGATGCGGTGAAGGAGCTTGCCCAGGCCGCCGGCATGGACGTCCCCGCCCCCGATCGCCGCTCGGCAGAGCGTGCCGAGAAGGCACAGTCGCTGCACGACGTAATGGCCGCCGCCGCGGAATGGTTCCGCACCCAACTCGACGGGATCGAGGGGGCGCCCGCCCGCGACTTGCTCGAACGACGCGGCATCACGGAGGCGACCCGCCGCGCCTTTGGCTTCGGCTTCGCGCCCGATTCGCGCGGCAAGCTTCGCACCGCCCTGAAGCAGTTCGGCGACGCGATGCTGATCGAGGCTGGCCTCCTCATCAGCGTCGAGAACAAGGAGCCGTACGATCGCTTCCGCGGGCGGCTGATGATCCCGATCCGCGACCAGCGCGGGCGGGTGATCGCGTTCGGCGGCCGGATCATAGGCGACGGCGAGCCCAAATATCTGAATTCCCCCGATACGCCGCTCTTCGACAAGGGCCGCACGCTCTACAATCTCGATCGCGCCCTGCCCGCAGCGCGCAAGGCGGACCGGGTGTTCGTTGTCGAGGGCTATATGGATGCGATCGCCCTGGCCCAGGCCGGGATCGGCGAAGTCGTCGCCCCGCTCGGCACGGCGCTGACCGAGCATCAGCTGGAACGGCTGTGGCGGATCAGCGATGTGCCGACGCTGTGCCTGGACGGCGACAATGCCGGGCAGAAAGCCGCGATCCGGGCCGCGCACCGCGCCTTGCCGCTGCTCGCGCCCGGCCGCAGCCTGCAGTTCGTGACGTTGCCCGAGGGGCAGGATCCCGACGACCTGATCCGCGCCAAAGGCGTCGGCGCATTCGAAGCGCTGGTGCGCGAGGCCACGCCCTTGGTCGACCGGCTATGGACGCATGAAGTCGCCGCCGAGCCGCTGACGACGCCCGAGCAGCGCGCGGGCTTTCGCGCCCGCATGGGGGAGCTCGCCAAGACGATCGGCGATCCCGTGGTGCGATCGGAGTATCAGGCCGAGTTCCGCCGCCGCTACGACGAGCAGTTCGGCCAGAGCCGTCGGCCGTTCGAGCGCGGCCGTCCGTTCGAGCCGCTTCAGCCCTTCACGCCGCGTCGCCCGGGGCAGAAATGGACGCCGCCGCCGGTCCCTGTCACCGAGGACGCCAAGGCCTTCCGGGTCGCCGGCATCGACCGCGTCCTTGCCAAGGCGGTGCTTGCCGGACTGATCCGCCATCCGGCCGAGATTGCGCGCCACGTCGAGGTGCTGGGATCGCTCCGCATGGCGGATGGCGCGCTTGGCCGATTGTTCGAAGCGGTTGTTGATGTGGCGCTTGAAGATCGGGCGCTTGATAGCGACCGCCTCGTCACCATATTGGCCGGCAGTGGTTTCGAAGCGATCGCCCGCGATCTGCTGAGAGCCGATACGATGCCCTATTCCTTCACGCAACCGACGGGGGACGAGACGCGCGCCAGGGAAGACCTTGACGAAGCGATCGCGATCCTCGTGGCGCAGCCTGAAGTGGATGCGGCATTGGCCGATGCAACCTCTGCCATGCAGGCGCGCTTCACCGAAGAAGCGTTTGAACGGCAAGTTGCGTTGGTGAAGGAAAAACAGGCGCTGGAGCTTCGACTTGCAAATCTCGTGCAGTCGAACGAAGACGCCCGCGCTTTTGATGCCGAGGACGATTGATGGCGAAGGTGAACGGTAGCGGTGCAGACGAAGGCGCGGAAGTGGCCGATGCCCCGCTGATCGACCTGAATGACGCGGATATCAAGAAGCTGATCGCCCGCGCGAAGAAGCGCGGGTACATCACGTATGACCAGCTGAACGCCGCGCTACCGCAGGACCAGATGTCCTCGGACCAGCTCGAAGACGTGATGTCGGCGCTCAACGAAATGGGCGTCAACATCGTCGAGAACGAGGAAGCGGGCGAGGACGGCGAGGATCAGCCTGAGGACGAGGTCGAGACCGTCGACGTCGATCAGGAAAACGCGCCTGTCGTCGAGAAGAAGAAGGAAACGGTCGACCGCACCGACGATCCGGTGCGCATGTACCTGCGCGAGATGGGCGCCGTCGAGCTGCTCAGCCGCGAGGGCGAGATCGCGATCGCCAAGCGCATCGAAGCCGGCCGTGACACGATGATCATGGGCCTGTGCGAATCGCCGATCACCTTCAACGCGATCATCGACTGGTCCACCCAGCTCAACGAAGGCACGATGCAGCTGCGCGAGATCCTCGATCTCGACGCGATGCTCTCCAAGGGTCCGTCGGCCGAGCAGGTGGAGGGTGCCGAGGAAGACAATGGCGAGATCAGCGAAAAGACCGCTGGCGCCTCCTTCAAGGAAGAGGAAGAGCCAGAGGAAGCCTCGGCCGACGACGAAGACGACATGACCGAGCGCCGCACCCCGCGGCCGTCGGACGAAGAGGAAGAGGACAATACCCTCAGCCTCGCGCAGATGGAGGAAACGCTCAAGCCGATGGCGCTTGAGAAGTTCGCCAATATCACGTCGATCTACAAGAAATTCTCGAAGATGCAGCAGGGCCGGCTCGACGCCATGGGCGGCGGGACCGAGCTGACCGCGGCGGACGAGCGCAAGTATCAGAAGCTGCGCGAGGAGCTGACGGCCGAGGTCGAGAGCGTCCAGTTCCACAACGCCAAGATCGAGTATCTGGTCGATCAGCTGTACAGCTATAACCGGCGTTTGACCGCGCTGGGCGGGCAGATGCTGCGCTTGGCCGAGCGGCACAAGGTTAGCCGGAAGGACTTCCTCGAGCGCTACATGGGCCATGAGCTCGACGACACGTTCCTTGCGACGGTGAACGGCCTCGACAAGAAGTGGACCGCGTTTGCCACCAACGAGGCGGGCGCCGTCGAGCGTATCCGCAGCGAGATCGCGGAAATCTCGCAGCAGACCGGCATGGCGCTGGGCGAATTCCGTCGCATCGTCAACATGGTGCAGAAGGGCGAGCGCGAGGCGCGTATCGCCAAGAAGGAGATGGTGGAGGCGAACCTGCGCCTCGTGATCTCGATCGCCAAGAAGTACACCAACCGCGGCCTGCAGTTCCTGGACCTCATCCAGGAAGGCAACATCGGCCTGATGAAGGCGGTGGACAAGTTCGAGTATCGCCGCGGCTACAAGTTCTCCACCTATGCCACGTGGTGGATCCGTCAGGCGATCACCCGCTCGATCGCGGATCAGGCGCGCACGATCCGTATCCCGGTCCACATGATCGAGACGATCAACAAGCTGGTGCGCACCA
>CAYMIU010000062.1:0-9266 GCA_964390515.1 uncultured Stakelama sp.
CGGCGCACCACCGGATCGCCGTGCGCGCTGGTCCAGGCGGCGGCGAGCAGCGCCGCGCCTGCGAGCAGGGCCAGCAGGAGCGTCCAGAGGAGCAGGCGTGGTGCGCGCGACATGATGCGACGGGGTAGCCGGAGCGCATTGCCCGCGCCAAGCGTTGCACCTGCCATGCACGCCTTTGCGCAGTTACTCGACTCGCTCATCTACACCCGTTCGCGCAACGCGAAGCTCAAGCTGATCGGCGATTACCTGCGCGCGACGCCGGATCCCGATCGCGGCTGGGCGATGGCGGCGCTGACCGGCGATCTCGACATTCCGGGCGTCAAGCCGGCGATGATCCGCGGGCTTATCGAGGAACGGGTCGATCCGGTGCTGTACCGGATGAGCCGCGACTTCGTCGGCGATTCCGCGGAAACGGTGGCGCTGCTGTGGCCTGCGCCGGAGACGCCGCCGCCAGAAGGGCCGCTCACCGTCGCCCGGGTGGTGGACCGGCTGACCAGCCTGTCGCGCAGCGAGGCGCCGGCGGCGCTGGCGCGGATGCTGGATGCGCTGGACGCGGACGAGCGCTTCGCCTTGCTCAAGATGGCGACCGGATCGCTGCGCGTCGGCGTGTCCGCGCGGCTCGCCAAACAGGCGCTGGCCGATGCGTTCGGCATCGACTTGGAAGCGGTGGAGGAGGTGTGGCACGGCATCGACCCGCCGTATCTGTCGCTGTTCGCCTGGGCCGAGGGGCGGGGCGAGCAGCCGACCGCGGCGGACGTGCCGGTGTTCCGCCCGTTCATGCTGGCGCATCCGCTGGAGGATTTGCGCGTCGACCTCGCGGACTATGCTGCGGAATGGAAATGGGACGGGATCCGCGTCCAGATCGTCCACGTCGCGGGCGAGACGCGGCTCTACAGCCGGACGGGGGACGACGTGACGCGCGCCTTTCCCGATGTCGCCGCCGCCTTTGCCGAGCTGGGGGTGGTCGACGGCGAATTGCTGGTGAAGGGCGAGGCGCAGGGCGGTGCGCTCGAGGAAGGCGGCGGCGCGGCGAGCTTCAACGCGCTGCAGCAGCGGCTGGGGCGCAAGGTCGTCTCCGCCAAGATGCTGGCCGAGGCGCCCGCATTCGTCAGGCTGTATGACATCTTGTTCGACGGCGCGGCGGACCTTCGCGAACTGCCGTGGCACGAACGGCGCACGCGGCTGGAGGCATTCGTCCCGCGGCTCGATCCGGAGCGGTTCGACATTTCCGCGCTGATCGAGGCGGCGGACTTCACCGAGCTGGAGGGCATCCGCGCGCGCGCGCGCGACGCCGCGATCGAGGGCGTCATGCTGAAGCGGCGCGATTCGCCGTACGTCACCGGGCGGCGCGTTGGCCTGTGGTACAAATGGAAGCGCGATCCGCTGACGGCCGATTGCGTGATGATGTACGCCCAGCGCGGCAACGGGCGGCGATCGTCCTTCTACAGCGACTATACCTTTGGCTGCTGGACGGAGGACGGCGAGCTGCTGCCCGTCGGCAAGGCCTATTCGGGGATCACCGACGAGGAGCTGAAGCAGCTCGACAAGTTCGTGCGCAACAACACGGTCAATCGCTTCGGCCCGGTGCGCGAGGTGGAGAAGACGCTGGTGCTGGAGGTGGCGTTCGATTCGATCCACGCGTCGAGGCGGCACAAGTCGGGCGTCGCCATGCGCTTTCCCCGGATCGCGCGGATCAGGACGGACAAGCCGGCGGCGGAGGCGGATACGCTGGCGGCGCTGCAGCGGCTGGTGACGTAAGGGGCCGACGCGCGGCGAGCCGGAATCGTGGCTGACGCCGGCGGTCGGCAGCTACCCGAAACGGTCAGATTTGCCGGGGTACCAGGGTACAGGGCGGGGCCAAAACGGATCAGGCGGCGGGGGAGAAGATGAAGCGTGAGCCGACATAGGGGCGGATCACCTTGCCGGGCATCACCTGCTCGGCAGCGGCAATGAAGGCTTCCCCGCTGCAATGGCCCGGCACGACATAGTCCGGCGTCAGCGCCGCCATTTGCCGCGCCGTATCCTGCGCCTGGGCCATCGTTTGCGGCCGAACGAGATGGAAGCCCCCGAGAATCGCATGGACCCGCTCGACCCCCGACGCCGCCTGCGCCTGCCGGATCGTGTTCAGAATGCCGCGATGGCTGCATGATCCGATGACGACCAGGCCCTTGCCGCGCAGGTTGTAAGCTGTCCCCAATTCGTGCTCCGCATCGTCCGCTATATCGTCAAGGTCGCGCTTGGCCGGGGCGATTTTGGCGCGATCGCAGCCGCGACCGGGCAACATTCGCGTGGGCACGACGGGGCGCTCGTTGGTCACATAGGGGATAAACCCGGTGGTGAACCCGTGATCGGCGATCACGCGCGCCCGAGGCTCGACCTGGATGAGCATCCCCCGCTTCCGGAGCGCGTCCCGATCAAGCGCGCCGAAGGGGAGGACGGTGCCGCCGCCGGTTCGCTGTCGTTCGCAGAAGCTTTCCTCACCCCCTACGCGCAGCGGCGTTCCGCGCCGCAGCCGCTCGTCGCGCAATAACGCATCGATGCCGCCGAAGTGATCGTAGTGACCGTGGCTGATGACCACGGCGTCGAGGCTCGCGGGGTCCAAACCGAGCATCCGGGCGTTGTTGTCAAACGCGGCCGGTGTGTACCCGGCATCGACCAGCACGGTCCGCCGCTCGGCGCCGCGATGCGAGGTGATGGCCAGCGACAGGCCCCATTCCGCCATCAGCGTGAGGCGATGATCTGCGAATCCCCGCGCGCCTCGTTCCACGACCAGGTCTGCACGGCGGATGGGCTCGGCAAAGTTGAACACGCTGCCATCGGTGACGAACAGCACCTCGAGCCGATCGATTTGCGGCACGGCGATCGTCGTGGCATCCCGAGCTGCCAGTGCTCGTGGGGCGGCGAGCAAGGCAGCCGAGCCGGCAAGCAATGTGCGTCGTGAGATCTGCACCCATTTCACCCTGTGTTGCGGCTCGACTTCACACCCATACCGAGCAGCCACTGTAGTTGCGAATAGTGTCCTCAGACGTAGAGGCACATTTCCATCGACCATGGTATCGGGATGCCGCGAGGCGGCCACTAGCCCGGCCTCAGGCCTTCCGTCCGGCCGCTTGCTCCCCCCGTTCGCGCCACATCGCCTTCAGCGTCTCGCTGGTGTCGCGCGAGCCGTCGTGGCTCCAGCCGGGCGGGCGCCACAGGTAGCCGAGCTTTGCACCCCACGGTGCGGCGCGCAGATCGCGGGCGATGGCGATCCATTCGTGGAAGGCGGCCCAGAGAAGATTGAAGCTGCCGAGCTGGTGGACGATGCCGTAGCGCGGGCGATCGTCGTCACGCTCGGGCTCGAAGGTGCCGAACAGGCGATCCCAGATGATGAACACGCCGGCATAGTTGCGATCGAGGTAGCGCGGGTTGGTGGCGTGGTGGACGCGGTGGTGCGAGGGCGTGTTCATCACCGCCTCGAACCAGCGCGGCATGCGCCCGATCACCTCGGTGTGAATCCAGAACTGGTAGATGAGGTTCAGCCGGGCAACGAAGAACACCATGGCCGGCGGGAAGCCGATCAGGAACAGCGGCAGGCGGAAGAGGAAGGCGAGGCTGAAGAAGCCGGTCCATGTCTGCCGCAGCGCGGTGGAGAGGTTATAATGTTGCGAGCTGTGGTGGATGACATGACTCGCCCAGAACCAGCGCACCCGATGCGCGGAGCGGTGGAAGGCGTAATAGGCGAGGTCGTCGATCACGAAGGCGACGACGAACCAATACCAGGCATAGCCGATGTCGAAGAGGCGGAACTGGTGGAGCCAGCCGGCGAGCGCGAACAGGGCGCCAGCTGACAAGACGCCCGCCACCGTGCTGCCGAGCCCGAGGCCGAGCGAGGTCAGCGTGTCTCGCGGTTCGTAGCGGGTGCGATCCTTCACCCGCGCGACGATCATTTCCGCCAGCACGAGAATCACGAAGCCGGGCACCGCCAGGCTGACCGGATCGGGCAGCGTCGCCACCGTCACGCATCCTCTCTCTTGTTGAGAGGCGCTTACACCCGTGTCAGTTGCGGCGCCAGCCGGCGGACGTCGAGGTTGTCGACCCCAGCGACCAGCACTGTCCCGAAACGGTCCTGCGTGGCGACCAGCATGCCGTCGGCCGTCGCACGAACGTCTCGCCAGGCGATCTCACGCGCGGCGGTGCGGGCGCCATGCGCCTTCAGCACCACGATGCGCATGTTTTCGCCGAAGATCAGCGCGGCGCGGCGATCGGCGCCCAAGGCCACCGACCTCGCGACGAAGCCGGGAAGCGCATCCTCGGCGGCGCGCATCGCCTCTTCCGGCCCTTCAAGCGCCGCATCCGTCCCGCCGAGCTTCAGCCACGCGGCGATCGCGCCGAGCAGGAACACCGCGGCCAGCGAGCCGGCGAAGACGAGCCAGTTCATGCGGCGACGATCAGTCGGCGGGCTTCACCGCATCCATCAACGGGCGAAGGCCGGTGAGGTCATAGCCGGCGGCGCGCGCCTGCGTGACGAGCGCGTCCTGATCGGCACCGAGCCCGGCCTGCGACAGCGCCCACAGGTTGCACGAGCGCGTGCCCGAGCGGCAATATGCCAGCACCGGGCCGTTGGCGTTCGACAGCGCATCGATCATCGCCGTCACCTGCGGCATCGAGAAGCCGGCGTGGGTGACGGGGATAGCGGTATAGGCGAGGCCGTGATCCTCGGCCGCGGCGCGGATCGCGTCTCCGCTCGGCTGGCCGCCCTCCTCGCCGTCCGGCCGGTTGTTGACGATCGCGACGAAGCCGGCCGCCTTGATCGCGGCGATATCCTCTGGGTCGATCTGCGGAGCGACCGAGATGCGGTCATCGATGCGGCGGATGTCGAGCATGATGCGCAGATAGCGCAGGTTGGCGCGGGGGAGAACCGGTTCGTCGGGGTCCGGCGCGTTCTTTTTGGGCGATCAGTTCTCGCGAATGACGCGCAGGAATGCTTCGCCATAAGCGTCGAGCTTGCGCTGGCCGACGCCCGTCAGCATGCCGAGCGAGGCGCGCGAGGCGGGGCGCATCCGGGCCATGTCGCGCAGCACCGAATCGTGGAAGATCACGTAAGGCGGCACGCCTGCCTCCTGCGCCAGCTCGCGGCGGCGGGTGCGCAGCGCATCGAACAGCGGATCGTTGACCGGATTGGTCGCCTGGTCGCCGCGGCGGCGGCGCTCGCGCTTGGGCGGGATGACGAGCTTCAGAACATCCTCGCCCTTGATCAGCCCGCGCGCGGCGGGGCCGAACTCAAGGCCGCCGTGCGGGTTGGTGCGCAGCGCGTCGCGCAGCAGCAGCGCGCGGCCGACCGGCTTCAGCAGCATGCGCTCCTCGCCGTCGACGATATTCCATACCGACAGCGCCTCATGCCCGTTCATCAGGCTGCGCTCGGTGGACCTGCCGGTCAGCACTTCCTCGATATAGGTGGAGCCGAAGCTTTGCCCGGTGCGGAAGACGGCGGAGAGATATTTGCGCGCCGTCTCGGTCGCGTCGATCGCCGCGGGGGGCGAGAGGCAATTGTCGCAATTGCCGCAGCTCTCGGGCGGGTTCTCGCCGAAATGGGCAAGCAGGATGCGGCGGCGGCAGCCGGCGGTCTCGACCAGCGCGCCAAGCGCGTTGAGGCGCTGGCGCTCGCCGGGCTGGCGGTGCTGCTCCACCTCGCCGATACGCTGGCGGGCGCGGGCGAAATCGTCGGCGCCCCAGAAGAGGTGCGCGATCGCGGGATCGCCGTCGCGCCCGGCGCGGCCGGTTTCCTGGTAATAGGCCTCGATCGACTTGGGCAGCCCGGCATGGGCGACGAAGCGGACGTCGGGCTTGTCGATCCCCATGCCGAAGGCGACCGTGGCGCAGATCACCATATCCTCGCTGGCGACGAAATCGGCCTGGTTCTTCCGGCGCACTTCGGGGTCGAGCCCGGCGTGATAGGCGCGCACCGGGCGGCCGGTGGCGGTGCGCAGCGCCTCGGCGAGCTTTTCCGTGCCGGCACGCGAGGGGACGTAGACGATGCCGGCGCCCGGCGTATCGCGAACGATATCGGCGATCTGGCGCGTCGTATTGTCGCGCGGCGTGATCGAGTAGCGGATGTTGGGCCGATCGAAGCCCGCGACGATCATGCCGTCGTGCGGGATGCCGAGCTGATCGAGGATGTCGGCGCGGGTATGCTCGTCGGCGGTGGCGGTCAGCGCCAGCCGCGGCACGGCCGGGAAACGATCGAGCAGCGGGCGCAGCAGGCGGTAATCGGGGCGGAAATCATGCCCCCATTCGCTGACGCAATGCGCCTCGTCGATCGCGAATAATGCGACGCGCCCACGATCGAGCAGATCGCGGAAATCGGACGTGGAGGCGCGTTCGGGCGCGACGTACAACAGGTCCAGCGCGCCATCGAGGAAGCGGCCGCGCGTCTCGGCCTTGTTCTCGTCGACGCTGGTGAGCGTGGCGGCGCGGATGCCGACCGCCTCGGCCGCGCGCAGCTGATCGTGCATCAGCGCGATGAGTGGCGAGACAACGATGCAGGTGCCGTCCAGCATGGTGGCGGGCAGCTGATAGGTCAGCGACTTGCCGGCGCCCGTCGGCATCACCGCCAGCGTCGACTGGCCGGCGAGCACGCGATCGACGACGTGACGCTGGACGCCGCGGAAATCGGGGAAACCGAACAGCTTGTGGAGGACGGAAGCGGGATCGGCGGCCATTGCGGTGCCGTCTAGAGCATTTCTCGGCGGTGGGAACAGCCAGTGCCGTTCCCCTCAGCCTGGCGAAGGGCGGGCCGCAGATGCGCCGCTGCGGCACGGGCTCCGACAGGCTCGGCACGAACGGTTGAATTGATGCCGGCCTGTCACCCGCGCGGTGCTTTCATCCCGGCGCCCGAGCCCCTAGGTTCCGGCGATGAACAAGGTACGCGACAACCGGGCCGAACAGGAATTCGAGCTCGACGTGGACGGCCATCGTGCGATCGCCGCCTATCAGCGCGAGGGCGGGCGGATCGTCTTCACCCATACGGTGGTGCCGCACGAGATCGAGGGGCGGGGCGTTGCCTCGCGCCTGATCCGTGCCGCGCTGGACAGTGCGCGCGACCAGGGCGTGAAGGTGATCGCGCAATGCCAGTTCGTCGCCGCGTTCATCCGCAAGCATCCGGAATATCGCGACCTGCTGGCGTAAGCCAGGCGCGGGCGGCGGCGGATCACTCCGCGATTTCGGCGTCCGTTTCCTCTTCCTCGCGGCGCTCGTTCGCCTGGCGCGCCCATAGCTCCGCATAGGTACCGCCGGCGCGCAGCAGTTCGGCATGGGTGCCCTGTTCGACGATGCGGCCAGCCTCCAGCACGACGATCTTGTCGGCGTGGACGATGGTGGACAGGCGGTGCGCGATGACGATCGTGGTGCGGCCGCGCTCGATCGCGTGGAGCGTCGCCATGATGTCCGCCTCCGTCCGGCTGTCGAGCGCGGAGGTGGCTTCGTCGAGGATCAGGATCGGCGGGTTCTTGAGCAGGGTGCGCGCGATGGCGACGCGCTGCTTCTCGCCGCCCGACAGCTTCAGCCCGCGCTCGCCGACGCGGGTGTTGTAACCATCCGGCTGGCTTTCGATGAAGCCGGCGATCGCCGCCCCGCGCGCGGCGGCGCGGATCTCGGCATCGGTGGCGCCCTCGCGGCCGTAGGCGATGTTGTAGCCGATCGTATCGTTGAACAGCACCGTATCCTGGGGCACGATGCCGATCGCGCGGCGCAGGCTGGCCTGGGTGACCCCGGCGATATCCTGGCCGTCAATCGTGATGCGCCCGCCGGTGAGATCGTAGAAACGGTACAGCAGCCGGGCGAGCGTCGACTTGCCAGCGCCCGAGGGCCCGACAACGGCAACGGTGGCGCCGGCGGGAATATCGAGCGTGATGCCCTTCAGGATATCGCGATCGGGATCATAGCCGAAGCGCACGTTCTCGAACTTCAGATGCCCGCGGGAGACGTTGAGCGGCTGCGCGTTCGGTGCGTCGACCACCTCGGACGGTGTGTCGACCAGATCGAA
Source organism: uncultured Stakelama sp. (assembly GCA_964390515.1). Classification (GTDB taxonomy): domain Bacteria; phylum Pseudomonadota; class Alphaproteobacteria; order Sphingomonadales; family Sphingomonadaceae; genus Sphingomonas. Next base: position 8,024 of record CAYMIU010000062.1, read on the forward strand.
CATCGCGCCCATGTCGATCACGCCCTGGCGGATCGTGCGATAGACCATGCCGAGAAGGTCGAGCGGGCGGAACAGCTGCGACAATAGCGTCGAGACGAGCACCACGTCGCCGGCCGAGAAGCGGCCCTGCGCCCAGCCCCAGACGACAAACGCCATGCCCGCGCCGAGCATCAGGTTGGTGATCGCGGCCTGGCCGATGTTGAGCCAGGCGAGGCTGTTTTCGGAGCGCACCGCCGCCTTGGCATAGGCGCCCATCGCGGCATCGTAGCGCTTGGCCTCGCGATCCTCGGCGCCGAAATATTTCACCGTCTCGAAGTTCAGCAGCGAATCCACCGCATGGGCGACCGCGCCGGTATCGAGATCGTTCATCTGTTCGCGAAGTGCGGCGCGCCAGTCGGTCACCTTACGGGTGAACCAGATGTAGACGACCACCATCACCAATGTCGCGGCGACGAGCGGCCAGCCGAACTTCACCCAGAAGATGCCGAGTACCAGGGTAAGCTCCAGCACCGTCGGCGCGATGTTGAACAGGAGGAAATAGAGCATCGTGTCGATGCTCTTGGTGCCGCGCTCGACCACCTTGGTGACCGCGCCGGTGCGCCGTTCGAGGTGGAAGCGCAGCGACAGATCGTGAAGGTGGCGGAACACCTGCGCGGCGAGGCGCCGGGTCGCCTCCTGCCCGACGCTTTCGAACACCGTGTTGCGCAGATTGTCGAACAGGGTGCTGCTGAAGCGTGCGACGGCATAGCCGATCACCAGCAGGATCACGAGCGTGGCGGGGGAGCGCGGCACGCCGGCCATGCCATCCACCGCACCCTGCAGCGCGAAGGGGGCGCCATAGACCTGGACGAGCTTCGAGGCGACGACGAGCGCCATCGCGCCCGCGACGCGCAGCTTCATCCCCGGCGCGTCGGACGGCCAGAGATAGGGAAGGAAGCGGCGCATCGTGGGGCCCAGCGGGCGGTCTGCGCTGCGGTTGGTCGGATCCATGGGGGGCATTGCCGCGCTATGTCGGCCCGGCGGGGCCCTCGCGCAATGGTTTCAGGATCACGCAAGGGGCTTGCGTCGGCGCCGCTGGTTGGGAGAGGGGCGCGCGCATGGTCGACAAGAGTTGGGGGCTGCCCCCCGCGCGTTCCCCCGGTGAAGCCCGCAAGCCGATCGAGCCACTTGCCCGGGAGCCACTTGCCCGGGAGCCGCTGACAGCGCGGCTCGATGCGCGGGCGTCGGCGCGCGCGGCACAGGC
>CAYMIU010000062.1:9276-21498 GCA_964390515.1 uncultured Stakelama sp.
GCCGCCGCGGTCGCGACGGACCGCGAGGCGGAGCGGCTGGCGAAGCGGGCAGCGAACGTCGCGCTGGCGGAGCGCGATCCGCATGCCGCCGCCGCGCAGCGCCACCGCGGATCGGGCCGCAAGGACGTGGTGCGCGAGCAGCGCGACACCAGCGGCTATCGCATGGTGGCGGACGAGGCGCGCATCCGCATGCTGGCGTCGCGCGGCGCCTCCCCGCAAAGCCTCGCCGACGTCCTTGGCCTGTCGATCGAGACCATCCGGCAGGCGCTGGCGGACGCTGACTAGGGGGGCGGTTCTTGCCGCTACTTCCCTCCCCGCTCGTGTCGGGCGCGGCCGCGACACGAACGGGGGAGGGAGGAGCCGTCACTTCCTCGGGGCGAGCCCCTTCACATGCTCTGCGCCGTGGCGAATTTCGGCGGTCGAGCCCTTGAGCGCGTCGCCGATCGGCTCTGCGCGGCCGCCGAGGCAGGGGGCGAGGAAGTTCTCCGTCACCGCGTTGAACGCGATGTTGTTCACCGGCCGGGCAAAGCCATGGCCCTCGTCCGGGAAGACGACATAGGTGACGGGGATGTTCTTCGCCTTCATCGCGTCGACGATCTGATCGCTTTCGCGCACGTTGACGCGCGGATCGTTGGCGCCCTGGCCGATCAGCAGCGGCTTCCTGATCTTGTCCGCGGCGAACAAGGGCGAGCGTTCCTTGAGGATTGCCTGACCCTCCGGCGTCGTGGGATCGCCCATGCGGCGGTACATCTGCTGCTTGCCCGCCTCCCAATAGGCCGGGATCGAGGCGAGCAGGGTGTTGAGGTTCGACGGGCCGACGATGTCGACGCCGCACGCGAAGGTATCGGGCGTGAAGGCGAGACCGGCGAGCGTCGCATAGCCACCGTAGGAGCCGCCCATGATCGCGACCTTGTCCTTCGTCGTCACGCCCTGCGCGACAGCCCAGTCGACCGCGTCGAGCAGATCGTCGTGCATCTTCTTGCCCCATTCCATGTTCCCGGCGGCAAGGAACTTCTTGCCGAAGCCGGTGGAGGCGCGGAAGTTGACCGACAGCACCGCATAGCCGCGGTTGGCGAGCCACTGGTGGTAGCTGTTATAGCCATAGCCATCGCGGCCCCACGGCCCGCCATGGACGAACAGCACCATCGGCACAGGCTTGTCCGCCTTGCCATCGCCGTTCGCGTCGACGCCCTTGGGCAGCGTCAGATAGGAGACGAGATCGAGCCCGTCGCGCGACTTGATCACCGTGGGGATCATGGGGACGAGGGGCGCGCCGACCAGCGCCGGGCGTGAGACATAGAGCTGCTTCAGCGTCTTGGCGCCGCGATCATAGACCCAGGTGGAGGCGGGGGCGGACACCGGATCGAAGGCGACGAGCCATTTGTCGTCGGCATCAGTGCGGCTGGTGACGGTGAACTCGCCCTTGTTCTGCGCCTTGAGGAAGGCGAGGTCGGCCTTCACCGCATCGCCGACGGGGACATATTCGTTCTTGAGATAATCCGCGCGATAAGCCTCGATCACGCCCGTTTTTGGATTGAACAGGGCGTCGGCGAGATCGACGCGCGGATCCTCGGCGATCAACGTCATCTTGCCGCTGGCATCCTGTGCCATGAGCGCACCGGTGTTACGATCACGCGAGTCCGCCCAGTAAGTGGTCCTGCCATCGGTGGTGAAGCCGATCGCACCGGTCGTTGCGCTATCGTCGAGGCCATAAGAGACGATCGGGGTGGCTTCTGCCTTGCCGTCCACGATCCTGAACCAGTCGTCGCCGCCGTCGGCGCGCGGGCGAGAGCCGATGCGGATGTTGAGCTGATCGTCGGCCATGAAGCCGGCATAGCCATCGTTCTGCATCACCAGCGTCAGCTTGCCGGTCTTGAGATCGAGGCTGTGGACGTCGTGCCAGCGCGGGTCGCGATTGTTGAGGCCGATCAGGACGCGATCCTTGATCGTCCTGCTCTGGCCGTACGGGATCACGCGAACCTTCTCGAACGGCGTGTAATCGCGCGCCTCGCCGCCGCTGACGGCGACGCCGTAGAGCCGGAAGTTCTCGTCGCCGCCCTTGTCGTTGACGAACAGCACCTGGCTTGAATCCGGTGCCCAGAAGGTCTGGCGGATCGGGCGGGTCTTCTCCGCGGTCAGCGGCTTGGCAGCCGCGGGATTGTCAGCCGGTGCGACCCAGACGTTGAGCACGCCGTCGCGCGGGGCGATGAAGCTGATCCACCGGCCGTCGGGCGACAGCTGGCCGCCGGTCTTCTCCGGATTGCCGAACAGCTTCGAACGCTCGATCAGGGGCACCGCGGCGTCCGACCGGGCTCCCCCGGACGCAGCGGCAACGGCCGCCGCCGCCAGTGCCATGCCGGTCGCGCCCAGCAGCAGTTTCGTCGCGATACGCATGTTCTTCAGTCCCCCGTCGTTATCGTGCGAACTGTGTCACACGCATAGAACACCGGCAAGGGCATTCGGAACAGTTTGAAGGCCTTGCGGGTTTAGCGAGGGAGTGGAGGCGATGATGCAACCGATCTTCTTCGTGCTGGCGATCATGGGCTGCGGCGATGATTCCTCGGGCTGCGCCGAGGCCCGGATCGAGCCGGTGCGCTATGCCACCGTGCATCAATGCCGCGCCGCCTTGCCGCAGGCGCTGGCGCGCAACACGGACCTCGAGTTTCCGGTGATCAGCGCCGCCTGTCGATCGAGCGGCCCGATCATCGCGAAGAACGACAAGGCGGCGCCGCAGGGTTGAAGGATGCTGGCGGTGATCGCCAGCGGGCAAGGATTGCCGGGCGGTGAGCGCGCTATTTTCCGGATAGCAACTTCCTGCCTGGCGCTTTCTTCGGCGGCCGACTTGTCCGTGTCGCGAACCCGAACGCGGACCTTGATTAACGCCGCACTCCCCGCTACGTCCCCGCTTCCGCCAGGCCTGGAGACGTGGGTGAGTGGCTGAAACCAACGCTTTGCTAAAGCGTCGTACGGGAAACTGTACCGAGGGTTCGAATCCCTCCGTCTCCGCCATCTCAGATATCGTGTAATAGCTTAAACCAGCCGGCATGGTTGAAGCTCATGGCTCGCGCAGTGAGGGCCGGAGCGTCCAATGCCGTGGCGCACCCGGTGGGCAGCATGTGGTCGTAGGCGCCGGTTATCGGCCCGATCTTGCAGTGATCGGCATGTATCGATCTTCTGGCCCTTGGATCTGTCCGCCGAAACCAGGCGAGGAGTGGATCGGGTACACTACCACATCTTCACCTGCCGCGCCGCCCGGCGACAACCTCGTTGCCGCTCACCTATTGTCCATTGGGAAATCTGTTGCGCAGCGCGGTGACGGCACGTCAGCAGGCGCGTTGGTGTCTCCCTTCCGCCCGATCAACGCCGTTGCCGGTTGGTGGAAGGGGGATGGCGAATAGTCTCATCGAGGTGCGACAAGGGGCTGACCGGCGCCCATCGCTTGACCATCTGATATTATGTTCGTCCTCGCGTTTGGCTCTTGGCGCACCATCCGGCGGGGCGGGTGTTGTCGCTGCAACCTTCTGTTTCCGTTGGTGTTCTTGGAAGGCTCGCGCGCCGGAGACTTCGGGCAAAAGCACGGGCTCTCGCGAGATCGGCAGAACCTCGATGAGACCCCTGTTGTCGCGGCAGGCTGCGCCGCTCCTTGCCGCGAGATCGCATGCGCTTCCTGATCGCCGAAAGTGAGCCGCCCGCTGCGCGTGAGAAGCGGCGCGAGAGCGTCGGGCGCAGCTCGGGCGAGACCTTTCTCGCCCGCCTCGGCCATCTCGTCCCCGAGGCCGTCTGTGATCGGGTGAAGCCGGCCGATCGCGGCAGCTCGATCCCGGTCGGGGAGGCCCTGGAGAGCTATGACGCGGTGTTTCTGACCGGCTCTCCGCTGCATCTGTATGAGGACACGCCCGAGACGCGGCGCGAGATCGCGTTCATGCGCGCCGTCTTCCGCTCGGGGACGCCGTCGTTCGGGTCCTGTGCCGGGCTGCAGGTGGCGGTCGTCGCTGCCGGCGGCAGCGTTCGCTCGATGCGGGAACGTCGCGAGGCGGGCTTTGCACGCCGGATCCTGCGGCAGGCCGCGGGACGGAAGCATCCGCTCCTCGAGGGCAGGCCGGACGTATTCGACGCGCCGGCCATCCACACCGACGAGGTCGAAGAGTTGCCGCCGGGCGGCGCGTTGCTCGCGTCGAACGCCGTGACGCGCGTCCAGGCAGCGGAAATCCGGCACGACGGCGGTGTCTTCTGGGGCGTCCAATATCATCCGGAGATCTCGCTGCGCGAGATTGCGGCCGCCCTGCGCCGGCAGGCGGCGGACCTGATCGAGCATGGTCTTGCCCGCGCGACGAGCGATGTGGAGGCCCATGCGGCGTTGATCGAGGCGCTTTACCGGGAGCCGGAGCGGCGCGACCTCGCGTGGCGGCTCGGGGTCGATGAACAGATCGCCGATCCGGCAAAGAGGATGACCGAGCTGCGGAACTTCATCACCAGCCTCGTGCTGCCGGAACGATCGGCGCGCGGGCGTGGGTGAGCAACGCCGGCCACTGCCGCCGCATGGCGTGCCGGTGCGTTACCGCTGACCCGCCCCGGAGGATCCCGCTGCGATGGACGACGCTGCCCTGACCCACCCGTCCCCGACGCCGCCCGGCCTCAGTTCCGTGCTGAAACGCAACATGCAGCGGATGCGGGAGCGGCGGGCGCAGGAGGAAGCCGAGGCGACCCTTTCCGAACGCGTGTCGGACGCGATCACGAAATTTGCCGGAAGCATGACGTTCGTGATGATCCACGCAGTGGCCTATGGCACGTGGATCCTCGTCAACCTAGGCGTCGTGCCGGGCCTCAGGCCGTTCGACCCGAGCTTCGTGATGCTTGCCATGGAAGCGAGCGTCGAGGCGATCTTCCTGTCGACATTCGTGCTGATCAGCCAGAACCGGATGATGGGCGCTGCGGCCAGGCAATCGGAGCTCGATCTTCAGATCAACCTCCTCACCGAGCATGAGCTGACCAGGCTGGTGGCGCTGGTCGATGCCATGGCCCGGAAGATGGGGGTCGACGTCGTGCCCCCGGCCGAGCTCGACGAGATCAAGCAGGATGTGTCGCCCGAGGCGGTGCTGGACGGCCTGGAGCGACCGGAGGAGGCATGAAACACCCCCTGGCCTGATGCTACGGTGCGCGGCCGGAGGCGAACCGGAGCAGGCTCCCCGGGGTGGCAGAACAATGTCCTCAGGAGCGGGCAGGAGCGGGACGCGCAGCCCGCCGCCGCGCGTCGATGCGCGCCGGCTCAGGGTCTGCAGGCGCGTCGCTCGATTCGATCACCGTCCTCGCGTCAACGCCGCGCCCAGTTCCGCCGCCTTCGCGTCGCGCAGTGCCCCGCACAGGCGGATCGATTCCAGCGTGCGTTCGTAATCGAGCACGCCGGTGCCGGCGTCGCGAATCGTGCTGCCGACGGCTGCATCGATGCGGGCGGCGCGGTCGACGCCGCATTGCATGGCGAAGGACTGGGCGAGGCGGCCGGCGAAGATGCCGTTCGCGTTACCGAGCAGCGGCTCGATGTTGGCGATGATCCAGTCGCCCGTCATCGCGACGGTGCCCGATGCCTGGGAGAGGCGCAGCAGCATCGTCGCGCGCTCGAGCGAGCGCAGGCGCGGGTCGCCGAACTCGAGCGCCCAGATGGCGATTTCCGGCTGGCCGCTATAGGCGACGGCGGCGAGCGCGGCGTCCCGCACGACCGGGTCCTCGCTGGCGAGGCCCAGCTCCATGATCTGACGGGCGGCGGGAAGGCCGCCCTGCCGGACGATCGCGGCGAAACCATCGCCCAGATAGGTCGCGTCGAGCGCGGCCTTGTCGCCGGCGATGTAGCGCGTGGCCGCTGTGCTGAGCTTTGCCAGCACTGCCTTGTCCTCCGCCTCATGCGCCAGCAGCGAGACGAGGTCGGCGCGCAGCTTCTGCCGGTCGGGATCGTCACTGGCATAGGCGCCCGCCGCCGGATCGAAGCCGAGCGCGGCGAGGCGCGGCGCAAAGGTGCGGTCGAGATAGGCACGATACGCCGGCACGGCGGCGGCGGGGATCACCCCGCGCCGGTTGAGCCCGGCAAGCCGCTGCGCCCCGTCGAGCGCAGCGTTGGAATCGGCGTTGGCCGCAAGCGCCGCCGTGCCCGCGAGCAGGCGAGGCGCATCCATCCGGCCGGCGCGGAACGCCGCCCACAGGCTGTCGCTGGCAGCAATCGCCTCCGCGCCCGACATCGACGGGAAGGTCGCGATCAGGCGGTCCCAGTCGGCAGGCTCCAGATCGAAGCGGTAATAGCCGGTGCCGCCCGCGTTGGGCATCAGCGCGGCATTGCCCGCCGGCGCGTCGATCACCGCCGACGGCCCGTCGATCAACGTGCACGTCCGCGTCGCCGCGACGCTGTAGCAGAACGGCACCGTCCAGCGGGTCGGTTGCGGCGCCTGGCCGATGAAGGTGTAGCGCGACTGGCTGGCGACCAGGCGGTTGCCGTCGCGCTTCAGCGTGATCAGCGGCACGCCCTGCTGATCGACGAAGCTCTGCATCGCCGTCACCACGCGCGGATCCTGCGCGGCATCCGCCAGGCTCTTGAAGAAGTCGGCGGTCGCGGCGTTGCCATAGGCATGGCGTTTGAGGTGCAGGCGCACGCCATCGCGGAACTTCTCGTCGCCGAGATAGCCGGCGATCATCGCGATCACATGGCCGCCCTTGCCATAAGTGATGCTGTCGAAGGCGGAATCGATGTTCGCATTCTCGGTGATCGGCTCATGGATCGGCCGCCCGACGGTGAGCGAATCCGTGTTCATCGCGGAGAAGCCATCCTCCAGCCCGCCGACACCGATGTTGAGCTCCGGCCGCCATTCGCCACCGATGCGGAAACCCATCCAGTTGGCGAAGCTTTCGTTCAGCCACAGATCGTCCCACCAGACGGGGGAGACGAGGTCGCCAAACCATTGGTGGGCCAGCTCATGCGCCACCACCATGCCGAACGCCTTCTTCTGCGACACCGGCGCATCGGGCGCGAGCGCGATGATCCCGTCGCCGTAAATGTCGGCGCCGGCATTCTCCATCGCGCCGGGCATGATCGGGGAGCCGATCTGGTCCAGCTTGGGGAATGGGAATGGCGTGCCGAAATAGCGCTCCAGCAGGGTGACGATGCGCGGCGTTTCCGCCTGCACATAGGCCGTCTTGTCCTTCAGCGGCTGGGTCAGCGCGATGCCGAGCGGCAGCGGCTCGGCGCGCTCCGGCGTGGGCGCGATCGCCTCGACCTGGTGGACGAACGGGCCGGTGACCAGCGCGACGAGATAGGTGGGAAGCGGGCGGGTGGCGGCGAACTGGTGCTTCTCCAGCCCGCCGAGCCGGGTCACGCCTTGCGCGGGCGCATTGGTGATCGCCTTTGAGCCGGGATCGGTGGTGATCGAGATGGTGAAGGGCGTCTTGAACCCGGGTTCGTCGAAGCCGGGGAAGGCGGCGCGCGCATCGATCGATTCAAACTGCGTCCAGCTATACCATTGGTCGCCGACCTTGACGCGGTAGAGGCCCGACGCGCTGTCGCCGAAGCTGCCGGTCCAGTCGAACACCAGCGTCACCGCGCCGGCGGGCACCGGCTGCGCGAATTCGAGCCGCGCGGTACCCGTTTTGTCGACCTGCGTGAACGTCGCCGGGATCGTCCGCCCGCCGACACGCGCCGACGCCTTCACCTTCAGGTCGCGACCATGGAGATAGAGCCGGCTGGTCGGTGCCTTCACCATGACGTCGATCTCGCCGTGCCCGGAGAAGTCCGGCTTGCTCGGCTGGATCGTGAAATCGAGCCGGTACGCCTTGGGCGTGGCGGCATCGGACAAGCGGCCCTTGGGCGCGGCCGGATCGGCGGTGATCGTGGGGGCGGCGGTTGCCGGCGCGGCTGCGGTCTGCGCGCCAGCCGTGGAAGACAGCAAGGCCAGGGTGGTGGCAAGCAGAATGGCGCGCATGAAAGCTCCGAAAACCAGATCAGGACGATCGGTACGGCGCGCAGCTTCCGCCAGCAAGCATCCGTCATGACTATTGCAGTCGGGTTCCCGGCCATGACGATCGTGACGCCACCGGACGATCGTTGCGACATCTACTGACGATGGCTGCCCGCAGCGCGTCATCTTCTGCCGTCAATTGTCCGCAAAACGACACAAACCGCTTGTCCTTCGTCGCGGAAGCCCGAAGAAGGCCGCGGGGCCGGGCGATGGTGCAAGGGGGGAAGTGATGCGGTTGATGAGGGGCGTGGCGGCGATGGTCGCCATGGTTGCGGGCGCTGTCTTGGCAGGCGCCGCGGCGGCAGCTGAGCCTGTGCCGGCGGCGACCACCGTCTATCGACACGCCACCGTGATCGACGGCACCGGCGCCGCGCCGGCGCGCGACATGGCGGTGATCGTTCGTGGTGACCGCATCGAGCGCGTGGGGCGCGATGCCGAGATCGCCCGCGCGCTTCCCGCTGGCGCGACGATCGTCGACCTCAGCGGCCGCTACCTTCTTCCCGGGCTGATCGACAGCCATCAGCATGTCGCGACGCCGCCCAATCGCCGCCGGGCCGAGGCGCTGATGCGCCGCGATCTCTACAGCGGCATCACCGCGACGCGGATCATGGCGGACGATCTTCGCGCCGTCGCTGAACTGGCGCGCGCCGCGCAGGTCGCGGAAATCGCCTCGCCCGACCTCGTCTATGCCGCGTTGTTCGCGGGGCCGAGCTTCTTTGACGATCCGCGCGTACTGGCCGTCAGCGCCGGGGTGAAGCCCGGCGAGGGCGCCTGGATGCAGGCGATCGATGACAGCACCGATCTGCCGCTCGCCGTAGCGCGGGCGCGCGGCACGGGGGCGAGCGCAATCAAGGTGTACGCGAACCTCCCCGCACCGCTCATCGCCCGCATCACCGAAGAGGCGCACCGGCAGAAGATGCAGGTGTGGGCGCACGGCATGGTCTTTCCGACGGCCCCGGCCGATGTGATCGCCGCCGGGCCCGACGTCGTCTCGCACAGCTGCTACCTCGCCTATCAGGCGGTCGACCAGCGGCCGCAAAGCTATCAGCAGCGCGTGCCGATCGATCCGGCGCCGTTCCTCGCCGGCCGCAACCCGGTGATGGCATCGCTGTTCGAAGAGATGCGCCGGCGCGGCATGCTGCTCGATGCCACGCTTCGGGTATATCAGGAGGGGGAGGCGCGGGCGCGCGCAGGCGGGCCGCCGGCTTATTGTTCGCTCGAGCTGGCTGCCGCGCTGACGGCGCAGGCGCATCGTGCGGGAATCGAGATCGCCGCCGGCACCGATGGGGATACGGGGGCGGGGGCACCTTACCCCGGCCTGTTCGACGAGCTTGAGCTGCTGGTGCGCAAGGCCGGCTTCACCCCGGCGCAGGCGATCCGCTCCGCAACGCTGGTCGGCGCCACGTCGATGGGGCGCGACAGCGACATGGGCACGATCGCGCCCGGCAAGCTTGCCAACCTCGTCGTCCTCGCGCGCGATCCGCTGGCCGACATCGCCAACATGCGCAGCGTGGTGATGACGGTGAAGCGCGGCCGCGCCTATCCGCGCGATGATTTCCCCGCCGTTACGCAAGAGGAGCTTGGCCGTGATTGATCGCCGCACCGTCATCGCCGGCCTCGTCGCGAGCAGCGCATCGGGCGCCGTCGCTCAAGGCCGGAAAGCGCCAGCGCGCGACATGCTGATCGTCAATGCGCTTGGCGGGTTCAGCGATCCCAATGCGCCGCGTGGGCAAGGCGCGGTGCCGGCGGAGGAGCGTGCGCTGCTGAGCGATCGGGTGGTCAATGATGCGCGCGCCTCCGGCATGAACGCGATCAACATCACGCTCGGCCATGTCGCCGGCCCCGGCGATCCGTTCGAGGCGACGGTGCGCGACATCGGCATCTGGGATCGCCGGATCCGTGCGCGCCCCGATGCGCTCGCCAAGATCTACACCGCGGCGGACATGCAGCGCGCGCGAGCGGCGGGGCGGATCGGCGTCATCTACGGCTTCCAGAACACCACCATGTTCGGCGATGATGCGTCGCGCGCCGATACCTTTGCGGATCTTGGCGTGCGGGTGATCCAGCTCACTTACAATCCCGCCAATGCGGTCGGCAGCGGATCGATGGCGCCCGAGAACGGCGGCATCACGCCGTTCGGGCGCGACGTGATCGCGCGGCTCAACGCCAATCGCGTGATGGTCGACCTGTCGCACAGCGGAGAGCGCACCTGCCTCGAAGCGGCGGCGCTGTCGGCGCAGCCGATCTCGATCAACCACACCGGCTGCCGCGCACTGACGGACATGCCGCGCAACAAGACCGACGAGGAGCTGCGGCTGGTCGCCTCGAAGGGCGGGTTCGTCGGCATCTATTTCATGCCGTTCCTCAACCGGTCGAGCGTCGCCAGCGCGGCCGACGTGGTCGCGCATATCGAACATGCGGTGAAGGTCTGCGGCGAGGATCATGTCGGCATCGGCACCGATGGCGGCACGACGGCGGTGGACGACATGGCCGCCTATCGCGCCGCGATCCGGCAGGAGATCGCCGAGCGCAAGGCCGCCGGCATCTCCGCGCGCGGCGAGAACCCGGATACCTTGCCGTTCGTCGAGGATCTGAGCGGCCCGACGCAATATCACCGGCTGATCGCGCTGCTCGAACGGCGCGGGCACAAGGCCGCGCGGATCGAGAAGATCATGGGCGGCAATTTCCTGCGCTACGCCCGCGACGTGTGGGGCGCATGAGCGCGGAGCTCATCGCCTTCGTCAATCAGGCGCTGGTGCCGTTCGGGCTGGCGCTGATCATGTTCAGCATGGGGCTGACGCTGGCGCCGCGCGACTTCGCCGGGATCCTGCGTGGCGGACGGGCGGTGGTTGCAGGCTTCGGCATCCACCTGCTGGTGCTGCCGCTGCTTGGCCTTGGCATCGGCCTTCTGTTCCGCCTGCCGCCGGAACTGGCGCTTGGCCTTTTCATCGTCTCGATCTGCCCCGCGGGCACGACGTCCAACGCGCTGACGTTCGTCGGGCGCGGCAATGTCGCGCTGGCGGTGGTGCTGACGGTGATGACCAGTATCGTCACCGTCTTCACCATCCCGCTGCTGCTGCGCTGGGCCGTGCCCTGGTTCCTCGGCGGCAGCGAGGCGGTGGTCCCGCAGCTCGACGTGCTGGCGACCATGGCGCAGCTTGCGCGGATCACCTTGCTGCCGATCGCCGTTGGCATGATCGTCCGCCGCTTCGCGCCCGGCGCCGCCGCCCGGATCGCGCGCCGGCTGCGGCCCACCGCGATGATCGTGCTGGTGGCGGTGATCGGCTTTTCGGTCGCGGTCAGCTTCGAGATGGTGGTCGCCAATCTCGTCGCGGCGACGCCCGCCATTTATGCGCTGAACGTCAGTGCCATGGCTTGCGGGCTGATCGCCGGGCGGCTGCTTCGCCTCGACACGCGGGACCGGATGACGCTGGCGATCGAGACTGGCGTACAGAATGCGACGCTGGCGCTGTTCCTGACGCTCACCGTGCTCGGCAGCCTGCCGATGGCGGTGACGCAGAACATCTATGGCGTGGTGATGCTGCTCAATGCGACATTGCTGATCCGCCTGTTCCGCCGGCGGATCGCCAGGGAGGCAGAGGCATGACGATCCGCGTGATCAGCGCCGCGGAGGTGAGCGAGCGGCTGACCTATGACGTCGTGATCCCGCTGGTGCGCGAGGCGATGCAGGCGCTGTCGACCGGGCGGACGCGCCAGCTGCTGCGCGGCATCATCGATCTGGATGGCGAGAATGCGTTCGGGGTCATGCCGGGATCGCTCGACGGCGGCGCCTTCGGCGCGAAGCTGGTCAGCGTCTTCCCCGGCAACGTCGCGCGCGGCGGCCTGTCGCACCAGGGGCTGGTGATGATCTTCGATCCCGCGACCGGCGCGCCGCGCGCGGTGGTCGATGCCGGCGTGCTGACCGCGATCCGCACCGCCGCCGCCTCCGCTGCCGCCACCGAGGCACTCGCGCGGCTGAACGCGGATTGCCTGGCGGTGCTCGGCACCGGCGAACAGGCACGGCGGCATATCGAGGCGCTGCGCGCGGTCCGCACGTTCAGGGAGGTGATCGTCTGGGGCCGCGATCGCGCGCGCGCCGAGCTGCTGGCGGCGGAGATGGATGCGCGCGTCGCGTCGTCACCGCGCGAGGCAGTCGCACAGGCCGACATCATCTGCACCGTCACCGCCGCCAGCGAGCCGTTCCTGTTCGCCGCCGACGTTGCGCCGG
>CAYMIU010000063.1:0-15399 GCA_964390515.1 uncultured Stakelama sp.
GCGTTCCGGTCCGTAACAGGCGCCGGGATCATATCGGCCGGCGGTTCCACGACGGAGACGGCGCGGCGACGGGCCGGCTGGGGCAGCTCGCGGCGAGTCGGGTCGGCGCGGAAGCTTTCCACGTCGTGGCGGCGCACTTCGCCGATCTGCCCGGGCGCCAGATCACCCAGCACGAAGGGGCCATAACGCGTGCGGATCAGGCGGCTGACCTGCAGGCCGAGATGCTCCAGCACGCGGCGGACTTCGCGGTTCTTGCCTTCCTTGAGGATCATCTCGATCCATACGTTGGTGCCGGTGCGACGCTCGATATTGGCGTCGATCGGGCCGTAGCGGACGCCCTCGATCTCCACGCCCTCGATCAGCTCCTCGAGCTGCGGCTGGCTGATCCGGCCATAAGCGCGGGCGCGATAGGCGCGCTCGACGCCGGTGGCGGGGAGCTCGAGCTGACGCTTCAGGCCACCATCGGTGGTCATCAGCAGCAGCCCTTCGGTATTAAGGTCGAGCCGGCCCACCGGCATCAGCCGCGGCAAGCCCTTCGGCAAGCGATCGTAGATGGTCGGCCGGCCGGCTGGATCGCGCTCGGTCGTCAGCACGCCAGTCGGCTTGTGGAACAGGAACAGGCGCGCGGGCTCCGGGGCGGCGACGGGATTGCCGTCGACAGTCACGCCATCGAGCGAGGCGAGCAGTGTCGCGGGTGTTTCGACGGGCGCACCGTTCAGCGCCACGCGGCCTTCGGCGATCATCCGTTCAATCTCACGGCGCGAGGCGACGCCGGCGCGCGCGAGCAGCTTGGCGATACGATGGAGCGGGCGGGACGACGGCGAACCGTCGGCAGGAGATGTCGGCATGGCGCGCTGATACAACCGTTGTGTGCGCTGCGCGAAAATATTTGCGACCCGTCGCGCACTGCCGCGTTATCCTCTCGTGGTCCGGTGCGAGTGGGTGCGGGAAGAGTGATGATTTTCGGGCGTAAGAAACGGTCCATCGTCCGATTGCTCGTCGTCGAGGACGAGCCGCTGGTCGCATTCGACACCGAGCATCTGCTGACGGATCGCGATTATGAAATCATCGCGACCGTTGATCGCGTCGTGGATGCGGTGGCGGTGATCGAGACCGGCGTCGAGATCCATCTGGTGCTGGTGGACGTCGCGCTTGCCGATGGTACCGGGATCGACGTGGCGCGGGCCGCGTCGGAACGCGCCATTCCCGTGATGTTCGTGACGGGCAATTGCCCAGGCGATGCCGAGGCGTATGCGACTGGGTGCCTTGCCAAGCCGTATACGCAGCGCGCGTTGCTGTCGGCGATCAATGCGGTGGAGGCGGCAATCGAGGGACGCCGGCCGGGACGACTGCCGAGCGGTTTTCGCCTGTTCGCCAACCGGGCAGCGCCGGGATCGGTGGCTGCGAAGCCCGCGAGCGGAAGCGACGGGCAGAGCGCAGCCTTCGAGGCGTAATGCCGCCTACCGCCACAGGCTGGCGCGCCGCCGATGCGGATCGGACGACGCGCGCAGGCATGTTTCAGTCGGTCGGCTGAACCGGTGACGGATCGGTGCCGGGTGAGCTTGGCGCGGGCTGATCGATGTCCGGGCCGGGCGGGTTGATCTCGGGCGGCGGCGCGCTTGGTTCGGGCGTCTGGCTCGGCTGCGGGGGGACTTCGGCGGGGGGTACGGTGGCCATTTGTTGCTTTCCTCTCACCCTACCAACGACTGGCGGCTGCGGGGGTTGCTCGCGCCGCTTGCCGTGCGCTCGCGCGCGGTATAGAGGCCCCGCGATCGGCGGTGCCTAGATGCGGGCGTGGCGGAACTGGTAGACGCGCTGGATTTAGGTTCCAGTATCGCAAGATGTGGGGGTTCGAGTCCCTTCGCCCGCACCAGTCATCCGCGGCGTTGCCGCGGGTAAGGCACCATCCACGAAATTTCAGTTGAAGGCACGAAGATGCAGACTGTCGAGACGTTGAACGAGGGCCTGAAGCGCGCCTACACGCTGACCATTGCGGCGAAGGACATCGATGCGCGGGTCGATGCAGAGCTGAAGCGCGTTGCGCCGCAGGTTCGCATGCCCGGCTTTCGCCCCGGAAAGGTGCCGGCCAACCTCGTGCGCAAGATGCACGGCCCGGCGCTTCATCAGGACGCGCTCAACAGCTCGATCCAGGAAGGCATTCAGGCGCTGATCGCCGAGCAGCAGCTGCGCCCCGCGATCCAGCCGTCGGTCGAGCTGGTCGAAGGCTATGAGCCGGGCAAGGATGCCGAGCTGAAGGTCGAGCTGGAGGTGCTGCCGCAGGTGCCGGCGCCGGCGATCGACGGCCTGAAGCTCGAGAAGCTGACTGTCCCGGCCGACGACGCGGTGATCGACGAGCAGCTGCAGAAGTTCGCCGACCAGACGAAGCGCTGGGACGATACCGAGGAAGGCTATGTCGCCAAGATGGGCGATCTCGTCACAGTCGACTTTGTCGGCAAGACGATGGACGGCGTTGCCTTCGAGGGCGGCACCGGCAGCGACATGGCGGTCGAGCTGGGCGCTGGTCGCTTGATCCCGGGCTTCGAGGATCAGGTCGTCGGCGTGAAGGCCGGTGACGAGCGCCAGATCAAGGTGACCTTCCCCGAGGATTATCAGGCGAAGGAACTCGCCGGCCAGGACGCGACCTTCGACCTCGTCGTGAAGTCCGTTAAGACCGCTGGTGAGGCGACCGTCGACGAGGAACTGGCGAAGAACCTCGGCCTGGAGAGCCTGGAGCAGCTGCGCGGCCTTATCCGCGGCCAGATCGAAAGCGAGCTGGGCAACCTCACCCGCACCCACATGAAGCGCAAGCTGCTCGACCAGCTCGCCGCCGGCCACGATTTCGAAGTGCCGCCGTCGATGGTCGAAGCCGAGTTCCAGCAGATCTGGTCGCAGCTCGAGCATGAGGCGACCCATGAGCCGGATCCGAAGGCCGCCATGGAGGAGATGGAGAAGGAGCGCGACGATTATCGCAAGATCGCCGAGCGCCGCGTCCGTCTCGGTCTGCTGCTGAGCGAGATCGGCCAGGCGAACGGCGTCGAAGTGACGCAGCAGGAAATGAACCGCCTGATCGCCCAGGCTGCGCAGCAGTATCGCGGCGAGGACCAGCAGCGCTTCATCCAGTACATCCAGCAGGAGCCGATGGCTGCTGCCCAGCTGCGCGCGCCGCTGTACGAGGACAAGGTCGTCGACTTCCTGTTCGAGAAGGCCGAAGTGACCGAGCGCGAGACGACCCGCGAGGAGCTGGAAGCCGCGATCGAGAGCGAGGACGGTTTCGCGACCGGCACGCATCACCACGATCACGACAACCACAAGCCGAAGCAGAAGAAGGCCGCTTCCAAGAAGAAGGCTGCCGACGCGGTGACCGACGAGGCAGAGGCCGACGAGGCGGCAGCACCGGCCGAGGTCGATGCGGCTGCGAAGCCGGCGAAGAAGCCGGCCGCCAAGAAGAAGGCGGCTGACGCCGAGGCCGGCGAAGAGGCAGCTCCGGCGAAGAAGCCGGCGGCGAAGAAGGCCAAGGCCGCTGCAGCCGACGAGGTGTCGGACGACGCACCGGCGGCCGACGCCAAGCCCAAGAAGGCGACCAAGAAGGCCGCGCCGAAGGCTGAAGGCTGACATCACGACGTACCGCGCCGCATCGCTCGGTCCTCAGGGGGACGGGGCGATGCGGGCGGCTTTCTTTGACGCCAGGTGTCACGCCGGGTTGCCCGGCATCCACCCTTTCGCAAGAACCTGGGGTTTATGAGGCCGCCAGCCGGTGAGCCGTGCCCGGGTGGCCATGGTGGCGATGGGATGTGAACGTGGCTGAACCAGTGATCGCCGTGCTGCTGCCGTGCTATAACGAGGAAGCGGCGATCGCGCAGACGATCGCGGGCTTTCGCGCTGCACTGCCCGACGCCACGATCTATGTTTACGACAACAATTCGCAGGACCGCACCGTCGAGGTGGCACGGGCGGCCGGCGCCGTCGTTCGTACCGAACGGACGCAGGGCAAGGGCGCCGTCGTGCGCCGGATGTTCGCCGACGTCGATGCCGACGTCTACGTCATGGCCGATGGCGATTCTACCTATGACGCCGCCTCCGCGCCGCTGCTGGTGCGCCGCATGCTCGACGAGCAGCTCGACATGGTGGTTGGGTGCCGGGTGGGGGAAGCTGCCGCCGCCTATCGCCGCGGGCACCGCTTCGGCAACGCGTTGCTCACCGGCATGCTCGCGCAGCTCTTCGGGCGCAGTTTCAGCGATATCCTAAGCGGTTATCGGGCGTTCTCGCGACGCTTCGTCAAGAGCTTCCCGGTGCTGTCGGTGGGCTTCGAGATCGAGACGGAGATTTCGGTTCACGCGCTTGAGCTCAAGATGCCGGTGGCGGAGATCGAGACGCCGTATTTCGAGCGGCCGGAAGGATCGGTGTCCAAGCTCAGCACGTATCGCGACGGCTGGCGCATCTTGGGCACGATCGCGACGCTCTACCGGATCGAGCGCCCCTTGTGGTTCTTCGGGGCTTTTGGTGCCGTGCTTCTGGCACTGGCGGTGCTGCTCGCGATTCCGCTCGCGATCACCTACATGCACACCGGCCTCGTGCCGCGCTTCCCGACCGCTATCCTTGTCACCGGGCTGACGATCCTGGCCGCGCTGTGCGGCTTTGCAGGACTGATCCTGGATACGGTGGTGCGCGGTCGGCGCGAAGTCCGCCGCCTTGCGTATCTCGCGCACCGCGCGCCGGGATCCGCCTGAAACCACTGGTCACGTTGAGTTATTCGGCCTAGCGTTCGTGGATGACGAACGCTTTATCGTGCCGCGTAGCGGCGCTTGCGCTGGCAGGAACCCTCTGGTCGACTGCAGGAGCAGCGCAGAGCGACAACTCGTCTCGCAGAGTTCGAGTCGGGATCGGCCCGCAACTGGTGCCGCGCTATCCCGGATCGGACGATTACAATGTCCGTCCTTTCTTCGACCTCGCCCGCGCAGACGCGGATGCTGATTTCGAGTTCGAGGCGGCCGACGAGAGTTTGGGTTTTCCGGTATTCCGCTCGAACGGGTTCGAAGTGGGTCCTGCAATCGGGTTCGAGGGGAAGCGCCGCGGACGCGACGTGCCGGGCGTGCCGCGTGTCGGCTTCACCTTCGAGCCGGGTGCGTTCGTACAATATAGTTTCGCCGCGCCGGTTCGCGCGCGGCTCGAGGTGCGGCAGGGCGTTGGCGGGCACAAGGGGCTGATCGGCATAGCGAGCGTCGACTATGTCGCGCGTGACGGTGACGATTGGCTGTTCGGGATCGGCCCACGGCTCACCATCACGAACGGCCGCTATCAGCGCGCCTATTTCGGTGTGCCGCCGGAGTCCGTGGTGCCATCGGGGCTGCCGGCGTTTCGTCCTTCCGGCGGGGTGCAGGCAGTTGGCGCCAATGCCGGCTTCCTCAAGCAGTTGACGCCGCACTGGGGCATTTACACCTACGCCAAATATGATCGCCTGATCGACGATGCGGCGCGTTCACCGGTGGTGCGGCGCTACGGATCGCGCAACCAGTTCGGCACTGGCCTTGCGTTGACCTACACCTTCTTCGGCCGGCGCAACTGACGCGCGAGACTGGCAGGGCGGGGGCTTGAAGTCCCCGGTCGTGCGCGCGACATAGGTGTTCTTCAGGGCATAAGAGAGAGTTTCCATGCATAATCCGTTCGAGACCGGCGACTTCGCAGGCGCCCTGGCGCGCGCCGGCGTCGGCATGCAGCAGACGCAGGCCGGCCTCGTTCCTATCGTGATCGAGCAGTCGAACCGCGGCGAGCGTTCGTTCGACATCTTCAGCCGCCTGCTGCGCGAGCGCATCGTCTTCGTGACAGGCGGCGTCGAGGACGGCATGGCCAGCCTGATCACGGCCCAGTTGCTGTTCCTGGAATCGGAGAATCCGAAGAAGGACATCTTCATGTACATCAACTCGCCGGGCGGCGTCGTCACGGCGGGCATGGCGATCCATGACACGATGCAGTACATTCGTCCGCGCGTCGGCACGGTGTGCATCGGCCAGGCCGCTTCCATGGGCAGCTTCCTTCTCGCTTCGGGTGAGCCGGGCATGCGCGTGGCGCTCACCAACGCGCGGATCATGATCCACCAGCCGTCGGGCGGTGCGCAGGGCATGGCCAGCGACATCGAGATCCAGGCGCGCGAGATTCTGCGCATCCGCAGCCGGATGAACGAGTTGTACGCCAAGTACACCGGTCAGCCGCTCGAGGTGATCGAGAATGCGATGGATCGCGACAAGTTCATGAGCAGCGACGAGGCGAAGGAATTCGGCCTGATCGACGAGGTATTCGACAAGCGGCCTGCCCCGGCCGACGACGTGGCTGCCGCGGCCTGACGCGCGTTAGCCCTTTTCCGGCATTGCCGGATTGTGACCGGCCGGGTTACCATGCCCGGCCGAAAAGGATGTGATTGAATGACCAAGCTCAGCGGCGGTGACTCGAAGAGCACGCTCTATTGCTCGTTCTGCGGCAAGTCGCAGCACGAGGTTCGCAAGCTCATCGCGGGACCGACCGTGTTCATCTGCGATGAATGCGTGGAGCTGTGCAACGACATCATCCGCGAAGAAACCAAGTCCGCGCTCGTCTCGAAGAAGGACGGCGGCGTCCCCACGCCGCAGGAAATCTGCGACGTGCTCGACGATTATGTGATCGGGCAGAAGCAGGCCAAGCGCGTGCTCTCGGTCGCGGTGCACAACCACTATAAAAGGCTGAACCACGGCGCAAAGGGCGCGGATGTCGAACTGGCGAAGTCGAACATCCTGCTCGTCGGCCCCACCGGCTGCGGCAAGACGCTGCTGGCGCAGACGCTGGCGCGAATCCTCGACGTGCCGTTCACCATGGCGGACGCCACGACGCTGACCGAGGCGGGCTATGTCGGTGAGGATGTCGAGAACATCATCCTCAAGCTGCTCCAGGCATCCGACTATAACGTCGAGCGGGCGCAGCGCGGCATCGTCTACATCGACGAAATCGACAAGATCAGCCGCAAGGCCGAGAACCCCTCGATCACGCGCGACGTGTCGGGCGAGGGCGTGCAGCAGGCGCTGCTGAAGCTGATGGAGGGCACGACCGCCTCCGTGCCGCCGCAGGGCGGGCGTAAGCATCCGCAGCAGGAATTCCTGCAGGTCGACACGACCAACATCCTGTTCATCTGCGGCGGCGCGTTCTCGGGGCTCGAGAAGATCATCGGGGATCGCCTGCAGGGCAAGTCGATCGGGTTTGGCGCCTATGTCGCGTCGCCCGAGGAGCGCCGCACCGGCGAGGTGCTGCGCCAGACCGAGCCTGAGGATCTGCTGAAGTTCGGCCTGATCCCCGAGTTCGTCGGGCGTCTACCCGTGATCGCCACGCTCGAGGATCTCGACGTGACGGCGCTGGTGAAGATCCTGAGCGAGCCGAAGAACGCGCTGGTCAAGCAGTACCAGAAGCTGTTCGAGATGGAGGAAGTGAAGCTTGGCTTCACCGACGACGCGCTGGTGACGATCGCGAAGAAGGCGATCGAGCGGAAGACCGGCGCGCGCGGCCTTCGTTCGATCCTGGAGGCGATCCTGCTCGACACGATGTTCGAGCTGCCGGGGATGGATTCGGTCGACGAGGTGATGATCGACAAGGACGTGGTGGAAGGCCGCAAGGAACCGATCCGCGTCTATACCGAGAAGAAAAAGGCCGGCAGCGACGCGGCGTGAGCGGCGTGATGCGGCGGTAACAGACGAAGGGCGCCGAGCGATCGGCGCCCTTTCCCTTTTCGGGCAAGAAGTAGCGCGCTGGTGACGACGCGAGGAGGGGGCGATGATCGCTGGATTGGTCAGGCTGCGGGGCCTTCGTCGATGACCGGGATGCGCATCGCCCGACGCGCGGACCGGAGCCGGGTTACGGCCATGCTCGCGCGGGCCTTCGCCGACGATCCGGCGATGAGCTGGATCTTTCCCGATCCCGTCGAACGCGCGCGGCGCTTGCCGCGCCTGTTTGCGCTGTTGTTCGACGAGGATGCAGCCGGCATGCGGATCGTTGCAGGCGGCGCCGAGGCGGCGACCTTGTGGCGCGGTCCGGGGAAGGCGAATACCAGCGCGGCGACGATGCTGTCGCAGGCCTGGCCGCTGTGGCGCGCACTGGGCGCGAATATCCCGCGCGCGCTGAAGGTGTCGAACGCCATTGCGGCGCACATGCCGACCGGCGACTTCTGGTATCTTCACATCGCCGGCTGCGATCCGGCGGCGCAAGGGAAGGGCCTGGGCGGCGGGGTGGTGCGTGCCGGGCTGACGCGCGCGGCGGGGCGGCTTCCGGCCTATCTCGAGACCGCGACCGAGCGGAACCTCGGCTTCTACCGCTCGCTCGGCTTCAACGTCACCGACGAATGGGTGGTGCCAGGGGGCGGACCGCGCTTCTGGTCGATGCTCCGCCCGCCCGACTGATCAGGCTGGCCGCGGTGCCGCGACCATCCGCTTCATCCAGCGATCGAACAGGTCCGGCCAGCGCGATCCCGGCAGCTCGGCCGGTAGATAGGCGGGGCCGAAGCCATGGCCGCCCTCCTGGAAAAAGTGCGCTTCCACGGGAACGCTGGCCGTCTGGCAGGCCTGCATCATCGACAGCGGCTGCGCGAGCGGGACGAGCGGATCGTCGAGCGCGTGGGCGATGAACACGGGCGGGCTTTCGCGGCGGACGCGGCGCGCGGTGTCGAAGCGGCCGGCGGCTTCCTTGCCCACCCGCATGACGTCGCCGGCGATGACCGGATAGACCAGCCCCGCGAAGGCCGGGCGCGCCGAGCCTTCGTCCGCTGCGTCGACCTTGGCGTAGACGGGATCGTCGTGCGCGACTGCAAGGCTTGCGGCGAGCAGGCCGCCGGCCGAGAATCCGACGATGCCCAGCTTCGCCGGATCGAAACCGTCGATGGAGGCGCGTGCGCGCACCAGCCGCATCGCACGCTGCGCATCCTGCAAGGGCACGTCCTGCGGATCGGCCCAGCCTTCGCCCGGCAGACGATATCCGAGGACATAGACGGTCACGCCGAGCGGATTGAAGGTCCGCGCGACGTTGATGCCTTCGTTCTCCACAGAGATGAAGCGATAGCCACCGCCAGGGATGGCGAGCAGCGCGCGGCCATCGGGCTGCGGCGCGCGATACATGCCGACAACCGGATCAACCACGCCGCGCAGGTGAAGCTCGCGGCGTGGCGGCGTGCCGTTCATCGTGAAGTCGGGACGGGGAAGCACCCGCGGCGCACCGGGCGCGCGGCCTGGCCATAACCTGACATGGTCGGCGGGCGGCCATGCGGTGACCGCGCCAGCCTGCCCCGGTTGCTGATCCGCCGCCTGTGCGCGGGCAAGCCCTGGCATCATCGCAGCGCCAAGCGCGCCGCCAAGCATCATCCGACGATCGATCTGCACCACACCTCTCCCTCTTGAGCGGGAGGGTGTGGCGCAAACCTGTCGTCAGGCCAAGCCGGTCAAGCGAACAGCTTCGCCCAGCCGCGCTTCGCGCGATCCTTCCAGTGGCCGCGGTGATAGGCGTCGGACGCCAGCAGCGGCATCACCGAGCCGGCTTCCGCGAACACCATCTGCTCGATGCCCGTGTTCACCTTACCCCACGACGCGGCTTCCTGCAGCGTCGAGGAGGAGCAGGCTCCGTCGCGCACGTCAGCGACGGTGATCTGAACGGCGTACTTGTGCACCTCGACATCCTCGTGGCCAAGGATCTCGGCGCAGACGACGGTATCCTGGATGAAGTTCTTCGGCACGCCGCCGCCGATCATGAGGAGGCCGGTCGTGCCGGCCTGGATCTTGATCTCGGTCAGCTCACGGAAGTCCGCGACCGCGTCGATCATCATGTACGGCTTGCCTTCCTTGGCGCGGTCGACCTGATGCTTGACGAGGCCGAAGCCGGCCGAGCTGTCGACGAACGCCGGGCAGAAGATCGGCACGTCATGCTCGTAAGCGAGCTTGACGAGGCTGTTCTCCTTCTTGCCGTGTTCGACGAGATACTTGCCCATCTCGCGGATGAAGGCGCGCGAGGAATAGGCCTTGGGCTCCAGCTCGTTCGCGATCTTGTTGATCGTGAAATCGCAGTCCTGCAACTGCTCCTCGTCGATATACGTGTCGTAGATGCGGTCGATGTAGAGCGAGCGCAGCGTGTCATCGTCAGGGATTTCGAGCGCCTGATAGTGCTTGTGGCCAAGGCCCTCGAAGAAATCCATGTCGACGATGGTGGCGCCGGTGGCGACGATCACGTCGACCATGTTGTTGCGCACCAGATCGGCGTAGAGGTCCATGCAGCCGCCGGCCGAGGTCGATCCGGCGATCACCAGGCAAACGGTGCAGTCCTTGTCGGCCAGCATCTCGTTGTAGATTTTCGTCGCGCGGCCAAGATCGCGGCTGGTGAAGCTCATGTCGCTCATCGCGTCGACGATCGGGCGAGCGTCGAACGACTTGATGTCGATGTGCTTGACCTGCTTCGACAGCAGTTCCGCCTTGCGGGTGTCGTTGATCGGTGCGTTTGCCGCCGCGGTCTTCGTGAGGGTGTCAGTCATGGGTTGCTTCTCGCATGATGGCACACGTCGTTCGGAAGGGGACGCGTTAACCCGTAAGAACGACGGCGCCCCTGCGAGCGCCGCCGTCTATTCCTATGTAAGCAGTCGATTACAGCTTTACGACGTTGGACGCGGCCTCGCGTTCCAATGCAACGTAGAGCGAGACCATCGGCTCGTCCTCGACGATCACCGTTTCGTCCGATCCGAAGCCGTTGAAGGCCGTGCGCATCGCCGAGCCGTAAGCGCCCAGCATCCCGATCTCGATATAGTCGCCGGCCGTGATGTCCGCCGGGAGCAGGAACGGGCCTGCCATGTGGTCGAGATCGTCGCAGGTCGGGCCGTAGAACGAGAAGGGATGATCGCGCACGGTCGACTGCGGTTCGCGCAGCAGCGTGACCGGGAAGCGCCAGCCGATGTGTGCCGCATCGAACAGCGCGCCATAGGCGCCGTCGTTGATGTACAGCTCGTTGCCGCGGCGCTTTTCGACGCGAACGACGACGCTGCTGTACTCGGCGCACAGCGCACGGCCCGGCTCCGCCCACAGCTCAGCCGAATAGCTGATCGGCAGGCTTTCGAACGCGCGATGGATCGTCTCGAAGTAACGCTCCAGCGGGGGCGGCGCCATGTCCGGGTAGGACGACGGGAAACCGCCGCCGACGTCGATCACGTCGACCGTCACGGCCGCGTCGACGATCGCGGCGCGCACGCGCTCCATCGCCTCGGCATAGGCCTCGGGCGTCATCGCCTGGCTGCCGACGTGGAAGCAGATGCCGAGTGCGTCCGCTGCCTGGCGGGCGGCGAACAGCAGCGGCTTCGCATCCTGTGCCGGCACGCCGAACTTCGACGCGAGGCTGAGCTTCGAATGCTCCGAGGACACGCGCAGCCGGACGCAGAGCGTCAGATCAGACGCATTGCGCGTGGCACGCATGATCTTGTCGAGCTCTTCGAGCGAATCGAGGCTGAACACGCGAACGCCGTGCGTGAAATACGCCTCCGCGATCGCTTCCTCGGCCTTCACCGGGTGCATGAAGCACAAGGTGGCTTCCGGCAGCGTGCGCGCGACGAGCCGAACCTCGGCGATCGAGGCGACGTCGAAATGCGTGATCCCGTTGTCCCAGAGGATCTGGATGAGCTCGGGCGACGGATTCGCCTTCACGGCATACATCGACCGGCCCGGGAACTTCTCCACGAAGAACCGGGCGGCGCGTGCCGCGGCGTGCGGACGCACGAGCGTTACCGGCTGAACCGGCTTTGCCTGTGCGATGTCGAGGGCGCTCGAAACAGAGTTGCGAGCAACGGTCGAGAGGGGCGCTAGCCCCAGCGCGCAATGATCCTGATGCAATTCAAGGGACCTCCAATGCCAGGAGGCAAGCCCCCGGTCTTCAGTTGCGAAACACTGCCTTGCGGTGGAAGTCCCATGGGGCAGCGGAGGCGCGAATTAGGATCGGTGACCCCGCATGTAAAGAGTTTTCGAGGGAGGTTAATTGCTGCAAGGACGAACCGTGACGATCGTGCGACAACCCACTCGTGCCGGTGTGCGCGACGCTGCGGCCAAGATTGCGGCCATTCTCCCGCCGACTCCCCTGTTTGTCCATGAAATCAACGGCGTGGCCGTTGCCTTCAAGGCGGAGTCGCTGCAGCCGATCGGCGCATTCAAGATCCGCGGGGCGTGGCATCGGCTGACCGCGCTGGACGAGGCTGCGCGTCGACGCGGCGTCGTGGCTTTCTCCAGCGGCAACCATGCGCAGGGAATCGCCTGGGCCGCGAAGAGACTCGGGATGCCGGCCACGATCGTGATGCCGGCCGATGCGCCGCGCGCGAAAGTGGAAGGCACGCTGGCGCTGGGCGCCGAGGTGGTGAGTTACGATCGGGCGAGCGAATCGCGTGAGCAGATCGCCGCGCGGCTGGCCGAGGCGCAGGGGGCGACCCTGGTGCCGAGCTTCGACGATCCCTGGATCATTGAAGGGCAGGGATCTGCGGGGATCGAGGCAGCGGCGCAGATGGAGGCGATGGGCCTCGGGGCGCCGACGCACGCCGTGATTCCCTGTGGTGGCGGCGGCCTTGCGGCGGGGACGGCGCTCGCCTTGCCGGAGGCCGCGATCACGGTGGCGGAGCCCGAGGGGTGGGACGACATGCGCCGCAGCCTGGAGGCAAGCTGGATCCTGCCGGTCGGCGATTCGCCGCCCCCCACCGCCTGCGACGCGCTGATGACGAAGATCGTGTCTCCGCTGACGTTCGATGTCCTCTCGCGTCGCGATGCGAAGGGCGTCGCGGTGACCGAGGCCGAAATCGCCGCGGCGCAGCGCTGGGCGGCGGAGCGGCTGCGGCTGGTGGTGGAGCCGGGCGGTGCGGTGGCGCTGGCGGCGCTTCTGGCGCGGAAGGTCGCGCCGCGCGCCGGTACCCTGGTCATATTATCCGGCGGCAACGTAGACGTTGAAGCCTATGCACGGGCCATTGGAGGGAAGGCAGGATGAACGCGGCGGCAACCGGGCTTGCAAGCGCCGCCCCGGCGATCGGGATGGTGGCGGCGTTCGCCTGCGCGATCGGTGGCGGCTGGATGATCGCGAGCCGGCGTGATCCGAAGAAAGGCTGGTTGCTGATCGTGATGGCGACGGTGCTGGTCGGCAATGTCGCGATCTGGACGATCTGATCTAAGCCGTGCTCCAGCCGAAGCATCCCGCCGGAACGCCGGAGCCGCTGACGAGCAGCGCGCCGCGGCGATAGAGGCCGGCTCGGTTCGCCGGCGGAACGTCGAGCACGACCACGCCCATGCCCGGTTCCGCCCACACCAGCCGCGCGTCACTCTCGATCACCACGTTCAGGGTGGCGGCGGGGTGCTGCCAGGGCGCGAAGACGACCACGGTAAAGGGTTGATCGGGCGGCGGGCGGAGCGACCAGCCCGCCAAGGCTGTAGCAAGCGCCCCGACCGACAGCAGCGCCACCGATGCGCCTCGTGGCTCACCGGGAGCTGGTGGTCGGCGCAGCAGCAGCCAGCCGAAGATCACCGGGAGCACGCCGAACCCGAACACCCAGCCCAGATCCCACGCCAACGGGTTCGGGCTGTCGAGCCTGATGCGATGGATGCCCAGCAGCCAGTGCGAAAGAACGGCGTCGAGGAGGTGCCAGAGGCCGAAACCGATCAGCAAGCCGCCCGCAAGCGCGCCACACTGCGCCGCTGGCTGGCGCCGGTTACGCCACAGGCCCCACAGGCCGATTGTGGCGACGACATACATGAGCGCGTGAAAATAGCCGTCCCAGAGCACCTGGGCGCGGAGTGACGCGACGCCGGGCACGAGACTGAGCAGATGGTGCCACTGCAGGATCTGGTGAAGCAGGATCCCATCGAAGAAGCCGCCCAGCGCGACGCCGAGCACGATCGACCATCGGGTCCACACGTTGCGGATCATCGCCTGCTCCTCCTCCGCGCGATGAACGCGGGGGAGGAGGCAGAGGTCCGAGCAGCGGGCGGCTTTGCGCCGCAGGCGATGTCAGCGGATCGGCGAGTTCGGGTCGAGCCGCATGTCGAGGTAATTATCGACCGACTTCATCAGGTCGTCCATTTCATGTTCGAAGAAATGGTTCGCCTTCGGGATCACGTCATGGTGGATCGTGATGTGCTTCTGCGTACGCAGCTTGTCGACCAGCTTCTGCGTGGCGGGCGGCGTCGCCACTTCGTCCTCAGCACCCTGGATGATGATGCCGGAGGACGGGCAGGGCGCAAGGAAGGTGAAGTCGTAGAGGTTGGCCGGCGGCGCAATCGAGATGAAGCCGCGAATCTCGGGACGGCGCATCAGCAGCTGCATGCCGATCCACGCGCCGAAGCTGAACCCCGCGATCCACGTCGTCTGCGCCTCCGGATGGAAGCTTTGCACCCAGTCGAGCGCGCTCGCCGCATCCGACAGCTCGCCGACGCCATTGTCGAAGGTGCCCTGGCTCTTGCCGACGCCGCGGAAGTTGAAGCGAAGCGTGGCGAAGCCGCGGCGCTGGAACGTCTTGTAAAGCGCCTGAACGATGTGGTTGTTCATCGTGCCCCCGGCGGCCGGGTGCGGATGAAGGATCATCGCCACCGGTGCGCGCGGCTTCGGTGCGGGGGCAAAACGCCCTTCGAGGCGGCCTTCGGGGCCGGGAAAGATGACTTCGGGCATCGATACTCTTGTTTGTCAAAGCGACGCCGGGTGTGGCGCCGTGGTTGCTGCGCTATATAGGAGCGCGCATCAATTATGGAACGAGTTTTGCCTGAGCGCCTGTATCTTGATCATGCCGCGACCACGCCGATGACCGCAGCCGCGCGTGCGGCGATGGTGCAGGGCGTTGCGACTTGGGCGAATCCTTCCTCTCCGCACGCCGAGGGGCGCGCTGCCAAGGCTGCGCTGGAGGAGGCGCGCGCCGCCACCGCCCGCGCGTATGGCTGGGGCGGCGAGGTGCTGTTCACCAGCGGCGCGAGCGAATCGCTTGGCCTTGCGCTCGGAAGGGCAATCGGCGGGACGCGCATCGTATCTGCGGTGGAGCATGATGCCGTGATGCGCGCGGCGGGCGAGGGCGCGCGGATGTTGCCGGTCGGCCCCGATGGAGTGATATCGCTCGCTAGCCTGCAAGAAGCGCTTGCGGTAGCCGGCACGGGAAATCGCGCGATCGTCTGCGTCCAGTGGTGCAACAGCGAGACCGGGGTTCGGCAGCCGATCGCGGAGATCGCTGCCGTCACGAAGGCAGCGGGGGCGCTGCTGCTGATCGACGCGGCACAGATGCCGGCCTCGGGCGAACTTGTCGACCACGCGGATTTCATCGCGATCTCGGGGCACAAGCGCGGTGGGCCGCCGGGGATCGGGGCGCTGCTAGTGCGCGATCTCGCGACGCTGGTGCCGAGCGGCGGGCAGGAG
>CAYMIU010000063.1:15409-20490 GCA_964390515.1 uncultured Stakelama sp.
CCTTCCCGCCGTGCTCGCCTTCGCTGCCGCACTCGCCGAACCGGAGCCGGATCACGCGCCGCTTCGCGCGCGGCTGGACGATGCAATCGAGCGTTCGGGCGGGATCGTCATCGCCAAGGGCGCGCCGCGCCATGCCGCGATCGGCAGCTATCGACTGCCCGGCCTTGCCGCCAACGCCCAGCTCATCCGGCTCGACCTTGAAGGTATTGCCGTATCGGCAGGAAGCGCCTGTGCGAGCGGCAGCCTGAAGCCAAGCCATGTGCTGCGCGCCATGGGCTGGAGCGAGGAGGCGACACGCGAAGTGATCCGCGTCAGCTTCGGGCGGCCGACCACGGAGGCGGATGTCGACCGCTTCATTCACGCATGGCGCGGCATGACCCGCAACGCACGGAACCTCGCCGCATGACCTATCTTGATTATCAGGCGACGACGCCGCTCGCGCCGGAAGCCTTCGATGCGATGGTGCCGTGGCTGCGCGACCAGTTCGCGAATCCTCATTCGCCAAGCCGCATCGGTCGCGCTGCCAAGGCCGCCGTCGAAGTCGCGCGGAACCAGATCGCGGCGTTGCTGCCGCCGGGTGGGCGCGTAGTGTTCACCAGCGGCGCGACCGAGGCGCTTAACTGGGCGATCAAGGGAAGCGGCGGCTCCATCGTCACCATCGCGTCCGAGCATGCAGCGGTGCTCGACACCGCGCGGGGCGAAGCGGCGCGGGGCCGGGAAGTGACCGTACTGCCGGTCCGCCCCGACGGGCGGATCGACCTTTGGGTGGCGCGCCGCGTGCTGAAGCAAGGCGCGGGCCTGTTCGCCGCCATGCTGGTAAACAACGAGATCGGCGTGATGCAGCCCGTCGGTGACCTCACGCGAATGGCGCGGGAGCGCGGCATTCTGGTGCTTTGCGACGCGGTGCAGGGCTATGGCCGGGTCGCCATCCCGGAGGAATGCGACCTGATTGCTTTGTCCGCACACAAGATCCACGGACCGAAGGGGATCGGCGCCTTGTGGGTGCGCGACGGCGTGTCGCTCGATCCGCTGCTTCACGGCGGCGACCAGGAAGGCGGACGTTCGGGGACGCTCAGCCCCGCGCTTTGCGTCGGCTTCGGCGTTGCTGCCCGGCTGATGGCGGAGCGGCATGAGGCGGACGCGGCGCATGTCGAGCGGCTGTGGCAGATCGCCACCGAGCGGCTCACCGGCTGGACGCTGAATGGCTCGGCCGAGGATCGCTATCAGGGCAACCTCAACGTCCGGCGGCGCGGGCTAGACGTCAATCGGCTGATGAGCGACTGCCGCGACATCGCCTTTTCCGCCGGTTCCGCCTGTGCCAGCGGCTCCGGAAGACCGAGCCATGTGTTGAAGGCGATCGGCCTGTCGGACGCGGAGGCGCGTAGCTCGATCCGGCTCGGCTTCGGGCGCTACACGACGGAGCAGGAGTTGCAGGCCGGCCTGGATCAACTGGTGGCAGCCGCCGACTCGCAAAGGGTTGCAGCATGAAAATCCGCTTTGTCGCTACCGAAGGCGAGACGGTGGAGGCGGAGGCGGCCGCCGGGGAGCGGTTGCTTGACGTGGGCCAGCGCATCGGCATGCCGCTGGAGGGGACATGCGAAGGTGATCTCGCCTGCGCGACCTGCCACGTGATCGTTGCACCGGAGGATTTCGAGCGCCTGCCGCCCGCCGCCGAGGAGGAGGAGGACATGCTCGATCTTGCTTATGGCGCCACCCGGACCAGCCGGTTGTCGTGCCAGATCGTGCTGGATGATGCGCTGGACGGGCTGACGGTGCGTATTCCCGGCTGAGCGCGCTTGATCAGTTGGCCCGCCTCCGCCATATGGCGCGCGGGAGTCGGGCGGACGTGGTCGTCGCCAACCTGGTCAGATCCTGACGGAAGCAGCCACAACGATTTCGCCTCGGGTCGTTCCGGCTCCCACCTCCCGGCCGTCATGGCTCGCGGGGACTCCCAACATCAGCGCCATTCTGCGGACCCATGTCCTACATGGCGAGGACGTGCGATGAACCCGGGCATGAGCGGAAGCGTAAATCTACCACCTGACTCGTCGCGGCCGAGCGCCTATGGCGAACAAGTGCGCGACACCCACCCTCAACTTCCTCAACATTCGCGGCTGCTGATGACTGATACGCTCCTGGGCCTTGACGAACCGGCGCAGCCGCGCCGCGGCGGCGAGGCGTATCGCGTCCTTGCCCGCAAATACCGCCCGCAGACCTTCCAGGCCCTGATCGGCCAGGAGGCGATGGTCCGCACGCTCGAGAATGCGATCAAGCGCGACCGGATCGCCCATGCGTTCCTGCTCACCGGCGTGCGCGGGGTTGGCAAGACGTCGACTGCGCGGCTGATCGCCAAGGCGCTGAACTGCATCGGACCGGACGGGCAGGGTGGCCCGACGATCGATCCGTGCGGCGTGTGCGAACCGTGCCGCGCGATCGCCGAGGGCCGGCATATCGACGTGATCGAGATGGACGCGGCGAGCCACACCGGCATCGACGATATCCGCGAGATCATCGAGGCGTCGCGCTATGCCGCCGTCTCCGCGCGGTACAAAGTCTATATCATCGACGAAGTTCACATGCTGTCGAAGGCGGCCTTCAACGGGCTGCTGAAGACGCTGGAGGAGCCGCCCGGGCATGTGAAGTTCCTGTTCGCCACGACAGAGGTGAACAAGGTGCCGGTGACGGTGCTGTCCCGGTGCCAGCGCTTCGACCTTCGCCGCATTCCCGCGGAGAAGCTCGCGGAGCATTTCGCTGCCGTCACCGTGCAGGAAGGGGTTTCTGCCGAGCCGGAGGCGCTGGCCTTGATCGCGCGGGCCGCGGAAGGCTCGGCCCGCGACGGCCTGTCGATCCTCGATCAGGCGATTGCCCATGCCGATCTGGAAGGCAGCGGCGTCACTGCGGCTGCCGTGCGCGAAATGCTGGGCCTGTCCGATCGCGGCGCTATCCGGGATCTGCTGGGGCTTCTCTTGTCCGGCGATGGGCCGGGATCGCTTGCCGCGCTGCGCCGGCAATATGATTATGGTGTCGATCCGCTGGGCGTGTTCCGCGCGCTGCTGGAGGCGATTCATGGCGTGACGCTCGCCAAGGTGGGGACGGCAGAGGATCCTGCCCAGCCGGCCGAGGAGCGCGAGGCATATCGCACCTGGGCCCAGAGCCTGTCCTTCCCGTTGCTTCACCGGCTGTGGCAGCTTCTGCTGAAGGGTCATGAGGAAGTGTCGCGCGCGGCGCTGCCGATCGAGACGGCCGAGATGGCGCTGCTGCGCATCATCCATGCGCGAAGCCTGCCCGATCCGGGCGAACTGGCGCGGCAGATCACCGGCGCCGAGCCCGCGCGCACCGAAGCCGCTGGTATGCCCCAGGCTGCTGCGGCGGCACCGACGGCGACTGTGAGTGCGGGCACTCAGGCCGAACCGAAGCCGCCGGCGCTGCCCGCAACGTTCGCGGATCTCGTCGCGGCGCTGGAGGAAAAGGGCCATCATCTGCTGGCGGTGCGGCTCGGCCACGGCGCGCGCATCGTGAGCTATGAGCCGCCCGAAATCGTGTTCAGCGGCTCACGCCCGATCGCTGCCGATACGCTCGCAGAAGCGGCGACGGCGCTCCGAAGCATCACCGGCACGGCGTGGAAACTCTCCATGCTCGACGCGCCGGGGGAACCGACGCTGAAGGAAGCCGCTGATGCTGCTGCGGAAGAGGAACGCCAGAAGGTGCTTGAGTCGCCATTGGTGAAGGCCGCGATGGAGGCCTTTCCCGATGCCGAATTGATCGACTGGCCCAAGAAGAGGAACCACGCGTGAAGGATATCAACGAACTGCTCGCTGCCGCGCAAAGCGCTGCGGAGAACGTGCAGAAGCAGATGGAAGAGGCCCAGGCCACGCTCGACAAGATCGAGGTGGAAGGCGTTTCCGGCGGCGGCCTCGTGAAGATCAAGGCGACTGCCAAGGGCCGCATCCTGACGGTCGCGATCGACGATTCGCTGATCGTCCCGTCCGAAAAGCAGATGCTGGAGGATCTCGTCGCGGCGGCCTTCAACGACGCGCGCGCCAAGGCGGATGCTGCCTCGTCTCAGGAAATGGCGAAGATGACGAGCGGCCTGCCGCTGCCGCCGGGCTTCAAGCTGCCGTTCTGATCAAGGCGCGGCGCGATCAGTTGAGGCACGCATCCAGCTTTTCGCGCCGCACCACGCCCACCTGGCGGTCGATCCGGTCGCCGTGTCGACGGACGAACCCGCGCGGCGCGATAGCCGCTCGTTTTTTGGGGAGCGGCAGGACCGCCGCGATCCGGCCCGCCTCGGTCGGGGTTAGCCGGCTGGCGGAGTGGTTGAAGTAACGCATTGCGCCAGCCTCGGCGCCATAGGTGCCGATGCCCGTCTCGGCGACGTTGAGGTACACCTCCATGATCCGCCGCTTGCCCCACAGCGTCTCGATCAGCAGCGTGAACCACGCCTCCACCGCCTTGCGAAGATAACCGCCGCCCTGGAACAGGAAGACGTTCTTCGCCGTCTGCTGGCTGATCGTGGACCCGCCGCGAATCCGCCCGCCCTTCGCGTTGCGATAGGCCGCGCCAGCGATCGCTTCGAAATCGAAGCCGTTGTGACTGCAGAAGCGGGCATCCTCGCCCGCGATCGCGGCGCGCGCCATGTTCCGATCGATCTCGCTGAGCGGCCGCCATTCTTTGGTCACCGATCGGCCGTTGAGCAGATCCCCGGCCATGGTGAGCGTGAACGGCGGCGGCACGAAGCGCAGGACGATCACCCACAGGACGGACAAGGCGATGAACCAGAGGACTGCCTTGACGATCAGGCGGGTGATGCGCGCCGTCAACGTCCGCTTTGGCCGGCTGGCCGATGGTTTACTGGTCGCGCTCGCCGCCACTCGTCGATCTCGGGAAATGGGGTTGAAGACGGTAATGCGCGAAGGCTTTGCGCGGCGCACGAAGAAGATCAAGCCGCGGGTACGCAGGCAACCTTGTTCTCGCCATCTCGCCTAAAGCGCCTTGCGCCCCTCATGATGCTGCCCTGTGCAGATTTGGCTGTCAATCGGCGTCCAAAAAGGACCCCCTATCGGCGTGCAAAAGGGACCCCC
>CAYMIU010000064.1:0-17706 GCA_964390515.1 uncultured Stakelama sp.
GAATGAACGCCGGATACTCACCCTCAAACTGGATGAGAAACCGGGGGACCCTCACCCCGTCCGCTGGGCATCGATGTACACCGTGCGCAGCCCCACCCCGCGCGCGTAGCGCCAGATCGACGGCATGGTCGCGTTGATACGCTCGTAGTCGCCGCGCGTCCCGCCATGCCGCAAGGTGACGTTGGTGCCGACGCTGCAATTGGTTATCGATGCGGCGTATCCGTAATTGTGAATGTCGATGCCGGGGCGAAGGCGGGCAAGGCCCGAGGTCACCCCGGCCGCATGGTTGATAGCGAGGTAGCTGCCGAGCACGCTTTCATCAATGATGAGGACGATGTCGCCGCCTCTGCGTGGCGCTACTCGCGGTATCGTGACGTCCTGGCGCGCTTGGGTGGGATTGGCACCCTGCTCGTAGAGGAAAATGCCCGAATAGGCGAGGATCGGAAACGCGCTCGGCAATCCGTTCGCCCCTTCGCCGCCGCGGGCGAATAGGATGGTGGATAGCCCGGCCACCCCAAGGAGCGGCGCCGCAACGAAGACGAAGCGTGGCAGAGAGGGGACCTGTCTCGGCTTGAGCGCAATGCCCACCAGCAGCAGCATGCTGGTCGCGGCGGCCCAGGCAATCGGCCTCCCATGCTGGCCGAGTGCGTCGCCCGCGAAGCCCGCTGAGTTCAGCAGGTTGATGAATCCGTCATAGGTCAGCGGCTCACCGACGATCCGCTGAAAGGCGTCAAGGAGCAACGCCGATGAGGACAGGACGAACGCGTAGCCGAGCCGGAGAAGCGTATTTTGGACATAGGCGGCCAGCAGGAGGCAGGCGGCGAGCAGCCCAAACAAGCCCAGGTAGACGGCCAGCGAAGGCGTCCAGCCGAGCGAGGCGAGCCGCTCGCCGAAGGCGGCCGCACCCCCCGCCAGATAAAGCAGGATCAGCGCTTCCTTGAAGGGAAACCTCATTGCCCAGGTCTCAGCGGAACAGGAGAGGTTCAGGGCTGAGCTGGAACTCAGCCGGGAGGCTTGCGACGATGTCGCCACCGGCCTGCACTTGCAGGGGCGCCACCGCCTTGGCGGTGAAGCCGGTGCAGGAGAATGCGGTTACTCCGGGCAGCGCTTCGACCGGTCGGCCGCGAAGCAACGCCACAACCAGCCGCACGAAATCCCGCCTTCGAGCCCTCTCCAGAGTGACGACATGGAGGAGCGGTAAGCCGAGGCGGGCCTCGGGAGCGAAGCTCCACGGTCCGGCGAAATAGCGTCCCTTGGCGACGTAAAAGGCCTCGCAGACCAGCGTCCTGTCCTGGCAGACGATCTCGATCTCGTCCCGCCGCCAATCGCCGAGCACGCGGGAGAGCGCGAACAGGTAGGCGAGCCTTCCCGAATAACGCTTAAGAAGCGGCGACAGAGCGGCGACGGCGCGGCTGTCAGGCCCAACACTGGCGCAGGCCAGGAACAGAGTGTCGTTTATCCGGACCGAGTAGTGGCCACACTGGCGATCTGCGCGCATCACCCGCTCGGCGTGCGCGTGTGGCGTGTGGCGCACGCCGGCTTCCCGGTGCACCAGATTGACGGTGCCTGACGGATAGACGCTCATCGGAAGCGACCGGCCGCAGCGCGACATGGCCAAGGCCACGTGACGGACGGTACCGTCACCCCCGACCGCGCAGACAAGGCTTGCGTCGTCGTCAATCACGATCTGCGAGCCGGGTCCGCATTCCGACAGGACGACCGCGGCACCGCGGCCCTCAAAGCCTTGGCGCAGCGCCGCCAGTGTTGCGCGCGAGTGCCGTCCCGCGCTTCTGTTGTAGATGATCTGGACAGTGCGTTCCGCACATTCCACCAGTAGAACTCCGCCGCCAATCGGGTGATGGTTGATAGCGCGGGAGGGATAAGGCCCCCTTAACAGAGTCCATGACCTGGCCCGGCTTGATCAACCGTGTCTACTTGACGCGGGCACGCCGCGTGACGGGGGGCGGTTGCCACCGAATCTCAGATTCGGCTCATGGGCTGCCTGAAGCAGCCGCATCGATTACCGAAGAGATGCCCCGGCCGCTGAAGGCCAGCGGCCGGGGCTAGTCGACGCCATCGCCGCGAACGCACGGCGGCAGCGCCAGGGCGGCCCCTTTATCCTCTAAGGACCAGCCCAACGCACGGTCAGGTCCGGAGCGTTTTCGCCTTTTCCGTGCTCCCGGTCCGTACGTGTCCAAGTGACAGGTCATCTTCCGCGGATAATTAGTCCGCGTTCGGTGAAGCACTTAGCCAGACGCGCATTCCGCCTGGGGGCTGCGCCACGCGTGCTTGAGGCACGGCCCGGCCGATCTTGAGATTGGCGAGCGCCGGCGCCGCACCTGTCAAAGCCACGAGCAGCGCCCTACCACGACGGGGCAAATTCACGGTCGCATCACCTCCGTTCGTTCCAAAGTCGTGCCCGTCCGCGAGCGCGAGTCTAGGGACGACCCTCTGTGCCTTTGCGTAGCAGGCGCCTCTCGTCCGCTTCGAGAGCACCCAGAGCCGTTGCCAGCGCTTCCTCACGATCGCGCAGGTAGTTGTGAATGGCGGTTGCGGCTCTTGCTGCCTGACCCGTCGCGACGCTGATCTGATCCAGGCCCTCGACCACGTCACCTGCCGCGTAGATGCCCGGCACGGAGGTCTGTTGGTGTTCGTTGATCAAAATGCCGCCGGAACCACTCAGATCCGACCCGATCATGGTCGCAAGCTGCGCTCGCGGCGAGGAGCCTAGCGCCGGGTACAGCGTATCGAACCTGTGCGTCGTTCCATCAACGAGTTCGGCCACGATCTGATGTCTATCGACCTTCAGGCGCAGGACGGCCGCGACCTCTACTTTGATGCCTGCCCGGATCAGCCGGGCCTGATCGGCCGGAGACAAGTTGGTGGACCGCTGCGGCAGGAGCGTGATCTGCTGACTATAAGTCCGCAGAAACTCCGCTTCAGCTGCGCCGTGGCCATCGCATCCGAGCACCGCGATGTTCATTCTGCTGGCTTCATAGCCATCGCACACAGGGCAGTAGCGGATGAGGCCGCGCGCGACCGCGCCGTCATGTTCCGCTGATGGCATTTCGGGGCGGTGATTGATCACGCCCGTCGCGAGAAGAATGGTATGCGCGCGGAGCACGTCGTCGCCCGTCCTGAGAGTGAAGCCGCCGCCATCTGAGGGCTCGATCAAACTAACTTCGCCGTGGCGGATGGTGGCGCCATAACGTTGCGCCTGGTTCTTCATCCGTAGCAGCAAATCGACACCGGAGATACCGCCTGGGAAGCCTGGCAGGTTGTGGGTCTTCGGAATCGTGGCGGCACGTCCGGCGCCCGCGTCGATCACGATGCAGCGCCTGAGAAAGCGAGACAGATAGATCGCCGCTGTCAGCCCTGCTGGGCCTCCCCCGACGATGATGCAGTCGACCAGCGCCTCCGGTTCGCCTTTCCAGCCATGGGCGGTCAGCTGCAATTTCAACATTCTTGTCCTTCTCAATCGCGCGCAGCTGAAGCACGTGCGGCTGGTTGGTCTCAGCCGCGTCGCCTGGGCGGCGGGGCCGCGGGGGCGGCGTGGACCCTCTCCTCCTTTACGCAGCAGCGATGCCAATCCCTCACGCACTCCCGCAGCCTGCTCGCGCGGGCGTCGGAAGCCAGGGCCCATGCATTGGGTTCGCCCGCGGCAGGTCCCGAGGTGTCGGTTGCTCTTCAACAGGATTGCGGGACAACGCTCGTTGCGGTCGCGTTCCGCGGGACTGCAGCGAGGGGTCCCAGCCCTCTGAATTATACGTCGCGATGACAGCACCAACTCCGCAGCGAAAGATCCAGCTCCAGGCGAGCCGACCGCCCGCGACGAGGATTGGGGAGGACCGCTGCCGGGTAAGCAGGAACTGATCAGCGGATGGAGCGGTGCTCGATAAGCCGCTTCTCGGCCGGCGTCTCTGGTGCGAAGGCGACAACCGAAACTTGCTTC
Organism: uncultured Stakelama sp.; assembly: GCA_964390515.1. Classification (GTDB taxonomy): domain Bacteria; phylum Pseudomonadota; class Alphaproteobacteria; order Sphingomonadales; family Sphingomonadaceae; genus Sphingomonas. The sequence continues at coordinate 3,953 of CAYMIU010000064.1, forward strand.
GCCGCACGCCGATGCAGTTCGGAGAGCCCGCGGTGCGCGGCAGCCGCAGCGCGGTCGTGCGATGCCTTTGCACGCGCAAGCTCCTCCGCTGCGCGCCGTTCGTGGATTGCATCTGTCATCTGCACCTCCTTCGACGAGCCGAGGCGAGGGCGATCCCGCCCACAGAAGATTAGGACCGGGTCCACCGGCCCGATCGCCGCGACAGACGCGGCGATCGCCGGGACATAGCGACTCGGCTGCTCTCTGCCCGAACTGCGGCACGACCAATATAACATACGGCTGGCTTCGCTGACATGAGGGATCAGCCGGTTTCGTGCGTAATGAAGAACGGGAGGATGGATCGTGTCCAGCGTCGGTCTCAGTTGTGGGTCGCGCACTGCTGCAGCGGTACCGCGAACCTGTCGCGCTCATCGGCATCCGGTGCAAGCTTTCAGTGTCCCTGGTGAGCTCCCGCCGCGCTCACCTGCGCTTAAGCTGGGGATCTATCGCATGAGGAGGACTGCTTGATGAAACTACGAGCTGTCGCGGCTTCTGGCGCGATCGTGGCCGCGAGCCTTCTACTTTCCGCCTGCATCAGCCGGCAGGAGATGCTTGCACGGCACCGCGCCGCCTGCGCGACCTACGGCTTCGATCCCGGATCGGAGCAGTATTCCAACTGCCTTCTTCAGCTCGATGTCGGCGACTACGGCTATGGACATCATGGCAAGCGACGGCCGTGGTCGACCGGCCGAGCGGGCTCCGGGACACCGCCGGTTCCGGCTCCGCCCCAATGATTGCGGGGAATCAGACCTCGGTGCTCTGGCGGCGGGGTTGTTGCTGGCCCATGGCGCGCATGCGGGTGCGCCGCGCGAACGAAGATGCCCATAGGAGGTCCGAGGCCGGCCAAAGGACGAGGTCGCCAGCTGCCGCAAACCCCGTCGCAAGCTCGAGTAAGTGAGGGATTATCGCCGCTCGGACGTAATTCACTTTGAAGGTCTATCTGGGGGGCACATGAAACGCGAAGGCACGACCAAGCGATCCCCTCCGGTGGTCCACCAGGACGGGATCGCGTCCAGCGCGGGAGCCAAAAAGGCCGGAGTTGGAGGCCGAGGCCCCCTCAGCAGTCGCGCCAAGGATTTAGTCAGGCGAGCCTTGTCGAATTTCGTGGATTACCGCTTCAACTGGATCGTTGCGCAGGACGAAAGATCGCAAGCGCCAGGCCTGTCCACGTCTCTCGAAGTCAGGACATTTGATAAGCGGTACATAGACGCTCTTGCACAACACCCTGACCCGCGTGTCCGAAGCGCGCTGAGTTTTGAGCGCGCGGGATGCACCGGCTTTGTACTTCTGGCCGACGCAGAGCCGGCAGCCTTCCTCCACTTTGCAGATGTGTCGAGATACGAGAGTGCTTCGACCTGGCCGCTTGCGAGCAATGAAGTAGCGTTGGTCAACGTCATCACCTTGCCTGCGTATCGGTCCCGGGGCTATGCCTCCCTCCTAATCGCGGAGGCAACGTCTTCGCTCGTTCCTAAATCCTATCAGCGCGCTATCGCCTACATCTGGTGGAACCACGAAGCGTCATTGCGGGCTTTCAGGAACGCAGGATGGCGGCGGATCGGCATCTCGGTTGAGATCTCGCGGGGCAATGGGCGCTGGCACTCAGTACACATCCCCTTGAAGCTCCGCCGCTAAGCGCGTGAGATGCCCGCGCGACTGCAGCCCTCATCATGACCACGGTGGCAGATAGAATGGAGAGCATCGATGATGTGCGTGTTCGGGAGCTTGAGCATCGATTCAAAAACATCCTGACTATCACCAGGTCGATTGTCAGCCAGACCTTGCGATCAGCTAAATCGCTAGAAGATGCCCGCAAGGTAATCGATGAGCGCTTGGCCTGCCTGAACGGCGCAGTCGATCTTCTGCGCACGTCCCACTGGCAGGCGGCGCCGCTCGGGGATCTGGCGAAACGGGCGCTAAGAGTCTTCGCGGGCTATGAGGGGCGGATTCACGTCGATGGGCCCTCGGTATCCGTAGGGCCGAGCGCCTCTTTCACGCTCGCTCTTGTGATCCACGAGCTGGTGACAAACGCCATCAAATACGGCGCGCTGTCCAACAGCGCCGGATCGGTCGACCTGACTTGGAGGGTATCAGGAGAGGGCAAGACTGCTGAGCTGTCGATGCTATGGACGGAGCGGGGCGGGCCACCCGTCATGCGACCCAAGCAGCAAGGGTTTGGAAGCCGGCTCATAGGCACGGCTGCGAGCCGCAGCTTTCGTGGGCGGGCCGAGCTAAACTATTCCGAAGCAGGGGTAACCTGGAGCTTGGTCGCGCCGCTTTCCGCGATGGGCGCTTAGGGGAACCGACGAGCTCAGCGCCCGGTGCCCGGTTGAACTTGTCCAGCAGGCGAGCAGTGCTCGTTTGGGGCCCGGCCCGGTAGTTGCGGCCCTGTTTCTCGGGCAACCAGCTTCCGATCACGTGGCGCGGTCGCCACTCCGGAGGCAATATTCGACGGTCCAATTCATTCCAGTGCGATCCTAGATTAACTTGCGTCAGAACGCCCGGGGTGCCGGCAATTGCCGATGGTGCGCTTACGTTTCAGCATGGTCACGGCGGTCCGCCAGATTTACTGGAGGGATGCCCACGCGCAATCAATGCCGGTCTGAAGGCCGCCACCGCTAGGAGATGCTGAGCAAAGGATCAGGTGCGCGAGCACCGCCCGCCCCGTCAGCCCTTTGTCGCGATCTTCAGCTTGCGTCGCGGGGTCTTAGGCGAGGGAGCCGACTCCGGGGTGGGTTCAGGTTCGGGAGCTCCCGGTGCTGGCTCCGCCATCGGTGAGCGCTTCCGACCGAGTCCGATGCTGTGCGCAAGCTCGCGTCGCCGCTCGGCATAATTGGGAGCCACCATTGGATAATCCGCGGGCAGCTTCCACTTTGCTCTGTATTCCGCCGGCGTGAGATTGTAACGCGTCGCGAGATAGCGCTTCAGCATCTTCACGTGCTGGCCGTCCTCCAGGCAAATGAGATATTCCGGCTTGATCGAGGCGCGGATCGCCACAGCCGGCTTTGTGGGTTCGGCTGCGGGCACTAGCGGCCGACCCAGACTGACAAGCGCGGCGTGGACGACCGAGATCAGTTTCGACACGTCGCCTACGGAGACGCTGTTATGGACAACGTACGCCGCAACGATGTCGGTGGTGAGGCTAACAAGATCCTCCGGCGAAGTTATATCCGGCAAGGTCGGTTCTCCAGGGTGCGCCGCGAAGAGTGAAGTACGAGCCGATGTGCGGGAACGGCGAACATCCATAAGCGTCCGCTTGCGTTAGCACCAGCACGGGTGCCAACCTCGGAAAACGAGCACGCACAATCCCCCCCCTGTCGGCTGAACGGTCATCATTCTTTGCGTTCGGCGGCGGCGGTCTTGTAGTGAGCGGCTCGCTCTACAAGCGCCAGCATGTTGCGGGCCGCCTCGACCGTCAGTCGGTGAGGCGTCATGCCGGGCCTGGGTGAAATATACGCAGCCATCTCGCGTACCAGCGCGGACTGGCTGTCAGGTGCTCCGGCGAGCAAGGCGACGACGAGGTTCTCAAGCGCGATAAGGCGCACGCGCAGGTTGCCGGCCTCGGCATCGCCGATCTCGCCGGCGACCGTCGGCGTCCGGTGTTGGTGCAAGCCGGCGAACGAGCCGCCTTCGTTTTCCCACCGCCCGATCGCACGGTCGTGGACCTGGCACCGCGCCGCGTCGAAGCCGGCGCCCTCAATAGACATGGCGTACCCTTCCCTGCTCGATCCCCAGCGAAGCGAGCCTCAGATCACGTATTTGTCCCAGCTCGCATAATGTTCGGCGCTGCGCTTGCCGCGTGGCAGGCTAAGGCCGATGAGGGCGATCCCGACCACCACCGAGGTCACAGCGCCGAGATGGCCGACGCCGGTCAGCAGGAAGGGCGCCGCGACGAGCCAGGCGCCGAACGCGACGTTGATAAAGCGCAGGGCGCGGGCGACCTCGGCGGTGGCGATGATCGCGACGGTGATAACCAGCGCACCCACCACATGGTCGCTGTTCGCCATTGCGCCTTCGTTGCCCAGGGTCACCCGCGTCAGCATGAGGAAGACGCCGAGCGCGATGCTAGCTGCCAGCGTCCACGGCAGCGTCAGCCCGCGCCTCGCATCCGCCCAGAAGGCAGAAGGAGAGGCCATCACGTCGGATGCGTCCTCGGCCCCCGCCTCAATCGCGTCACCCTTGAAGAAGGTGCGGATCAGCGGCTTGCCGCGGCGCTTTGCCCAGGCGAGGAACTGGCCCATGGCGATGACCTCGTCCAATGCGAACGGTATCATGATCAGCATGGCGAGCGCCGCGATCAGCGCCAGCGTGCTCCACGTGCCGATGACGATCGGCTGGCTGATAATGAAATAGATGCTGATGACGCCGAGCGGGATGACGAGGATGCCGAAGAAGGTCACCATCCACGGCATGGTCCGCCAGCGGTCGCGGGTGCCCATCACCGCCATCAGGATCTCGAGCACATAGCTGATCGTGCCAAGGCCCCCATCAGGGATCGGCCACGCCTTCGACATGCCCGAAGTGATTATCTCCTCGGTGCCGTTGCGAGGATCACTCAGCGAACCAGCGAAAAAAGGCTCCCAAGCGGTATCGATGTGCCCCAACTGGTAAGCCGTCAGGATGCGCGAGGTGAGAAGCCCGATCAGGCCCATGGCAACGATCGGCAGGCGTTGCGCATCGGTCGACGGCGAATAGGTCCAGCCGGGCGGGATGTTCTTGGGGTCCATCATGCCTGCCATGCTCATGCCCGGCATCATTGGCACGAGCACCGACAGGGCGATCACGGCCGAGCCGATGAGCAGGTTGTTGTTGTACTGCGCGGCGCTCGGGCTCCAGAAGATCAGCGGCGCGAAGAACAGCCAGATGCCGACGAACGCGACAGCCCACTGCGCCCATGTCTTGGTGCGCGGGGCGAGCGACAGCGCGCCGAACAGCGCGATGGCGAGCCCGCTGACGACATCGCTGATAGCCAGTGCGCTGGCCCGCCATTCGATCGAAGGCAGCCCGCGATCGACGGTTACGAAACGCGCGGCTTCGCCGACGCTCTGCGTGGTCATGGAGTCATAGATGAGCGGGCTGGAGGCGAGCCACAGACCGAGACCAATGTTGGCGTAAAGCGCCCAGCGTGCGCGGCGCTCATCGCGGTCCATCAAGGCCATGTGATCGCCGTGCCCGCCGTGGTCCGACATGGCCGCGACCGCGGCGCCGGGCCCGTGCCCCATCGCCGCGTGGTCCATTTTGCTGTGATCCATCCCGCCGTGATCTATGCCGCCCGTTCCGGCGGCCGCTGCGGGCTGGTGGTGGCCAGACCCCGCAAGCTCGGCCTCTGGCTCTTCATCCCACGCGACCAGGTTCTCGTTGAGCTTGTTGTTCCGGTACCAGGCCCGCGGATGCCGCTTGAGCGCAGCGACGATCGCCGGGAGCGTGTCGCGAAGGCTGTGCTTCGGTTCCCACCCGAGCAGCGACCGTGCGCGCGAGATGTCGAGGATATAGTGGTCGTTGCTGCTGTCGATCATCCAGGGCTGGATAAAGTCGTCGCCGCCGAGCGCTTCGTTCTGCAGGATGATCCCGGCCTTCGCGAGCGGCTGCGGGATGCGGATCGTCTTCCAGCCCTCGCCGTGGAGCGCCTCCCCGATGATGTCCTGGATCTCGGCATAGCCGGGCGGGTCGGGTTCGCCGACGAGCAGCGGCAGTTCTGACGGCAATTCGTGCCGCCGATCGACCAGGCGCAACACGGCGTCGGCCAAGTCCTCGCGGTGCACCGATGACTGTGCCGCGCACAGCATGCCGGGATAGAAATGCGAGATCAGGCGGTGCTCGTAGATCTGCGATATCTGCTGCGCGAGAAACGCCGAGCGCCCGTCGTCGTCATAAACTCCGGCGGCGCGGAGGAAGACAACGGGGATCTTCCCGCGCCGCGCGTGCAGCAGTGCTTCCGTATCGACTTTGGACTGCGGATACGCCCAAGACGCGCCGATGGGCGACTTCTCGCTGATGCGCTCGTCCGGAGTAGGGGTCGGCTTGTGGACCAGCATCGTGCTCGCGAAGACGAACTGCTCGACCTCGAACGACTGCAGCCCGTCGATCAGTCGGCGGGTGCCCTGCACGGTGACCTTCTCATAGAGCGGATTAGGATCGCCCGTGACGTCGTAATAAGCGGCAAGGTGGATCACCGAGGCGATGCGATTGCCAAACCGCGCGCGCACCTCGTCGAGCGCGGCGCGGACCGCTTCGTCCGATCCGAGGTCTATGTCGATCGCCGCCGCGGGCGGCGGCGGGTCCGGCGGACCGGCGCGATCGAGGCCGACAACCGTGTAGCGTTCGCCAAGCCTAGCGATCAGCGCGGCGGCTATAAAACCGCTCGCACCGGTGATGAGGACCAGTTCGCGCGCGTCCTTGTCGCTCACGGACCCGCTGCGTTCGATGTCGGTCATGACGCTGCCACCCTCATTCATTTGTGCTGCGGAACGTGGACAGGCCCGCTGCACTTATGATCGCGAGGCGGGCACGTGCGGATCACCGCACAATCCCTTTACGCGCCCGCCCCGCAAAGCCCTCAGATAAAATCGGGTTTATTGCGTCACCACAAAGCCGGCCTTCTCGATGGCCTGCTTGAGTTGCTGTACATCGGCTGCCGAGCTTACCGACACCGTCTTGCTCGCCAGGTCGACGTTGACGACGGCATCCGCATCGACGCGTTGAAGCGCGTTCGTCACACCCCGCACGCAACCGCCGCAGGTCATTCCCTGTACCTTGAAATCGATCATCTTCGTTCTCCCATGAGGTGAATGAAGCAAATGTGGGGTTTGACACTGTGTCAGGGTCAAGGGGTAAGTTTTCGTTGTTGACCTTGACACGATGTCAGGGACGATAAGCTCGTCGACTCGATATTGGAGACGACCATGAACGCACCGGCACGACTGCAGGCGACAGCGCACGCGGGAAGAGAAGAGATGCTGTCGCTGCCCATCGAAGGCATGACCTGCGCGACGTGCGTCGGGCGGGTCGAGCGTGCTATCGCCGGGGTGCCCGGCGTTGCTGGCGTCTCGGTCAACCTCGCCACCGAGCGTGCAGATGTCGAATTCGTCGACGGACGATCCGATGTCGGCGCCGTAGCCGATGCGGTGCTCGCGGCGGGCTACACTCCGGTGACGCAAACGAGCGAGCTGACGATCGCCGGAATGACCTGCGCGTCGTGCGTCGGCCGGGTCGAAAAGGCCCTGCTGAAAGTGCCCGGCGTCCGCTCCGCGAGTGTCAACCTGGCGGCCGAGACGGCGAGGATCGAAGCTCTGGGCGACGTCCCCGCTTATGTCCTAGTCGAGGCCATCGAAAGCGCCGGTTACACCGCATCCGCGCGCACCGGTTCGGCGGACGCGGAGAGGGACGCCGAGGACGCCCGGCGCGACACGGCGGCGACAAAGGAGCTCCGCCATGTGCTGATCGCCGCGTCGCTGTCGCTGCCGCTGGTCGTGCCGATGCTGCTGGCGCCGTTCGGCATCCAGGTGGCGGTGCCAGGCTGGGTCCAGCTGCTGCTGGCGACGCCGGTGCAGTTCTGGCTGGGCGCGCGCTTCTACCGCGCGGGTTGGAAGGCGCTGCGCGCCCGCACCGGCAACATGGACCTGCTGGTCGCGATCGGCACATCGGCCGCCTACGGGCTCAGCCTCTACCAGCTGCTGTTCGCGCCGATGCACGGCATGGACGCGCATTATTATTTCGAGGCTTCGGCCGTCGTCATTACCCTTATCCTGCTCGGCAAGTGGCTCGAAGGCCGCGCCAAGCGCCAGACCGGCGAGGCGATCCGCGCGCTGATGGCGCTGCGACCCGACCAGGCGCGCGTCGTCGGCGCCGACGGCGCCGAACGAGAGGTCGCCCTCTCCGAGGTGCGTAACGGCGACCGGGTGCGCGTCCGGCCCGGCGAGCGCATCCCGGTCGACGGGCTGCTGATCGAGGGGGCTACCCACGTCGATGAGTCGATGCTCACGGGAGAAAGCCTGCCGGTGGCCAAAGCCATCGGAGACAAGGTGACCGGCGGGTCCATCAACGCCGACGGGCTCATCCTGGTCGAGACGACTGCGGTAGGGGCCGAGACCACCCTCGCCCGCATCGTGCGCCTGGTCGAGAGCGCGCAAGGCGCCAAGGCACCGATCCAGCGGCTCGTCGATCGGGTTAGCGCCGTGTTCGTTCCGATCGTCCTCGTCATAGCCGCGCTTACCGTCGCCGGCTGGCTGGTCGCTGGTGCCGGCGTGGAGGTCGCGATCCTGAACGCCGTCGCGGTGCTCGTCATCGCCTGCCCGTGCGCGCTCGGCCTGGCCACGCCGACCGCAATCATGGCCGGCACGGGCGTCGCCGCGCGGGCCGGCGTCCTCATCAAGGACGCGGAGGCGCTGGAGACCGCCCACCGCATCAACGTCGTCGCGTTCGACAAGACCGGCACGTTGACCGAAGGCAAGCCCTCGCTACTCGCGGGACTCGCGGCCGACGGAGTCGAGCGTCCTGAGCTGATCGCCCTCGCCGCGGCGCTCCAAGCCGGAAGCGAGCATCCGCTCGCTCGGGCGGTCATGGCGTGGGCCAGCTCGGAAGACGTCGAACCCGCCAGCGCCGAAGGCATGCGCGGCCTGCCGGGTCGCGGCGTCGCTGCAGAGGTCGACGGACGCCACCTCATCCTCGGCAGCACGCGCTTGATGGAAGACGAGGATATAGCGCTGACGCCGCTGGCCGCCGAGGCGGCCCGCCTGGAAGCGGAGGGACGGACGGTCTCCTGGGTCGCGGAACGCGCACCCGAACGCCGCCTCCTCGGCCTCCTGGCGTTCGGCGACGAGGTGAAGGCCTCCGCTGCGGCCGCCGTGGCAGCGCTGCATGGCCGCGGCATACGCAGCGTGATGCTGACCGGGGACAATGCGGGAAGCGCGCGCGCAGCGGCCGCCAAGCTGGGCATTGACGACTTCGTTGCCAATGTCCTGCCGGAAGGAAAGTCGGATGCGGTGGCGGCGTTGCGGGGAGAGGACCGCACGGTCGCCATGGTAGGCGACGGGGTCAACGACGCCCCTGCCCTCGCGGCAGCCGATGTCGGCATCGCCATGTCGACGGGAACGGACGTCGCCATGCACGCAGCAGGCATCACGCTGATGCGCGGCGACCCGCGCCTGATCGCCGACGCAATCGACATCTCGAAGCGGACCTACGCCAAAATCCGCCAGGGGCTGTTCTGGGCGTTCATCTACAATCTGATCGGCATCCCATTGGCGGCCTTTGGTTATCTGAGCCCGGTGATCGCCGGCGCGGCCATGGCGCTGTCGAGCGTCAGCGTCGTCGCCAACGCTCTGACGCTTCGCCGTTGGCGCCCAACGGCTTGAGGAGAGGACAAGTGAACATAGGACAGGCCGCGAAAGCCTCAGGGGTCAGCCAGAGGATGATCCGCCATTATGAGGCGATCGGCCTCATTCCGAAGGCCGCGCGGCGTGATTCCGGCTACCGTGACTATGACGAGCGCGAGGTGCACATGCTGCGCTTCATCCGACGCGCGCGCGATCTCGGCTTTCCGATTCCCGAGATCGCGCAGCTCGTCGCGCTCTGGCAGGACGGTGACCGGGCGAGCGGCGAGGTCAAGGCGCTCGCGCTCGCGCGGGCACGGGAAATGGAGCGCAAGGAGCGCGAGCTCCGCGCCATGCGCAAGTCGCTCGAGGATCTGGCCCGTCGCTGCGCTGGTGGAGATCGGCCGGATTGCCCGATCCTGGACGATCTGGCGATCGAAGCGCCCTGAAAAACGCCGCAACGATCAGCCTGGTCGGGCCGCGCCCGGGCTCGAGCTCTAGCCGATCCGAACGGTTACGACGGCTAAGGAAACCTCTTGACCCTTGGACCATGGCCCAAGGGCCATGAGTGGCTGAGGAGGCGACATGGCTTGATTCACGGTCGGATCCATCGCCTCCGCCTCGGGGGCTAGACACCGACGCGGGGTGACTTACGTCGAATGTGACGCAGGCGATCAAGCCAGCTCGCCCGCGACTTAGCGCGGTGCAGAACCCACGCTTACAATGAGGAGGATGCGTCTAGCTTAGATACTCCCCCACTCACGCAACCCTCGGGCTCGGGCTCGGCCTCTCGGCTCGCCATGCGACTGCGCGCTTCCCGGAAACGACCGATTGTGGCGAGCCATAGCCTGAGCTGACAAGTGCGAGAGGCTCTGCTCCGTGCTAAGGGAACTTTAGACGGAGACAACCGATGCGTGCTCTCATTCCCGCTGTTTCGATGCTGCTGCTCGGCGCGCCTGCTGCCGCCCAAACTCCCGACTGGTCGAACGCCAGGACAGTCGAAATCGAAATGTCGAGCTTCGCCTACACACCGGACACGATCTCCTTGCGCCGCGGCATTCCTTACCGACTGTACTTCGTCAACAATGCAGGCGGCGGTCATAATTTCGTCGCCAAGGACTTCTTCGCTAGTGCTACGATCGATCCCGCCGATCAGACAGCGCTAAGCAAGGGTAAGGTTGAGTTGGAGGGCGGGAAAAGCGCGGACGTTCGCTTGGTCGCGAACCGCCCCGGCACCTACAAGGTGCATTGCTCGCACTTCATGCACTCGACGTTCGGAATGACGGGCAAGATCGTCGTCCAGTAGGGCCACTACACGAAAGTGACTTCTGCGTACGTGAGATACGAATGAATGCCGAACGGCGAGGCTTCGTGGAAAGCGAGCGCGAGCCGTAGCTGGTGTAGTTGGTGCCGACGAACATGCTCGTAAACCGCGATACGCTCATCAACGCAGTGAGGGCGGATGGCACAATCGGCGCGGACGCTCGACCTGCCCATGTGACCGGCGGCAGTTGATGGCAGCGCCGCACGAGTGGACTTCCGGGCGAATGTCACCGGCGGCCTAGCCCTGTTCCGCACGTGCCGAGAGCGCGATTTCGTTCAAAACCCTGATCGAGCGCGTCGTTGGCAGATCAATGACGCCGGCGCTTCTCAATCTTGTCATCTGTCGGCTGACCGTCTCGATCGTAAGCCCGAGCACGTCGGCGATCTGAGCCCGGCTGAGCGGTAGGACGAACTCATCCAGCGGCGACCGGGCGCAACCGCCACGGCCGATCTGGCGCGCCATCTGGACGAGAAAGCTCGCCACCTTCTCTTCCGCCGTCTTGCGGCCGAGCAAGAGCATCCACTCGCGGCTATGGTCTAGCTCATCCAGCGTGCGCTGGAGCAGCAACCGCTTCAACTTGTCGTAGGTCCTGAGCGCCTGCTCGAAGTGCTTTCGTGAAAACACGCACAGCTCAGCGTCCGTCAGCGCCACCACGTTGTAGCGTGTTGAGGACGCGTAAGGTCTGCCGATGAAATCAGCTGGGTACATCAGGCCCACAATCTGCTCACGCCCATCCGCCGTGGTGGCATTAAGCTTGAGAACGCCCGAGACGACGTTCGCAAAGATCATGTTTTCGTCGCCCGCCCAGATAACGGGCTCCCCCCTTGCAAAACGTCGTCGACGCTTCAGGGCGCTGAGCGGCGCCAGTTCCGCATCGCTGAGGCCGGCGCATAGCGCCCGATTACGTATTTCGCAGCCGGGACAAGCTACTCTCACACCTCGTTACCCACGCCCGAATCACTGCTCTGGCCTGCCAGGGCATCCAAGCCTGGTGCGACGTTGCCGATGATTGACTGATCATGGTCCACGTGAGACCGATAGCCCTTGGACCATAGTCCAAGGTCAACCCAGAAATTCCGGGAAATTCCGCAGTAAGGGCTGCAGACCAGCGGCGCGGGGTCACATTGAGACGCTGGATTTCACGATCTCTTGACCTCCTATAGAAGTCCATTGTCCACGACAGCCACCCCGCGTTTGGCTGCCGGCGGCCAGGCCATCGACGCCGCCGTCCGAACTTTCGCGATCCTTCAAACATAAGGAAAAAGGTACCCGGCCGCCTTCGCTGGCGGCCGGGGTCAGGTGACGCCATCACCGTGAACGATCGGCGGTAGCGCCGAAGGCCGACCTATTTTGTTTAGGTGCCGACCTGCCGCACGGTCAGGACCGGGGCGTTTTCGCCTTTCCGCTTGCGCGATTCGTACGGATTCATGTGGCTTGATTACCTGCCGCGAGCGCTCGCCTTGCCGCTTCGCCTGCAGTGTACCGCTTTGATCTGCGTCAATGACGCGACCTGCGACCGCGCGCAGGGCTTATCCGCAGTCCGCTAACCTGATTTCCCGGGCGAGCGGAGAAAACTACCTATAAATCGAGCCCACGCTTTGACCTTAATGAAAAGGATTTCACATGAAGATCTCGAAATCGCGCATCCAGATGGGCCTAATCTTCTCGGCACTGCTGCTATCTTCGGGCGCCGCACTCGCTCAAGACCGCGCCGCCCCGCCGGCGAAGCCGATGGGGGGCGGCATGATGGGGCATGACAACATGATGGGCCATGACAAAATGATGCCGGGGATGAAGGACGGCAAGATGAAGGGCAACATGCCTGCCTCGTCGTGTATGTCAAAATCCAGCATGCAGAAAATGGGCATGAGCCAGAAAAAGATGGCCGAAATGGGAGCCAAGTGTCGCGCGGAGAAGAAGCGCGGTACCGGGCCCGCCGACGCCAAACCCAAACCCGACGCGATGAAGCCGATGCCTATGGAACGCGATATGTGAGAAGTAGGCGGGGACGGCTTAAACCTGAGCGATGAGCGATGTCTGCGCCGCGCCCATGCGCGCGGCGGGCGAGTTTCTGGGCGACGGCATGGCCTTTGACGGGCTGATCGCTGACAAGGCCTTTGACAGCAACGCGCTCGTCGCCGAACTCAACGATCGCGGCGCCAGGATCGCATATCCCAGCACCCCGCCCGCGCGCAGAAACTCAAGATCGACGCCAGCATCTATGAATGGCCACCTCATCGAAAACTTTTTCTGCAAGCTCAAGGAGTTCAAGCGCGTCACCATGCGCGCATGCAAGACCGACCAGAGCTTCGAGGCAATGATCTACCTCGCCGCCGCCGTCATCAACTCACGATGAGTCCCCACAGCCCCTAGAGCTCCGCGCGGGCAATGCCCGCTTGGCCGACGCCATAAGGCCGAGCACGGCAACGGCTCGCAGGTGGCTGCGGCCGTCGACCGGTCGCACCAAGCAATGGGCGAACTGCAGGAGACGCTCGCCCATATCTTCGCGATGCGGCAACTGCTTCGTCCCAACCAAGCCGCCAAGTTCGACCAGGCTCGCGGGCTGCTCCGACGGCGAACTGGCGGCGTTAACGCTCGGCGGGCGCCAGGCCGCCTTTGCGGAGATCATGCGTCGTCATCGGGAGTCGATATATCGGCTTATCCGCGGTCATATCGGGGACCCCGAAGAGGCGATCCATCTGACCCAAGACTGCTTTTCGGCCGCTTTCCAGCATCTCGGCAGTTATGACGGGAGCCGACCGTTGCGCGCTTTGCTGACAAGCGTCGCTATCAACAGTCGCTATCAACAAGAGCCGCGACTGGATGCGCCGCAAGCGGGTGCGGCAAATCCTGACATTCGCATCAGCGCTGCCGTTTGATACGATCGAGAACGTGCGGGATCAGGCACCGGCCGTGGACGTGGCGACGGCGGACCGGGCGGAACTGGCGCGCTTGTGGCAGGCGGTGGCGCGGCTGCCTACCGCGCTCAAAGACACTCTTCTGCTACGCACGGTGGAGGGATTGTCTCAGAGTCGGATTCGAAACTAATCCTTTGAATGACAGTGTCTTGCGGCACGCCGGAT
>CAYMIU010000065.1:0-17248 GCA_964390515.1 uncultured Stakelama sp.
CGATTGAACGCTATGCGCGCGCCGCGGCCGATATAGGCCGGATGCGGGAGAAGGGGTTGCCGGTGCTGGCGCACCAGGAGCAGGCGCTGGCGAAGGCGGGCGACGCGCTCGACCAGGCCCGGCCCCATGCCGCGCGCGACCTTGCCAGCGCGATCGAGCGCGACCCCCGGCTCGCGCGCGACGCGGCGGAGGGGAACACGGGTGGGGCGGCGAAGGCGATGGAGGCGGAGCGCCAGGTCCGCATTGACCCCGAGAAGCGCGCGGGCCGCTTTGTGGAGCAGTGGCAGGGCATGAAAGAGGCGCGGGCCAGCATGGAGCGCGCCAGCGACCGTGCGGGCGCGGAAAAGCTTGGCAAGCGCATGGAGAGCATCGCGGGGGGGCTGCATCGCGATCCGCAGCTCGAATCCGCCTTGAAGCGGCACGTGTCCGAGCTGGCGTTGAACATGGAGCGGGGCCGGTCGATCGGGCAGGAGCTGGCGCAGTCGGTCGGACAAGGCCGTGACCGCGACCGTGGCATGAGCCGGTAAGGGGGACAGGTGACGGACGAGGACGACAGCCAAGGAACCGACGCGGCCGAGGCGTTCGAGGCCATGCGCGGCGAGCTGGCGCTGTTGCGCCGCGCCGTGGAGGGCTTGGCGGCCGAGCGCGGCGCGATCGACGTGCCCGACTATACCGAGACGTTGGGGCGGATGCAGAAGGGCGTGGACACGGCAGGTGAGAACATCGCGCGTATCGGCCAGTTCCTGAAAGCGGCCCCGGCGCTGGCGATGACGCCCGAGCAGATGGCGCAGCGGATCGCAGCGGCGGGCAACGCTGCACGGCGTGAGGATCAGGCGGCGCTCGCCAAGGCGGGCGAGGACAAGGCCCACGTCATGGCCGAGCTTCGCGCCATCGCGGGGTCCGCATGGACACGGGCCGACCAGAAGAACCGGCAGCTATGGTTCGGGCTGGGCGGGGTGGCGGCCGGCATCCTCGCATGGGCGATCGTGCCGGGCATCGTCGCGCGCCAGATCGCGCCGGCGAGCTGGCAATGGCCCGAGCGCATGGCGGCGCGGACACTTGACCTTCCCCACTGGACGGCCGGGCGGCGCATGATGCAGAGCGCCGACCCGGCGCAGTTCCGCGCGATCGTCGCGGCCGACAGGATCGTGACGGCCAATCGCGAGAGGATCCGAGGGTGCAGAAAAGTCGCTGCGAGGACAAGAGAAGCCGTGCGATGCACCATTAAGATCGCCCCGTGATAGCCGCGCATCTATTCCGCCAACCGTTTAATGACTCGTGCCATGAAATTGGCTGTGAAGCAAAGGTGAGAGAAAATGTTCGATAATGACAAGGAAATGAGAAGGTGCATAGCAGCATTGCAAGAATGTCAAACAGCGTGCCTGCAACATATTAGTTATGATAGCAAAAGAGAGCAACAAGCCGAGGGTCTCTTATGTTCCCTCATGGACTGTGCCGAAATATGTCAGATTGCCATAAGTTTTCTCGTAAGAGATTCGAACCATTATCTGAGGATCTGTCTTGAGGTCGTGGAGATCTGCAGAGATCTGGCTTCTAATTGTGAGGGAGTTGACGGGATGGAAGGCGTTCTGTCCGTATGTGATGAGTGTGTATCCGCCTGTCGTGTGATCGTGGGTTAGGCTCAGAGGTCCCGGTCGGTGCATCCAAGATGCCTGAGCTAGAATCCTCGCGCCGACCACCAGTTGAAGCGGTTGTAGACCGTGGCTGACGGGCCGTAGTCCCCGCTCGGCATCGCAGAATCAGGAACCGTGCCTACCTGAACCCGCTGACTGGGGTTTGAACCATAGCCAGCATCGTAGATTTAGCCTGGCACCGTCCTGCTGGCGATTTTCTGGCGTTGGCAAGCCAGGTGCCCGCTGGGACCCGCCCAACCTGATCGCCGCAGCGAAAGGCGAAGGTTTAGAGAAAATTTCAATTACGCTGCTAGACAAACTCCGGAGCAGTGCGGTGCCTCTGCTGAACGATGCCGCGATTGGATATTTGCACCAAACGGACACCCGCTTGCTCAAAACCGATCCAACTCTCCTCGCCTCGAGCACCCCTCTTCAAACCGGTGATCAAGGTACGCCGTTGTCGCACCGCGTCCGTGATGCGGTGTTCTGGCGTTCTGGGAGCCAGATCGTTGCCCAGCTGATCGCCTGGGGTTC
Organism: uncultured Stakelama sp.; assembly: GCA_964390515.1. Lineage (GTDB taxonomy): Bacteria > Pseudomonadota > Alphaproteobacteria > Sphingomonadales > Sphingomonadaceae > Sphingomonas. Next base: position 2,169 of record CAYMIU010000065.1, read on the forward strand.
GACCTTCCTTGTCATCCGGATCCTCAACCCGGCGGACTACGGTCTGTTTGCGATGACGCAGGTGGTGCTCGTCTTCCTCCATCTGCTCAATGGGCACGGCTTCGCCAGCGCACTGATTCGGAGTGAAAAGGTCGAACGGCTTGCAGTCCGGCAGACCTTCGGGATGATGATCCTACTCAACGGCGCGCTGGCCATCGCGCAGATCGCACTGGCTCCAGTGGCCGCGGCCTACTTCCGACAACCGATGATCGCCGACCTGCTCCGCGTACAAGCTCTACTCTACGTCGCGACGCCGTTCATCGCCATTCCTAATGCCTTGCTCAGCCACAACATTGACTATTCGAAACAGGCCAAGATCAACCTCGCCGCGGCGGCTCTCAGCGCGGGTACAGCGCTGGTATGCGCGCAAGCAGGTTGGGGCGTGTGGGCGCTCGTGGCGGCACCGATCGTACTGTTCTGGACCCGCGGCATTGCCATGATGGTTGCGGCCCGCTTCTTTGTATGGCCGAGCTTCCGCTTCGCAGGCGCGGGCAACATCTTTCGATTCGGCGGTGCGCTGATGCTCACGCAGGTATTCTGGTTCGTGCAGAGCCAGTCGGACGTGTTCATCGCCGGGCGCGAGTTCTCGCCGCACGATCTGGGTCTCTACACGACGGCGCTGTTCCTGGCGCAAATTCTGGTTGGGAAATTCGTACCTCCTCTCAATGACGTCGCCTTCGCGGCCTATTCACGCATCCAAGACGACCGCTCCGCGATCGCGCAAGGCTTCCTCAAGGCGCTGCAAGTCATCATGATGGTTGTGCTGCCCTTTTACGTCGGTTTAGCCCTAACGGCGGAGCCGCTCGTCCTGACCATGCTCGGCCCCAAATGGGTCGAGATCGTCCCCGCGGTCCGGTTGCTGAGCCTGGCCATGCCGTTCATGACGCTTCAGATTCTGTTTGCCCCGGCGACCAACGCGGTGAACCGGCCGGCGGTCGCGACGCGGAACGCCGCGATCGGGGCAGTGGTAATGCCTGCTGCCTTCCTCATCGGCGTTCCCTACGGTGTGAACGGGCTCGCCGTCGGGTGGCTGGTCGCGTTTCCCCTGCTGACCGCGCTCACCGCCGCCGTATCCATGCCCGTGATCGGCATTGGAGTGCGCAACCTCGGCCGCGCCTTTATCCCGGCGCTGCTCGCATCGATCGGCATGAGCGTGGCAGTAATTGCGCTCGACAGCGTTGTTGCAGGCATGGCGCCATTGCCGCGCCTCGCAATTTTAGTGGTTGGCGGCGCCGCCGCCTATGCAGCGCTGCTATGGACTTCCGCGCGACCACTGATGCGCGAACTCATCGCGTTACTCCTCAAGCGAACCGCTATTCCATCCTGATTCAAGCCGGGCCGTTCATGCCGAGCGAGGGTGCATGTGCGCTTGGTCGGGCTGGAGCATGCCTCCGGTGCGCCGCCCCCCGTCTGAGCCGGCCAGCACAGTGCGGCGAGGAATGACATAGCTCGTAAAGGTCATTCAAAGCTCATTCTCGCACTCGCCGGATATGCTCTCCTCGCGGCCGCTCCGGCGCTAGCCGATCCGCCGACCGATACCCGCATCGATCTCGGCCGAGATCTGCGCCAGCCCGCGGCGTATCGAGCGAAAATTCTTGATCCGCTCCTCCCACAGGAACCAACTGCGGTAAGTCGCCGCCGGATCACCGCGCCAGCGCTCGATGGTCTGCGCGAGCAGATCGGGATCGGTGTGGCTCAAGCATTCCTCCAAACCGGCCGGGCAGCGTTGTCGCTTCTTTGTCGTGCACCGGCTATCGGGGGTGATGGAGCCCGTCGCAAGCCTTCGTTCACCCGCCCGGGCAAGGGACCCATCCGCCGCTAGGGCGAGCGGCTTGCCATCTCCTGTGTTCTTGCCTGTTGGGCTTCCGAAGACGCCGCTATCTTCTCGGGATTGATGGCGATCCAGCGCGGCTTCAGGCCGAGGCGAGCGTTGAACCGCGCGTTGAAGCTCGGATCACCCGTCGAACGTTCTAGCAGCGAGGGGCCGTAGACCGCCCGCACCCGCTGTTCATCAAAGCCCATCAACGACAGCAAGGTGGGGAAGATCTCGTAGTGGCTTACCCGGTTTCTGTTCGCCCCTAGATTGCGCTCCCAGTCGAGCGTTTTCAGCGTGGCCCCCTTTATGACAACAAGTGGCACCAACCCCTCCTCGATCACGGGATCGCTGCTGCAGTGGGTATCCAGCCCCGGATTACCGGCCTCGTGCAGGTCCTGGCCGTGGTCCGAGGTGTATATGAGGGTCGCATCGCCAATCCGCGCCCGCGCGAAAAGCCGGTCGAAGAACGCACCTACGTTCCACAGCAACGTGTTCCTGTAGGCGTTGCGGTAGCGCGCCCAATCCTCCGAAGAGCCGCCGAATCCATCGCGACTTCCAGTGTCGCTCACGTCTGCAAAGCCGCCGCGTGGCAGGGCCGGGCGGTGGCGCATGAACGCGTCAGGGTATTTGTCGTGGATCGGAAAGTGAGCGCCGACCTTGTTGACGATGATGAAATCTGCGGTGCGATCGTTGAGCAATCGCGCGAGCACGTCCGCCGCGGCCATGTCGCGCTCGCGCACAGGCACGTCGTCAAACTGAATGAAGCGGTCGATCGCCTCCAGCTCTTGCCTTGACATCAGGTTGTGCAGATTGCCCCCCGTCCGCTGCGCATCGATGTACACGGTGCGCAATCCCGCCTTGCGAGCGTAGCGCCAGATGGCAGGCATGGTCGCGTTGATCCGCTCGTAGTCGTCGCGCGTGCCGCCGTGGCGCAAAGTGACGTTGGTGCCGACGCTGCAATTCGTGATCGAAGCGGCGTAGCCGAAATTGTGGATCTCGACGCCTGGACGAGAACGGGCAAGGCCCGACGTCGCTCCGCGCGCATCGTTGATGTCGAGGTAGCTGCCGAGCACACTTTCGTCGATGATAAGGGCGATGTCGCCGCGAGCGCGCGGCCCCGTTCGCGGTATCGTAACGTCCTGGCGCGCTGCGTTGGGGCTTACACCCTGCTCGTAAAGGAAGACACCTGAATATGCGAGGATCGGAAACGCGCTCGGCAGCCCGTTCGCGCCTTCGCCGCCGCGGGCGAACAGAATGCCAGATAGCGTGGCTATGCCGATGAGCGGTGCCGCGACGGATGCAGAACCCGGCAACGGCAGCGTACGCTTCGGCTTCATCGCCACGCCTACGAGCAGCAGCAGGCTGGAAGCGAACGCTGAAGCGATGGAGCTTGCGTGTTGACCCAGCGCGTCCCCAACGAACCCGGCCGAGTTCAGAAGGTTGATAAAGGCGTCATAAGTCAGCGGCTCGCCGACGATCCGCTGGAAGGAGTCGAGCAGTAGCGCCGAAGCAGATAGAAGGACCGCGTAGCCGAGCCGGAGATGCGTGTTTCGGATGTAGGCGGCGAGCAGAAGGCAGACGGCCAGGAAGCCAAACAACCCAACATAAAGGAATAGCGCCGGCCCCGGCGGCCCAAGCGACAACAGTCGCTCCGCCACCGCGGCGGACCCCGCCACGAGGTAGAGCAAGAGCAGAGCTTCTTTGATAGGTAACGTCACCGCCTCGGCCTTCAGCGAAACAAGATCGGATCGGGCCGCAGCTCGAATTCGGCCGGGAGATCCGCCGCGATGTCGCCGTCGGCTTGCACGGGAAGGTTGGCCGCCGCCGTGGCGGTTAGGGCGGTGCAGGTGAACGCGGTTACTCCCGCCAGAGCGTCGGCCCGTCGACCCGTCAGCAGCGCCCATACCAGCCAAACAAAGTCTCGCCTGCGTGCCCTGGTCAAGGCAAGGACATGGAGCAGCGGTACGCCCAGCCGGGCATCCTGCGCTACGCTCCACGGTCCTGCGAAATAGCGCCCCTTAGCGACGTAGAACGCCTCGCACGTGATCGCACGGCCTTCACAGAGTATCTCAATCTTGTCGCGACGCCAGTCTACTAGCACCCGGACAAGCGCCACCACATAGGCAAGCCTGCCAAAGTGGCGCTTAAGGCGCGGCGACAGGGCGGCGACCGTGCGGCTGTCGGGTCCGACGCTGGCGCACGCGAGGAATAGAGTATCATTGACCTGGACCGAATAGTGGCTGCACTCGCGACCCGGGCGCATCACCCTCTCGGCGTGCGAATGGGGCGCGTGGTGCGCGCTGAATTCGCGATGCACCAGATTGACGGTTCCTGACGGATAAACGCTCATCGGAAGCGACCTTCCGCAGCGCGCTACCGCCAGGGCGACGTGCCGGACGGTGCCGTCACCCCCAACGGCGCATACGTGCGCCGCAGCATGGTCGATGGCTATTTCCAAACCGGGGCCGCACTCAGACAGGACCACCTCAGCCCCACGAGCCTCGAAGCCCGCACGAAGCGCCGTCAGCTTTGCTGGCGAATGCCTTCCCGCGCTTTTGTTATGGATGATCTGGACCCGGTGTCCTGCAAGTTCCGTCATTCAGGCTCCGCCGCTCCTCAAGCGACGCAGCTTAGGACAAGAGGATAAAATTGGCCTTAAACCGGCCGTTGGCCAAGCGCGTCAGCCAGTCATGCTTCCTCGGCTTTTTCGCTCTATGAAGTGGCGCATCCAGTTTCTTCGGCGCTCGGCTGATCGAGGCTCGGCGTTGTAAATGCTCATGATAATGGAAATGCGCGGGATCATGACCGGTCACACTTCTCGAGCACGTCTACGCAAAACACGGCGAGGCGATTGGGATCATCTCCGTTGGCGAAGCTGTGCGAACTGCTGTCCAAGCTCACAACCGTAATCGCCGGACACGCGCGGGCCCGGGCGAACAGTGAGCCGCGCCATTCGCGTTGGAAGGCGAGTGCGGTGGCATCCGACGCAGCGAGGATGATGGCGACCCGGCGTCCGCCACGCTCGATCGCCGTCGCGAAGCGAGCAGCCAGGCTGTCATCCGAACCGGCGCAAAGACGGCGCAAACCGCAAAACGCTTTCCGGTAGTCAATGCCGCCCGTGAGGACTCGACGCCAGCCCGCGAGGCTGAGCAGCTGGGTCCGATAACGATGCGCGATCGCGGGGGGTGGCGGTACGCCCGCCTCAGCTTCGACCACCCAGGGGTTAGCAAGGGCGATGGCATCGAGCCCAATCGCGTGGTGATGAAATGCAAGAGCCGTGGCACCGTCACACAGGCCGAAGCCGACCAGGTGGCGCAGGTCGGGTCGCAACGTCTTCATCGTCGCCACCGCCGCGGCGATGTCGGGGCCGCTGTCGGCAAAGCCGGGATCAATGCCTTCGCTGTCTCCCACGCCGCGTCGGTCGAACCGGAAGACGGGAAAGCCACGCTCCGCCACTGCGGCCGCGAGCCGCGCCATGCCACTATGTGCTCCGCTGCGCAGCTCCGATCCGCCGGTCACCACCAACATCCCGGTGGTGCGGTCCCCGTGGTCATATGTGCCGCCGAGCATGTCCTCGCCACAGCGAAAGGTGGTCAGCGTTCGCATGCCGATATCCAAGCAAGAAGGTCTTCGGCCAGGCGTTTGGCGAGCGCCGGATCGTTGGTTGGCTCCGCTCTGCGCCAGATGGGCATGCTTGCCCCATCGAACGCCACCGTGTGGAGCGGACCTGGCACCGGTTCGGGCACCGCCACACGCAGCGTGTCCAGAAGCTCGCGGTGCAGGGGAAAACCGGCAAGGGTCTGCGTGTCCGACTCCTCAGACGGTTGATCTGACGGCTTTGTCAGTCGTTGCGCTCGCTCCAGCGGGCGCAGCAGCGCCGCACCAGAGCTCTCGGCGAACCGCCACCACGCGTTGGCCTTGCAGGCGTCATCGAGCAGCGCGCCGCCGCGAAGCGACGCCACCACCAGCGGCGACCCATCCTGGCGCAGCGTCGCCGCGGCCGCGGCCGCCGCGTCCCGCCAGTCGGACCAGCGCACCTCGGCAAGCGGCCGCGCGCTCTCCCCCGTGCCGGGAAGGTCGGCTATGGCACTTCCCACACCGGCAAGGGCCAGATGCCTTGTGAGGTCGACGACCATCGCCCGGCATTGATTGGCCTCGTTGAGGATCGGCTGAAGAAGCAGGACACGGGGCCCGTGGCGCGGGCCGCGAAGCATCATCCACTCCTCGCCCCCTCCGATCGGATAGCGCCCATACTCGAATGGCCTCACGTCAATCATGTCGAGTCCGACGGATCAGAGTGGCGGCAGCCGAGCGGGCCGCGCCGGCCATGCCGCCCAGGCTGTGCCGGTTGAAGAGGGTCAGGCGCCGCAACATCCGGCGCTGCGTCATCCACTCCGCCTTGTAGGGTTCGTCGCCATTGCCATAGTCGATCAGGATTGGGCGGTCCTCGTTCAGGACGTGGCGGAACATGGCATGGCTCAGCACGGTGCCCGGCGAGGTCGCCTTCTCCGCCTCGACATAGGCGAGCTTGTGAATGGTCGCGATTCCGCGCTCGACCGTCCAGAACTGGCCGGCGACCGGCCGACCCTCGCGATAGGCGAGCCCCAGGCGCAGGCAACCTGCCTCGCCCTCGGCTCGACCGATCGCGCGCAGGAACGCGGGCGACCCCTCCTCCGGCTTCCAGCTCTGTGCGTAAACGGCTTCGTACTCGGCCCACGCCGCCGCGTCGAAACGCGTGAAGATGTGCGTTTCCAGTCCACCGTCCTTGAGTTTGCGGCGCACCGTGTTCTTCAGCCGCGACGGGCGCGCGCGCCAATAGGTGTCGAAGTCGATGCCGTTGGTGTCGGCTACCCAGTTGGCGGTGACCTCCGCTTCCACAGCCCACCACCCGGCGGCGGAGAAGGCCGTCCGAACAAGGTCGGCTGTTGCGGGCGCGATGGGATGGAGATCGACACAATCATAGTCCCGGCGCAACGCCCGCGCGGCCGCCGTCAGGAGCAGCAAGCTTTGCTCACGCGACGATGTGACGGCAAAGGCCGGCGCCACCTCCAGGGTGTACCAGCCCGCGAATGCGCGCGCGCGCCGGCCCGGCTCGGCGGCGAGGAACAACCACACGCGCTCGTCCCCGGCCTGAGCTCGCACGCAGGCGAGAGGCGTGTCCGGCAGGACGTGTTCCGCCGTCAACCGCAGCCAGTCGAGCCGGTTGTACAACGATGCTTGGTGATCGCGGTCGAGCGCACCCGCCGCGTCAGCGGTGATCGCGTCGATGCCGTGGATCAGCGTGGTCTCGACGTCCGGCGGGAAGGTCCGCAGGCGAGTAGCTCGCAGCGCGATGGTCATGGCCCCAGGCGAACGAACGCGCGACGCGCCTTGTCGACCGCTCGATAGGCGAGCGACTTGACGTGGTTCTGGTGTGGGAAGCGGGCGGGTGCGGCTGGGTGAAATCCCGCGCGCCGGAGAAGGTTGTTCATCCCGTGCGCGCTCGCCTCGCGGTAGCTCCATTCGGAGCGCCATGTGACAGAGAAGGATACCGACGGCGTGGGGCCGTTGCGGACCCAGTGCGGGGCCTTCACGGGTACGTAGATTGCTTCGCCGGGCCGCAGCCGATGTTCGCAACCCTTTGCGCCGAACGCCTCGTCATAAGGCAGATTCCGGTGGCCACCCATGTGGAAGCGCTCATGTTCCTCCGGTCCGGCGACCTCGGGGTCGCCGGCCGGGAAAACCGTCATGACCTTCTCGCCGCGAAGCTGGAGCAGGATGTTGTGCTCCGGGTCGAAATGGAACGGCGTGATCGCACCGGGAGACGATACGAAGATGAACGCCTCGCGCTTGAGCATGGGGCCGGTCCGAGGCCCGACAAGCGGAGCCAACTCGTCCAGGACCGCGTCCAGCAGCTGCCGATAGATCCGGTCCTGCTCGACGAACTTCAGCACCATCCACGACCCGTTGTGTTCGATTGACCGGATGGTGTCTACGATCGACAGGCCGTTTTCGCGCAGGGCCGCGGGATCGACGCCGATCGGCAGTTTTGCGAGGTTCTGTTCCACGTCGCAAGGTCGCATCCGCCCGGCCAGCTGCGCGAGCGCCTCCCACTCGAACAACGGGTGCCCCACCAGGCGGTGGGTGAACGTCCCGGCAATCTCCGGATAAAGTTGGGCAAAAGAACCGGGGGTGTCGGGCGCGAAATACTCGTCAGGCATGGGGATCATCCGGTTGCTGCGACACCGCATTCGGCACGCGTCTGAATGTCTTGACGGCACGAGCCGCGTCTTCGGCGGCTCTCGCCAGTCGAAACGCGGCGCCGCGACGCCAGCCAGACAGCGGTACGCTGACTCGCACCACGGATCGGCGCTGCGCCCACAGGCTGTCGATCATCGGATGGTCCTCGACCGCGCAGCTATCCATCCACGCTACGTCCGGTCGATCCAACACCGCCAAGTTTTCCAGCTGTATGAGTACGCCGGGCGAGAAGCGCGCGAAGCGTTCGTCGAACGCGGTCTTGAATGAGAACGCGCCCGGTGGCGCGTACAGGTTGACGAGCATGGCGATGGCGCGCTCGTCGAGGTCGAGCCGAATAATCTCCAAGCGCCCTGCCGCGTGCGCGCCCCCCACAGCGTCACGGAAGAATTGCTCCGTGTCCGGCATGGCCACTAGCGCGGAGCCCGCGCGTCCCTTCCAGCCCGTCGCTTCAAGCCTGAAATATTCGTCGCACCAAGCGCCAAGGTCGTCGTTCGACCCCAGCCGGCGCACAGCAATCGTTCCCTGTTCCGCCAGCCGGGCCTCCAGGCGCTTTAGCTCCTTACGCTTCTTCTTGCGGACCGTCACCGCGTAATAACCGGCCGGTGTCAGATCGCTCTGCAACAGCGCACGCTGGATCCGGTGCACGACGTCGCATCGGCGACCCAGCGCGGCGGTCGCTTCGATCAGTGCGCGATGCACCGAACCCGATTCGACCAGGCCGTTGACGTGCAGCAACCCGGTCGCCCAGTCCGCTTGGTCGAGCGTGGTCAAGATCGCCCGCCACGCGGCGTGCTCGTGCCCCGCGCGGAGCAGGGGCGTGCCGAGGAAGCTGTGGTGATGGAGCCAGTTCTGGACATGCCGAAGCGGCAACCGGCCGTAACGCGGCAGGATGGTGAACGGGAACAGGCCGATGAGCGCGCTGTTCTCCGCCCCTTTCCACACGCGCAGCACGCGCGCGCCCTCCCCCTGCGGCAGGTTGAGGCCGGCCGCGACGAACCAGCGTTCGGCGAACACATTGACTTCGCTCGCAGCGTCGGCGAGGTCGTCCCAGGCGCGTGCGAAGCCAGGCTCGCTAGCAAACAGCGGCGCGACGTCCACGCGAACAGGGTCGGCATCCGCGAGCGCGCGCGCAGGAGATCGTCCAGCCGCATGGGGCGGGAACGGCGCTTCCGCCAGCGGGTAAGCCATGCCGGTCGGCTGCATGTCGGTGCCGTAATCCCTTGATCCTGTGCTGAAAGCGTAGCGTTCGAGCGGTTAAGAAACGCCGAAACCTGCCCCTGATTCACCGTTCGTGCACGGCTGCATCGCTACAGCGATGTGTGGCGCGGCTCGTCCGCCCCATTCTTGCGTCCTTGGGATCCGTGCGACATCCATGCCTAGCGAAGCACCCGCCACGACTGCACTCGGCACACGCGTCGTTAATGCCGTGCTGTGGCGGTCAGGGAGCCAGATCGTTGCGCAGATGGTGGTATGGAGCGCGACATTCGTCGTGATCCGGCTACTCGATCCGGGCGACTATGGCCTGTTCGTGATGTCGCAGGTCGTGCTGATCCTGCTCAGCCTGTTGAACGGCAGTGGCTTCGCCGATGCGCTGGTACGCGCGGAGCATGTCGGCAAGCGCGACGTAGCGCAGGTGTTCGGGATTCTGGTGCTGCTGAACGGCGGGATCGCGTTGGCGCAGGTGCTGCTCGCGCCGGTGATCGCGGATTATTACGACCAGCCGGTCGTCGCGCGGCTGCTGACGGTCCAGGCGCTGCTCTACCTCGCCAATCCGTTCATCCTCGTGCCCGCCGCCCTGCTCAGTCGGGCGATGGACTTCCGTCGTCAGGCGCGCGTCAACCTGTTGTCCGCGCTCGCGGGGGCGGTCGCGTCGGTCGTCTGTGCGACCTCCGGATTCGCTGTCTGGACTTTGGTGGCGGCTCCGCTGGCAATGGCCTGGACACGCGCGATCGGCATGACCCTGGCCTCGCCCATGCGGGTGCGCCCCAGCTTCGATCTGGGCGGAGCGGGCGCCACCATGCGGTTTGGTGGCGCGATGCTGCTCAGCACGGCCTTGTGGCTGGTGCAGACCCAGTCGGACGTGATCATCGCGGCCCGAAGCCTCGATGTGCATAGCCTGGGGTTGTACACAACCGCGCTGTTCCTCGCCCAGATCGTATCGTCCAAATTTGTTCCGCCGCTCAACGAGGTCGCTTTTACCGCCTATGCCCGCCTGCAGGGTGATCGTACGGAGGCGGCGGCAGCGTTCGCGAAATCGGTTCGGATCGTCATGCTTGCGACAATGCCGCTCTTCTTCGGACTGGCGGTGACCGCGGAGCCGCTAGTGGCGACGATGCTTGGGCCGAAATGGGTCGAGATCCCGCCGATCGTGGCCAGGCTTGCGCTGGTGATGCCGCTCGTAGTCCTCCAGATCATGTTCACGCCCGCCACCAGCGCGCTTGGTCAGCCCAGAATTCAGGTTCTATCCGCCGCCGCGGGCGCGATCATCATGCCGGCCGCGTTCTTCTTCGGGGTCGCGGACGGCGCGCTGGGCCTCGCAACGGCGTGGCTGGTGGCGTTCCCTCTGCTGACGGTCGTCACCGCGTCTCTGGCCATGCCGGTCATCGGCATCGGCGTGGCCACGCTCGCGCAGGCGATCGCGCCAGCGCTGTTTTGCGCGCTCGGCATGTCGCTGGTCGTGCTTGGGGTGGACGGGTGGCTTGGCGGGCTCGCGACGCCGTTGCGGCTGGCAACGCTCATTGTGATCGGCGGCCTGATCTATGCCGGGCTGATCATGACGGTCACCCGTTCCACGGTGCTGGAAATCTGGAGCCTTTTCGCGCGGCGGCGCTCGATAGCTGCCTGACCCGCGATCAGCGGGCGGCGGCGAGGATATCGGCCGGACCGGCGGGAAGCACGTTCTCGCGCGCGAACAGGTCAAAGACGCCGTCCCACCATGACCAGAACCGGCTCAGGTCCGCTTGATCGCGAACATAGGGTGTGTGCCCGATCGCCACGGACGGCGTATGGAACGACAGGCTGAACAGCCGGACATCGGCGTCGAGCAGGTGACGGAGCAGGGTCAAAGCCTCGCGCAGCGGCGTACCCTCGGGCGTCAGTGGCACGCGGCCGAGCATCCGAGCGGCCGCCATCGGCCGACGCAGCCCCCGAACGGCGAACAGCGCCGGCCAGCGCCGCATCGCGCCGACGAACCCGGCGGTAAGCGGCACCTCGAGCAGCGTATCGGTCAGCCAATAGGGGGCGACCGGGTGCCGCACGAAGTCGGGACCACCCTCGGCGGAGTAATCGAATAACGATCGCACGGACACGTCCATGCGGTACCCCTGCTCGAGCAGAAGTGCCGCCGTGTTGACCCCAACCCCGTATCGCCCCGCCCGATAGACGACCGGCCGGCCGCCCAGTGTTTCGGTGATCCGTTCGGTGAGCAGGCGAAGCTTTTCGCGCTCCAGTTCGATCGGCAAGTGGCCGGCGAAGCTGTTTGGGCCGGATACGACCTCTTCGAAGGGCGGATTGACCCACGGGTGAAGCTGCGTTCCGAAGGTGCAGGCGCCGTCCTCGACCATCGTTCGCATCGTGGCGGCGCTGCGTTCCTGGTCGACGACCGGAAAATCGACGAGATAGGTGGGAATAACTCCTCGATCGTTCAGTCGCCGCGTCGCCGCCGGCAGGCTGGCGATGGCTTGGGTGGATATCGCGTCGCGACGCAACGGGCGGCTCCAGTCGAACTCCTCCTCCGCGTCCGCGAAGATCACGAACCGCCTGCCGAAGTCGTGTGACAGCACGGCTCGCGACGTCGCGAGCGGTGGAGAGTCTATACCTGTAGCGAAAGCGGTCGGTGGCATCGGAGCTCGCATAGGTGGTCCTTTGGCAGGTTCGCTCCACGCGATCTCGACCGGGGATGACCTTCGAAATGACGACGAATGAAATTCTGCACGGCCGCTGGATATTCGCTTCGCGTTAACAAAGGCTCCTATCCGTGCGGGGCTCGGTCGCCCGCATGATGGCACCAGCCGGCAACCGCGGCCGTGTTTTCACGTCGTCGCGTCCGTCTGGCCCGGCGCGGATGTGAATTGGCAACGTCTCCACGCTAAAGGACTGGGGCATGATCCCGCTCGACCCGACTCCGTATCCGATCGATCATATCCTGCGCGGCACCGCGCGGCACCCGGCGCTGATCGATCGGGAAGGTGCCATGACCTTCGCGCAGGCCGAAGCGGCAGTCGGATCGATGGCGGGTTGGCTGGCGGGTCGGGGACTCTCACGCGGCGATCGAGTCGCGATATGGCTTCCCAAGACACGGGTCGCCTGCTTGATGCCTCTCGCGGTGGCACGGGCGGGACTCGTTTACGTGCCAGTCAATCCCGCGCTCCGCCGCGCGCAGGTCGCGCACATTCTCACCGACAGCGGTGCGCGTCTTCTGATGACGCAAGAGGCTCGGGCGGCCACGCTCGAGGCCGGCGATGTCCCCGGTAAATGTAGCGTGGTCGACGAAGCAAACCTTCGTGACGGCGACCTTGAGGCAGCGTCCTTACCGCGTTCCGGATTCGACCCGCACGGCCTCGCGGCCATCCTGTACACCTCCGGCTCGACGGGTCGCCCAAAAGGCGTGATGCTCTCCCACGCCAACCTATGGCTCGGCGCGGTGTCGGTCGCGCACTATCTCAAGTTGACGCCAGCGGATCGTGTTCTCGCGGTGCTGCCGCTCTCCTTCGACTATGGGCAGAGCCAGCTCCTTTCCACCTGGTATGCCGGCGCCAGCGCCGCCCCGCTCGACTATCTGGCCCCACGCGATGTGGTGAAGGCCGTTGCGCGGGTCGAAGCGACGACGTTGGCCGGCGTGCCACCGCTGTGGGTACAATTGCTGGAAGTAGACTGGCCGGCCGACACCGCTGCCCGCCTGCTGCGGCTCACCAACACCGGCGGCGCCCTGACGCCGCGAATGGTGCGAGGCCTGCGCGCGCGATTTCCGCAGGCCGATCTCTACGCCATGTACGGTCTCACCGAGGCGTTCCGCTCCACCTATCTCGACCCGGCCCTCGTGGACGCGAACCCCGACGCGATCGGCAGTGCCATTCCGTTCGCCGAGGTCATGGCCGTGCGACCGGACGGCGGTCGCGCGCTGCCGGACGAGCCGGGCGAGCTCGTCCACGCCGGGCCATTGGTCGCGCAAGGCTATTGGCGCGATGCCGAACGCACCGCCCGGCGTTTCCGGCCCGCTCCATCCTGGTCCGTTGCAGGGGGCGTGGCGGCCTGGTCCGGCGACACGGTGGTGCAGGGCGCGGACGGGTTGTTCCGCTTCGTCGGTCGCGACGACGAGATGATCAAGTCCGCGGGCAACCGCCTCAGCCCACAAGACATCGAGGAAGCGGTGCTGGCCGGCGGCGAAGCACGCGAGGCGGTAGCGGTGGGCGTGCCCGACGAACGGCTGGGGCAAGCGATCGTGGTGGTGCTGGCGGGGGCGGCCGAGCGGGAACCCGAGTTGCGCGCGCGCCTGAGGATCGAGGTACCGAGCTTTATGCAGCCACTGCGCTATCAGTGGCGCGACGAACTGCCGCGCAATGCCAATGGCAAGCTCGATCGGTCCTCCATCGCGGCACAGGTGCGTGCAGCATGAAGCCAATGGGGCCCCTTCCGCCGGAGTTCGCCGCCCAGCGCGGTGAACTCCATATCGCGAGCCGTCCGGCCGCCCACTGGGCCGACCATGCGGGCACGACACCGTGCTTCGTCTATGATCTCGCCATCGTCGCGGCGCGCATCGCGCGTTTTCGCGCCGCGTTTCCCGTGGTCGACCTGCACTACGCTATCAAGGCGAACCCGTTCGCGCCGCTGCTCGCCGCCATCGCGCCGCTGGTCGACGGCCTCGATGTGGCCTCCGCGGGCGAAATGACCCGCGCGCTCGCGACCAAGCCCGCTGACGCGATCAGCTTCGCGGGGCCGGGCAAGCGGGACGCCGAGCTGGTGGCGGCGATCGGCGCAGACGCGACGCTGAACCTCGAGTCCGAAGGGGAAGCGGATCGAGCACTGGCGGTCGCCGACCGCCTCGGCCTCACCCCGCGGCTGGCGATTCGCGTCAATCCGGACATGGAACTGCGCGGTTCGGGCATGCGGATGGGGGGAAGGCCTTCGCCCTTCGGTGTCGACGCCGCGCGCGCGGGCGCGCTAGCGCGACGGGTGATTGCCGCCGGGGCGCAGTGGCGCGGATGGCATGTCTATGCCGGCAGCCAGGCGCTAGACGTGCAGGCGATCATCGACACCCACGCCGCGACGCTCGTGCTGACCGACCGCCTGTCCGAAGAGGCCGGCGCGGTGCCGCCGTTGGTCAATCTCGGCGGTGGTTTCGGCGTGCCTTATTTCGCCGGGGACGGCGCGCTGGACCTCGAACGCATCGGCACCGCGCTGACCGCCGCGCTCGCCGGTCGCACGCCACGCTATGCCATCGAACTCGGACGCTGGCTGGTCGCGGAAGCCGGGGTGTATCTCACCCGCGTCGTTGACCGCAAGGAGTCGGGCGGCGAGACCTTCCTGGTCTGCGATGGCGGGCTGCATCACCAACTCGCCGCCACCGGCAATTTCGGCACGGTTGTTCGCCGCAACTACCCAATTGGGCTTGTCCACGCGATGGGCGGACCCGCAACGGAGAAGGTGTCCGTCGTCGGCCCGCTCTGCACCCCCCTAGACCGTATCGGCGACCATGTCGGCTTGCCGCATGCCCAAGCAGGAGACCTCATTGCCGTGTTCTTGGCGGGAGCTTACGGTGCCACCGCTAGCCCGTCGGCCTTCCTTGGTCACCCGCCTCCGGTGGAGCTGTTAGCCCCGCTTCATGATTGACGGCCGCCGCGCGAACGCGCCCTGGGGTTGTGTCAGCCCTGTACCGCTCTCCCGCTAACGGTCGATTGCGGGAGGGCCGCACTGATCGCGGCCGAGGCCGCTTGTAAACGCTCGCGCTAAATGGCGGCGTTCTGATCGCGCTATTTGTCAGTTGCCG
>CAYMIU010000066.1:0-16890 GCA_964390515.1 uncultured Stakelama sp.
GCGACAGCCCTGATCCGCATCCACAACCGACTTCTTCAACACAATCGGGTGGAAATCGGACGTGGGCTAACCAAGGCCGAAAGCTGTCAAAGCCCGCTCGCCACTGTCGAAAGTTTTCCACTCGCATTCGACAACAGCACCAGGTGGATAGGACCACACCTCGGTTTCCGGCACCTCGCCATCTATCCGGTAGGTGCCACCGGGCAGAGGTGAGGCTTCCACCGGACGCTAAACGTCGGTTCCCTCGTGCAGAAGCGGCATGTAGATCGTCGCCATCAAGAGAGCATCGCGGCCGCTCCGCATGTCCGCAAGTGGGGCGAAGGCAGCCGGTCCGCTTCCAGGGCCCGCTTGCCGATGGCGAACGGCAAAAGGTGGATGGAGTGCAGACTGGCCGGCTAAGGCGTCACGAGCGGTCGTTCGTTCAGATGTTGCCCGCCGGCAACTACGTGGCCCAGTGCACGAAGCCGCTGCGCGGCAGTGGTGTTCGCGGTGACGTAGCGCAGCTCTACTGAGGTTTGGTCATGCGGCAGCGGGGGCAGACGATGGGGTTCCTTCAACAAGAGGAGCTCTGTCATGGCCACCATACCCGTCGAACCGACCGTCACCCCGCTGCGTCAGCGGATGCTCGACGACATGGCAATGCGCGCGATGGGCGCGCGAACCCAGCACGACTATGTCCGCCACGTTCGCGCCTTCGCGGCGTTCCTCAAGCGTTCGCCGGAAACCGCGACCGCCGAGGACGTGCGGCGCTTCCAGCTGCACCAGCGCGAGTACGGCGTCGGCGAGTCCGTCATCGGCGCCACGGTGTCGGCGCTGCGCTTCCTGTTCGGGGTGACGCTCGACCGGCCCGACCTGTCGCGCAAGCTCGTCCTGGCGCCTCGTCCCCGGAAGCTGCCCGACGTGCTGAGCGTCGAGGAGGTCGGACGGCTGCTGGAGGCAGCGCCGGGCATCAAGTACCGCGCGGCGCTGGGCGTGGCATACGGCGCCGGCTTGCGCGTGTCCGAGGTCGCGCACCTCAAGGCTGACGATATCGACAGCAAGCGGATGCTCATCCGCATTGAGGAGGGAAAGGGGCGCAAGGACCGCAACGCGATGCTGTCGCCGCAGCTGCTCGAGTTGCTCAGGGTCTGGTGGCGGGAGGGCAAGCGGCGCAGCGTCCTGTTGCCACACGGCTGGCTGTTCCCGGGGCGCAGCTACACCGACCCGATCTCGACCCGGCAGTTGCACCGTGCGGTTCACGAGGCGGCCGAGGCGGCGGGCATCCGCAAGCGGGTCAGCCCGCACACGCTGCGGCACAGCTTCGCCACCCACCTGCTCGAACAGGATGTCGATATCCGCGTCATCCAGGTCCTGCTCGGGCACAGCAAGCTCGAGACCACCGCGCTCTACACCAAGGTCGCCACCCGCACGATCCGCGCGGTGACCGGTCCGCTCGACCAACTGATGGCGCTGATGGAGGGCAAGACGCCTGCCGGGTGAGCAAACGGTGCGCACCTCGCTCGAGGTCGCCGATATCTTCCGCAGCGCCGGCCCAGCATATCGGGCCGCCCGTGCCGGGCATCTGAGCCTCGACCAGTTGAAGGTCATGTCAGCGATAGAGCATTGCCGCACCGCTGTCATGGGCGGGCACGTCGAGGCCTGCACCGACTGCGGGCACTGGCGGATCGCCTATAACAGCTGCCGGAACCGGCACTGCCCGCGATGCCAGGGCGCGGCCGCGCGCACCTGGCTCGCGGAGCGCGAGGCCGACCTGCTGCCCGTGGGCTACTTCCACGTCGTCTTTACGCTCCCTGCCGAGGTCGCCGACATCGCGCTCCAGAACAAGGCGGCGGTCTTCGGCCTGCTGTTCCAGGCGGCGTCCGAGACGATGACGACCATTGCCGCCGACCCGAAGCACCTGGGCGCCCGCATCGGCATCACTGCGGTGCTTCACACCTGGGGCTCGGCGATGACCCACCATCCGCACATCCACATGATCGTGCCGGGCGGCGGGCTGTCGCCGGACGGGAGCCGGTGGATCTCGTCGCGTCCAGCGTTCCTGCTGCCGGTGCGTGTGCTCGGCAAGCTGTTCCGCCGCCTGTTCCTCACCCGGCTGACGGCGCTCAACGAAGCCGGGCGGCTCGGCTTCTTCGGCAGCCTCGCGCACCTCGCCGACCGGCGCGCGTTCTTGCGGCACCTGTCCCCGGTCCGGAACAAGCGCTGGGTCGTCTACGCCAAGCCGCCGTTCGCCGGACCGCACGCGGTGCTCGCCTATCTGTCGCGCTACACCCACCGGGTCGCGATCTCGAACAGCCGCCTCATCCGCTTCGACGACACCGGCGTTACCCTCCGGTACAAGGATTATCGCCGCGACGGCGCCGACCGCCAGCAGACGATGACGCTCACTGCCGACGAGTTCATCCGCCGCCTCCTGCTCCACGTCCTGCCAAAAGGCTTTCACCGCATCCGCCACTACGGCCTGCTCGCCGGCGCCACACGCAAGGCGCATCTCGAACGCGCCCGTGAACTGCTCGGGGTCGCGCCAGCCGCCGTCGAGGCACCGGCCGTGGAGCCGGAAGACACCCGTCCGCCATGCCCGTGTTGCGGCGGGCACATGCTCGTCATCGAAACCTTCGAACGCCGGCAACAACCTCGCGCCCCGCCGCAGAACATCAACCCGACCGGGACCGCAACGCCATGACCCGGCATGGCCCGTTCCAGTCCCGCCACGCGGTTACCGCGCTTCCGGCGTTCAGGCCGCTCGCGCCGGCAACATCGTCAGCCACATTGACGCTCGCCCAGACCGCCGGTCTTGCCCAACATCCATGGCCAAGGTTCTTCCCGAGTGCCGCGTCGCCGCCCGCTACGGCGCATCCCGCCGGCCAGCGGACCGACCAGCCAACCACCCGAAAACCGCTTTCCCCATAGGCCAGCGCCCGTGGCCCGCGGCTTCCTGCCTTGGAGGACATCATACACCTGCCGGTGCCTGATTTCCTTCACAATTTCGGCCGTTGGCAAGATTTCGGGCCTCGCATGAAAGTGGACATCCGTTCAGGTCGGTCTCCACCGCAGCTATGGGTGCGAAGTGTCTCCCGCCAATAGCGCTGGAGGGTGGTACGTTGGTCGAGACAGTACTCGACAGGCTGCCAGATAGGGCACTGCATCATCATGCGTAACGAGGCCCAAGCCCGTGTTTGCGCTACGGATTTCACCGCCTGTACTGGTTGTAGCGCATCTTAAAGATACCGCACACGCTACTGGCCCCATGCCAGGCCGGCTGCTGCGTTTGGCGAGCGCGACGTCGCGCAACTGTAGAACGCCACCGGCGCGTAACACGTTTCAGTGAGAGGCCTTGCCTGCACCGTAGACGTGTGTTTCCGCATCATTCGTAGTCAAAGCCATGAACCGCGTCTCGTTTCGAGACGCGAATGGGAGCAACTGGATAATATGGCGACGCCTGACAAGGAGGACACTGGAATGAACTACCAACGTGAAGCCAAGGCTCGCTCAACGCTCCCATGTAACCCAATCCCTATGCGGCCGGCGCGAGACATCGATTACGCCATCTCGAGCAGGATTGTGCCACCGACCCAATCAGGGTCCTTCCTCAACGCCATCTCAATCGCTTGATCTACGTGGCGGCCGAAGCGGGTGCTCGTATCGGCAGCATCGATGATCTCGATGATCCCGCGACCTGGATGTTCATCCCCCGACCCATCTTCAACAGCGAATGTGCCATCGATGCTTGCCGAGATCGCGATCACTTCATCAGAGCCATACTATTGCACCTCGGCCAAGCAGGGTTCGATGCTGATCCTGGCGAGATGGACAAGCTCATCGGCGGTTCATGGGACAAGGTTGAGGCCGATCAGCAAAGCTCGCGCGAAAGTGTGGCCTTAGAAGCATGCGGTACGATGGGGTCGATTGCGGACTTCGATTGCGAGGCCCGCGCCCTCTATACGACAGCTTTCGTTGATGAGGCTGGTGACAACACTGCCCACATCTTTGCAGCGTTCATGGCTGGTGACGTCGAAGAAGCGCGCGAGAAGCTGGAGGCGCGGCTCGGTAGCGGCTTGCGAATGATGCCGAATTCTACCGCGGCTCTGATCCTACGAACCCGATAGGAGCCTCACTCATATCGGAATGCATGGCGGACATCCTTTCAGACGTCGGCAAGGACGGGAGGTCGATTTTGGCACAAGGCTTGGAGTTGGTCGTTGAGCATCGGTTTGCAAACTAGCGCGCTCTAGCCACCCAGCCCTAAGCAGTGGGTCCGACATTGATCAACTGTTCCTGTCGGAGTCGCTAGGATTGAGCTTGGCGCGCCTCGTCTTTGAACCAGTATGCACGTCCGGTATTGTCGAACTTGCCCGACCTCCAGAGGATCGTTCCAAGATTCTTCAGCGGGTCATCATCGGAGATTTGCACTCCGACGTCCTGGAGCTTCTGGTACAACTCTCCACGATTCATCGGACGTCCTGTGGCCCACAACACGTCCGATACAACGTCCACCACACCCGAAGCTTTCAGTACCCGCTTAGTGACAGGCGTCCGATCGGGAGTGACTGGCGCCCCGCCTACGGAAGCTTCTCCGAGCATCAGTCGGCTCGCGGTCTCGAGGAACTGATCCAGGCGACAAAGTTCGGCGAGCAATGCTCGCGCCGCTTAATCGCTTGTTGAACGATATCGCTCAAAGCCGTCCTACTCCGCCCAATTAGCAAGTACTCATAGTGAGGCTTCGTGGCAACCTGCCAGCGGCGCAGTTCCGCTCCGGCACACTGCGACGACCTTGATCATCGAGAGCTTGCGAGCTTCGCCGTCCAGGCGCCAGCTGCTTCATGAGCCTGCGAAGCAGGAAACCAACGATGACTTTCTCGGCAGACACACTCGCGTGCCTCGCGCTCACGGTAAGCTCCAAGGTCGAGAGGCAAGATCGACCAGCGTTCGGCGTATCGTTCCGCGGAGCTTGCTCGCTCCGAGGAACACCATCTCTTGCCAGTCATTTCAAACAATTGCCGGATTTGAACAATCAATTGCCCGGTTCCAGCTTCTGCTGTCCATCTAATGCCCTCTGGAACCACTCAATTGCTTCGCTCCAGAAGTTGCTCAGACGTCGAGGTTGGCGACGCTGAGCGCGTTCTCCTGAATGAACTCGCGGCGCGGCTCCACCACGTCGCCCATCAGGCGGGTGAAGATCTCGTCCGCCACATCCGCCTGGTCGATCGCGACCTTCAGCATCGAGCGGTTGTTGGGATCGAGCGTCGTTTCCCACAATTGCTCGGCGTTCATTTCGCCAAGGCCCTTGTAGCGCTGAATCGCGAGGCCCTTGCGGCCGGCGGCGAGGATCGCCTCCAACAGCTGCGACGGGCGGGCGACGAGCGTTTCGCCCTTGCCGATCACCAGCGCCTCGTCCGCTTCGCCATCATCCTCGATCGCGCCGTCGAGCGTCGTCGCCGGGGTCGGCTCTTCGCTGCGGTCGCCCGCCTTCAGCGAGATGAGCTTGCGCGCATTGACGTAGAGCTCGGCATGTTCGGCGGCGAGGCCGTGGAGCTTGCGCGCCTCGGCCGAGGAAACGAACGCCGCCTCCACGATGTGATGGTCGGTCACGCCGCGCCAGAAACGCTGGAAGTGGAAACCACCCTCGGTCGTCATCTGCGCCGTCCAGCGTGCCTCCGGATCGCCCTGATCGAGGCGACGGGTCACCTCGGCGAGGCGCGATGCGCGTTCCGCAGGGTCGATCTGCGGATCGAGCGCGCCGCCCAGCGCCAGCGTTTCGATGATCACCGGATCGTAGCGGCGCGGCACGTAGCGCATCAGCGTGCGCATGCGGCGGGCGTGCTCGACAAGGTTGAACAAGGGTTCGCCGGTGCCGATGCCGTCGAGCGTCGTCGCCTGGGTGCCGTTGCGGACGAGATAATCGTCCAGCGCGGCCTCGTCCTTCAGATACTCGACCGCCTTGCCGCGCGTCGCCTTATAGAGCGGCGGCTGGGCGATATAGAGATGTCCGGCTTTGATCAGCTCGGGCATCTGGCGATAGAAGAAGGTCAGCAGCAGCGTGCGGATGTGCGCGCCGTCGACGTCTGCGTCGGTCATGATGACGATCTTGTGATAGCGCAGCTTCTCGACGTTGAAATCGTCGCGGATGCCAGTGCCCATCGCCTGGATCAGCGAGATGATCTCCTTCGACGAGAGCATGCGATCCTCGCGCACACGCTCAACGTTCAGGATCTTGCCGCGGATCGGCAGGATCGCCTGAAACTCGCTGTTGCGGCCCGACTTGGCCGAGCCGCCGGCCGAATCGCCCTCCACGATGAACAGTTCGGACTTGGCCGGATCCTTCTCGCGGCAATCATGCAGCTTGCCGGGGAGGCCGCCCATCGACCCCATCACCGTCTTGCGGCTGGCGTCGCGCGCCTTACGTGCGGCCTCGCGCGCGGCGGCGGCGTCGATCACCTTCTGAATGATCTGGCGCGCGTTCTGCGGGTTTTCCTCCAGCCAGTCGGCCATCTTGTCGGCGAGCAGGCTTTCGAGCGGCTGGCGGACCTCCGAACTGACCAGCTTGTCCTTGGTCTGCGACGAGAATTTCGGGTCCGGCAGCTTGACGGAGACGATCGCGGTCAGCCCCTCACGCATGTCGTCGCCGGTGAGCGAGACCTTCTCCTTCTTCAGCATCCCCGACTTGTCGGCATAGGCGTTGAGCGTACGCGTCAGCGCCGAGCGGAAGGCCGCGAGATGGGTGCCACCGTCACGCTGCGGGATGTTGTTGGTGAAGCAGAGGACGTTTTCGTAGTAGGAATCATTCCACTGCAGCGCGACGTCGATACCGATGTCGTCCCGCTGGCCGGAGATGGCGATCGGCTCCGGGAACAGCGCGGCCTTGGTGCGATCGAGCCACTTCACGAACGCGGCGATGCCGCCCTCGTAATAGAGCTCCACGGTCTTGGGCTCCTCATGCCGGGCGTCGGTGAGGAACAGGCGGACGCCCGAGTTGAGGAAGGCGAGCTCGCGATAGCGATGCTCCAGCTTCTCGAAATCGAACTCGGTGATCTTGAAGGTGGCGGGCGAGGGGAGGAAGGTGACGCGCGTGCCCTTCTTGCCCTCCGGTGCCTTGCCGACGACCTTCAGCGGGGCGACGGCGTCGCCATGGGCGAAGCGCATGAAATGCTCCTCGCCATCGCGCCAGATGGTGAGATCGAGATATTCGGACAGCGCGTTGACGACCGAGACGCCGACGCCGTGGAGGCCGCCAGAGACCTTGTAGGCATTGTCGTTCGAGGTGTTTTCGAACTTACCGCCGGCGTGAAGCTGGGTCATGATGACCTCGGCCGCAGAGACGCCCTCCTCCGGGTGGATGCCGGTGGGGATGCCGCGCCCGTTGTCGGTGACGCTGACCGATCCGTCGGGGTTCAGCGAAATGTCGATGCGATCGCAATGGCCGGCCAGCGCCTCGTCGATCGCATTGTCCGAAACCTCGAACACCATGTGGTGGAGGCCCGATCCGTCGTCGGTATCGCCGATGTACATGCCCGGCCGCTTGCGCACCGCGTCCAGGCCCTTCAGCACCTTGATCGAGGAAGCGCCGTAGTCGTTCGAATTCTGCTGATCTGCCATGCCAATCATATAGGCATGGCGGCGCTGCAACGAAAGCGAATTGCAGGCGTGTGGCGCCCTCTTTCCGCCCCTTTGGCGACTCCGGGGCGACTCCGGGGCGATGCCGGCCGAAGCCGCCGGCTCAGGCCGGAACGGCGGCGGCCTGAACGTGCGGGAGCGGGCGTTCGCGCAGCGTGGCGAAGATCAGCGCGGTGATCGCCAGCGCGCTTGCCGCCAGGATCAGCGCGGAATCGTACGCGCCCGTCGAATCGTGCAACCGGCCGAAGGCGGTGACGCCGATCGCCGTGCCGAACAGCGAGATCATGATGAGCAGGCCATAGACCTCGCCATAGGCGCGGATGCCGAACAGCCGGGCGGTGAGGAAGGGCAGCAGATCATGCTCAGCGCCGTTCATCAGTCCGGCGAGGAAGACGAGGCCGAGCATCAGCGGCAGGCCGGGCGCGGGAAGCTGCAGCGCGACGAAAGCGAGGCAGGAGATCATCGCGAAGGTCGCGGCGGTGGCCTGCGGCGGGAAGCGATCGACCAGCGCGCCCATGACGAGGCGACCGAGCACCTGGCTTGCGGCGAAGCTGGTGACGAGCAGCGCTGCCTCCGCCGCGCTCAGCCCGCGATCGATGCCGAGCGGCACGAGCGAGGTGACGAGGCCGACGCTGGCGACGTTGATCAGCGCGGCCGACAGCCCGAGCCGCCAGTAACGGCTGTCACGCCGCGTCTCGGCGCCGGTCATGCCCTCGATGGGGACGGTGGCGCCGCGCTGGTGCGGGTCGGTCGGCGTCGCGCCGCTGGGCGTGCCGCGCAGCAGCAGGAGCACGGCGGGAAGCGCCAGCGCGCCCACGATCACCCCGACCGTCAACACGCCGATGCGCCAGCCGTAAGCCTCGATCAGCAAGCCGATCAGCGGCGCGAGGGCCAGTGAGGTGATCGAGATGCCGGAGGTCGCGACGCCAAGCGCCATGCCGCGATGCGCCTCGAACCGCTGCGCGATCAGCTTGCCATAGACGATCGCGCTGGTGCCGGGCACGGCGAGCGCGAGGCCGAAGATCAGCGCCTGATATTGCCACAAGGGGCCGGTCATGGCCGCCATGCCGGCATAGACGCCCGCCAGCAGCAGCATCGCGGCGACGATCATCGCCCGCGCACCCACCCGGTCGACGAGGCGGCCGAGGAACGGGACGGCGAGCCCGCCGAGCAGGCCGAGGCCAGCCGCAGTCGCGATATCCCCGCGGCTCCAGCCGAACTCGGCGACGGGCCCGACGACAAACAGGCTCGACAGGTTCTGGAACAGGCCCGGCCCGAAGCCGATCCCCGTCATCGCCGCCACGACCACCGGCCATCCGCGGCGCCACTCGCCGGCTCTTGCCGGTCCGGTTGAAGCGCTCTCCATGGCGTGATGGTACCGGAGTGGCGGCTGGCGTCCAGCGGCGATGCGTGTCCGCTGAAGGAAGCGCGCTCAGCCGAGCGCGATGCGGGTCGCGCTCTGGTCGATCGCGGCGAACAGCGCGGGTTCCGTGCCGGTCATCCACACCTGCGCCTGGCCGGCGAGCCGATCGAACAAGGCGGCGCGGCGATCGGGATCGAGGTGGGCTGCAACCTCGTCGAGCAGCAGGATCGGCGGCTGGGCGCGGCGGTCTCCGACCAAGGCCGCGTGAGCCAGGACGATGCCGAGCAGCAGCGCCTTCTGCTCGCCGGTCGAGGCCTGGGCGGCGGGAATGTCCTTGTCGAGGTGGCGGACAGTGAGGTCGGCGCGATGCGGGCCGGCGAGCGTGCGGCCGGCCGCTGCGTCACGCGCACGGCCGGTGCGCAGCGCGTGGAGCCGTTCCGCCACGGCGGCGACGGTCTCGCGCCGTGCAACGTCGATCGCGGCGCCATGCTGCGCCATCTGGATCTCGAGCGCCGACAGCCACTCGCGATCGTGCACCGGTTCGGCCAGCAGCTTGTTGCGCGCCCGCATCGCCGCTTCGTAGCGCGTCGTCTCCTGCGCATGGCCGGGCGAGAGGGCGAGGGTGAGGCGATCGAGGAAGCGGCGCCGCTCGCTGGCCGGCTCGACGAACAGCCGGTCCATCGCCGGGGTCAGCCACAGGACGGAGAGCCATTCGGCCAGCGTATTGGCCGCGGCGGTGGCGCCGTTCACCCGCACCACGCGCCGCTCGGGCGCGCTTGCGAGCGTACCGGTCGCGATCTCGGTCGTGTCGGCCAGCGTCGCCGCGATGCCGAGGCCGCCGGGGCCATCACGCCGCGCGACCTCGCCGAGCGCCGCGCGCCGCAGCCCGCGGCCGGGGGCGAGGAGGGACACCGCCTCCAGCACGTTCGTCTTGCCCGCGCCATTGGGCCCGGTGAGGATGACGAAGCCCGCGCCCGGCGTCAGCGCCAAGTCCGCATGGCTGCGCACGTCGGTGAGGACGAGGCGGCGGATCATCGGGGGAGTGGGAGGGCGATCAGCATGGAATGGCCGCGCCCTACGGCATTCGCGGCGCCGCGGAAATCCGTCATCCCCGCGGCCAAGCTACGGGGATGACGGTAAAGCCAACTCGGCCGGATTATTCCGCGGCGACGCCGGCGCGTGAAAACATATCGCCTTCCTCGCCCGGGTCCTCGTTGGCCGCGGGCGCACTCTTGGCCTTCTTGCGCTTGTCGAACGCGTCCCACACGTCGTTCCACTGGCCCTTGGTGGCGGCCTTGGAATATTCCGTCGCGCGGGTTTCGAAGAAGTTCGCATGCTCCACGCCGTTCAGCAGCGGGGTGAGCCACGGAATGGGATGCTCGTCGATCATGTAGATCGGCTTCAGCCCCAGCTGGCCCAGCCGCCAGTCGGCGATGTAGCGGATGTACTTCTTGATGTCCTTTGGCGTCATGCCGTTCACCGGGCCCATCTCGAACGCGAGATCGATGAACGCATCCTCCAGCCGGATCGTCGTCTGGCACTGATCGGCGATATCGTCCTTCACTGCCTTGGTCAGGCAGTTGCGCTCCTTCACGAAGGCGTGGAACAGCTTGATAATGCCTTCGCAGTGGAGGCTTTCGTCACGCACCGACCAGCTGACGATCTGGCCCATGCCCTTCATCTTGTTGAAGCGCGGGAAGTTCATCAGCATCGCGAAACTGGCGAACAGCTGCACGCCTTCGGTGAAGCCGCCGAACATCGCCAGCGTGCGCGCAATATCCTCGTCGTTATCGACGCCGAACTGCTGCAGATAGTCGTGCTTGTCCTTCAGCTCGGCATATTCGAGGAAGGCGCCATATTCGCTTTCCGGCATGCCGATCGTGTCGAGCAGGTGGCTGTAGGCGGCGATGTGCACCGTCTCCATGTTGCTGAACGCGGTCAGCATCATCTTGACCTCGGTCGGCTTGAACACGCGGCCGTACTTTTCGTGGTAGCAATCCTGCACCTCGACGTCCGCCTGGGTGAAGAAGCGGAAGATCTGCGTCAGCAGGTTACGCTCGTGATCGGTGAGCTTCTGCGCCCAGTCACGGCAATCCTCGCCCAGCGGCACTTCCTCGGGCAGCCAGTGGAGCTGCTGCTGGCGCTTCCAATATTCGAACGCCCAGGGGTATTCGAACGGCTTGTACTGCTTGGAGGCTTGAAGGAGGGACATGGGTTACTCCGGACGAAAATGGGCGAAATTCAAATAGAAGCGGCGCGTGGCATATAGATGGGGTCTCACCCTTCCATGCTCCACTGCCACATGGCGGTTGCGCTCATCGCGAGGACGGCGCCGCCGGCGATGGCCATGATGCCGATCATGCGGAAGGCATAGACCTGGCCCTCGCTGCGCGGCCGGGCGAGCGCGACGAGCAGGCCGATGCCGGCCAGCGCGAACACCAGCGCGACGGCATACATGATGACGACCTGCCAGTTCATCGCCGCACCCGACGCGTGACATAGACGGTCCGCGTGCTGCGCGCGCCGACGCCGAGGAAGACGATGCCGACAAAATAGCCGAAATCGTACCAGCCGCCGTTGTTGGGCACGGCATAGATGGCGACATCCGCCATGAACAGGCTGAGCACCCAGGCAGCCGGGAAGATGAAGCTGTGCCACAGCCCCAGCAGGAAACCGGGTGTGTCAGGCGTGTGGGTGACGGCGGAGGGCACCTGCCTCGCGCAGGCGGCGAGGAGGAGGGGCAGGGCTGCTACCAGGGCCGTTCGCCCTGAACGTGTCGAAAGGCGCACCACTGACGCCATCGCTTGTCGGACGTGCTTCGACAGGACCGGCCCGACCGGGGGCAAGGCGTCGCTCATCCCATGCCTCCCACGCATCCAATCGTGGCATGTGTCGTTCTGTTGCCGAACCAACGAGGAGACTTCGCATGGCCGACCACAGCAACATCAAGGAGCATATGGAAGTCATCGGTGCCGACGGCGTCCATGTCGGCACTGTCGACAAGGTCGAGGGGGACCGGATCAAGCTGACGAAGAAGGATTCCGGTGCCCAGATCGAGGGCGCGCCCGGGCATAGCGACCATCATCACTACCTGCCGATCGGCCTGGTCGCCGAGGTCGAGGGTGACAAGGTCCGGCTCTCCGCCAACGCCGACGTCGCGATCACCTTCGAGGAAGAAGAGGGCGGCGAGCCGCTCTGAGCTCATCCGCGATCCGGCCGGGGCGTGCGACGGTGCGCCCCGGTCGCCACGTTCGTCCTGTCGGTCGAGTCGCACGCCGCGTGCCTCAGCGTCGCGCCGACGCACGGCGCGCAACGCCATGGTTGACCCGGGCATCACCGCTCAAGCGCGTCTGAACGAGGCGAAGCGACACCACGCCGCGGCAGCCATATATCGAATATCCATGGCGCATCGTTCGTGACTCGCTTTTGGCTCCTGGCTCGTCGATTCGAGCGCTGGTGCCGCCCCGAAATCCGGCAAACCGGCCGGCCAACCCCGTGCCAGCATCGTATCCAGAGTGGGCGCGATTTGCCACCCCGATTGCGATGGAAAGCACCCACTTTTTTCTGTGGATAAAATCGAGATGTTGCGCCGGATCTGGATTGCCGACCGCAATATCTTGATTCTGTAAATGCACGGTTCTCCCCGGACCTATACGCCACTTGTCCAGGTATGTACATGGTATGTTCCGACACGGCCGACGTACGTTTGCGAGTCCGGAAGCGACGATGCAGCAACGCCGGGGCGAGCCGGCAAAGACGTCCGCAGGCGGTCTCATCCAGGCGTCTCCGGTGACCGAGACCGCCACGACCGGCGGCCGCGGCCGCGCCCTCGCACGCCTTATCGCGACCCAAGGCAACTCGACGCAGCCGCCGGCATCGGGCACGTGGGCGGGCATGAAGAGACTTGCCCCCGCGATCCTCGCCGCCCTGCTCGTGCCGCCCGCCATCGCCTCGGCCGCCCCGAACCAGCCGGCTGCGTCCCCGATCCTGACGACGCCCGACGCCAAGGACGTGCTCTCCTACGCGCGCCCCGAGATTGCGCGCGTCACGCACGTCGATCTGGACCTCAGCGCCGATTTCACCACCAAGACGATGGCCGGCACCGCCACCCTCGACGTGCTCACCGCGCCGGGCGCGAAGGAGATCGTGCTCGACACCGATGGACTCACCATCCGCTCGGTCACGGATGGGAAGGGCCGTGCGCTGGCCTGGAAGGTCGGCGCGAGCGAGGAATATAAGGGCGCACCGCTCACCATTCAGCTGAACGGCGCCAAGAAGATCGTGATCGCCTATCAAGCGGCGCGCAATGCCCGCGCGCTGCAATGGCTGCCGCCGCAGCTGACCGCCGGCAAGAAGAAGCCGTACCTCTTCAGCCAGGGCCAGGCGATCAACAACCGCAGCTGGATTCCGACGCAGGACAGCCCCGGCATCCGCCAGACGTGGACGGCGAAGATCACCGTGCCGGCGGACCTTGTCGCGGTGATGAGCGGCGAGCGGCTGACGCCCGCTGGCGAGCCCGGCCCCAACGGCCAGCGCACGTACCGCTTCGCCATGGACAAGCCGGTCCCGCCGTATCTCATAGCACTGGCGGTGGGGGATCTTGCCTTCAAGCCGCTGGGCAAGCGCACCGGCGTCTGGACCGAGCCATCGATGCTCGATCGCTCGGCCTATGAACTCGCCGATACCGAGAAGATGGTGGAGGCGGCGGAGGGCCTCTACGGCGCCTATCGCTGGGGCCGCTACGACCTCCTCGTTCTGCCGCCGTCCTTCCCGTTCGGGGGGATGGAGAACCCGACGCTGACTTTTCTCACGCCCACTTTCCTGACCGGCGATCGCGCCAATGTCGGCCTGGTGGCGCACGAACTGGCGCACAGCTGGTCCGGCAACCTCGTCACCAACGCCACCTGGTCGGATAGCTGGCTGAACGAAGGCTTCACCAGCTATTTCGAGAACCGGATCATGGAGCGGCTCTACGGCAAGGAGCGCGCCGACGTGGAAGCGGATCTGGCGTGGGACGAGCTGGAGACGAACTTCCGCGCCGCTGGGGGACGCCCGGCGCCCGGTACGCGGCTGCACGGCGATCCCGAAGGCGGGCAGGTCGACTATACCAAGGGTGCGATCTTCCTGCGCACGATCGAGGAGACGGTCGGCCGCGAGCGGTGGGACGCGTATCTGCGCTCCTATTTCGATCGCCATGCCTTCCAGCCGCAGACGACGGCGGGCTTCCTCGCTGATCTGCGTGCCAATCTGATCCGCGGTGACAAGGCGCTCGAGGCAAAGCTGCAACTCGATCGCTGGGCGTACGAGCCGGGCCTGCCGGACAATGCCGTGCACGTGCAATCGCCCGCGCTCGCGGCAGTGGAACGGGATGCGGCGGCCTTCGCGGCCGGGCGACCGGCTTCGGCGATCGACACCAAGGGCTGGTCGACGCAGCTGTGGCAGCGCTTCATCGCGCGCCTGCCGCGCACGCTGCCCGCCGAACGGCTCGCCGATCTCGACCGAACCTTCCACCTCTCGCAGCAGACCAACGGCTATATCCGTTCGGCCTGGCTCGAGCTGGCCATCGCCAATCGATACGAGCCGGCGGTGCCCTCGATCGAGCAGTTCCTCACCAGCGTCGGGCGCACGTTGCTGGTGCGGCCGCTGTACCAGGGGCTGAAGGCGCAGGGCGACTGGGGCATGCCGATCGCACGGCGCATCTATGCCAAGGCGCGGCTGACCTATCATCCGGTGACGGCGGCCGCGATCGACAAGATGCTGGGCGAGTAAGCCGCGCGCGGTGCGACCCGGGCTTTCGGGCGGCCGCGCTTGGCATCCCGGGCGGCATGGCGCATGATGCGCCGATGAAGATCACGCCGAGTACCATCTGAATCGCGCTTCCTCGTGTGCGACGAGGGAAGCCGGGGCGCAGGCATCGCTGGATGTCCTGCGGGTACTTGCTCGCCACCTGCACAGCCGAACAATGGCTGCATGCTCGGTGCGCAGACACGGATCTTCATGATGCACAATGTTTTCGAAAGCCCGTTCAAGGGCATCACGCTCGACCGGCTGGTCACCAATCCCAATATCATGGTGGGACGGTACAGCTATTATTCCGGCTATTATCACGGCCACGACTTCGATGATTGCGCGCGGTACCTTCTGCCCGACGAGGGCGTGGACCGGCTGATCATCGGTTCCTTCTGCTCGATCGGCTCGGGCGCCGCCTTCATCATGGCCGGAAACCAGGGCCATCGCAGCGACTGGATCAGCACCTTTCCGTTCTTCTGGATGCCGGACGTGCCGTGCTTCGCCGGGGCGGCAAACGGCTTTCAGCCCGCGGGCGACACGATCATCGGCAATGACGTGTGGATCGGATCGGAGGCCGTGATCATGCCCGGCGTGCACATCGGCGACGGCGCGATCATTGGCACCCGCAGCCTCGTCACCAAGCACGTCGAGCCCTATGCGATCGTCGGTGGCAATCCCGCGCGGATGCTACGCAAGCGGTTCGCCGACGCGGACATCGCGCGGCTGCTGGAGCTTCGCTGGTGGGACTGGAACGATGAGGCGCTGCAGGACGCCATGCCGATCCTTACCAGCGGGAACATTGCCGCCCTGCACGATCACTGGCAGCGGACGAACCCCGCCCGCGGTTGATTGGTGACTTGGAGGAGCGGGCGCGGCGCCCAGACGGGCGCACCTCCGGCGGGGCAACGATGCCCCGCCAGAGGTGCGTGCCTCAGCCCGTCACCGCCAAGCATAAATCTGTCAAGAAATCAGATGCCCGGAATGGCATCCTGAATCCGGACGGACCGGCTTTGGCCAATTCATCACCACTCCTGAACGTGCTGCATTCGCCTGTGGGATATGAAGATTCTGACCGGCCCTTTCACAGTCCAACTCAGGCCAAGGCGGCCTTGAGCGTCTCGATCGCCATGCGGATCGCGGCCTGGGTCGCGTACGTGTTCCGCAATGCGTCCAACAGCACGAAGTCATGGATGATGCCTCCGAAACGCACTTCTACGACCGGCACACCCGCTTGGCGCAGCTTGGCCGCGTACGCTTCGCCCTCATCCCGAAGAACGTCGGCCTCGGCCGTGATGACCAGCGCGGGCGGCAATCCAGCCAACTGATCCAGCGACGCACGCAGCGGCGACGCAGTCGCCTCTGCGCGTTCCGCCTCGTCGGTCGTGTACTGGTCCCAGAACCACTGCATGGCGTCTCGGCGAAGGTAATAGCCGGTTGAAAACTGGTGGTAGGAATCTGTGTCGAACGCAGCGTCTGTCACTGGGTAGAACAGTACCTGCTGGCGGAGATCAAGCCCTCCGCGCTCCTTTGCCATGAGCGTCAGCGCGGCACTCATATTGCCGCCGACCGAGTCACCCGCGACGGCGATGCGGCTGCTGTCGAGACCTTTGCTGACGCCTTCGTTTGCAACCCATCGCGCAACGGTCCAGACTTGCTCGATTGCCACCGGATAACGGACCTCCGGCGAAAGGTCGTACTCCGGGAAGACCACCGCTGCACCCGCGCCGACGGCAAGTTCGCGCACGAGGCGATCGTGAGTTCCTGCGTTGCCAAAGACCCACCCGGCGCCATGAATGTAGAGGACTACAGGAAGGTTCTGCCTGGCACCCTGGGCCTTGACGATGCGAGCCTTGACTTCGCCTGTCGGGCCCCCCGGGATTGTAACCCACTCCTCGTCAACCTCGGGTTTGTCCACGCCCTCGCCCGACTGGATCTGATTTACAGTCCTGCGGCCGGCCTCCGGGCCCAGGTTAAACAGGAACGGTGGTTGGGCAGTCGCAGCAACGAACTCTTGGGCGGCCGGCTCCAGAACGATCGCAGCCTGGCGACTCACATTCATGATTTCCTCCATTGATGTCAATCGGCGTCCAAAAAGGACCCCCTATCGGCGTGCAAAAGGGACCCCCTTC